>CAZGQK010000129.1:0-1500 GCA_964527645.1 uncultured Legionellales bacterium | reverse complement strand
ATTCTCTCGAGGAAGGGGATCACCTCGGCGAGGGTGGGCCGGGGCGGCTCCCCGAAGTTCAACACGATGACCGCGTCCTTCATGGCCTATTCGGTCCGCTTGTAGGCTCGGAGGAGCACCTGTCTCCTTCCCTCAGGGCCGCGAGATCGACGGAGTGCACGTGCTGTACGACGGCCCGAATGACGTCGGGATCTGTTTCCGGAAGAATCCCATGACCCACGTTGAAGATGTGTCCCGGACGCCCGCCGACCCGCTCGACGATCTCGTGTGCCCGGGCGACGGCGGTCTCCCGATCCACCAGTAGGGATGCCGGGTCCAAGTTCCCCTGGATCGCGCGATCGTATCCGATCGTCTTCCAGGCCTCGTCGATCGCCACGCGCCAGTCCACGCTGATCGCGTCGCCTCCTCCGAGCGCCAGTAGAGGGATCAGAGCGGGGTTCCCCGTGGCGAAGTTGATGGAGGGGACGGCGGAGTCGGCCAGCCCTCCGAGGACCCGGGTGGTATAGGGCAGCACATAGCGCCCGTAGTCTTCGGGCGCGAGGCATCCCGCCCACGAGTCGAATACCTGGATGGCCGCCGCCCCAGCTTCGGCCTGGGCTCTGGCGAAGGCGAGCACGTGCTCGGACCAGTACGACATGAGCTCGTCCCAGAGCGCGGGCTCGCGCCACATGAAGGCCTTTGTGCCCTGCCGTTCCCGAGAGCGTGGGGACTCGACGAAGTACGTCATGAGTGTGAAGGGAGCTCCCACGAACCCGACCACGGGAACTGCCAGCCTCTCGGTCAGGATGCGGAGCGTTTCCAGGACGAAGTCAAGCGACTCGCGTGGGTCAAAGGGGGCAAGCGAGCGAATCCGCTCTGCGGTGTCGAACGGCTCGGGGAGAAGCGGGCCGAGCCCCTTGTGGATCGTTACCTCGAGGCCGGCCCCGATGAAGATCGTCGAGATGTCAGCGAAGAGGACGGCCGCGTCGACCGGAAAGTACTCGAGGGGGAGCGCGGTAATGCGGGCGGCGAGCTCCGGGTCGCGGGTTACCTCCAGCAGGTCGCGAACTTGCTTGAGCTCGCGGTAGCGGGGAAGAGAGCGCCGCGCCTGCCTCATGAACCAGACGGGGGTACAATCCAGGGGCTCGCGCCGGAGCGCGCGGAGCAGGAGATCATTCAAGCAGGCATCAATCCCGAGAATCGGCGGAGAGCCGCGGTGGATGGCATTGCCCTGGGCAGCCCTCGCGCCTCAATTGGTCCACGAGCCTCTCGACTCGAACCCGCATCCTACGTGGAAACCAAACGACCCACCATCCCCGCAGCCGAGGAGATCCTGGGCGGGTACTTCCCGGTTCTGGATCACGGATTCGTCTCCCTGGTGGATTACATGGGTTCTGACGATGACGTCGAGCGGGCGGCGCGGGTGAGCTACGGGTACGGGACCCGGAAGCTCTCCCAGACCCGGGGGCTCGTTCGCTATCTTCGCCGGCATCGACACACCACGCCGTCGGAGATGGTCGA
>CAZGQK010000128.1:0-1508 GCA_964527645.1 uncultured Legionellales bacterium | reverse complement strand
CAGTGCATTTCTTTCTGTTTCCTTAGGCTTTTTGGGTATTTTTGCTGCTTTATGCTTTTTATTTCCCACTGTGCTCACCACACCAGAACTACGCCCGCTATATAGCAAACACTATGATGTTTTCTACTACACCTTACTGTTCGGTATCATCATCAGTGCTGGTTTTGGTACCTATAGTGCGATCATTAAACAGAATAAATATGGTTTTTATGGTTTGTGTATCACCATTTTAGCAGCTATTTTAGGCTGTGGACTGATCAAAGCACCGACATTGCCAGCCCTACCCTTTTATGCAGGTTTTGATTATTTCGTTATTACCTTAATCATCCTTGCTTTGGTTTTTATCCCACTTGAAGGATTCTTTGCAAAGAACACTGAACAGAAAATTCTGCGCGTTGGCTGGGTCACAGACATGAAATATTTCATGTTTAGCCATATTGGCATTCAGCTTTTTTCGTTTTTAACGGTCATGCCTATTCAGTATTGGATCACACATATTCCCAATAATCCGATTGTGCCTTATATGCAGGCACAACCGATTTGGTTGCAGTTTATTGAGTTATTGATTGTGGTGGACTTCACCACCTATTGGTTACACCGTGCGATGCATGAAGTGAATTTTTTATGGCGCTTTCATGCCATTCACCATTCAACGGAACAAATGGACTGGCTAGCCTCTTCACGCTTACACATCGTTGAAGTGTTAATGACCCGTTTTATCGCAACCTTACCAATTTTCTTGTTAGGTTTTCATACGTCTGCGGTCTTTGCTTATTTAGTCTTTATTTCTTTCCATGCCATTTTTATTCACTCCAACGTGCGTTTCCGCTTTCCCTATCTGCGCTGGTTGATTGCAACACCTGAATTTCATCACTGGCATCATTCTTCCGAAAAGCCTGCGATTGATAAAAATTATGCAGCCTTTATTCCACTTTATGACGTGATTTTTAAATCGATTTATATGCCTAATCATTTGGCCAGTGTATACGGCACCGTCGGCTATAAAATTCCAAACAGTTTTGTGAAGCAGTTTACTTGGCCATTTAAGCGCTATGTGAATAAACTGAAAAAACGATTTAATAAAGAAAGTTAACTTGTTGTGATTCGATTAGTTAAAATATGAATTAAAAATTAGTTTTTATTAATTTCTTCTTCAAGAATCATAAAATTACTAAAACACGATTTCTAGCTCGAGTCATACTCACATAAAAGTTATTTTTCTGAAGTACTCCATTATGATAAAGATCATCCTTTCTTACTTCCAGCTCGTGAACCTGTTTGCTGCGTTGCAACTCGAGTGGCCTAATGAATTGCTGGTGATGTTTGAAAAACAGGTTGATTGATTGATGTGTTATTTATACTTTGTCGATCTTTTGACTTTGTTGATTAGGAACAAGTGAGTTCTGCGGGAGATAAATTGATTAGCATTGATTGCGTGTTAAACGAATACAAGAGCGAAGGCTCTCTACCCATTTTCTATCAAAAGGTGTGGATATTTTTCTTATTTG
>CAZGQK010000127.1:0-1531 GCA_964527645.1 uncultured Legionellales bacterium | reverse complement strand
CTTCGCCAGGTCCTATGGAACGATTTGGACTACTCGATGGTGTTCGATCTGGTCGATTCTAAGTTCTACCCAGACGTCGCCTCCGGTGATGGGCCCCCAGACTTCACGGCCTGGCGCCAAACCGATGCCGAGGCATTAATCCGAGGCTTCGTTCGCCGCCAAGGCGACGACCTAATTGTTGAGTTCCGACTCTATGACGTTGCCAGCGGCCAACAGATCATCGGCAAACGTTATTACCAAGAGATACCTGTCACCGCGGCAATTATCTCGAACACGGAACTACGTGGAATCGCTCATGAGTTCAACGACGAGGCCGTCTTCTACTTCACAGGCCAATACGGAGCCGCCTCAACACGGATAGCCTACGTCTCCAACCGTCGTGGCCCCAAAGAAATTCACTTAATGGATTACGATGGCTATGGTGACCAACGTATCACTAACGACGGTGGGTTCGCACTAAACCCGGCATTCTCGCCGGATGGGAACCAAATCGCGTATGTTTCCTACCGTTCACACGATGGCATCCCAAACGTCGATATCGCCATGCTAAACAAGGGTGGTGGGATTCCACCCGTGGTCATCCGGACTGATGGGCAGGATAGCAGCCCCGACTGGTCACCAGACGCTAGCCGACTGGTGTTCTCGTCCACAAAGGACGGCACCAAAACTGGGAATTCCGAGATCTACATCTCTAAACCTGACGGTAGTGATATGCAGCGGATCACAAACAACTCCGAAATTGACACATCACCAACATTTTCCCCCAACGGTCGAGAGATCGCCTTTATCTCGACACGTGGTGGGGGGCAGCATCTCTACAAGATGAGTATCGACGGTATTAATGTCCGACGGTTACCGGTCGAAGGTACACAAATCGATTCTCCAGCGTGGAACCCCAACCCTCAGCTTTCCGATCTGATAGCCTATGCAGCATCAGAAGGGGGTAACAGGTTTCAAGTTTTTGTATACTCTCTTAGCACAGGCCGCAGCGTCCCAGTGACACGCGGTTATGGGCGTGCCGATTCTCCGAATTGGTCGCCCGATGGAAGACAGATCGTTTTTGAAGCGGCTCAAGGCAACCAGTCCCATATTTTCGCGGTTGGGCTGGACGGCTCGCGGCTGCGGCAATTGACTAGAGAAGGCGCTAACCAGAGCCCCTCTTGGGGTGGGAGATGAGCGGGACCTGCTCACCAAACGGAGGAAAAAGCCAAATGAAAGCTCTCCTAAAAATCACTGGCCTCGTCGTTTTGATGGTCGCGGTTGGCACGCTGGCGGCGTGTGCGAAACAGGAGCCGCCGGTTGTGGAGCCACCTCCGCCACCACCAGTTGAAGAGCCACCACCACCACCACCACCACCACCACCACCACCAGCTAGAGAGTTCGAAGAAGCTGAGCCTGTAGTAGACGTTCTTACGATCGAACAGATCAACGAAGATGGAATACTGCAGACAATCTACTTCGACTATGACAAATCAGAGGTCCGTGCCGACCAGCGGGCCAAGCTCCAGGCCAACGCACAATTCCTGCGAGA
>CAZGQK010000126.1:0-1533 GCA_964527645.1 uncultured Legionellales bacterium | reverse complement strand
GTGATGGTAATCACGCAGTGTCATTATACTTATATTTACTTTTTTGTTTTTTCATTGTTTTTCATGACTTTGCTTGATTTCTTTTTTAAACAATATGTCTGGTTATGGACTAAACCAGCAAGTTTAAGTTGCAGATAATTATTATGTCTCGAACCCATTCACAGCCTAAGAATAAATCTAAAAATATTGCTTATGATCAACGGGCAGGAAAGAGTTCTGCTTCAAAAAAAAACCATCATCTGATTGATATTATTCCTCAGCTTTTTTGGATTCATAATGACGTCTGCAAATATATAAATTTATCCTTACGTCAGTATGTCGGAGGAATGGATTTATCCGCAGATAGCTTCAATTTGGTCGAATATATTCATCCAGAAGATGTACTAGCATTATATGAATTTTTGCATCAACCGATAATTGCCGAGCTCACATTTGAAAAAACCTGTCGGATTCGTAATCGTCAGGGCCAGTATCATTGGTTCTTAGTCCAAGGTGAAATGGATCGCTCTACCGCTGGATTTCAACTGAGTTGCACTGATATTCATCAGGGCATGAAAATTTATATTGAGTCTTTGGCGCTGTTACGTGCCCATTCGGATATGTTAAATAGACTGCATTATTGTAGTTGAGCCAGATGGTATGGTCACACATATGAATAAGTCGGCATGTGTCATGTTATTGGGAAGTGCAGATGTTAAGGACTTTGGTATGTCTTGGGTCGAACTTTTGCCTCCTGCGGCGCGTAAAAAAGCCAAAAAAGCATTGTATGATGCAGGCCAAGGCCAAATTTCCCGTTTTAATGGCATGAGTTTATCGGATGGTAAAGTTTATTATTGGGATAATGTTCTGACACCTGTACTTGATGTTGACGGAAAGACCCAGAGTATTTTATGTGTTTCACGTGATATCACGCTGCAATATCTCACCGAACAAAAATTAAAACAAGGCAGTGAACGTGATGAGTTAACCGGTTTAAATAACCGACGTGCGTTTAAAGAAAAAATCAGAAAACTGTATAGCAGTGCACGTGATAAAAAACAAAAGTTAGCCGTCATGTTGATGGATTTAGATCACTTTAAAACCATCAATGACACACTGGGTTATACGGCAGGTGACCACCTTTTAAGAATTTTATCGAAACGTTTAAAACAAATTTTAGAAGGACGTGCTTTCTTGGCACGTCTTGGTGGGGATGAGTTTGGTGTGATTATTCCGAATGTGCAGGATATCGGTGAGCTCAATCAAATTGCCCAGCAGATTTTGCAACAACTCGAGATTCCCATCACATTTTCGGGGAACTACATCAATGGTGGTATGAGCATTGGATGTGGCCTCTATCCAGATGATGCCAATGACCTCAGTGAGTTACTCAAATGTGCCGACACAGCACTTAATGATGTTAAAGCACAAGGCCGTGGCGGTATGCGCATGTTTGATCAGGATATGTTTAATGCAGTACGGGAACAATCTGAACAACTGAATTGTGCGCACCAAATTATTCGTAATGTTGCCATCGAGGCTTTCTTTCAACCG
>CAZGQK010000125.1:0-1539 GCA_964527645.1 uncultured Legionellales bacterium | reverse complement strand
TAAAAGTTGTTGAAAAATATACCTTATCGTAAATTACTATTTATAAGATAGTCTAAATTTAATTGATTATTTTAAGGGCCAAGATCTATGAAAAAAAATTACTATTTAGAAAAATTATATAATTCTAACAAACCGTTTATCATCTATAAAGTTGAAGGTGGCTATGATCTATTTACTGATTTTTCCGAAAAAATTGTTCTAAACAATAAAAACATAAATAATTTTTTTCGTAAAATTAAAAAATTAAAAGATAAAAACAAATTTTTAAATTTGTATATTGGTTTTTTTGGATATGAAATTCTTTGTAATTTACATAATGTAAAAATACCCAAGCAAAAAAATTTAAAATTTCCAAAAGGTATATTCTATAAACCTGAAACTAAAATTCAAATAAGAAAAAACATTACTATAAAAAGTGCTTATGAAAATTATATTCAATTATTTAGAAAAAAAACTTTTAACCAAACCAAGGTATTAAGTCCATTTAAAATTAATATTGATATAAATAAATATAAAAAAATATTCAATAGATTTTCAAAAAATATTAGAGAAGGGAAAACATATCAAATAAAAATTTGCACAAAATACAAAAATAGATCTTCAATCAACCCAGTATCTTTATTTTGGAAGTTAATGAAAATAAATGCATCACCCGAGTCTTTTATGATTAAGGATAAAAATTATTCAATTGTCAGCTGTTCACCCGAAACATTAATTAAAAAAAAAGGAAATAAAATTATAACAAAACCTATAGCTGGAACATTAAGAAAAACTAAAAAAACCAGTGTTAGAGGAGCGCTTTCTTATTTTAAAAATAATATCAAAGAAACCAAAGAACATAATATGATTGTAGACATGGAAAGAAGCGACCTATCTAAAATTTGTAAACCAGGTACGGTAAAACTTTCCAAAGTAAAATATGTGGAAGAATATAGACACTTATATCATTATGTTACCAAGATCGAAGGTGTAATTGAAAAGGATGTTAATATAAAAGATATTATTATCGCAATGATGCCAGGGGGTTCGGTAATTGGTTGTCCTAAAATAAGTACCTTAAATCTTCTAAATTGCCAAGAAAGAGAAAGTAGAAATATTTTTACTGGAAGTTTTGGCTACATAAAATCAAATTTAGATATGCGATTTAATATCATCATTAGATCAATTCTAAATTTTAAAAAAATATCAGAAATATCTGCAGCGAGTGGAGTTGTCATTGATAGTACTGCAAAAAAAGAATTTGATGAAAATTATATTAAAGCAAAATCATTAATGGATTTATTTTAACAATGATTTATATCGTCGATCACAATGATTCATTCACTTATAATCTTGTTCATTTATTTTCTGAATTTGATGAGGTTTGTATTGCCAATTATATTGAAGTTAATTACTCAAAAATGGCAAAATCTAAACTAATCGTTTTTTCTTCAGGGCCGGGAGCGCCTAATGATTATCCTGCTACCTCTGAAATTTACAAAAAATTTAAAGGGAGAAAAAAAATTATTGGTATTTGCCTAGGATTTCAGCAGATTTTAT
>CAZGQK010000124.1:0-1542 GCA_964527645.1 uncultured Legionellales bacterium | reverse complement strand
AAAATATGGGAGCACAAATGGTTAAAGAGGTTGCTTCAAAAACTAGTGATAGTGCTGGTGATGGCACAACTACCGCAACTATTTTAGCTCAAGCTATTATTGAAGAAGGACTGAAAGCTGTTGCTGCTGGAATGAATCCTATGGATTTAAAAAGAGGAATAGATGCTGCAACAAAAGAAATTGTTGAGGAATTAAAAAAAAAATCAAAAAAAATTAGTTCAAATGAAGAAGTGAAGCAAGTAGGCACTATTTCAGCTAATGGAGATATAGAGGTAGGAGAACATTTGGCACAAGCAATGAATAAAGTTGGAAATGAAGGTGTAATTACTGTTGAAGAAGGTAAAGGTTTAGATACAGAATTAAACGTTGTTGAAGGTATGCAATTTGATAGAGGTTATTTGTCACCATATTTTATAACAAATGCAGAAAAAATGACTTGTGAATTAGAAGACGTCTATATTCTTTTACATGAACAGAAATTATCAAATCTTCAACCAATGCTACCTCTACTTGAAAGTGTTGCGCAGTCTGGGAAACCACTTTTAATTATTGCAGAAGAAGTTGAGGGCGAGGCTCTTGCTACTTTAATTGTTAATAAATTAAGAGGTGGTTTAAAAATAGCTGCTGTTAAAGCACCTGGATTTGGTGATAGAAGAAAAGCAATGCTAGAAGATATAGCTTTACTAACAAACGGTCAGGTTATTAGTGAAGAATTAGGTATTAAACTTGAAAATGTGAAATTAGAATCTCTTGGAACTGCAAAAAAAATTAATATTGATAAAGAAAATACAACTATTGTAGGTGGATCTGGAAAAAAATCAGATATTGAAGCAAGATGTAATCAAATAAAAAATGAAATAGAACAAAGTGATTCAGATTATGATAAAGAAAAATTACAAGAAAGACTTGCTAAACTATCTGGAGGAGTAGCAGTTTTACATGTCGGTGGTGGTTCTGAAATAGAAGTTAAAGAAAAAAAGGATAGAGTTGATGATGCAATGAATGCAACAAGAGCTGCTGTTGAAGAAGGAGTTGTAGCAGGTGGTGGTGTTGCATTATTGTATGCAACAAAAGTTTTAGATAATCTTAAACTTTCAAGTGCTGACCAACAAGTTGGTGTTAATATAGTTAAAAAAGCTCTCGAAAGACCAACAAGACAAATTGCAAAAAATGCAGGTGTTGATGGCTCAGTTATTGTTGGAAAATTACTAGAACAAGAAAATCAAAATTACGGATATAACGCTCAAACAGGAAAATTTACTGATTTAGTTAAAGAAGGAATTATTGATCCAACTAAAGTTGTAAGATCTGCAATGCAAGACTCTGCTTCAGTTGCTGGGTTATTAATTACTGCAGAAGCAGCGATAGCTGACAAACCTGAAGAAAAAAAAGATATGCCTCCGATGCCTGATATGGGTGGTGGTGGCATGGGCGGTATGGGTGGCGGTATGCCTGGCATGGATATGTAGATTCAATTATATTCTATATATTGAAAAATATTAAAAAAAAAATTCTCTACTTTCTTAATAAAATAACTCCAAC
>CAZGQK010000123.1:0-1545 GCA_964527645.1 uncultured Legionellales bacterium | reverse complement strand
GACCAAAGAGATTTAAACAGGCACGTTCGCGGTAGATAATTTCATGGACCATTCGCATTACCGGGCGTAGCGTATGTTGAGGAAATTGGCAGCGAATACCAACGCCGCGCCGCCCAAAACCCAGGGATTGAGCGCTTCGCCGTAAAAAACGAAGCCGACCGCGGCAATGAGCGGCAGGCGCAGGAAATCGAGCGGCACCACCAGCATCGCGTCGGCCAGTTGGAAGGCGCGCGCAATGCAATAGTGGGCGGTTAAGCCGCTTAAGCCGACAACGACGATCCACGGCCACGCGGCTGCGCTCGGCCAAACCCAGCCGTCGACGGAAAAAGCCAGGGAGATGGGCAGGTGCACCACGGTCATATAGACCAGGATGGTGAGCGGCGATTCGGTCGCCGTCAGGCTCTTAACCATCGTATAGGAGACCGCATAGGCGATCGCCGCGCCGAGGACGGCAAAAGCGGCGGGGTGGATGGCTTCGACGCCTGGTCGGGTGATCAACAGGATGCCGGCGAAGCCGAGCGCGATGGCGGCAACGCGCGGCACGGTCAGCCGCTCCTTTAGGAACAAGAAGGCAAGCAGCGCGGTCCAGATCGGCGTGGTGAATTCGAGCGCGAAGACTTCCGCTAGCGAGATCACGCCGATGGCGTAAAACCAGCCATATTGGCCGAGGAAGTTGAACAGATTGCGGGTAATTTGCGCCGCCGGGCGCAGCGTACGGACATGCCCCCAGCCCTGATGAAACAACAGCGGCAGGATTGCCACGCCGCCGGACAGGCTGCGCCAGAATAGCGTCTGAAAAGTGTAGATCTCGGTGGTCGCCGTATCATTAAAAAAGCCCATCAAGGCAAAGGAAAGCACTGTCCCGCCCATCCACAAAGCGGCCTGAACCGGTGGCGGCAAACGACCTAGCGCGGACATGAATATTCGCCGCTCAGGACGCACCGATGCGTGGATATCGCGGAAACCTGTCCAATTTCCGCCAAAACCTCAATTTGGGGTGGCGATTTACCTGTGAATCCACATCCGGCTTTCTCGCTAAATCGAAAGCCGGAAGGGTCAAATTGGTCAAGTATCCACAGGTGCCAAAATATTGGCTGCGGCAGATGCGCGAAATACTGCCGTCAGGCCGCCGAAATACCGGCGCCCGAGCGCCATTCGGTGGTTTGCTTGCATTTCGGACAAATCCGCTCGCCGGTCCATTCGCTGAGGAATTTCTCACCGCATTTCAAACAATTACGTTTCTTGTTCTGATATTCGCGGGACGGCTTCGGCTTCCTGTGATAGGACGGGGGCATATGTTTTCTCTTGTTTGATCGTGTGGCTATGGCTCTAGCGGCCGGGACGTCAAATCCAAGCCGGACTGGTTATATACAGACTCTTGAGAAAAATATCAGCCAATGATTCGAAAATTTTGCAATTAAAGCAAAAATAATTGGTCGAAGGTCCTTCTCAGGACGTGGATAAAGGGCTATTTGAGGCCAAGAGAGCTCTTCATTAAGCAGGATTGGCCATCATGTCTCAGACATTCGACATAAATATTGATTG
>CAZGQK010000122.1:0-1558 GCA_964527645.1 uncultured Legionellales bacterium | reverse complement strand
ATTGTACTCAGACCAGGACAGTTCTGTAACTTAACTGAGGTAGTCGCTTTACCGTCAGACGATATGGAATCTCTAACCGATAAGGTTAGGTTTGCTACGATTTTGGGTACTTTACAATCGTGCCTGACCGATTTCAAATTCTTGCGTAAGGGATGGACTGATAACTGCGAAGAGGAGAGGCTGCTAGGTGTCTCGATAACTGGAATCTATGATTGCCCTGCTCTTCGAGTCAGTTCTGCTGAGATGCTTAACGATCTGCGCGACAGCGCCAGAGCGGTGAATGAGAAGTGGGCCAAGATTCTGGAGATAAACCCATCCACTTCCATCACTTGCGTCAAACCGAGTGGAACGGTGAGCCAGCTTTGTAATTCGGCCAGCGGTATACATCCGAGGTGGGCGCACCAGTATATTCGCAGAGTTAGGAACGACAAGAAAGACCCACTCTCTGAAGCAATGATAGAGGCTGGGATTCCTTGTGAGGAGGATAAGCATAATTCGGAGGCTTGGGTATTCTCATTCCCGATGAAGTCTCCAGCTAAGTCTTTGACTAGGCATGATGTAACGCCTATAAGTCAGTTGGAACTATGGAAACACTTTGCTGTCAACTGGTGTGAGCATAAGCCAAGCATGACTTGTTATGTACCAGAGGATTCATGGGCTTCAGTTGCTTCCTGGATTTGGGACAACTGGGACATCGTGAATGGCATCTCTTTCTTACCATCCGCAGACGAGGGCCACATCTATGAGCAGGCTCCGTATGAGGACATCACTTCCGATCAGTACAAGGAGATGAAGAAGGCTATGCCAACCAATATAGACTGGAAGAGTATCGTTGAGGTGATGGACACGACAACGGCCAGCCAGGAATTAGCCTGCACTGGTGACAGTTGCGAAATCTAGGAGAACTATCATGGCTAAGGCCAAGAAGAAGGCTGTACAGAAACCTAAGACAAAGTTGACCGCAGAAGATAGAAGTGACTTGGTTACTTACATCAACAAAAGCCGGGAACTGGTGAGTACGATACTGGAATGTGGCGGAGCAATGACACACGACTGCCACGAGGTAGATAATCTGGGCAGGGATTTAGGAAAGAAATTAGGATTCAAATCAGAAAACTGGTACGGCCCGTTCGCATAGGAGATTCCTTATGGAAACCAAGAAATGTATTGGCATCTACGGTCATCACTTCTGCGTGGAGAATGGTCCGTATGATGAGCCAATCATGCCACTGCATGAATTTAGTCGTGATGCCACAGCACCAGATGGTCACCAGCGCATGTGCAAATTTTGTCAGAGCGAATGGCATAAGCGAACCGATCATAGGTACAATCCGAAAAAGAACGCGATCTCTTCGATTGCATACCGCGCTGCTGGCGGATATAAAACCTTTTATGGTCTGCCTAAAGAAGAGAGGCAGTCTATACGAGACTCTGCTACCTTGGAAGTAGAAAATCTAGATTGGTTGGGATTTAACCCCCCCCAAAAATTGGAGGAAGCCTTACCGAAGATTTACAAGCAGATAAAGAACTCTTGAATAGAGAAGCGTCTAACTTTGAA
>CAZGQK010000121.1:1196-1575 GCA_964527645.1 uncultured Legionellales bacterium | reverse complement strand
AAAGGGCAGTAGTTGGGTTAGAAGGTTTCGACTTAAAGATAATTGAACAAAAAACACCTGAAGGATTGATATGAAAAAAGATATCTTGATAGTAAAAGCCATTTTTTATGAATCTATTGCACATCAGATGGAAATATCTGCAGCAGAAATCCTTAAACAAAAGGGTTATGAATATGTTTCTATAATCGTTCCAGGATCATTTGAAGTTCCGGCCGTAATATCTAAATTTTCAAAAATAAGGTTATCATGGGGTTTTGGCTTTGGTAAACCAACATATAGATTATCGATCCCTAATATTCTATGTCTGTCTTTTAATAATTTTTGTGTTAATCTTGAGCCAATAAATCCAGCGCAACCAGTAATTAAAATTTTCATATTA
>CAZGQK010000121.1:0-1186 GCA_964527645.1 uncultured Legionellales bacterium | reverse complement strand
AATATCTAAATTTTCAAAAAAACACTCAGGCTTTCTTGCTTTAGGTTGTGTGATTAGAGGAGAAACAACCCATTACGATTATATTTGTAGCGAAACAGCTAGAGCTCTTATGGATTTATCACTTAAAGGTTTAGCAATAGGATATGGAATTTTAACCTGCGAAAATAGAGAACAGGCTGAAAAAAGAACAGAGGATAAAGGCCGTAATGCAGCTTTAGCATGTATCAGAATGATTGAAATTTTTAATGCCTAAAAATAAATCTTGGTCAAGATTTATAGCAGTGCAAGTCCTTTTTCAGATGGATTTTAATGAAAGAATGGGTCTGGAGGTTTCATATATTTTTGATGAAAAAAAAATTAACTCAATTATTAAAAATATGCATCATATAAATAAGAATTTAGTCGAATTTAAAGATTTAGGGTATTCTGTAAATTCAAAATGGCTCATTTCTCTCTTAAAAGAAGTTATTTTGAATAAACAAGATATAGATAAAAATTTATCAGAGAAGTTTGATAAAAATTGGTCATTTAAAAGGATGGATAGTACTTTATTAAGCATACTGAGATGCGGGTATGCTGAGTTTTTAATCTTTGATAATACGCCAGTAAAAGTAATTATAAATGAATATACTAATTTAGCTTCTACTTTTTTTAATGAGAAAGAGGTTGATTTTGTTAATGGAATTTTGGATTCTCTTGCTCAAAAATTTCGTTCTAATGAACTCAATAAATAATATAATGTCTTCCGAAACAAATAAAAAGAATGAATTTGATTTTATTAAAGAACAGTTAAGACCTTTAACTTATGGAAAAAAAGAAGCAAGAAATTTAATTGATGATTGTGCTTTTTTTAATAATGTTAAAGGTTTAACTGTTAGCGTTGATTCTTCAATAGAAGGAGTGCATGTTCCAACAGGTACTGCAATAGAAATCCAGTCTAAAAGATCTGTATTAAGAGCTTTATCTGACTTGGCAGCATTTGGTGCAAAACCCCTATGTGTATTTATAGCCATTAACCTCCCTAAAGGTATTAAGCATCAGTTTTTGGAAAAAATTTCGTTAGGTTTAGAAATAGTATTGAGTGAATATAATATATTTCTTGCTGGGGGGGATATTTCCTCATATGAGGGGCCTGTTAGTTTTTCTGTAACAGTTGTAGGAGAAAAGACTGGTAAGATTTCTGGTA
>CAZGQK010000120.1:0-1580 GCA_964527645.1 uncultured Legionellales bacterium | reverse complement strand
GGAGCTCCTGAATATGGGGGTGAGCAAATCCCTCCCCGATATTAGTGGCAATCTCGACAAAGCCATCAGTATAGAGGACCCGGAGGATCGGAAGACGCATTGGGAATCAGTTGCATCTACTGCTGCAAGCTCGATCCTTGCTTTGGAAACGTTGGACGACCAGGAAGAAAATTTACTAGAATTCTTTATGTTTATAAAGGATAGAGAGACTAAATTCTTACCCAACCCCACTTACATGGAATTGCAACCGCATCTTAACGAAAAAATGCGAGCCATCCTTATAGACTGGCTAGTCGATGTGGAACAGAAGTTCGCATTGGTGCCGGAGACGTTGTTCTTGACGTGTAACATCATCGACCGTTTCCTGTCGGTCAGCATAGTGGAAACAAAAGATTTTCAACTAGTTGGCGCCACAGCGATGTGGATTGCCTCAAAATACGAGGAGGTTTACGCACCGGAGGTCAAGGATTTTGTCTACGTCGGAGACAAGGGGTACAGCCGCGAAGATTTATTAGAGATGGAGGGGGATATGTCGTCGGTGTGGGCGGCGCAGGGGCTGTATTCTCCAAGTTCCCGCTTATTTTTGGATGTCCTTTTTCAGTTTATTCCAATTGTTAGAGACACAGAAAAATTCCTTCAAATCCGCATGGTCTCCAATTATTTATTAGACTTATCACTGGTAGAATATTATATGCTCAAGTACAAACCTTCTGAAGTAGCTTCCTCGGCCTTATGTTTGGCGTCATTTATTATTTTAAATAAACGTAATAACTATGAGGAACCCCCCGACGTCGGTGAAGAAATATTTGATGTGATTAGAATACTAAGGACATTAGTTGGATATAATATATTAGCTTTGACAGGATGCTTAAGAAGTTTAATTAATATTATGAGCTTTCCGAAAGTGGGGAAAGGGGACAAAGAACTGTTAGCTGTAAGAAGTAAACACTTTACTCGGGGTGATTATATAACGCCAAAAATGGGGCGGCGGAGCGATTTTGATGAAGGGGCTCTGTGGAAGTGGTGTGAAACCGCCATTAAATTTTTGAGCTCGAGGCCCATACCAAAGACAGACATTGAGATAAAACTTGAAGAACTCATCAAAGTGAAGGCTAGACTCGTTGAGGAATGGGAAGTGAAGGGGGATAGGGCATTCGAACATGGGGCGGCAGCGCGCGGCCTCAGCAAGAAAGAATATCAGACTCAGGTCAAGAAAAGGGAGGCGGCGAAAGCCGACCATCTGGTCAAACGGAAAGCCGAAGCCAAGGCCGCCGAGGCCAAGGCCAAGGAGGAGGCCGCGGAGGCGCAGCGGCTGGCGCCACCACCGTCACTACCACCGTCGCCCACGGCAACGCGATCGGCGCCACCACCGTCACCACCACCGCCGCCCACGGAAACGCGATCGACAGTGGAACCGACCGGAATGTCTGAAAAAACTGTTGAATATCTGCTGAGCGAAGAAGGGGACTCTCTTGAAGTGATACGCAAAGAGGGTCCACCCGTGCACGATGACTCCGAGATCTCCATACATGTTAGAAATCACACCTCCAAACCGTTGTTTTTGAAATGCATGGGGGGCA
>CAZGQK010000119.1:0-1581 GCA_964527645.1 uncultured Legionellales bacterium | reverse complement strand
CATACAGATCAACGGGGCGCTATCGATCTCATCAGAACGAAGCCCAAATACGTACGCACCAGAGAAAACATCAAAGCCCCCTGGTTCCCCGATTTCAATATTTACTACCAGCCGGAGATTCAGAAAATCTTACTGAAAGAACAGTCCCCCCGGGACGGCCTGGCGCGTATCGCGCAACGATGCAGGAAACTTAAAAGCGAGTGGGGGTAGTCATATGCCTGTAAATCTCGTAAACAAAGTACAAAGCACAAAGTACAAAGCACCGATCACTTTTCCTTTATTATTAAACATGCCGGCGATCATCCTACTCCTGACGCTGATCACCTACCCCATCGGCCTCTCGTTCTGGATCAGCCTGCACCGGTACAATCTGAGACAACCGGATCAGATTGCATTTTCCGGATTGGAGAACTACTGGATCATATTGAACAGCAATGAATTCTGGCATTCACTTTTTGTCTCACTTTATTTTACTATCCTGGCTGTTCTTCTGGTCCTTATCATTGCTCTGGCGATTGCTTTACTGCTTCATGAACCGTTTACCGGACGTGGAATAGTCCGGGCATTATTGCTGATACCCTGGGCGATACCTGGGGTAGTCAATGGACTCATGTGGGTCGGCCTCCTCGGGGATTACGGCGCGTTTAACACGATGATGGTGGAGACGGTTTGGCTGTTTAACACACTGACCGGCGCGGAGATCGAGTACCTCGGCATGGCCTCTCCGTTTGTGGCTTTGAATGCGGCGATTGCCGCGCATGTCTGGCGCAGTGTGCCGTTTGCCTGTATTATTTTCCTGGCTGCGTTACAGGCGATTCCTTCGGAACAATTTCGGGCGGCCCGCGTGGATGGCGCCTCATCGTGGCGCCGGTTCAGGTTCATCACGCTTCCCTGGCTTTATCATGCGATCCTCGTCGTCGCCATTTTCGAAACAATGAACGGCTTCCGGGCCTTCGATCTGATCTATGCCCTGACAGGCGGCGGACCGGGGGATGCCACCTATGTAATCGCCTGGCAGACGTATAAAGAAGCGTTCGCCCGACTTAACTTCGGTGGCGCCAATGCATATTCCTATCTGATCACGCTGATCACGATGTCGATGGCGATTCTGTATATCCGACTGTTGTATCGGCGGGGGATGGTGCAGGGGTGAGGGGAAGTGGTGATGGATTTCGCTCGCCGTATTTTTTGGTGAATGGGTGATTGAAAAACCATTACGAACAGTAGGATTTTTCGTGTTCCCCGTTAGTTTGAAACAGAGAGATCGTACAGTGAAAATCTTATCCCGTCGTACCACCATTTATTTTTGTGCTTTGCTGGCTACGGTATATCTGGTACTGCCGTTTGTCTGGGTGGTGGCGGTCAGTTTTATGCCGGAGCGGGAGGCGAGTCAGGGGCACTGGGTGCCGAAGGCGCCGACGACGGCTAATTATAGCCTGTATTTCAAGGTGGATAGCCGTCAGGCGGATATCGGGGCCGCGATCGCGCGTCAGTTTCCTCGGGCTATCGGTAACAGCCTGATCATCGGTACGGCGGTTATGATGCTCAATTTGATTTTCGGTTCTCTGGCGGCCTATGCGC
>CAZGQK010000118.1:0-1591 GCA_964527645.1 uncultured Legionellales bacterium | reverse complement strand
TGAAGGAAACCTAATTGATGGACATGGGAACCCTGTTCAAAAAAGTGGGTTATGCTTGGATGAAAAAGTGCAGCATGCCTTACATCTCTAGTATGTTTAAGCAGACTTTAGTTCTTCATTTGATGAACTAACGGGTTTTATAGGGAATTGAAGTTTTGCTCCGGATTTGGAAAGCAGATCAACTGGATGCTCACCTGTAATAGCTTTAGGTCCGACAATACATTTTGAAACACGATTAAGATTTGGAAGTTCATACATAATATCTAAAAGTGTTTTCTCTAAGATTGTTCTTAGTCCTCTAGCCCCAGAATTTTGATTAATAGCCAATTTTGCAGTTAATTCTAGTGCTTGCTTTTCAAATTCCAGTACAACATTATCCATTTTGAAAAGATGTGCGTATTGTTTCACGAGGGCATTTTTGGGCTGAGTTAATACTTGCATCAATGCATCTTGGTCTAATTGTTCCAATCCAACATGCACTGGTAGCCTTCCAACGAATTCTGGTATAAAGCCGTACTCCAACAAGTCTTCAGCAGCAATGTGTTTAAAAAGGTTTTTATCAGAAAAATTACTAGTCGCAGAAAATACAGAGGAAGATTTGAAACCAAGCTTTCTGGTGTCTTTGAAAACACGTTTTTCTATGATTTCTGACATGCCTTCAAATGCACCACCACACATGAAAAGAATATTGTGAGTCTTGATTTGCATAAAGTCTTGATGAGGATGTTTTCTGCCCCCTTGTGGTGGCACATTGGCGACACAGCCTTCAATAATTTTCAGTAGACCTTGTTGCACTCCTTCTCCTGATACATCTCTGGTAATTGATGGATTTGAGCTCTTTCTTGCGATTTTATCTATTTCATCGATATAGATGATCCCGTGTTCTGCTCTCTCAATATCAAAATCGGCGGCACTGATTAATCTTAACAAAATGTTTTCAACATCTTCACCTACGTAACCAGCTTCAGTTAAAGCAGTTGCGTCAGCAATTGCGTAAGGGACGTCTAAGATTTTTGCAAGTGTCTGGGCAAGATAAGTTTTGCCAGATCCTGGGGGGCCTATCATCAGAACATTAGCTTTGGGTAGCTCAGTATCAGAGTTAGAATGCTGCGAGTGAATGCGTTTATAATGATTGTAGACAGCTACACTAATGACCTTTTTAGCATGTTTTTGACCGACCACATATTGCTCAAGTTGGTCAAAGATTGCTTTGGGTTTTAGTTTATTAGGTGGAGTGGATTTAGATTGGTCTTGAGGGTTCGTGGCTGGATCTTCGGAGATAATTTGTCCACATAGTGAAACACATTCATCACAAATAAATACACGATCAGGCCCAGCGATCAATCGCCTAACTTTTGCTTGCGGTTTGCCGCAGAAAGAGCATTGGTAATCTGTGCGTCCAGTAGTTGTCATTTATCACCTGTTCATAATTTAGGAATTTGAGTCGTTTGATTTCAATATATCGTCGATTAATCCATAGTCCAATGCTTCTTCTGCATTAAGATAATAGTCACGATCCGAATCTCTTGCCACCCGATCATATGGCTGTTTTGTGTGTGAAGAGATAATTTGTCTCAAGCGGTCTTGAACT
>CAZGQK010000117.1:0-1604 GCA_964527645.1 uncultured Legionellales bacterium | reverse complement strand
AAACAGGCTGGCGCCGATCAGAATCATGAACACCATGGCGGTGACGCGGGTGGTGCTGCGCACCGTTTCGCGCAGGATGTGCCGGTCCAGATGGCGGCCGAACGCGGCCAGCAGCAGGGCGCCAAAGGCGCCCACGCCGGCCGCTTCCGTGGGCGTGGCCAGGCCGGTGAGAATGGAGCCCAGCACCGCCGTGATCAGCAGCAGCGGCGCCACCAACCCGCCCAGCAGGGACACCGCCTCCGCGCCGCCTTCGATGTTGGCGTCTTCCCGTTTCATGGCCGGCGCCTGCTCCGGCCGCAGGGTGCTGATCACCACCACGGAGAGCAGGTACATGCCGACCAGAATCAGGCCCGGTACCAGCGCGCCGACGAACAGATCCCCCACCGACACCGTGTCCAGCGACCACAGGCCCTGGCGCAATTGGGCTTCCTGGTAGGCGGTGGACAGCACGTCGCCGAGCAGCACCAGCGCGATGGACGGCGGAATGATCTGCCCCAGGGTGCCGGTGGCGCAGATCAGGCCGGTGGCCAGGCCCGGGTTATAGCCGTGGCGCAACATGGTGGGCAGCGACAGCAGCCCCATGGTCACCACGGTGGCGCCGACGATGCCGGTGCTGGCGGCCAGCAGCGCACCCACCAGCACGATGGCCAGGCCCAGGCCGCCGGGGAACACCGCCAGCAGGCGCCCCATGCTGGCCAGCAGGCGCTCCGCCACCCGGGATTTCTCCAGCATCACGCCCATGAACACGAACAGGGGCACCGCCATCAGGCTGGTGTTCTCGATGATGCCGAACAGGCGGCCGGGCAGGAAGGTGAGCTCGGAAACCGCGAACTGGCCGGTGAGCAGACCGCCGATGCCGAACATCAGCGCCACCCCGCCCAGGCAGAACGCCACCGGGTAGCCGCTGAGCAGCACCACGCCTACCGCCAGGAACATCAGCAGGGGGATCAACTCCATGCGTCCCCCTCATCCTCAAGGTCCGGATCCGGCGCTCGCGCCGGCCAGGGGCAGCCCGTTGTGGAGCAGCTCCGCCACCGCCTGAATAGTAAGCAGGGCGGGCAGCGCCCGCAGCAGGCTCTTGAGCACGAACACCAGGGGCAGGCCGCCGTTGTCGGAGCGCTCCAGGCCCGCCCAGCTGCGCAGCACGTACTGGAAGCTCAGGCCGAAGATGGCGATGCACAGCGGCAGCAGCAGCAAGAGGGTGCCGAGCAGGTTGACCAGAGCTTTCCGCCGCGGGCTGAAATGCTGATAGAAGACGTCCACCCGGACATGCTCGTCCAGGGCCAGGGTATAGGCCGCGCCGAGCATGCACAGGGCGCCGTGCAGGTAGGTGATGCTCTCCTGGAGCGCGATAGTGCCGATGCCGAAGCCGTAGCGCAGCACCACCACCAGTACCATCAGCAGGACCATGGCCATGGCGAACCAGGCGCAGAAATGGCCTACCCCGCAGGTAAAGGCGGTCAGCCGCCGCTGCCAGCGCATCAGGGAGCGTTGTTGTCGTGAAGTCAAAATTGACTCGCCGGGTCCCGGGTCCGGCGCGATTAT
Source organism: uncultured Legionellales bacterium (assembly GCA_964527645.1). Taxonomy (GTDB): domain Bacteria; phylum Pseudomonadota; class Gammaproteobacteria; order CAZGQK01; family CAZGQK01; genus CAZGQK01. Next base: position 59 of record CAZGQK010000117.1, on the reverse strand, counting down.
ACGGGTGATGGGCCGCCGGGTCAGCCGACACGGGCCCTGGCGGCGCGTTCCGGGCGCCG
>CAZGQK010000116.1:0-1607 GCA_964527645.1 uncultured Legionellales bacterium | reverse complement strand
ATTTGAGCTTATGTCGCCTGATAGAATTGACTTGATGGATGTTTCACCTCAACAAGTTGTTTCTATTGCTGCTTCTCTAATACCATTTTTAGAACATGATGATGCTAATAGAGCATTGATGGGTTCAAACATGCAACGCCAAGCAGTACCACTCCTAAAGCCAGAGGCTCCTCTAGTGGGAACGGGCATGGAGCGGCGAGTAGCTCTAGACAGTGGCCAGGTTGTGTTGTCCCAGACCCAGGGGACCGTGATTGGGGTCAGTGGAGACGAAGTCATTGTCCGCGACAAAGATAAAAACGATGTCCACTATAGCCTTGTGAAGTTTCTCCGCAGCAACCAAAGCACATGCGTCAATCAACGACCTGTGGTCACGGTCGGCCAGAAGGTTAACGTTGGCGATCCGTTAGCGGATTCTTCGTCAACTGATCAGGGGGTCTTGGCTCTCGGCCATAACGTCCTGGTGGCGTTTATGAGCTGGGAAGGTTACAACTATGAGGACGCAATCATCATCGGAGAGGCGCTAATCCAAGACGATAAATTCACGTCTATCCACATAGAAAAGTACGAGTGTGAAGCTCGACAGACCAAACTTGGGGATGAAGACATCACTCGTGACATTCCAAACGTCGGCGAAGAGACCCTCCGTGACCTGGATGAGGAAGGCGTAATCCGTATTGGCGCAGAAGTGGGTCCCGGTGACATCCTTGTCGGAAAGATTACACCCAAGGGCGAGACTGAATTGACCGCAGAAGAAAAGCTCCTCCGGGCGATCTTTGGTGAAAAAGCCCGCGATGTGAAAGACACGTCCCTTCGAGTGCCTCACGGGGAACGAGGGAAGGTCATTGATGTAAAAGTGTCTGACCACGAGAATAAAGAATCGTTGTCACCTGGTGTGAACCGGATGGTTCGGGTTTGGATTGCGCAAACACGAAAACTAACTGTAGGTGACAAGATGGCTGGGCGGCACGGTAACAAGGGCGTCGTTTCCCGTGTATTGCCTGTGGAAGATATGCCATATCTGGAAAACGGTACCCCTGCGGAAATTGTCCTAAATCCCATCGGGGTGCCTTCCCGCATGAACTTGGGTCAAGTATTGGAAACCCACCTTGGCTGGGTTGCTAACTTCTTGGGTTTCCGGGCCGTCAGCCCAGTATTCGATGGTGCTACAGACACAGATATCGAGGACGGATTGGCTCGCGTTTGGATGATTCAAGCCTCGGGCGGGGTGAACTGGCACAACCCTGAACAACCAGAGGTGGACTGGGAACAGGTATACAGCTGGATTCGCGAGAGAGGGTATAAACCCAATGATCTATTCGATGATAATATCCACGGCCAAGCAAGAGTTGCTTGCATGGAACTGTGGCTCACCAACGAGGCGGGAATAGACCCGTCTAAGATGGACTACATAGCGATGCAACAAGAAGCCAAGCGGCTGAGTCGTGAGCAGAGTATGACCCCACCGATCCTTGGGAAAATGACCCTGCGGGACGGCCGTACTGGTGAAGAATTCGCCCAGCCTGTTACAGTAGGCTACATCTACATCATGAAGCTCATCCACCTGGTGGAGGACAAGATCCACGCCAGGTCCACGGGCCCCTATTCCT
>CAZGQK010000115.1:0-1612 GCA_964527645.1 uncultured Legionellales bacterium | reverse complement strand
TGGCCGAACGGATCTCATCGTCGCTGACCAGGATAAAGTCGTCCAGGTGCTCCCGAAGGATCGATTGGGGTAGATCGTAGCCTACTTTGGTGGCCAACCCTTCAGCGAATGTCTCCACCGGGGATTCAACCGCTTTGCCTTCCTTCCAATACATGTAGCCCCCAGGCGCGGCTTCGGATTGCGCCGCCAGCACCTGGATGTTCGAATCAACGGCCTTAGCCACCAAACACGCTCCGGAAACGCCACTTCCACCACCCAAGGGGGCAACGATGACCTCCACATCCGGCAGGTCCTCTACAACTTCCAGGGTCTGAGTGGCGACCCCGGAGATGAGCAAGGGTTCATTCGCCGGGTGGGCGTAGCGGTAGCCTTCTTCGGCGGCTAACCGCTCGCAATGGTCCTTGGCTTCATCGAAGTTACGTCCATGAAAAATCAACTCGGCGCCCAACGCCTTCATGGCAGCTACTTTCACCGGATTGGCTTCCTCGGGCAAAGCAATGAGTGCCCTTGCGCCGAACAAGCCGCAGGCATAGGCGATCGATTGGCCATGGTTCCCGGTTGAGGCGGTAATGACTCCCCGGTCCCTCTCTTCCTGAGTCAGGTGGGCCAGCAGGTTGATACCGCCCCTCGCTTTGAATGCTCCCAAGGGCAGGTACTCATCGTGTTTCAAATAGACCTGGGCGTCCAAGTACTCGCTGAGTCCCGGTGAAAAATGTAATGGGGTCCTGGACAAGTAAGGGGCTATGGTTTTCTTTGCTTCGTAGACATCGCGCAGTGTGGGCGCTCGCATGCTCAAACCTCGTTAGACACAGCAGCATTTGGTCAGGCGTCAGGGTCAGGGTCAGGGTCAGATCAGCTTAGGTCACCCCTGAGTGGGTGTCAACTAAAGCAGACGTCGTCTCGGCGAGAGGGCCGGATAGTCTCGCCGGATTATTCATCCAGAGAGCCGGACATTTTGTCGGCAGCGTCATACAGCTTGTCCTGGGCGCGGATGGACTTGATTCGGCGTATCAACAACCAAATTCCTCCGGCAGCCAGTACGAGCAAAATGGGAATATCGAAGGGGCGCATCACTGCCCTCATATCTTCCCAGTTCTCTCCCAGCAAATACCCTCCATAGGCTAAACCGAGGCTCCATATAAAGGATCCCGCGAAGGTATACAAGGAGAAGCGCCAAAGGTTCATCCGGGCCAATCCCGCAGGGATGCTGATGAATGTTCGCACTACCGGCAGCAACCGGCCAATGAAAACGGCCCACTCACCGTGCTTGTTGAACCAGACTTCGGCCTTATCAAGTTCGCCTTTACTAATTAGTACATATTTCCCATAACGTAGCAAGAGGCGGCGGCCTCCATGCAGGCTTGCCCAATACAACACCAACGAACCTAGAAGAGTTCCCAGGGCGCCGTAAAACCCAGCTAAAGGCACCCACCAAACACTTCCACCCTTCGCTTGGATCAATAGCCAGCCCGCCAGAAGCATAACCAGTTCGCTTGGAAGGGGTACCGCCACCGTTTCGATGGCCATAAGGAACACGACACCAGGCCAACCGATAGTGCCGTAAACCTGAGTAATGATTCCCAAGAACAGGATCTCTATAGTTTCAATAATC
>CAZGQK010000114.1:0-1614 GCA_964527645.1 uncultured Legionellales bacterium | reverse complement strand
CTGATATGAACGATCGTAAGCACTCGACATAGTATGGTCTACACATCCGTTTGTCGCCGCACCCACAAAGAAGAGTGTGGCGATACCATGTTCTCGCAGGAGCAAGTCCAAAGGAGAGGTGGCAAAAGCACCACTAGAAAACTTGCTCAGTAGAATATCGCCCTCGACCGGCGCGATCCCAGGAAGAACATCATCTTTTGCGAGAGTGAAATACACGACTAACATGCCATGTTTCCTGAACAGAGTAAGTAGGCGCGCCACATTGGGAACTACTACATCCCGCGTTCTCTCTAGCATAGCATCAGCCAAAGATTGGTCAAATTTTGAAATCTGCTCTGGCCACACTGAATGGTCTTGTTGAGACAGGTCAATAACAATCAAGGCACAGCGTTCAGGATCAATGCCGGGCAGGTATTCGCGGTGTCCCTTCGCCGTAATTTGGGCCCAGCCGCGCATATCAGACTCTTCCCCTCCCTGAGATCGTTTCACAAAAACGCGCTGATTATCATATGCATAGGTTTTCGGTTTCATTTTTGTTCATTCTCCATTTATATAAAGTGTCCATGTCCTACAGACGGCGCTTTGTCAGTACTATCCATACAGTGTCTTGGTTCTTGAAGACAGATTGCTCTCTCTTGTGGCAACACATTTTGCCTACATTGTCAGCAACATTTAGTTAGTATGCCAACTTTAGTTTATGATAATTTGCACATCCTACGGTGTCAAGCACATGAACCAGCCAATATCATTTTTCATGCCCCCCCACTCACCCAAACAAGAGCTGCTCACCGCCAGTTATTGGCCCTGTGAAACAATCTTGTATTTGGCTTAGGGAGTAAAATTAAGGTGTCGGGATTGAAACCATGAATACAGACCCGTGGATACGAATATTGCTCCTAGGATTTGCACACGGATCCGCTTTAGTTGCTTCGCGCGCCGGCCTGCAAGTATTTGCCGTTCTTACATGGCTTTGGCTGAATATGTCCCTAGCCAGCATGGCTTTCCTTGTCGCGCTCCTCATATTAAGAAGTTGGCCCACTAAGAAAGGTATATGGGTACACGGTTCTGTCTGGGGCATCACCGGAATGGCGCTTCCATCCGTCCTCATAGCCGTCTCGCTGAATCATCAGTCTAGCGGATTGACCGCGGTTATGGTTGCTATGGCTCCGGTGATCACCTGCGTCGTAGCCCACTATTTCCTGCCCGATGAGCGCCTTACATCATCGAAAATAGTCGGTATATCTTTGTCAGTAGTCGGAGTATTGATAATCGCTGTCAAAAGGGAGACCGGCTTGCCCGGTATTTCTGCCAATAACCTGACCGGACTTGCCGCATCTTTCCTTGCTGTACTGTTTGGCTCCAGCAGCAATGTATACGCACGTAGATTCATGCGAAATTTCGATCTGCTTCATGCTGCAAGCATCCGTACCTTTGCCAGCGCGGCAGCAATAACACCGTTTTTCATCCGTAGTTGAAATTTCGACTTTGTACAAATTTCTCCGTCCCACTACCCTCCGCTTATCTACGCGACGCTAATAGGAACATTTAGCGGAAACCTGATTATTTTCAGTATTGTGAAAAGATACGGGGCAACTCCCCTATCAATGGGAGCAT
>CAZGQK010000113.1:1195-1618 GCA_964527645.1 uncultured Legionellales bacterium | reverse complement strand
CTCCAGAGATGCCGCTTCCGCCAAGGTACGTTATTTGAAATACCCAAAGGACCGACTACATAGGTCGATGACAACCCGATCACACCGCTCGTCCAAGTCCCCAGCGAACCAATCGCTCTTGAGGGGATCAGGGGTTGTTAGTCGCTCCATCATCTCGACAGTGGCACTACTTTTGTTGACGTCACTTACAAACTGCAGCGAATCGGATCACTCCCATACTGCCGAACCATCGAGCGTGCCAAGCCTGTCCTCGGCAGTCAACTTCACCGAAACTAAGCAGGCTCCATTGCAGTCATCAGAATCATTAGCCATGCCCAGCGAAGATATCTCAGTGGCAACCAATCGCTCAGCAGGGACCTCAGGACCCACCATACCCAATCTGGTAAGGATGATCTCACCTGCTGTGGTCCACATCTCAACTCG
>CAZGQK010000113.1:461-1185 GCA_964527645.1 uncultured Legionellales bacterium | reverse complement strand
GATACTTTCGGACGGGCTATTCCTGAAGGAGGCGTTGGCACAGGTTTCATCATTGATGAGCTCGGACACGTACTCACAAACAATCATGTGATCGCTGATGGGAGGCGAATCCTAGTGACTACTACCGACGGTCGCGCCATAGAAGCCAAAGTTGTTGGACAAGACCCCCAGACCGACGTGGCCGTGCTCCAGATAGACATTGATGACATTGCGGTGGTAAGGCTAGGCAAGTCAGCAGAACTCGAGGTTGGACAGCAAGTTATCGCTATCGGTCACGCCCTAGATCTTCCTGGAGGCCCCACAGTTACAGTTGGAGTTGTCAGCGCCCTGGATCGCACATTGACCGACATCAACCGGGCTGGACAAACTCTTAGTGCCCTAATACAAACTGATGCTTCCATCAATCCGGGTAACAGCGGTGGACCACTGTTGGACATGACAGGCAAGGTCGTGGGAATTAACACCGCTGGAATCTCTGGAAGCCAGAATGTCGGCTTCGCGATCTCCATAGACAGTCTAAAACCTATAATTGACGACTTGATTAGAAAAGGTCGCATAGATCGAGGTTTTCTGGGAATTGTTACAGCCACCATCACCCGCTTTATTGCACGGCAGAATGAACTTCCAGTTGAATACGGTGTCTACATTGTGGACGTAGGTCCCGGGACGGGTGCAGCGGCAGCTGGTCTCCGCAGAGGAGATATCATCATTGAACTTGCTGGTA
>CAZGQK010000113.1:0-451 GCA_964527645.1 uncultured Legionellales bacterium | reverse complement strand
CAGGCGTGGATTCATCAGCATACGTCGAAGTTTCCCAAGATCTTAAGGGGAACATCGCCAAAGTCATAGTCGGCAAGGCGACAGAGATCGAGAAAGTCATAGTAGCTCTAATCTGCCGAGGCCATTTGCTACTTGAGGACCTTCCTGGCACGGGAAAAACAATGCTCGCTAGGGCTTTGGCTATATCTCTAGCTGGAACGTTCAAGCGTATTCAATTCACTCCCGATCTATTGCCCAACGATGTCACCGGCGTTTCGGTTTTCAATAGCAACTCTTTGGAGTTCGAATTCAAGGAAGGACCCGTATTTTCAAATATCTTGCCGGCGGATGAAATCAACCGAGCTACGCCGCGAACCCAGTCAGCAATGCTCGAATGCATGGGGGAAGACCAAGTGTCGGTAGACGGGATTACATATACTTTGCCGCAACCATTCCTTGTCATGGCTACCCA
>CAZGQK010000112.1:754-1637 GCA_964527645.1 uncultured Legionellales bacterium | reverse complement strand
CGATTCAAGGAACGGAAGGCATGGCCGTAAGATTTGCCGATTGCTGCCATCCTATTCCTGGAGATGCGATTGTGGGTGTGTTAACAGCCGGTAAAGGGGTTGAGATACACAATACTAATTGCACCAGAATTACAAAATTACGTCGCCACCCGGATCGATGTATGTCGTTAAGATGGTCGGAACATCCGCAGGGCGAATTTTTGGTGCATATTTTATTGGAAGTCATTAATGAGCGCGGCGTATTAGCAACGATGGCATTAGCGATTTCGGATGCCGAGGCGGGAGTGGAGGATATTCAAATACGGGAGCGTGACGGCAATTATTATTTAGTGGAGTTTTCTTTATTTGTAGCAGATCGTGCGCATTTAGCCGTGGTGATGCGTCGGTTGCGTCAACTAAAGGCTGTGCATGGAATTAAGCGCATGCGTTAAGCGTTTTTTGCGTTTCAAAAAAAGGATTTTGCTTGAACAGCAAATTGGCTCATTTAGAATTAAGTTGTTTGCGCGGGGTTGGTCCCAAAATTCTAGCGTTGTTAGCACGCTTGCAAATCAAAACAGTCCAAGATTTATTGTTTCACCTGCCGTTGCGTTATCAGGATCGTACGCGCATTTATCCTATGAATACTTTGCAAAATGGCATGCAAGTGCTTGTGGAAGGTGAGATTATCAGTGCTTCTTTGGTTTATGCGCCGCGACGGCAATTGCTGTGTTATTTAAGTGATGGTTCGCAGCGTATGACGTTGCGATTTTTTCATTTTAATAACAGCCAGTACCAGCGCTTAAAACAACCGGGCGGGCGGTTGCGTTGCTTTGGCGATGTGCGCCGGGGTCGTCGTGGTTGGGAAATGGTGCATCCTGAGTATCAGCATTTACTCTCCGATCAG
>CAZGQK010000112.1:0-744 GCA_964527645.1 uncultured Legionellales bacterium | reverse complement strand
AGGGTTTGTCACAAAAATTATGGCAAAAATTGATGACCCAGGCGTTGGATTTATTGCGACAAGAGGGGGATGTGGTGGAATACTTTCCCCCATCACTGTTGCAAAAACATCATTTGCCAGATCTTAAGTCAACCTTGTTGTATGTGCATTGTCCGCCTCCCGAGGTATCGGTGGCCGATTTATTGGCGGGCAAACATCCTGCCCAGCAACGTTTAGCGCTGGAAGAATTGGTGGCGCATCAACTAAGTCGTTATCAATTACGGCAAATGGCTCGTCGTCAGCAAGCTATCGCACTAGCCTCGAATGGTAGGTTGGCGCAACGCTTAATTAAAAATTTACCTTTTCAATTAACCGCGGCACAACAACGTGTGCAGCAAGAAATTCAACAGGATTTAGCGCAACCACAACCGATGTTGCGCCTGTTGCAAGGCGATGTGGGTTCAGGAAAAACGTTAGTGGCAGCGCTGAGTTTGTTGCCAACTGTGGAAAATAATTATCAGGCGGCTTTTATGGTGCCGACCGAATTATTAGCACGCCAGCATGCGCAAACGCTTAGTGCTTGGTTTAAACCGTTGGGTATTTCCGTGGGATTATTGACTGGAAAATTATCGCAAAAGTCACGCAAGCAATGTTTGTCAGACATTGTCAAAGGGAAATATCAAGTTATTATTGGTACGCATGCCCTATTTCAAAAAGACGTTCACTTTGCGCGCTTGGCTTATATTATTATTGATGAGCAGCATC
>CAZGQK010000111.1:0-1641 GCA_964527645.1 uncultured Legionellales bacterium | reverse complement strand
ACTAGTGTGGCCGGCCCCACACCGTGCAGTGATGGCGAGTACATATACGCTAATTTTTCCTCCAACGACCTCGTGTGCCTCGACCTCGACGGCAACCTGCAGTGGCTGCGTGGACTGACTCATGACTACCGTAATGTCAGCAACAGCCTCGGCATGGCCTCGTCGTTGGTAATCGTGGACGAGGTGCTGGTGGTACCAGTAGAGAACGACAGTGAATCCTACACCATCGGCATTAGCAGAGATACCGGCCGCAATCTATGGAAGCTCGACCGACCAAAGGCGGCGAACTGGAGTTCACCGGTCGTCCTGAAGGGCGCCTACAAGGGTCGTGATTTGATTGCATTACAGTCGAGCAAAGGGGTACGGGCCATTGACACCAAGAGCGGTGACATGATTTGGGACTTCACGAACAGCGCATCCACCACCGCCTCCACATGTGTTCATAACGGTGTACTGTACGTGCCATCAAATGGCATCACCGCGTTGAGACCGCGCTCGGACGGCAATACCCCGGACGAGGTTTGGCAAAGCGGCCAGTTGCAGCCCGCAACCGCAAGCCCCATCGTACTGAGCAAGCATGTGTTCACCGTCAACCGGGCGGGCGTACTGACGGCAGGGAGTCTGGAGACCGGTAAACGCGAATGGCAGCTGCGATTGAAGGGGCCTTTCAGCTCCACGCCGGTGGCGGCGGGAAAGCACCTGTTTATCTTCAGTGAGACAGGCCTGATGCAGGTTGTGGACACCACTGCGGAGGAAGGCGAAGTGGTGGGCAAGCTGAATCTGGACGACCAAATCCTCGCGACTCCCGCCCTAGCCAACGGAGCGATCTACGTTCGCAGCAACACGAAGATTTACAAAGTGGCTAGGTAACCATGGAGCGCGCAACCGGCATTGGCGGAATTTTCTTCAAGGCCAACGATCCTGACGGTCTGCAAAAATGGTATGAGAACCACCTCGGCCTGAAGCCGGATTCGGATGGCTTCGTGGTGTTCCGATGGCGCGAACGGGATGAAGCCAATAGCAATGCCTCCACCGTGTGGTCGCCTTTCCCTGCTGACACAAAGTATTTTGGAAACGGCTCACAAACCGCGATGGTCAATTATCGCGTGAAGGATTTGAACGCGATGCTGGCGCAATTGCGCGTGGCAGGCGCGATGGTGGATGACAAGATCGAGGAGAACGAGCTAGGCCGCTTTGGTTGGGTAACGGATCCGGAAGGCAACCGCCTGGAACTGTGGCAGCCGCCCGCCGATGAACTCTAGGCCTGTGCTTCCATAGGCAATTCCAATTCCGGCGTCTGGAAAAGGCTCTGGTACACACGGGGGATAAGGAATTTCAGTACGGAGGCGGCGGGTACGGCAAAGATGACGCCCGCCAGACCGGCGAACAGGCCGCCGAGTAGAACGACGATTAGCGTTTCCAGCACGTTTAACCCCAGTGCCTCGCCCACCAGCGCGAACACCAGCAGGATCGCGGTTTTTTTAATGATCCGGCGACCACCGAGATCTACACTCTTTCCCTACCCGACGCTCTTCCGATCTCGTCAGGGTCCTGCACGGGTAATGCCGCTACCGCGACCGAGGGTACCAATGTCACAGTCACGGCCAACAACTCGACAGATGAAACGGTTTACCCGGCCTT
>CAZGQK010000110.1:0-1643 GCA_964527645.1 uncultured Legionellales bacterium | reverse complement strand
TAGACTACCATGCTTAATGACTTTTCAGCTGCATTCTTACGCGTAGAGCGTCGAGACAATCCAATAACTTCGCAGCTCCTTCAGCTAGTTTGGCTACGCTCTGGAAATGTCGGTAGTGCGAAGTGTCCTCATCGAAGAGACCTAAGGTCCCACATCTGGTTGGTCGATTCAGACCGCTATCAACCTAGGAATTACCATAATGGGTAGCATGCATGATGAAGAAACGTCGCTTTTTTTGCTTATCTCAAGTAAACTGAAACTGGCGGTGTGGGGCAGCGCCGGTAAGCAATACATGAGGTTCCCAGTCTCTGCCTGGGAATCTTATGATTTGCAGGTTCTGCCTGCTAAGTGGCGGCGGTGCGTTCCCAGGCAGAGCCTGGGAAAGAGAATTAAAGCCTGGGGATGCGAATAGCGAGAACAGGTCTAAACCCAGAACGAAAAAGCTTAACTGCGTTTCGTTTGCGGGATAACCATTTTTTGTTGCTTAGCGTTCGAGTTCTGAGCGAGTGCTCTGCAACGTTCGGATTCTCTGGCGGACTGTCCCAATTGTGTGGTAAGTCATGGCCAACCGCGTTTTTGTTTCCTCTGTTGTGGTTCTCTGGCTGACCAGCATGACCTGGCTGGTTACGGAGCGCATTTTACCTTCGTTCTTCCAGGGACAGCCTCCAGTTATCCACTCATTGGAAACCGGGGAGCCGGTCGCCTGGCAGGTGGAATGGGGGGGAGAGTATGTGGGCACGGCAGCCAGTATTCGCGTGCCCGGGGCTGCAGGTACCACAGAACTGCACAACCGGATGAAGCTCGACAGCATACCGCTCATGGAGCTGGCTCCAACCTGGATGCGTAAGGCCGTTGGCAATCTGGGCAACATGTCGCTCGACGCGAGAACCCGAATCGAATTTGATTCACTCGGGAATTTTTCCTCCTTCGCGAGTAGCATCTCCTTGAATGAATTCCCTTCAGTGCTGAAGATTAGGGGAAAGATGGAGGGGTCTAATCTTGTGTTGAACGTACGATCTGGCGATTTTCCCTATACAAGTTCTGTCTATTTACCGGACAGAAAAATCCTGAACGAAGCTTTGTTCCCGGATGCTAGATTGCCTTCCATGCATGTCGGACGTCGTTGGCAAGAGGAAGTATACAGCCCATTCCGTGTTCCAGGCGATCCAGTGGAGTTAGTCCAAGCGGAAGTCGTCTCGCTGGAGACACTCGAATATTGGGGAGGGTTAGAGCGCGTGATGCGCATCAACTACCGAAGTGGTCCTGGCTCCGGCATTTCCCAGCACGCTCGCTTGCAGGCTGTCTCGTGGGTTACTCTTGAGGGCGAAGTGCTGAGGCGGGATGTTTTCTTTGGCGACTCTAGACTTCGGTTTGACCGCCTGACACAAACTGACGCCGCGGAAGCTGGCGCCGAGCTATTTCGGAACTTGACCGGGGCTAAACAGAGACGAGAGTGAAACAGTAAATGACTTTGCTCATCTTTGCACTTCGCCCAAGACAGATTAAGCTGTGTTCTCTCCTTCAGTGGCTACTGAAGAATAACTTTACCTCTGCCTTCTCTACTTTTGGGAGAGAATGGAGAGAGAGGACGATAAATACGAACGTTATTCTTCGGTAGTCCTTTCGACTGCGGCACTTGGTTC
>CAZGQK010000109.1:0-1659 GCA_964527645.1 uncultured Legionellales bacterium | reverse complement strand
CACTGAGCCCCATGTCCATGCCCTCCGGTCACGGTTCTGATGCGGCGGAGTGAGAACGGTCAATCGCTCAATATCCGTCAATATGGTCGCCTTGACGTTCGCCAGCTCCTGGATCGAACTGAGTTGCCGGAGGGCATGGACATGGGGCTCAGTGGCGACATTGGCTACCAGGCAACGTTGGACGTCTCAACGGACACCGCTTCTGCCGTTACGCTGTATTCGGATCTGGCCGGGCTCTCGGTTGACTGGCCTGAACCGCTGGCAAAAGACATTGATGATGAAGCGCCCCTGAGGGTAACAGTCACGCCCCGACAAGAGTCCGGCGTTGATATGTCAGTCGACTGGCAAGATCGCGCCAACCTGGATATGACCTGGGAGTCGGGAATGGTAGACGTTGCCCTGAACGAACTGTTTCTGGGCGACCGCCAACTGACTGATATTACGGTGTCTGCGCGGCAAAGTGACAGTGAGTGGTTGATCACTACCGACTCGGAATGGGCGTCAGGCCATGTGCTCTGGCCCCAGGACGATCGACCGGTCAGCGTCGACTTTGAGCGCCTGATGCTCTCCAGGGGCAATAGTGAGTCGGGCGATGAACAGGAGCCCGAACAGCAGGCACAGACATTCCGTGACCTGGGCCTCGGCAACTGGCCGGACGTGGATGTCCATATTGCCGATCTCAACATGGATGGGGAAAACGCCGGTAGCTGGTCGTTCCAACTGAGGCCCGAAGCCACACAACTGCTAGTACAGGACATTGTTGGCACTCTCAAATCCCTGACCCTGACGGGAGAGCTGGACTGGAGCATCGCAGCCGGGCGGGAAATCACCCGTTTTACCGGTGATATCAACGGTAAGTCGCTGGCGGACCTGGACACCTTGGTTGGCGCTGAGATTCCCTTCCGCAGCAAGAACACGGCCGTTAAGCTTGATGTTGACTGGCCCGGCCGCCCGGATCAGTTTGATGTTTCGGGCCTTAGTGGCTCGGTCAGTGTGCGTTTTGATGACGGTGTCATCCTTGAGGGCAACAATACGGCTCAGCTGTTCCGGGTGTTCAACCTGCTCAATGCTGACACGCTCTGGCGACGCCTCAAGCTCGATTTCTCCGATCTGTACGAAGCGGGTGTCGCCTTCGATGCCATCTCCGGCAAGGCCAGCATGATTAACGGCCTGCTGACGTTGGATCCAGAGCTGCAGGTGGTAGGGCCTTCCGGCGCGTTCAAGCTGACGGGCACCTCCAACATGATTGAGGAAACCCTCGACATGAGAATGGTGGTGGTGTTGCCACTGACTCAGAACCTGCCCCTCGCCGCTCTGTTGATGGGGGCCGGTGCTCCGATTGGCGGTGCGTTGTTTGTCCTCGACAAAGTGTTGGGCGACCCATTGAGCAAACTCACCAGTGCAACCTATAGTGTAAGTGGAAGCTGGGACGAACCAGACGTTCGACTGAGGCGGGTATTCGATACCGGCAATTGATGGTTTTGGCAGGAGGGCCGTAATGTCAACGCAAAGAGACAACCCCGTCAAATGGCAGGCAAGTCGGGTGGCGGCGGTACAGATGGTCAGTACTCATGACATCGCCGCCAACCTCAACGAGGCAGCAAGGCTGCTGAAGGAGGCGGCTGACGCAGGCGCCAGCATTGCGGTGCTGCCCGAGAA
>CAZGQK010000108.1:0-1665 GCA_964527645.1 uncultured Legionellales bacterium | reverse complement strand
CCCGAGGGAGAGGCCGCCAGCGATGTCGCAGACACCCCTGGCACGATATCGAAGCCGACGCCTCGCTCGGCGCCCCTCGCCTCGAGGTCGATGGGCGTGGTAGCCTGCATGGGGTCACCAACCACGAGCAGGGCGATTGATGCCCCTCTCGCCTCCTCAAGCAGCTTCTCTGGCTTCTCAACGGACGGACGCATCAGCCTCTCCCAAGGCCCGATTATCCCCTCGAGGAGCGCCTCCTGCTCGGCTGGCAGAACCGCCGTGTACCCTTCCAGGTAGCGCTTCTCGCACCCCCTTGCCACGCTCTTGGCTCGCTCGGTCATGTGTTCTAGGTCGCCCGGCCCCAGCCCAATCAGCCACAGACCGGGGGCCGGAGTGTCTGCCGTCATGGTGAAGCGCTCTGACCTGCCCCCACCCATGAACGTGATGCGACACCTCAGAATTCCGAACCGTCAGGTCGAGGGGGTTCTCGACCACCTGCGTAGCCACGACTGGCTCGCCTCGGGTATGCGAATCTTCCCTTCAGAGGGTGGCGAGCACAGGCTGGTTCCTCTCGATGCCGGTGCGCCGATCGAATTGCCAAGCCCCCTCGACGACTTCGATGTCTCCGAGCACGAAGGGGTTCCTGACGAACGAATCGACTCAGATTGGTGGGCTCACCTAGCTCAGTCAGTTGGCGAGCAGGAAGTAGAGAGCCATCGAGATGCATGGCCCTCCTCGCACGAGTTCATCGGCGACATGATGGTGGTGCGAATAGACGACGAAGTCGCTGATCACTCGGCTGCCATAGCCGAAGCCAAGCTTCGTTCCCACCCACACATTCGATTGGTGCTCTCCGATGACGGCGTCCAGGGAGAGTTCCGAATCAGGGATCTCAACCCGATAGGTGCGCGACGAGGCGACGAGATACTCGTCGGGTCGATTCCCAAAGATCTCTGCGTAACGCGTGTGTTCGTAAGGGAGTCCGGGCGTAGCATCGTGTGCGACCCTACCCGTGCCTACTTCTCTACCAAGCTCCAGTCCGAGAGACTCGAGTCGCTCGCCCTCGCCAAGCAGTTGCGCCAGACGCTCGAGCGCCCTCTGCGCGTATGCGACCCGTTCTGCGGGGTCGGACCAGCCCTAGCCACTCTGCTTACCGAGCCGGGATTATCTAGCGACATCCTCGCAGCGGACCTCAACCCCCACGCCGTCGAGATGCTGCTCGATAACCTGCGTCGGTGGGATCGCCGCCCTTACCCCAGCGAACCGCTCTCGCTGACTCGAGTTTACGAGGACAGGATCGTCGGGTGTGCCGATGCCACGACTCTCTGCGAGCGTCCTGCTATTGCAGGCAAGTGGGACCTGCTGATTGTGAACCTCCCACATCGCACGATAGAGATACTACCCTCGCTCATCCCCCTCCTGGACCTCACCTCCCCCTCTATGGTCCGCGGGCGCGCCATAGTCTCTGAGAGTGAGATAGAAGCGACCAACGGGGCGATTCGGGACGCCCTGCCATCACTCCTCGATGGAACCCCCCGGCCCACGCTTCGAATCAAGCGCGACTACAGCTCAGTCCTCCGTCTGTGCTCCTTCGAGGCGTGGCTCGCGCCCGCTTAGGGTGCTTCTGCATAATGGCGCCCCGACCGGGATTTGAACCCGGGTCGCAGCCTCGACAGGGCTGCATGA
>CAZGQK010000107.1:0-1670 GCA_964527645.1 uncultured Legionellales bacterium | reverse complement strand
GGGACAGAACAGGCACTTCATTCGGGCAAGGCATTTTTTGTTGGCTGGGCAAGCGGTACGGTTGTGAAACAAGGCAAGATGGATCGTGTCCGCGAGTCAGAATGCGTCAAAACTGCGCGTGACGCTTGCTCTTGCGAAAAAGAATGGCTCTGGCGCGCGTAGTACGATCCGCCGATCCGTTAGAAGGTGGTCGGTTGAGCGTCAAACGGACCGATTTGCCACTTAGGCCGGGCAGCCGTTGAGATTAGCCACATGGTGGCAGCCACGATGAGCCGCGACTTCTTGGAGGTGGGCGCGTGAAAACGAAAACACCACGCCCTGTTCGCGCTGCCGGGCGAACATTTTTCCGATGGCGGCCTGCCACGTGTCGACGTTTGTCCCCAGTCGCTCTAGTAACGGCGGTACCTTGTCGCTGAGACGCTGTTTTCCGTCACGCGCCAGACGGCTGGTCCATTCAAGTAATTCCAGATAGTGGGCCAACGAAAAGTGGTCCAGCATGCCGTCATTTCCAAACCGGTTCTTCGCCGTTTTGGCCAGCGGACATAACCATAGCTGCTCTTCTAGCCTCGCAGCCTTGTCGTCTGCCACAACTTCTCCACGACCTACGGACATCAGTGCGGCCTGTAGTTCGTGATAACGGTTTCGGTTACGACAATTTTCCATGCGAACTTTGACCGAAGTGTGCGGCGAGTTTTCTGGCAAGTCACCGATACCGGCGGCAAACGGGTTGAGGTCCGTGTAGGCACATGTGGCCAACAGGGCGAGATCGTCGAGAATTGCAATCGAGTTGTAGCGACTTTCCCAAAACGCGCCTCGGCACTCGTCCTCACGGTTGGCCATTTTCGCCAGTGGTTCCTTGAGGCACTTCATGAACCACCCCAGGTTAGCCAGCCTTTCGCGAGTGCGCTTGATCCACTTGGCATTGGAACACTGTTCTTTGAGCCAAGCCTCAGTCACCGGTAGCGGTTTTCGCTTCTTGCCTCGTGGTGGATAAAGCCGTCCCCAGCGCTCGGCCACCTCCTTGTTCGACCATCGGTCGACCATCTCCTTGCCTTCTAAACGCACGACGAGGTGAAAATGGTTATCGAGAACCGAAAAACTGGCGATCGAAACGGCGAAAATGGAGGCCAATTCTTCGACTCGTGTTTCTAACCATGCTTTGCGGTGTTCAAATCCCTCTCCACATAGCTGCGCCCGTCTGACGCAACGGGAGATGCAGTGGTAATAGGGGGTCACCTCGAGATCCACGAGCACAGACCTTGGAACCGTCATAATAATCCTCCTTAACGATACATATGAACATGTAATGGACATACGTATGGTATCGCAGACGATACTGGTGTCAATGGCTTATTTCGTTATCATTTCTCAGGCCCTGTGATTATCCCCCTATTCGACCAGTCTTCGCCACTTTCGCACGTGATATGACGCAAACCGTAGGAAGGCAGTGCATGTCCTGTTCTTTCTCATATGACGCAAACCGTAGGAAGGCAGTGCATATCCTGTTCTTTCTTCCCTGTTCTTTCTTCCTGTTCTGTTCTTTCTTGTCCTGTTCTTTCTTTGGTGTCCTGTTCTTTCTTTGGTGTCCTGTTCTTTCTTAGGAGCAGCGACCAGGGGCCGCTGGGGTGGCGACTCTACAACCAAACGGTAGGACGGCTTGCGACGCTCAT
>CAZGQK010000106.1:0-1689 GCA_964527645.1 uncultured Legionellales bacterium | reverse complement strand
GACGCTAGCCGTGCCACCTTGACGCTGGCGGGCCCGTCGGGAACCCGGATAACGAATGTCGCCGGCGGTTCGATCGCGGCTGGCTCCACTGACGCGGTCAATGGTGCGCAGCTGTTCGCAACGAACGAGGCGGTGACGACGAACGCGACCGGTCTCGCCGCGCTTGGCGGCCGTGTGGATGACACCGAGACCGACATTGTCAGTCTGGACGGCCGCGTGACGGCTAACGAAACCGATGTCAGCAGCCTCGATAGTCGGGTCGGCAGCAATGCTGCAGACATCACCGCGCTTACAGGGCGGGTGTCTTCGACCGAGAGCGACCTCTCGGCTTTGCAAGACGTTGCCCTGCAATATGACGACGTGACTCGGACGAGCGTGACCCTGGGTGGCGTTGGCGAAGTAACGGTCACCAATGTTGCAGCGGGTAGTGTGGCGGCTGGATCGACCGATGCCGTGAACGGCTCTCAACTGTTTGCCACAAATCAGACGGTCGCTTCTCTCGGAACCCGCCTCGGTCAGGCAGAGGGTGACATCGCCGCGAACGCCACCTTGATCGATGGAAACCGCACCGATCTGGATACGGTGCAGGTCGCGGTCGACGGGTTGGACGGTCGCGTGACCCAAAGCGAAGCCGATCTCGCAGATCTCGATCTTCGCACAGCAGCCGCAGAGGACAGCCTCGTCGAACTCGATGGCCGAGTGGCTCTGAACCGTGGCGATATCGATGCTTTGCAGGACAACGCCCTGCAGTATGACGACGCCACGAAGCAGGCGATAACGCTCGGCGGTGCGACCGGCACGCGGTTGACGAACCTTGCGGAGGGGGCCGTGACGGCGACGTCAAGTGACGCCGTTACCGGCTCCCAATTGTTTGCGACCAATGAAAACGTCAGTGCGCTCGGGGCACGAGTGGCGGTTAATGAAGGCAACATCGGCGTAAATGCGTCTGCCATCGCCGATCTGCGGACCGCCACGGGATCGATTGAGCTCGCTAATGACGACTTCGACGAACGCATATCCCGCAACGAGGGCGATATAGCCGCGCTCGACGGAAGAGTGTCCGCCAACGAGACCGATATAGTCGGCCTGGACGGCAGGATAGCAACCAACGAGGTCGGTTTGGAGGATGTCGATGGTCGCGTAACGGGAAATACCGGGGCGATCACCACTCTCGATGCGCGAGTAGGTAGTGCCGAAACTGAAATCGCTGCATTGCAAAATGTGACGCTGCAATATGACGATGTGTCGAAAGAGACAGTCACGCTTGCGGGTGCAGCCGGCACGCGTATCGCTAATGTTTCTGCAGGGGCGGTAACCGCGACTTCGACCGATGCGGTGAACGGTGCGCAACTTTTCGCGACCGATCAGCGCGTTGCCGTGATTGATGGTCGGGTGAGCCAGAACGAGGCCGACATCCGGGCCAATGTGGCCGCTATCGGCGATCTGCAAAGCAACATTGGAAACATCCAGGTCACCGTCGGCGAGTTCGACGATCGTATCACCAAGAACGAAGACGACATCGTCGATATCGACGGTCGCGTAGCGGTGAACGAAGGCGCCATCGCCGACATTGATGGCCGCGTGGCGGTGAATGAAGGCAACATCGCCGATCTCGATGGGCGAGTGGCAAGCAATGAGAGCGATATCGCCGATCTCGACGGTCGCGTTGCCACCAATGCGGAAGACATC
>CAZGQK010000105.1:0-1712 GCA_964527645.1 uncultured Legionellales bacterium | reverse complement strand
CCGTTGTTCGCCGCCCGGTTTTTGATTAGAGTTTGGCTTTGTGGCGGTCATGCCCGCCCCTCAAGGAGAGCGCCTGCTTTAGTCAGTACCTTTGCGGGCCTAATACACCGGCCGCAAAGGAACGCTGCCAATGAAAGTAAAATCCCGCCTGGAGCTTGAACTCCGGGACCTGCCCTATATTGAAAGCCCTTTCTTCGCTGCCTCATATGCAGCCGAACTGATTGACCATCCTGTCTCCGACGTGCCCCGAAACCGTAGTGGAAAGGAAATGAGCGTCAAAGCACTGGAGCGTGAGCTCAGGGACGGTCATCTGTTTCTGATTGGAGGCAAGCCCTTATCGCCTATAGTTGTCTGGGAAACGGACAGTGATCACCCCAACGGCGGGTTCTGGCGCCTAAAGAGAGATGGTGGCGGGCCGGGCCTTCGCAACCAGATTGAGTCTCTCAACAAGTGGGAAGTCACCCCTGAAATCATCAGCCACGTAGGGGCGGGCGGTGTCGGCCATATGAACGTCTGCGGTTTTGACTGCACCATGACCAACCGCCGCGCCGACGAGCGTTACCTGGCGAAACAGGAAGCCGACCGACGCTCCACCCTGCCGCTGGGTACAGCAGCGTTGGTTGCGCCCCTTGTGCCCGCTGCCTCGCTAGCCCAAACACCCGAGAACGGTCAGGCAAAGAAAGAAGAACAGAGAAAGCCGGTTCATCTTGAAGTGGGCATTTTCACCGATGGCACGTTGAACAATGCCGGTAATATTGAGATTTACCGGCAGCAGGTGGAAGAGACATGCCTCGTGCCGCACAGCAATGGCGAGATTGACGATGCCGAGTGTGAACGGCGGCTGGCTTTGTTGCTGGGGGGTAGTTACGCCAATGAGATCAGCAATGTCGCCAAGTTGCGGGATCTATATCCCGAGGTCGAAAATGAGGCGGAAACAATGATCAACCAGAGTTTTTCGGTGTATGCGCCGGGAGCAGGATCGAAAACCGGAGCTCCGGATTCTCTGGAAGGTATGACAACCGGTCTTGGTGAAACGGGTGTCACCGAGCAAGTAAAAAATGGTTTCACTGAGGTCGCAGAGCGCATAGCCATACTGGTTAACGAAAGGCCTATCGCAAAGCTAACAGTTGATCTGTTTGGTTTTAGCAGGGGAGGCGCAGCCGCCCGCCATGCCGCGAATGAAATTGCCAAGGGCTCTGATGGCGAATTGGGACAGTCTTTGGCCGCCATGGGTATTCAATGGCCGGAACGAGTTACCATTCGTTTTGTGGGGTTGTTTGATACCGTCGCCGGCATCGTAAATATCACGGGTGGCGATCTCTCTCCAAGCAATGCTCGTAACACGCCGGTGAACCTGTACCTGGACCCGGCCACCGTCTCCACCGCTGTACAGTTCACGGCCGTTGACGAGTGTCGAGAAAATTTTGCGCTTAACAGCCTCGGCAATCCGGATGGTTCACTTCCCCGCAACTTCCGAGAAATCATGGTGCCCGGCGCGCACTCCGATATTGGTGGCGGCTACCATGATAGCCAGACCGAGGAACTGATGCTTTCGCCTAAACTGACCATTGGCGGCAGCGCTACGGCCTGGCCGGAGCAGACACCGCAGTGGGACAACCTCGCAACCCTCAAAGGGGTGACCGAAGCCGAGGGCTGGATCGGGACTCGCAGCCTACCCCTGACAACGGGCGCGCCAGCCAGCCTCGGGATTC
>CAZGQK010000104.1:0-1716 GCA_964527645.1 uncultured Legionellales bacterium | reverse complement strand
CTTTGTGAACCGGGTCAGCATGAGGTAAGACAACTGCAAGCAACGCATGCCCAGCCTCGTGAATCGCAGTTATTTTCTTCTCTTCGTTGCTGATGATCAGCGACCGTCGCTCCGAACCCATCAGCACCTTGTCTTTAGCGAATTCGAAATCTTCCATGCGGACGACCTTCTGGTTGTAGCGTGCAGCAACCAAAGCAGCCTCATTAACAAGATTCGCTAAATCTGCACCTGAAAATCCAGAGGTGCCTCGTGCCAGTACCTGAATATCCACATCGTCAGACATAGGAATCTTTTTAGTGTGTACTTCAAGAATTCCCTTCCTACCTTTAACATCAGGAAGGTTCACCATAATTCGTCGATCAAAACGGCCAGGACGTAGTAACGCTGGATCAAGCACATCTGGACGATTAGTGGCAGCAACCAGAATCACTCCCTCATTGGAGTCGAAGCCATCCATTTCAACAAGTAGTTGATTCAGTGTTTGCTCTCGTTCGTCGTGTCCACCACCAAGACCAGCTCCACGATGGCGGCCCACAGCATCAATCTCATCGATAAAAACAATGCACGGTGCATTTTTCTTACCTTGTTCGAAAAGATCTCTTACACGGGAGGCACCAACTCCAACAAACATTTCGACAAAGTCTGAGCCACTGATCGAAAAAAACGGCACATTCGCCTCTCCAGCTACAGCTCTTGCCAATAATGTTTTTCCTGTTCCAGGAGGTCCCACCAGCAACACACCTGTAGGGATACGTCCACCGAGCTTCTGATACTTTTGAGGCTCCTTGAGGAAGTCGATAATCTCCTGCAACTCATCTTTCGCCTCGTCAACCCCAGCAACATCTTTGAAGGTAATTTTCTTCTGAGAATTTGATGAAAGCTTGGCACGGCTCTTACCGAACGAAAGGGCCTTATTTCCACCACTCTGCATCTGTCGCATGAAGAATATCCAGAATCCAATTAGCAACAGAATGGGCGCCCAAGAGAACAACAAAGTCGTCCAGGGACTTGAGGTTGGCTCCTTGGCAGCAACGGCAACATTCCGCTCCACTAAACGGTTGCCGAGGCCTTCGTACTGGAGTGGAGCGTATGTACGGAATCTGTCACCAGATTTTGAAGCACCAAAAATCTCATTACCGGAGATCATGACCTGTTCGACCTGTCCAGCATCAACCAGGGATATAAACTCACTGAAAGTGACTGAACGGTCACGGGTCTGAAAATTTGTCGAAAAGTTCCAGATGAGTACCCCAACAACGACTAACATCATCCAGAACAACAGACTTCTAAGGTTCGCGTTCACCCTACTCCTCCTAACTACACAGCCACTCGGCCCGCAAGACTACCACGCCTAGCGTCTTGTCCGTGACTTTAAAATCATCGGCGATGGCACTTCCAACAACCCAGACAATACGATCTTTGGCGTCTACAACAATCGGGACAGTATCTCGTTCTTTCCGTGCAACTTTACGATCAACGAACAAGTCCTGCAATTTTTTGTGCCCCGCTAATCCAAGAGGCCTAAATGTGTCACCCACACGACGACTTCTAACCAGAAGAGGAAGAGTAAGCTGAGCCGCCGCAACAACTGCCACAGAACCCACATCACCTTTGAGACTTGAAGGTATAGATGGATGGCCAATAAATCCTGGATTGGCTGAAATCATACACTCACTCTCCATTAGCCTCACTTGTCCCGGTATCGGCAGCTCATAG
>CAZGQK010000103.1:0-1775 GCA_964527645.1 uncultured Legionellales bacterium | reverse complement strand
GGAGTAGGAGTAGGAGTAGGAGTAGGAGTAGGAGTAGGAGTAGGAGTAGGAGTGGGAGTGGGAGTAGGAGTAGGAGTAGGAGTAGGAGTAGGAGTGGGAGTCGGGACCGCTGTCGGCGTATTGGTTGGGGATGGTGTCGGCGTCAGATGCGGTAATGGCGTGGGAGCACTGACAGTCAACCCCTGGATATCAGCGATGGCTGTGGTTAATGCGATATGTAATTCGGTGATCGACTTGACGTTCCAGACCTGCCATCCTCCATCCCGCGCGATGACCTGCAACTGCCGTGCTTGAGCATCAGGGGCGTCTAGCATGATCAGCCGGAATTCCAATTCGATCGGTAAATCAGCCATTAGCTTCCTAATAAGCTCTTTGTAGTTGCCATAGCAAGTATCGACGCCGCTAGTAATGGCTATGATGCCCATTGTCTTCCCTTCGTATGGTGCTAAGCGATTGAAGTCCCCGGTGGCGTCGCCAATTGCGTCCGCCAGTGTGGTATCGCCTGATGGCTGCTTCCCCGCGGTCTTGATCAGTTCGCTACGGACGTCATCATGGTTGTCCATGCCAAAGGGGACCAGTAGCTGGGTATATTCGCCATGGCAAACCCCGCCAAACTCGCGGAATGCCAGGTTGTTGCTGGTTTGGATTTCGGACCTCAAGACGGATTCCACTTCCTTGATGGCAGCATCGAGCTTTGTTTCCCCTTCCAACATTTGATTCATGGCGTTCGAGCGATCCAAAAGAATCTCCATGTTTTTCAGAGCCTGTGGCGGGCCAAAAATTGGCCCCCAATCCCGTTGGGCAGCTAATGTTAAGTACACGGCCGACACCCCTACCAGCAAAGCTAAGAGGGCAATGGTAGTAGATATAATCCAGAGCCTCGGAAAATGCGGTTCTCGCGATTTTTCCGGAAGTTGCTGTTGTCGCGATACTTCCGGAAGTTGCTGTTCTCGCCTTACCAAGGGGTTCAATTCCTCTGACATCTATTGCGACACTCCTTAGGAGGCATTATAGGGTAGCACGCCTAGGCCTTAGGGTATGATTCGGGGTTGTCCTGAAGGCTTTCCTTGCCAGGGTTGCTCAGGAGTCCCCGTGCCTAGTGTCGTCGCACAACTGGGATTGGCAGGGGTGGGCGAATGACTTTAATACGCGAAAGGTAGGTTGTAGGGGAATCAAAGACCAAGGTGTAGCTTATAACCTTGCCGCAGCTGGGGCAGACGTCCGGCCCGTGTCCTGGCACGGCCCACCGCAGTTGGGGCATTCATCCCCGTGGGGACCTCGCCGGGTCGCGTGGGTGCTGGGTTACGGTCAGCCTAAAAGTCTCGCTGGCCGAACATGCGTATTCCTAGTGGCGGCAGGAACACCAGCGGGAAAAACAAGGCTACCAGGAAGGGGAAGTGGAGGCTCCACTGGAATTCCCCTTGCAGCAAGGCCGGTATGCTGCCTAGGACGCCTGACGCGGAGAACCCATCGGCCTGGATGGCCAACAGCAGGGTAATGGCGGTATACCAGAGGATGTAAATCATCGCTAAAGAGCCGGGGGTGTTGGTGACCACGGCGCTGAACGTGACGCTTAGGAACACTAGGACCGTGAATAGCAGTCCGGTGTACATCAGGGCAATCACGATTCCACTGACGTCCAGGTCATTAGCGATACCGCCGGCCATCATGGCGAAGGCGACGGGAGTGATGACAAGCAGAGACATACCCAGGACAGTGAGAGCCCGGGATGTCAGCAGGGATAGCACGACCTGGGCCGGGGTAACCCCGTGGCT
>CAZGQK010000102.1:0-1800 GCA_964527645.1 uncultured Legionellales bacterium | reverse complement strand
CTTCCAGTTAGCTAAAGATATCAAACAACACTGTCACAGCGACTATAAAGTCTGTGTGCTCGGCCATATTCAACGAGGCGGCTCACCCACCGCTAAAGACCGCAGCATGGGAACACTGATGGGCGCCAAAGCCGTTACCGCATTACTCGACGGAAAAACCAACATCATGATGGCGATGCAGCAAGACCAGGTCATCGCATCCGAGTTCCCCGGACCTGACGATGCAACACACTTTTTTGACCGCAAGGACATGTTGACCATCAACGAAATCGTCTGTCGGATTTAATCTAATAAGCGTCATGTATGGACCCTGCCTGTTTTGCAAGGAAAATCTGATTGAATGCAAATAAGGTTGAGGTGCAGTCATGTATTCGGCCTCTGGTTGGGCAATCTACGTTCGCCCGGGCCCTGATAGTATCTGCGCTTTTGCTCCTCATCATCCCGACGGCCTTTTATGGCCTATGACAGAGCTAGGTTTTGCAAAAGCTGGTCTTACCTATTTTGCTATCAATTTTGATTATCCTAAGCAACCTCCAGAACAGTTTAACAATCTAAATATAGCAGTTTTATGCTGCTATGGTTTCAATAATTTCAGAGCGACGGTAACTTTCACCTGTTGTTAACATTGCCCATATAATTCGCGCATTTTTATTGGCCAAAGCAACTGCTGCTACATTGTAGCCTTTTTCATGCTTTTTCTTTTTCAGCCATGTATGCTTTCGATCTGACTTGTTATCACAAACTTTCACTACGGACCGGCCTCCGTGTACCAGTAGCATTCTCAAATAACGATCACCACGTTTGGTGATGCCACCTAGCCTGATTTTATTTCCGCTGGAATGTTGTTTCGGCACTAATCCCAACCAAGCAGCCATTTCTCGCCCATTTTTAAAAACAGATGCATCTCCAACGGAAGCCACAATGGCAGTTGCTGTTAAAACGCCAACTCCTTCAATATCCATTAACATATGGCAACGTGCATCTTGTCTTGCGACCTGTTCTATTGCGTTATTATAATCAGCAATCTCTTTGCTAAATAGCTCTAATTGGCCATACAATTTTTCAAAAACGTGTTTCGCTTTCTCTGACAACTGTCCTTTTTCAACTTCCATATCAAGCCTTTCAGGCAGCGCTCTAAAATGAACCATATTCTTTGGGAATATAATGCCATATTCCGCTAACAAACCACGTATCTGGTTAGCCTGAGCCGTTCGCTGTTTAATGGCCAACTGTCTGGCCCGATGCAACAATAAAATATCTTGCTGTTCGGTCGTTTTAATGGGTACAAACTTCATCCTTGGTCGTGTAACAGCCTCTGCTATCGCCCCTGCATCATTCCTGTCATTTTTATTAGATTGCACATAGGGTTTTACAAATTGAGGCGCCATCATTTTTACTGTGTGCCCATAGGATTGAAATAATCGAGACCAGTAATGTGCGCCTGTACAGGCTTCTATGCCTATCGTACACGGGGCCAAATTTGAGACAAATTCGATCAATTTCGCCCGTGTTAATCTTTTCTGCAAAACCGTTTTGCCATTTACGTCAGCACCATGGAGCTGAAAAATACTCTTTGCCAAGTCTATACCTAATGTTGTAATCTTCTTCATTGGACCCTTCTCCTTAATATTTGAATAAAAGTTATTAGTTTTTTATTCTGGCTCATTACGAAGCCTTTTGTAAGGGGCTGGGTCCATACTATTATCCCGCGATCAAGTGACGCGGCCATACCGTGGCTTGACCACGGCATCTTTTCTATTAGGTGTCGTCCCGTGCTTTAAGCACGGGGTCTCAGGACTG
>CAZGQK010000101.1:0-1806 GCA_964527645.1 uncultured Legionellales bacterium | reverse complement strand
GCGGCGGTCTCCAAAACCGCAGGTTGGGGGTTCGATTCCCTCCTGGCCTGCCAAAAGAGTGGATGGGTTCAGTAAGGGCTTTATCTGGTGGCGGTGCATTTTTGTTAGGGCATATGATGACAAAAGTAGTAAATAATAATCAAGCTTCGGGTAGACTCGATACCGTTAAATGGTTGGTAGTAGGGATTCTTATTGTTGGAGGAATTTATGCTAATTACCATTTTGCGGCTACTGCATGGGCTATTCGTGCGGCGATTGGTATTGTTTTGGCAATTGTGCTGCTTTTCATTGGGTTTCAAACGCAAAAAGGTAAAACGGCTTGGGAATTTTTAAAAGGTGCGCGCGTTGAGTTGCGCAAAGTAGTATGGCCTACTCGGCAAGAAGCAGTGCAAACAACCATGATAGTCATTGTGTTGGTGGCGATAACGGCGCTAATACTTTGGGGTTTAGATGCTTTTTTTCTTTGGGCCATCAGTTTGGCTACGGGGCACGGGGGATAATCAATGGCAGAAGAGAAAAAAACAGCGCATAAGTCTGAGCAGATAGAAGAGCAGAAGTCAGAAATAAAAGAAACTGCAGAAAAGATAAATGCGGATGATAAGAAAAACTGGTATGTGCTGCATGCTTATTCCGGTCGTGAAAACAAGGTTATTGCTGCTTTAACTGAGCGTATTCGAGTTGAAAATGTTGAACATTTGTTTGGCGAGATCATTGTGCCTACCGAGGAAGTGGTGGAAATGCGCTCTGGGCAAAAGCGTAAAAGTGAGCGTAAATTTTTTCCTGGGTATGTGTTGATACAAATGGTCATGAATGATCAGACTTGGCACTTGGTGCGAAATGTCTCAAATATCATAGGATTTATTGGTGGGACTTCCGGTCAGCCAGTGCCAATTAGTGATGCTGAAGTGGCGGTTATTTTGCGCCGCGTTAAAGAAGGTGAAGAAATGCCACGGCCCAAAGTATTGTTTGAGCCGGGTGAAATGGTGCGCGTTGTCGATGGTCCATTTGCTGATTTTAATGGTGTGGTCGAAGACGTGAATTATGAAAAAAACAGGTTGCGTGTTTCCGTTTCTATTTTTGGGCGCTCAACGCCAGTTGAACTGGAATTTGATCAAGTAGAAAAAAATTAATTAACGTTGGGGAGCCGTCAGGCGTTTGCACCCATTGAGGAGTTAGTATGGCAAAGAAAATTAAGTCTTATATCCGTTTGCAGATTAAAGCACAAGAGGCAAATCCAAGTCCGCCGGTTGGCCCAGCGCTGGGACAACACGGGGTCAACATCATGGAATTTTGTAAAGCATTTAATGCAAAAACCAAAGAAGTGGAAAAGGGTTTACCTATTCCAGTGGTTATTACTGTTTATGCTGATCGTAGTTTTACCTTTATTACCAAAACACCGCCGGCAGCAGTGCTGATCCTAAAAGCTATTAAGCAGAAAAAAGGCAGTGGCACGCCGAATACCACTAAAGTGGGTAAAATTACCCGCGCACAATTGGAAGAAATTGCCAAAATGAAGTGGCCTGATTTAACAGCGTCTGATATGAATGCGGCAGTGCGTACCATTGCAGGTACAGCGCGGAGTATGGGAGTTGATGCGGAGGGTGTAACCGATGCCTAAAATAACGAAAAGACGCAAAGTCATTTTAGAAAAAGTACAGGAAGGTATGACTTATAAATTCAGTGATGCCGTTAAGCTCATTAAAGAGTGCGCTAGCGCAAAATTTAAAGAATCATTGGATGTGGCTATCCGCCTGGGAATTGATGGTCGTAAATCCGAACAAGCCGTGCGTGGTGCAACGGTGTTGC
>CAZGQK010000100.1:0-1826 GCA_964527645.1 uncultured Legionellales bacterium | reverse complement strand
GGTAGGATTCGGCCCTGAAGCCCGCCGCCAGGGGACGATTCAGGGTCATTCCCTCGCCGGCGCCTTCGCCTTTCTCCTTCGCGGCTCCTGTGCCCGGGGAGAGAGGAGATTGATGCAGGGAGTAATAGAAGACCGTCGGGTCGGCGTAGAAGATGTCCTGGGTTCCGTTGCCGTGATGCACATCCCAGTCGATGATGAGGACCTTTCCGCACCCCATCTGCTGAAGATGCCGCGCGGCGATAGCCACCGAGTTGAAGAGGCAGAATCCCATGGCCCGCCCGGGGGTGGCATGGTGTCCGGGTGGGCGGACTAGGCAGAAGGCGGCGGGATACTCGCCTCCGTAGCAGGCCTCGACAGCCGAGAGCAGGCAGCCGGCCGCGAGCAGGGCGGCATCCGCTGATTTCTCCGAATGGACCGTATCGGTATCGATGCGGCCCTTGAGCCCCCTTGTCTTTTCAACAAGCTCGAGGAGACCGGGCTCGTGGCAGCGGAGGATCTCCGTGCGCGTCGCAGGCCTGCCAGTATTCCACTGCAGTCGTCCCGAGAGGCTGCTGGCGCTCTTCAGGGCGACCAGGCTCTTCTCGAGCCTGGCTGGTTTCTCAGGATGTCCGGGACCCGTGTCATGCTCGAGAAACAGGCTGTCGGTGTAGATGGGGATTTGGTTCATTTTGCTCGTGCTCCGCTGCAACAAACCTGCCGGCTGCAGCGTCTTCTCTACAGGGAAGACCCCCGGAAGGCCGTATCGCCGGGCGGGGGCTTTTTCGATTCACCCGCTGGTGTTACCATACCGTCTGAAGATTCCTGCTGAGGGGATCATTCGATCCGGTCTGCTCGATACCTGAGTATAGGGGAGAGATAGCTTGAGGGAAAGCCGATCAAAACTCTACCTGTCCCTGCTGTCCCTCCTGGTCCTGCTCATTCCCCTGGCCGTGTTTTTTTATTACTACACCGATCTGATGCAGGAAACCCGGGAGCGCCCGGTCGTCAGGCTGGTTCATGATCCCTACGATGATGAGCCTGAGGAGGAGAAGGCGCCTGAGCCTCCCGCCGTTGAAAGCCGGGAGCTGGAGGTCCGGGGACGCGCTTGCGTTAGAGGGGGGGATGCGCTCGGAGATCTGAAGTTGACGCTCGGGTCTCAGAGCGTGGTCTCGGCCGCCGATGGCAGTTTCTTTTTCCCGGCCGCTAAGCGGGGACGCTCGACGAAATTGCTCCTGGAGCTGGCTGGGGATGAGGTGGCCGTTTTTGAGGGAGTGCTGGTGGGGGATGACCCTGGAGCGATCGGCGCCAGGGGCTCAGCTCTCGAGCTCCTGCCCTCGAGGCCGGCGAGGATCAACTGGACTGTCCAGGTATCCCGGGACGGGGGGGGAGAAAAAAAACGTGAGGGTTCGCGGGGAGGGGAGATATCCATCGGACTGGGGGCGGTGCTTGTCGAGGGATGGGGTACCGGGGGCAGGATATCGGTCCAGGGCACCACCCGGCTGCCGCCCGGAGCGGGAATCTATTCCCATCTGTCCTTTGACGGTTTCCGAGTCGCGGGCTGCCAGGACCCGGCCATCGTATCCGGGACAGGGCAGTGGCAGGGGACAGTCTTCCTGTCTCCCGATCATCGATGGTATTTGGGCTCCCACGAAGTGATCGCCAGTTTCAATGTCGTGGTTGAAGATCCGCAGATGATTCTTGAATGGGAGAAGAAGCTCGGAGAAGAGGTGCTCCAGGATGCGGGTGAAATATCCGCGCAATCCGGGGTGTTTATCGGTGATCCGAAGGTGGCGGAGAAGGAGGATCTCGAGGTGCAGGCCTATACCCTTCGAATGGTCAATGCGGCC
>CAZGQK010000099.1:0-1836 GCA_964527645.1 uncultured Legionellales bacterium | reverse complement strand
ATTCCTAATTTAATTTTTGCTGCTGCCATTGTAATTTTTTTAGTGACAAATGTCTCTCCACGACGAGGAGACTCATGATTAAATAAAATTCCGGAAGAAGCATGTATTCCATACCCCACACGATAATTTCTAATAAGATTATGAGAAAATAATTTAGCACATGCGTAAGGAGACGCAGGGGTCATTCGTGTTTCTTCATTTTGAGGAATGCTTGGATTATCTCCATACATTTCAGAAGACGATGCTTGATAAATTTTAGATGTTGGACATAAAAGTCGACAAGCTTCTAAAATTCTTAAAGTGCCCAATCCGACAGCGTCTACAGTTTCTTCCGGCACATCAAAAGATACTCTCACATGAGATTGTGCAGCCAAATTATAAATTTCATCAGGATTTACTTCACTTATAATTCTGTATAGAGAAGTGGTGTCGTGTAGATTTCCGTATATTAGCTTAAAATCTGGGTTATCATAAATGTGATTGATGCGATCTGTCGTGATTAAAGAAGTTCTTCTTTTAATACCCACGACAGAGTAATTCTTGGACAGTAAAAGCTCTGCCAAATAACTTCCATCTTGTCCCGTAATTCCTGTCACTAGAGCTATTTTTTTCATTAATTGACGCCTCTCACATCTGGATAATTTTCTTCATACCATCTGTATGTTCTCTCTAGTGCAGTAGAGAACTTTGTGAATCTACTCATATCCCAACCCATATTGATGATTCTAGATTTGTCAGAGGGCTTTCTAAGCTGCCCTACGGGCATTCTGGTGTCCCACGATATTCTACCCTTGAACTTAGAAATTTTTTGTATGGCACACGCTAAATTTTTTATAGATACTTCTTCATTATTTCCAAGATTAATAGGAGATTCTTCATCATATTTTTCAGCAATGAACACTAGTTGTTTTGCAATATCTTTACTGTAAGTAAACTCTCTTAAAGGTGTTCCGTCACCCCATAATTTGATCTCTTCTAAATTGTGCTTAACAGCATCATGAAATTTTCTAATCATAGCTGGAATTACATGACTGTCGTTGGGGTGAAAGTTGTCATTCTCTCCAAAAAGATTGTTTGGTACTGCAGTCACAAAATTATTTCCATGTTGTTTTCTATATGATCTCGACTGAACTTCGAGCATTCTCTTTGCGTAAGAATACGCAAAATTTGAATCATGGGGTTGACCGTCATGAATGTGGGTCTCTCTAATGGGATATCGAACTTCTTCCGGAAAAATACACGTACTTAGCATGGAAACAACTTTTTGTGTTCGATGTTCGTAAGCAGCATGAAGCACATTTGTGTTAATAAGAATGTTCTCATAAAAGAAAGTGGCCGGTTTATCAATATTTCCTTTGATTCCGCCGACCTTTGCTGCCAAATGAATTACGCAATCAGGTTTATGATTAGAGAACATATTATCAACATCTAATTTTACTAATAAATTATAGTCTTTTCTACCCACACACACTATATTGTGCTGAGTGTCTAATCTAGAAAGAGCATTTCCTACGAGACCATGCCCACCAGTTACCAAAATTTTCATTTTTTTTGTCCGCAAGAATGAAAATTTAATTTATTATTGTGGGCTAGTGCCATCACAATTTCTTCTTCTTTATGAGACTTATGACAAGACTCTTCAAACACAATATTGATTTTCTGATAATAGTGAAAGTTGTCGAAGTCTTTATTCCATTCTTTACCAAACGTAAATCCAAAACAGGACACAGACTTGAAATGTTTTAGGGCAAACATAATAGCAGCAAATCCATTAGTTGCGTGATCACCAGTCATGCTAGAACAATATTCATAAAATTTTGGATTCATAAACAGCAC
>CAZGQK010000098.1:631-1860 GCA_964527645.1 uncultured Legionellales bacterium | reverse complement strand
CCGTTGGTTCCGGAACCGGTTGGCATATCACTTGCGGCCGTGGCCGCCTCTTTCTGATAATTGGAATTTACGGGCGTGCCAAGTATGTTGGTAACGGCCTGTTCGGGCTTGATATACCATGTTTTTTTGGATGGGTTTTTTTGATACTCCAAGGTAAACTCGTAGGAATTTCCGTTTGTCGTGATTACCGTAAGGTTGGTATAGCGGTTTTTCGCATTGGGGCTTTCATTGTAATAAAGTTTCAGGATCCTTCTGGAAAAAGCACTGCCCCCGTCGTTCTGCTCCGACATAAAAAAGGTAATGTCATCCCCCAATATCCGATCCGATATATCAGTGGGAAAAATCACGACCGCCGTACTGGTCGAAACTTGGATGGTATCGTTTTGGGCCATTGCCAAGCAACCTGCCAACAAAAAAATAAGTAAGTAGCTGTTTCTCATAGTCTCGTTTTTAACGGTGTGGTCAAGATCAATTTGTCGTTGTTCACAAGTAAGATCTTGTCCTTCTCCTTATACTTTTTCTTCCTAAAAAAATTTCCGAACGCCCTGATCGCGGTTCCTACCAGTGGCACATTGGTCTGTTGGGAAATTTCCCCGGTTACGTCATTGATGCCCTGGGTCTGGGCATCCGCTTGGAACTCCCTCCACAACTGTCCGGCCCTTTCGCTGTACATCCCGATATTGCCGTCCTGGACATCCTTTGCCACCAACCCAATGGGAACGTGGTCGATGTTGGTAACATTGAGCAATACCCGTGAACCTTGGATGTTTGCGTTGGCGTAAATGAATGTGTTCTTTTTGAATACGTTTCCCTTGTAGGTTACGGGCTGTGTAAGGATGAGCGTTACCCTGTCCCCAGGAAGAATAAACTGGTCTCGATAGATGGCCGCTTGGAACTCCAACATGCTTTCGACCGGTCCCGTGGTCTCGGGTTCGCTCGGTGGTGCCGAATAGTCCTGAGATCTGGCCAGGCGCTCCTCCCTTGCCCTAAGAAGCTCGGATCGGTAAATCGCCTCCTTTTCCGCCTCGGTCAAAGGGCGGTTTTCCTGAACATTGTTTCCCTGGACATTCCCGTTGCCCCCGGTCCCGTTCCTTTTTTCCTCCAATAGTTCAATCTGTCTCTGGAGCTCCAGCACCTTGGGGTCGTTTTCCTCAGAATAAACATTACTGTCCCGGGTCTCGGTCTTTTCAAATTCCCCGTTTTTCTTGGCCTTGTCGTAAGCATTGGTA
>CAZGQK010000098.1:0-621 GCA_964527645.1 uncultured Legionellales bacterium | reverse complement strand
AACAGTGTTCTGAAATTCGTCCTTCGGGGCTCCTTCGTCCATGGAAACCACGATCGTTATGATTGAAACAATCCCAATGACGGCAAGTATGAGTATCTTAATTTTATTCTTGCTCATATATCTTCGTTTTTTGGGTATAGTTCGTAATGAAAAATCCTGTGGGATTTTCAGGATAATGGGGCGTATAATAAATAAGCTCGCCCGTTCCTTGGGCCAAATATTTGGTTACATGGCCGCCATCGTTGACATCGATGGTCCCTTGGAAAACAAACTCAAAAGGTTCCCTGTCCCCAGTGATGCGGATGGACTCCGGCAAAATTTCAGCATCATAGATGGTGCCTTTGCTAAGAACGTCGGCCAATGCACCGCTGTTTTCATACTCTGAAAACAGCCGATTTGCACTCCTTGAATCCATATGGAAAAGCGTTTTGGCCATGTTGTCCTTATAGGTGAAGCGGTCGAACGAATTGGCATACTTGAAGGCCCGGTCCAAATGTTCGGAGGCCAGGGCCGTGAACGTCTCCTTTTCATTGCCCACCACCGCCGACACCTTTTGGCCGTTTTCCTTGATGACCACAACATTCTTGGATTGGTAGTAAAGGAACACCAGCATCCCGATAA
>CAZGQK010000097.1:0-1866 GCA_964527645.1 uncultured Legionellales bacterium | reverse complement strand
CCGGTTACTATGATGCTTATTACAAAAAAGCTCAGAAAATTCGCAGGCTAATTCGCGATGACTTTCTCAAAGCTTTTGAAACAGTCGATGCGATATTAACACCCACCACCCCCAGCCCCGCTTTTAAATTAGGCTCAAAAACGGCTGATCCTGTGCAAATGTATCTTTCCGATATTTATACCATTGCCGTTAACCTAGCAGGGCTACCTGCACTGTCCATGCCAATGGGTTTTGCTACCGGCTTGCCGCTAGGCGCACAGATCATCGGTAAACATTTTGCAGAATCCACAATCTTAACGCAGGGGCATCATTTTCAGACTCACACTCACTACCATCAATGCACCCCCGATGCATTTGTTGACTAACACCGGTACACAATTATGCAATGGGACACCGTTATTGGACTGGAAGTACATACACAGCTCGCCCCCCCATCCAAAATATTTTCAGGATCACCCACTCAGTATGGCGCAGAACCCAATACACAAGCTAATGTCATTGACCTAGGCTTACCTGGCGTGTTGCCGGTGCTTAATAAACAAGCGGTGCTTTTAGCGATTAAATTTGGCCTGAGCATCGATGCTGAGATTGCTAAGTATGCTATTTTTGACCGCAAAAATTATTTTTATCCTGACTTGCCTAAAGGCTACCAAATAAGCCAGCTGGATCATCCTATTGTTGGCAAAGGCCATCTAGATATCACGCTACCCGATGGTCGACAAAAACGCATTCATATCACGCGCGCACATTTAGAAGAAGATGCTGGCAAATCCATTCATGGCCAAATCAGTCACTGTTCGGCGATCGACTTAAATCGCGCCGGCACCCCACTACTGGAAATTGTCTCAGAACCCGAACTCTCCTCCGCACAAGAGGCGGTGGCCTATCTAAAAACCCTCCACCAACTAGTACGCTACTTGCAAATTTCAGATGCCAACATGCAAGAAGGTTCTTTCCGCTGCGATGTTAATATATCAATGAAGCCACAGGGCAGCAGCACACTGGGCACGCGCAGTGAAATAAAAAACATTAACTCGTTTCGTTTTGTGGAAGAAGCTATTAAATACGAGCAAGCACGCCACATTGAACGACTCGAACAAGGAAAAGAGATAGCTCAAGAAACACGTCAATATGACCCCGATAAAAACATAACCCGCGCCATGCGCTCCAAAGAAGAAGCTTTTGATTATCGTTATTTTCCAGATCCAGATCTGTTGCCCGTTAAAATAACTACAGAAATGTTAGCGACGGTGCGTCAAGAATTGCCCGAACTGCCATGGGTTAAACAAGCTCGTTTTATAAGTGAACACCAACTCTCGCCAGAAGATGCCGCGCAACTCAGCCAGGATATTCATCTTGCAGAATACTTTGAACAAACCTTACAAGCGTGCACCGGTGTTAAAACAAAAACCGTAGCCAACTGGATTAACACTGAACTCAAAGCACAGTTATCAGAACATCATTTAAGCATTCAACACAGCCCAGTGGCCGCCGATGAGTTTGCTGCCTTATTAAACCTGATTGCTGATAACACCATTTCCAATAGCATCGCCAAGCAGGTATTTACTTATATGTGGCAAGGGGAAGGCTCCGCGCAAGAAATCATTGAAAAACGCAATCTACAACAAATGAACGATGATGGTGCACTGATCCAAATTATTGATGAGATCATTCAAGCCAACCCCAAGCAAGTCGAACAATATAAAAATGGCAAAGAAAAAGTATTTGGATTTTTCGTTGGCAAGGTTATGCAGGCGACTCAGGGTAAGGCCAATCCACAACAAGTGAATGCATTACTTAAAGAGAAACTGGGGTGATTTTATTTATCACTATAATGGCACTGCTGATATTACGTTCACCTCCATG
>CAZGQK010000096.1:0-1870 GCA_964527645.1 uncultured Legionellales bacterium | reverse complement strand
TCCTTTAGATTATCACGGAACAATATGCGAAAGCGTTCGCGGTTACAATCCGCAATTTTGGATGAACGCTGAAAGACATCTCCACACTTTATTATATGGCCCTAACCTGAATATTTCATAAAAAAGTAGGCGAAAGTCTGATTCTTGTTTATAATTCAGTTTGTTAGACATGAAAAACAAGGACTTTCGCCATGACAAATTGTACCACAACCTCCCTTCGCTTGTCATCCCTTAATCGCAGAAAAATGGAAATCAGTTTTACAGGCGGTGATCTTACCTCTGATGCCGGCTTACTCTTGTTACGTGAAGTGGATAAGCGCCTGGAATTAACCCAACGATTAAGCCGTGTCATTCGCGATGATCGTCACGCTGGCTATGTAGATCACTCGGTTGAAGGGATGCTCAAGCAACGGGTTTATGCGCTGGCCGCAGGGTATGAAGATGTCAACGATCATGAACATCTACGAAAAGATATCGGCTTTCAACTGGCGGTTGGGCGTGAAGTGAACCTGGCCAGTCCTTCCACGCTATCTCGCTTTGAGAATAGTTTGGATCGGGCCTCTTTGGTGAAAGTCAGTCAACTACTGGTCGAACATTTTATCAAAAGCCACAAAACCGCACCCACAGAACTCCTTTTAGATTTTGATCCCACCGACCATGAAATTCATGGAAACCAAGAGCAACGCCACTACCATGGGTATTACAAGCACCACTGCTTTTTACCGCTACAGGTGTTTTGTGGGGATCACTTATTGGTGAGCTTGTTACGTCCGAGCAATATTGATGGCGCCAAATACGGTGGTGCTATTTTACGGTTGCTCGTGAAGCGTTTCCGGGAAGTCTGGCCTGATGTGCGCATTGTGTTTCGTAGCGACAGCGCGTTTGCCAGAAAGCGCATTTGGTATTGGTGTGAGCATAATAATGTGTCTTATATTACAGGACTTGCAGGGAATAAACGCTTACAAAAGTTAACTGAATCGTTGACACTTCAAGCTGAAAAGCAATTTGAAGACACGCAAACTAAACAGCGATTATTTGCTGAGTTTCAGTATGCGGCTAAAACCTGGAAACAGAAACGTCGCGTCATTGCCAAAGCAGAGCATCATGATAACGGCAGTAACCTGCGTTTTGTGATCAGCAATATGACACAAGGTGCGCAAGCCCTTTATGACGAGGGCTATTGCCCGCGTGGTGATATGGAAAATGGCATCAAGCAGTTAAAGCTCGATCTTTTTGCGGATAGAAATAGCTGCACGGATTTTCTGGCAAACCAGTTTCGTGTCTTGCTCTCGGGTATTGCTTATGTTCTCATGTCGGAGCTTCGACACTCTCATTTATCTGCAACACAGTTCAAAAAATCTTATTGTAAAACCCTTCGATTAAAACTCTTTAAAATAGGCGCTATTATTTTAAAAAATACGCGGCGTATTCAGATTTTGCTGCCGAGTCATCATCCGTATCAGCAGGAATTCACCATCGCTGCTCAGAGCTTGGTTCCCACATGATCACTCAGGAGTGCTGCCCCGGCATGCTGATAAACAACGGGGGTTGGGGGAACTGTATCTAAAATCCGCCATCTTCACGCATTCCAGCCACAAAAAGCTTTTTTTAGACTGCCGCCACAATCATGCTAACCCCAAACTGTAGAATGCCAGGTTTATGAAATATTCGGGTTAGAAGGGTTACAGAAAAAGAGCTTGCTTGACTCGCCCCTGAAAAAACGAGAATGCGCAAGCATTTTGTTAAAACTACCATCTAGAAAAAAAACCTTGCAACCGTGATATTTTCACGTTACATTAGAGCGTTTTATACCAAGGGGGAAATTATGAGTGATGCCGTTTATGGTCTTTTGGATACTTTTCATATGGAA
>CAZGQK010000095.1:0-1872 GCA_964527645.1 uncultured Legionellales bacterium | reverse complement strand
CCATAGGTTTGTTTTACTCTTACCAGATCACCGACTTTCATTAATCACCTCGATCAGACAAAGCGGAACAGAAGTCACGTCGTTATCCCAAAAAACATATGCACGGGTATCTGCTGCCCATTCGCATATGCCCAGGAAAATGCCAACCTTGGAGGGCTGCCTTCCAAAACTTACCAATACCAGATCACCGACTTTCATACATATAATGTATCATGTTGGAATGAGGAAGTCAAGGAGATCTCTGTCAAGGAAATGTCAAATCTAAAATCATCTTAATCTCTGAGCCACATAAACCGGCTGCATCCTTTTGTGCTCCGGTCATGGCATTATTAAAGTCTTCTTCAATCCAAGTTAGAATTGATTTTGTTAGATAATCAACATCTTGGATTGCTTCCGTAACCATAAAAAGCATATTTGCATAACGTTTATGGATTAATCCGAACTCTCGCCTAAAAGGATCGTCGTCATGTTGCAAACATACATCGACTACATGCAGCAAGCGCTCCGTACCATATATTCGTAACGCTTCGCGCAGGTTTGGCGCGTTTTTTACGACTCGTGGCAGACTGCCTTTATTGAGATAATGTTCGTTCAAAATTAATACCCAATATTAATACTAGTGACAGGATGAATATCCCAAAATCCCTGGCCGCGAATTACAATATCGTCGCTATCTTCGCCAACGCGAACAAAACGATAATGTTTGGCCATGATCACATCATCTGTCTCAGCTTCATCAAGGCGATCCATCAAATCTGTAATTGCATTAACGTCGGGATAACCTTGATACCACTTAACACCTGACCATCGAAAAACAATTTCGCCTTCCTCGCAAAAATCAGTAATTCTCTCTGCATGTTCGTAACACAACTCGTGTACGGCAGGATGCTTTGCAAGAGTGTGCATAAACAATGGCATGGCTTCCTTGCCAATTGCTAGTACAACCTCGGAACGATAGCCCATTTATAATTTCCTCAGTAAAAAGGGTTAATTCTCAACTTGTATATATAATGTATCATGCCGAAGTGGAGAAGTCAAGACAATCTTTGTCAAGAAATTGTTAAGATGCCTTTGAAAGAATTTGCACAAGTCCATCGCGGACGCGAGTGCTAAATCCGCTTATCCACAAATATCTGGTCGCGGGATGAAATTCACTTTTCTCAGTGGCATAAACAATACCAATAAAAGCTGTTACTCGTTTCCATGGGGTAATAATTTTCACAAGATCGCCAACCTGCGCAGCGCTGCCATGGTCTGGATCTCCGAATTCAGTTACATTAGTCATAATTTAATTGTTTCTACTAGAATTCCAAAAGCTACCCAAAAAGGATAATGAATAAAACTGATAATGCCGCGCCAATGAAACCGTTTTGGTAAATAGCTATAATTCCAAAATCGAAAACCAAATCTTATAATTTGAAAATGAATTATAATTTCCACTCCCCAAATCCATAATGGATAAGAAAGATAGCGTATCACATCATCTTTAATTAAAATCGCGATTAAATCAAATCCGTATGTCAGCCCAAGAGCATAAATCGGAAACATCCACAAAGACGTGAATCCCATGAGATTAAATTTTCTTTGCAAAAGAAGTTTGCGGATCGCGGTAAAACAAACTTCTACCATTAATCCAAATGCGCCCCAAAAAACAAATTCATTAACGATTCTCATTTAAAATCTCTACTTCTCCGCGGGGTAAATCCCATTCTCCAAAATCAAATAAGACTGTCCAATATGGGACAGGAGAACGGTGTCTATCGTATCTAGATTGTGGCATGCCAGATAAACCGCTCCGCTCGAAGGATACCGGTACATCTTGTTTTATCACAACTCCAATTCGATTGCTATTGGTTTCACAAAAAATACATG
>CAZGQK010000094.1:279-1890 GCA_964527645.1 uncultured Legionellales bacterium | reverse complement strand
AATTCAAACAAATAAACGAGGCTAACAGCGTTTTGGCAGACCCTGATAGTAGGCGGAAATACGACCGATATGGTGATAACTGGTCACGAGCTGATGATTTGGATCAAGCAGCAGCTCAGGCCAGGCGACATAATAGGAATCCATCGAATTTTAGTTGGACCAATACTAATAGTTCCAATCAAGAAGTAGGCAATATTTTCGACCAATTATTTAGGCATATGGGCCAGGATTCTCGCACCACAGCGATACCCGAATATCCGATTTCTCTAACACTGGAAGAGGCATTCCAGGGATCAACAAGAATAATGGAATTAGCAGGAAACCGGAGGCTAGAAGTTAAAATACCACCGGGAGTGGATAATTCGTCTAAAGTTCATATTCCTGCTAGAAACGTGAAAACGGGTGGATTCAATCTCATGATAACCGTTCGACCCCATTCTATGTTCACACGTAAAGGTCGTGATTTGTTTAGATCTATCACGATACCGATGGAAGACGCACTACTAGGTACAGAAGTAACGGTCGAGACCTTATCAGGGAAAGTGGTCTTGACAGTTCCACCAGAAACTCAAAATGGCAGACGTTTCCGAATGGCACGCCAGGGAATGCCAGAACTCAATAAACCAAGCAACAGAGGAGATCTTTTTACTACTATTTCAGTTGTCCTTCCTACAGGGCTGAACGAAAAACAAAGGGAACTGATTCAGTTGTTTAAAGAAAGCAGAGTCTTTGGAGAGGGTTAGAGGTGGTTCAGGCAAACGATTATCAAGAAGAACCTTGTTTTGTAATTAGTATAGCTGCTCGTATGGTTGGGGTTCACGCCCAAACTCTAAGATATTATGAACGCGTTGGTCTAATTTGGCCTTCTCGCACGGTCGGGAGACAACGACTCTACACGCCTTCTGATATCGAAAGATTGCGGAGGATAAAGACGTTTACAGAGGAAATGGGAATGAACTTAGCTGGAGCGGAAGTCGCCTTGAAATTAATAGAACGGATTGATCACCTAGAGAACGAGGTTCAAATGCTATCCGAAGAAGTCTCAGGGCTTCATCGGCAGCTTAGGCGT
This sequence comes from uncultured Legionellales bacterium, assembly GCA_964527645.1. GTDB lineage: Bacteria > Pseudomonadota > Gammaproteobacteria > CAZGQK01 > CAZGQK01 > CAZGQK01. The sequence goes on along the minus strand of CAZGQK010000094.1, from coordinate 821 downwards.
CGGCTTGAAAGCCCCTGACTGGAACCGTTTATTCAGAAGAAACGGTTATTAATTATGTTAAGGAGTGGTCACACATGGTGTTAAAGCCTGAGCAGTTTACTGAGCAAGCTCAAGAAATTTTGAGACATTCCCAAGAGTTGGTTCATGAGTATCAACATAGCCAATGGGATGTAGAACATATTGTTCTAGCGTTGCTCGGACTCGAAAATGGCCTTCCAGAGGCAATCTTTGCGGAGTTGAATGTGTCTGTAGAAGCCGTTAAGAGTAGGCTCAGGGTATTTTTAGAATCAGCGCCTAGAGTTGTACAGGGTACTAGCCAAATTTATACAACTCCTCGGGCGCAACGGTTGCTCGAGAATGCTAGTGTAGAATCACAGCGCTTACGTGATGAATTTATTGGAGTTGAACATCTGTTTGTTGGGGCTGTTATGGAGCCTCAAGGAGATGCAGCTCGAGTTTTTAAGGAGTTCCAGATCGACCAGGAAAGAATATACCAGCCTCTCTTAAAGATACGAGGTAGCCACCGCATAGAAGATCCTAGA
>CAZGQK010000094.1:0-269 GCA_964527645.1 uncultured Legionellales bacterium | reverse complement strand
TTTGGACCAGTTGAATCTCATAAGGTTGAAGAGATAGAAGATCCTAGAGCTGAAAGCAAATATCGTTCTTTAGAAAAATATTGTATAGACCTGACTAAATTGGCACAAGAAGGCAAATTGGACCCTGTGATCGGTCGAAATCATGAGATTCGTCAAGTGATGCAAACCTTAACAAGGCGGAAGAAGAATAATCCTGTGATTATAGGTGAGGCTGGCATTGGTAAAACCTCAATCGCCGAAGGGCTTGCTTTAAGAATAATATCTGGAGA
>CAZGQK010000093.1:0-1901 GCA_964527645.1 uncultured Legionellales bacterium | reverse complement strand
TTTCCTGATGGGTACAAAATCTTTGGTGTCGGATTCCGAGTAATACAAGCAACAAACTTTCCTCCGTTGGTTGCAAAACATATCTACACAAGATTTACGGAAAAGATAAAGGAACAGGAAAGGATAGTTATCTATGACCCATCATCAGGATGGGGTGGTCGGATTCTTGGTTGTTGTTCTGCAGGTGCAGATAGGAGAATCCATTATGTAGGAACAGACCCAAATCCTGACAACTTTATTCCTGAACTCGGAATAAGTCGGTATGAATATGTTGCAAACTTCTACCAACGAAATGTTCCTCAACACAACCACATTACCTTTGATTTGTTCCGTTGTGGATCTGAGGAAATACACCAACAGAAAAGGTTTCACAAATACAAAGGTGAAGTAGACCTTGTGTTTACTTCTCCTCCTTACTTCAACGCAGAAGGGTACTCACCTGATAACAACCAATCCTCAGTAAAGTTTCCTGAATATGACCAATGGAGAGATGGATTCCTTAGACCCACATTAGAAACATCAGTGGAGTACCTAAAGGAAGGTGGTTATCTGTTATGGAACATTGCAGATGTGAAGGAAGGAAACTTTATGTTACCTCTAGAAAGTGACACGGTAGAAATCCTAGAAAGTTTAGGAATGAAGTATGAAACCAAACTCAAGTTTGTTTTAGGTAGGACGCCAGGGGCAAGTAGAGTAAGTAAAGTCCATAGAAATCCTACTGCAAAAAACTTTGTGTCAATTGGAGGTGATTGGAGAAAGTATGAACCTGTGTTCTGTTTCAGGAAAACAAGTAGAACACCAAAAGTTAGTAGGAGGAGGGGTCAGGACACATCAGGACAAAAGGAAAGGACAAAGGTAATAGAGAATAGAGTGTCAAAGTATGGAGTGCACAAACTCACACCTGTGCAAGAACCCTTCCACAATCTGTTTTACAAAAGAGATGACCTGTTTAGACCCTTTGGTAAAGAGAATGTGAATGGTGGGAAAGTCCGACAAAGTTTGTGTTTAGTAGCAGAAAACTTGGATGACATAAGGAAAGTCCATAGTAAGACCATCATCACACAATCCTCAGTAGATAGTCCGCAAGGTGCAATTGTTGCAAATGTTGCAAAGGAGTTTGGACTCAGGTGTATTGTTTGTGTAGGTGGGTCAAGGAAACACACCATCTACAACCATACACAGATGAGATTGGTGAAACACTTTGGAGGTGAGGTAAGGATAGTTGCAGGTCACGGAATGCCCACAGCAATCAACGCAAGGATAAATGAGATAAACAGTAGGGAACATTGGTTCAACATAGGATTTGGTATGAATGTGGAAACATCATATTGGTCTTTGATAGAAAGCACGGCAAATCAGGTAAAGAATCTACCTGACAGATTGGACTACTTGGTCATTTCTGTAGGGTCAGGTTTACAGATTGCGGGAATACTGAAGGGAATAAACAGATACAACAAAAGAATAGGGAAGATAGTTGGGGTTCAGGTGGGTCCATCTAGGAGAAAGAAGATAGATGGATTACTAGGAGGTCTACAAATGGAATATGACCTGATACCTCCAATCGCCCCATATGCAAAATACTTTGAGGATGAGTACATCGGTAATAGTAGGACTACTGTAGACCCTGTTTATGAAGGGAAAGCACACTATTGGATGTGGAACCAATTGACCACTCATTACAAAGAAAAGAAGAAGAACCCAAGGATATGTTTTTGGGTGGTGGGTCGTAGATTAGAAGGGTAATCTGGACTTACTAGGTACACTGAAATCTGTGTATCAGTAATACACACTAAAGCACTTTAGAATGAGTTTTAGCGAGTCTGTAGGAGGGTTTTATCTCTCACACACATGAGTACTAGTAAAATGATAAAAATGCACTACAGACGAATACAGAAAGACCT
>CAZGQK010000092.1:0-1912 GCA_964527645.1 uncultured Legionellales bacterium | reverse complement strand
ACAAAATGTCCAATGATATGGTAAAAATATACACACACCTGCGGGGTGAAATTTCTGAAATTTTTAAATTACAACATAACTAAATACATATGAAATCTATAAAAATAAGTTAAAAAACACTTGACAACCTTAGGGCTAAAAAGCGCGCGTAACTTTTTAGCCCTAAGGAGTCAAGCGTAATGGACAAATCAACTGCCCAACAAAAATTAATCAACTTTCGTAACGAACTATATCCTTTATTCCCCAAACGTGCCGATGCAATTATGAATCTATTGGACGCGACATGCTCTCATGCGCATCAATGCAACAGTGTTGTCTCACTAAGTGAAGCATCCGCATTCAAGCGACAATATAGTAGTATTACAGACGCAATTGCAGATGGTCTGCCAAAGGCGCAATGGGATAAAATTAACAAACACGTTTATGACACATTCTCCCAAGATATTAAAGAGTCATGCGCGCCACATCGCTTTGTGTTAGATTGCACGGGTAACCCAAGACCCTATGCAAAAACATGCAGCGATCGAAGCATTAATCACGCACCCAATCCAGCACCTGGTAACAAACCCATCGCTGTAGGACATCAATATTCTATTATTGCAGCTCTTCCCAATAATAGTTTGGCTGCAAATAAACATTGGGTGTTACCTGTTTCATCACTGCGTATTGATAGTAGTTGCAAAGGCCATGAAGAGGGGATGGTGCAGCTTAGCGAGACAATCGATACACTTAACTTAGATGATAAACTCACCATGAGCGTTGGTGATTCGTTGTATGGTACTCAGCAATGCCGCGAAAGTGCTGTTGGCATTGCAAATCATATCCATTTATTTAGGCTAAACAGCACTCGAAAAATCTATAATGCCGTTGATGATTTTCCTTTAGCCAATAAAAAAAGCAAAGGGCGCCAAAAGCGTTATGGGAAAAAGATAGCGCTAAAAAAATTACACGATGAGCTTGAGCCGGATGTCACAACATCGACACCATATACAAATAATAAAGGCAAGCAATATACCATTCACATATCAATGTGGAAAGACAAGCTACTACGAGGCACGCGTGCATTTAAGTCTTTTGAGCATCCCATCAATGTTATTTGTTTTGAGATGAGAGATGCCAAGGGGGACGCTGTGTTTAAAAACAAATGTTGGGTTGCCGTATTGGGGAAAAGGCGCCATGAGATTAGTGCCATGGATGCTTTTAAGCATTACCGTTCACGTTATGATATTGAACATTTCTTTAGATTCTGCAAAACTAAATTATTAACCGATAAATATCAAACGCCTGAAACAACGCATGAGGAAAATTGGTGGTCGCTGTGCTTGCTCGCTTATGCACAACTATTTTTCGCCAAAGAATGCGTTACTGCAACCGCTAAAAAGTGGGAGAAGTACTTACCAGCATTTAAATATAGCCATGAAACGTTCTACTCGCCATCATTAACGCAACGTGGCTTTGCGAAATTATTAACGTGTATTGACACGCCAGCAAGACCCTGTATTATTCGCGGCATCACCTCTGGTCGAACGATAGGTGATCTACAAACCAAGCGCACCAAACATCCAATTATTTTTAAAACAAAATCAACTGAAAAAAAACAACAAAAAACAATTAATCCAGGGTCTGAGCATGTGTCAAAATGCTCAGACCCCCAAAAAATTGAAGAGCTCATTGATCTTTGTGTAAAGAGCCTTAAAAAATTTGGGGTGTCTATCGACAAGTACTTCGATTTGCTGCGAAAACAGCCTATAACTGCCTAAATTAATTGCATACACGAGTTTTTTGCAACTGGGGATTTTCGCCTAGGGGTTGAACTTGTCCAAAGTTCAATAATGAAAAACGTTTAAATTTAAAATCAGGATAAAGATCCTGCGCTATAAATTTAATATCTTTTTCAACATCACCATAACTT
>CAZGQK010000091.1:0-1920 GCA_964527645.1 uncultured Legionellales bacterium | reverse complement strand
ATTTTGCCGAGTCACCTCGATTTTCCGCTCAGTTAAAATCCCTCTTTCCCGACGACCTGGGAGTCGAAGATTACTTATCCGCGCAACTCTCGTTGCTCGATCAAGGCCGTCCGTTTCGAGCGCCGCCGGGGCCGGTCTCGGATTCGCACTATATGTTCACCACGATTCGCGCACACATGGAGGGAGGGTATATTCCTGCCCACGTTGATAACGAACAGGCAATCCGCCCCTCGTTTAAGCACTTAAGCACCTTGATTGAACCACACTTGGTATCATTTGTCGTCTGTTTAGCTGAACCTCAGAGCGGTGGTGCGCTGGAGATCTTTAATTTGAAGGAAGACCCCACAGCAAAGAAAATCGCTAACGTCGATCATGTCGAGAAACCGAATCTCGATGGAGTGGAGTCCGTCGCAATTCATATCCCCGCCGGTGCAATGGCCATCGTTGATTCCGGCCAATACCTTCACCGAGTCACACCGATCGTCGGCGCGAAGAAACGATGGACGCTGTGCAGTTTCATGGCCCTCAGTCGTGATCAAGAGTCGATGTACTGCTGGGGATAGCTGGAACTGGGAGTCGAGCGTGGAACCGAGAGTGCCGAGTTATTTTGATTCTCTCTTGCATGCCTTTTATCAGGGGCAGCAAGGCCGTTTTGTTCATCTGGGGCATTGGGATCAACCGCCGTCGCTTGATACACCCGGCACAGAAGGTGAGTTTCATCAAGCTCAAATCCGAATGAATGAGTATCTGTTGGACATGGCTCAATTGGCGGATGGCCACGATGTTCTGGATATTGGCTGTGGATTCGGTGGCACACTTCAGCGAATCGATCAAACATTTCGCCGAATGTCTCTGACTGGAGTCAATATCGATCCGCGACAACTGCAAGTCTGTTCCAATTTAGAGACCACCGCTGACAATCGGTTCTTGTGGCATGAAGCCGATGCCTGCTCTTTGCCGTTTGCCGATTGCACTTTTGACCGAGCCTTCTGCATCGAAGCGATGTTCCATTTTTCATCACGCTCCGGGTTCTTTTCCGAGGTTGCTCGCGTGCTGCGCCAGGGCGGCTATGCCAGGACCAAGGTCGGGCATGGCGGCACACTCGTCGTTTCCGATATCGTGCTGCTTCGTGACCAAGTGGAAAGACAAATGACGCCATCGGAAGTCGCCTCGGCTCTCGATGAAGGCTACGGACCCTGGCCACACCCCTGGAGTCAGCTTGAAGAACTCAAGACCATGCCGGCGCCACTCGGATTGATTTGCCAATCGGCCGAGGACGTCACGCTCCAGACGCTTCCAAGCCATCGGTTTACGGTCACGGGGAGTTTTGACCGGGCATCCAATGCCGAAATCGATCCTGGCACCCGTTCAGGCCTGATGCTCAAATGGCTGCACGAACGACAATTGTTGCAATATATCTACGCCAAATATAAACGGGGACCGTGAAGCAACTCACGTAATCTTCGGACAAGACAGCTACTTCAATAGCTGACCGTTTGCCGCGCGGAATTTGGCCACCTTTGGTGCAATCACCATCTCGCAATACGGCTGGCTGGAATTTCGCCGAAAGTAATCGTGGTGATAACTTTCGGCCACATAAAACGTACCGGCCAATTCGATTTCCGTGACGATCGGATCGGGCCACAGGTCGGATTCATCAACTTGTTTGAGCACCTGATCGGCGTCTTTACGCTGAAGCTCATCATGATAGTAAATCCCGGACCGGTACTGGGTCCCCGCATCATTGCCTTGCCGATTCAACGTGGTCGGATCGTGCACATGAAAAAAAGCCTTCACGAGTTGGCTATACGTGATCTGTTCCTCGTCAAACTCCAACTCAATTACCTCAACGTGCCCGGTCGTTCCAGTGCAGACTTCTTCATAAGTCGGGTTCTCGGTAAGGCCATTTGTATAGCCCGG
>CAZGQK010000090.1:0-1923 GCA_964527645.1 uncultured Legionellales bacterium | reverse complement strand
TCTTCGGTACTTTGCGGCACCGTCAACTTAACTTTCAAAGGCGTAAAATAACAGCAATTCTCGCTGAAGTAAAATCCCCTTAATTTTCGTACGATCCAGGCGAAATTGAAATAAAATTTTCGTATAATGCGCTCTGTAGCAAAGGTTTTGCTACATTGTTCACAAAACAACTAGGATCGTTGAATGAAAATTAAAAAGCACCTCAGTTTTAGTAGCCTGCGGTCGGCCATGGCAGAAAGATTCTTGAGCATTCCCGATTGGCGGCAGTCAGGAAAAGTCAATATTAGCCTTCATGATGCACTGATGAGTGGTTTTGCGTGCATGCACTTTCAAGATCCCTCCCTTTTGCAATTTCAGCAGCGAATGCAAGAAGATCAACATCAAAATAATTTGCGAACGCTATTTGATGTGGCAAATATACCCAAAGAAACACAAATGCGGGAAATCATTGATGGTGTTGATAGTGAACACCTAAGACCGATATTCAAGGAGCTTTATTCACGCCTGCAGCGTGGAAAACAATTAGAGCAATATCAACTCTTTCCTGGTATTTATTATTTTCCTATTGATGGCACACAATTTTTCAGTTCGAAGGAAGTGCGTTGCGAACAATGCTTAGTGAAGCATCATAAAAAAGGTAGCCCCACGTATTCTCACTGCGTCTTGCAAGGAGGTATTGCTCATCCGGATTGCAGTGAAGTTATCCCCTTTATGCCAGAACAAATTGTTAATGCGGATGGTTCGGTAAAGCAAGATTGTGAAATGAATGCAGCCAAGCGGTTTGTTGGGAATATTCGAAAGGAGTTTCCTCAATTAGGATTAATGATTGGTGGCGACGGGTTATTTTCAAAGCAGCCTATTATTGAAGCTATCTTGGCGCAAAGGATGCATTATTTATTTGTAGCGAAACCGGATGACCATAAGTATATGATGGAGTGGGTTGATGCTTATGATGATTTAGATCGAGTTGAATTTGAAGATGAGGCGGGACGTCGCCATCTTTATGAGTGGATCAATGACGTTCCATTAAATGGACAGCTTGATGCAGTACACGTTAATTTTTTACGTTGTTTTGTGCTAAAAGTAGACAAATATGGTAAAGAAAAAATGGTGTATCGAAACAGTTGGGTCACTAACATCGCCGTGACGACTGAGAATATTAAGACATTGGTTCGCGCGGGTCGCTGCCGATGGAAAAGCGAAAATGAACTTTTTAATGTGATGAAGAACCATGGCTATTACATGGAACGAAATTATGGTCATGGGCAAAAAAACTTAGCATTTAATTTTTATTTGCTGACATTGTTGGCTTTTTTATTTCATCAAGTTGCAGAGCTCACTGATAAGCAATATCAAGCTTGTCGGAAAAAATTTGGAAGCAAAAAACACCTATGGGAAAAATTACGATCCTGGATTGATATTATTATTTTTGAAACATGGGAACAGTTACTGGCGTTCGCTTTAGCTCCAAAGGTTGGATTACTTCAATGGGCCAAACCACCGCCATAAGATCGGACGCAGCTTTATTCCAAATTGATTCAGATGACGTGGTTTTTATTGACCGTGGGGTTATCTTCGTCTGTGCACCTTGGATCTGATCATTTTGCGATCGATTCTTACGGGGCAATCAAGCCAACCTGTAGAAATTAACGTGCAATGGCAAGATGATTAGCGTTGAATCAATAAATTGGCTCGCTATTGCACAGAACCTGTAGGTAGAGAGGCTTCACCGAGAATTGCTGTGACAAAAAGGTCCAATAGATTGCTAAATCACAAGCGGGATCACCAATCGCATGCTGACCAAAATCTATTACAGCAACAAGTTTTCCGTCCTTTACAAGTAAATTGCCTACAGCAATATCACCGTGAATCCAAACAGGATCATTTTGCCATAGTGATGCTAAAGCTTTTTCCCAGATTGCC
>CAZGQK010000089.1:902-1930 GCA_964527645.1 uncultured Legionellales bacterium | reverse complement strand
ATGCGGATCAAGGACCAAGGCGGAATCGTTCAGATCCCTCACCCCTTCGACCGGTTTCGAAGGAAACACATCACGGAAGAGGCCCTGATTCAGGTCCTTCCTCACGTCGACATCATCGAGGCGTTTAACGCGCGGACGACGCTGCAGGGGGACATCATGCGCGGGGTCGATTTCATTCGTCAGCACACCGCGGAGAGACACATCGTGCCAACCGGCGTCACGGACGCCCACACCCCTTTCGAGATTGGCAATGCCTATGTGGAGATACCGGAGTACGAGGGACCAGTGGCATTCCTCGAGGCGCTGCGGCACGGTCGTATCGTTGGGCGCAGAACCACCCCATTGATCCATTTTTCAACCCGCTGGACCGTCATGAAGAAGAAAGCCCTTCGCCGATTCCGGGGTTGAGCTTGGCGACCAACTGCGTCAAGGAGAACACGAAATGATCGACCCAGACCGGATCCTTCGCACCTTCACGGAACTGGTGGGCATCGACAGTCCTTCTGGACACGAGGAAGCCATCGCCGTTGAACTCAGGTCCCGGTTGTCGGAACTGGGCTTCTCCGTGCAGCGCGATTCGTACGGGAACGTCATCGCATCTGAGGACGGAGACGATCCTCTTCTCCTGTCTGCGCACATGGACACGGTCGAGCCGGGCCGTGGGATCGTCCCGATCCGGAACGGAGACCGCCTGGAAACTGATGGCTCGACCATCATCGGAGGGGATTGCAAGGCCGGTATCACGACCATCCTGGAGGCGCTTCAGTCCATCAAGGATGGCGCCACAGCCAGGTCTCCGGTTCAGGTCGTCATCTCCCGCGAGGAAGAACTCGGCCTCCGCGGAGCCAAGAATCTCGACTTCTCGATGGTCCGCGCTCGGGAGGCCGTCGTGTTCGATGGCGAGGGACCCGTGTACCACATCACGTCCGGGAGCCCCACCTATCTCAGCTACGACATCGAAGTCACTGGCCGCGCGGCCCACGCCGGTGTGGAGCCCGAGAAGGGCATCTCCGCGATCCGGATCGCGG
>CAZGQK010000089.1:0-892 GCA_964527645.1 uncultured Legionellales bacterium | reverse complement strand
CACGTTCAGGGGGGAAACTCGGAGCCACAACCAGGCGACGCTGGAAGGCCAGCGTATCGTGATCGAGAATACCCTGGCGACCGCGCGGCGGCGGCACCCCGAAGCGACGATCGTGGTCGAGTTTCATGTCGAGTTCGAGGCCTACAAACTCGATCTGGAGTCCGGGATCGTCCGCTCCGTTACGAAATCGCTGGGCACCATGGGCCTGGAGCCGGAGTTCGCGGTGTCGGGCGGCGGCACGGATGGGAACGTCTTTCGTTCCCACGGAGTCCAATCTGTGGTCCTAGGCATCGCGGCCCACAACGCGCACACCGTCCGCGAATACGTCGATCTCAACGAGTTGGAGCAGGCTGCCCGGTTCTGCGAGCAGCTGCTGTTGCATCGAACGGGCTGACCCCGGCTCAGCGCGGTGAACGGGGTCGCCGGACGGCCGGATTTTTCTTGACGCCTAGAAGGTCGTACCCGTATACTCCGCCTTCGCCGGTGGAGTCCTCCGGGGCTCCGCATGGCTGGCACCTTAACAAGTGAATAGGTCAATATTCTGTTGGCCAAGAGTGTTCTGATCGCGTGGTTCAACAAGTGTTTTTAGTCAAGCTACTAAGGGCGCGCGGTGGATGCCTTGGCGCTAGAGGCCGAAGAAGGGCGTAGCTCGGCTGCGATAAGCCCGGGGGAGCCGCCAAGCAGGCTGATCCCGGGATTCCCGAATGGGGAAACCCATCCCGCTTGATCGCGGGATACCGCTGGCTGAACACATAGGCCAGATGGAGGCAAGTCGGGGAACTGAAACATCTAAGTACCCGGAGGAAAGGAGACTATTCCCCTAGTAGTGGCGAGCGAACGGGGAACAGCCCAAACCGGACTGGCTTAACGGACTCGGGTCCTATGCCTGACC
>CAZGQK010000088.1:1673-1939 GCA_964527645.1 uncultured Legionellales bacterium | reverse complement strand
ATTTAGCTTCCTGGGTGTGTCTGATCCCTTGGTCAAAGATCTTGCTAAGGGAGGATTTGTTAACCCCACGCCAATTCAAACACAGGCCATTCCAGCAGCACTCAAAGGTCTTGACGTGCTAGGCTGTGCACAGACTGGCACGGGCAAAACTGCAGCCTTCGTCATTCCAATTATTCAACGCTTAGCTGGCACACCTAAAGGGCCCCCACGTGCATTGATCGTAGCGCCCACACGCGAGCTAGCCTTTCACATCCACGGCGCGGGAG
>CAZGQK010000088.1:0-1663 GCA_964527645.1 uncultured Legionellales bacterium | reverse complement strand
TAGATCAACTAGGCCGATCCAGCCAAGTCTTTGCCACAGCTATTGTGGGCGGGAGTGATATGCAAGCTCAAGTACGCGGCCTGCGCCAGCACCCTAGCATTATTTCAGCGACCCCTGGCCGTTTGTTAGATCACATATGGCAAGGGACTATTCAATTGTCGCATCTCCAAACCGTGGTACTAGACGAAGCAGACCGAATGCTTGATATGGGGTTTGCACCGCAATTGAATCAAATCCTTGATGCCCTACCGGAACACAGACAAACTCTTCTATTCTCTGCCACCCTACCATCCAACGTGGATGACCTCGCTCGTATGTCTCTCAAGAACCCTGCGCGTGCCCTAGTAGCCAAGCGAGCGACTCCTCCCTCTGGCGTGAGACACACACTCCACCATACAACACCAGCAGCTAAAACATCTCTCTTGCTTTCTCTTCTGAAAAACTTAGGTAAATCCGTCTTGGTCTTTACCAGAACCAAACATCGCGCGGACCGCCTAGGAGAAAAACTTGAGCAAGTTGGTCATCGTGTCGCGGTTCTACATGGAGGGCGTCGACTACCTCAACGCCGTAAAGTATTAGAGGGCTTTCGCCGTGGGCAGTTCCGAGTTTTAGTAGCCACCGACATTGCTGGCCGCGGCCTTGATGTAGAAAGCATCAGCGACGTAATCAACTATGATCTTCCCCACATCCCAGAAGATTATGTTCATCGTATTGGTCGCACAGCACGGATGAACGCAGTTGGCTCCGCTACAAGTTTTGTGACAGTTGAAGACTCTCAATCACTTTTAGCGATTGAGAAGCTCTTGGGACAGGCTGTCCCTTGCGCAGCAGGGAGCCCTTCCCCCCCACGCCGGCACTCAGGCAAGACACCATCGTGGCAGGGTCAGACTGCTGATCGTAAGACTAAGCGGCTGGCTCAGCTAAGAAAACAACGCTTCCCAGGCAAGAACTAGACATTAAATTTATCACAACCTCAAAAGCCCTCTATCTTTCATCTATTCTCACCTATAAAGATTTTAGCCAGTTGTGGTATAAGCCACAGATATAGTGCTTGGCCAAAATTCTATAGAGAACGAAGGAAAGCCTGTTAGGCTATGTAGCTATTTTTTATTCACATTTACTTTATGAGGAGATAGGAAAATGCGTAAGATCCTTCTATTTGTTCTGTTGGGACTCGTGCTTACTTGGACAAATGGACGAGTACTTGCATTTAATTCAGGAGCCGTTGAAGTAGGTGATTTAGAAACGGGCTCAATTGTTGGACAACCATTTAGCTCCTTGCCAGTTGATCTTGAATTTCATGCTATGCAGATCGGCGAGGAAACGGTATGGTTTCCCCCAGCAGCAATGCTAAACTTAAAAAATCAGGGCACTGGTGGAAGAGCTGGGCGTCCAGTGGTGTTTAAAGTTATAAATAAATTAGGTGGTTCACACAATTTTTCTATCTCTGCAGACTCTGCTTTTGCTGGACCATCTTCAATGAATGTGGACGTTGATATCCCTGCAGGGGAAACTAAATATATTGGGATAACGTTGAGCCACTTTACTTATGTGACAGCTGATGCATTACTTGAGTACGAATGCAAAGTTCACACTAGCCATCTCAAGGGACAACTTCATGTCTTTAAGTAATGAGTGTGGGGTCAAGAAAGGGTACAAAAGC
>CAZGQK010000087.1:1288-2011 GCA_964527645.1 uncultured Legionellales bacterium | reverse complement strand
TTTCCGTGCCCCGGTGCAGCAGGCCGATGTGCGGGTCCACCCGCGTCACAACCTCCCCGTCCAGATCCAGCACCAGACGCAGCACCCCGTGCGCCGCCGGGTGCTGGGGCCCGAAATTGATGGTGAACTTGCGGTCGTCCATGTCCGCCTTCACCGGCGTGTCGAACGCGACCGCGCCGGTTTCCAGCGCCGCCTCATCGCGGGCGTCGACCTTCAGAGCCTTGGTGTCCTGACCGTCCGCCATCACGCCTTGCCTCCGCTGGGCTTGCCGGCCGAGCCGATCGCCTTCTCATCACCCGGCAGGACCGGCGCGGCGTACTCGGCGCCTTCCCACGGCGACAGGAAGTCGAAATTCCGGAACTCCTGGGCCAGCTTGACGGGCTCATAGACCACCCGCTTCTGCTCTTCGTCGTAGCGGACCTCCACATAGCCGGTCATGGGGAAGTCCTTGCGCAGGGGATAGCCCTGGAAGCCGTAGTCGGTCAGCAGCCGGCGCAGGTCCGGGTGCCCCGAGAACAGCATGCCGTACATGTCGAACGCCTCGCGCTCGAACCAGTCCGCCGCCGGATAGACGCCGGTGACGCTGGGCACCGCCGCCCGCTCGTCGGTCGTCACACGCACCCGCACGCGCAGGTTCTTCGTCAGCGACAGCAGGTGATAGACCACGTCGAACCGCTCGGCCCGCTCGGGATAGTCCACCCCCGCCAGGTCGGTCAGCTGCTG
>CAZGQK010000087.1:0-1278 GCA_964527645.1 uncultured Legionellales bacterium | reverse complement strand
GAACTGGTCGCGCAGCTTGGTCATCACCGCCACGATGTCGTCGCGGCGGGCCTCGATGGTCAGCTCGCCGAACGCCACGCTCCAGCCGGTCACGGCCTTGCCGCCCGCCTTCTGGATGGCGCGCCCCAGCGTGCCCAGCGCCTTGTCGGCCTTGGTCATCACATCGGTCATCGGTCGATCGTCCCGGTGCGGCGAATCTTCTTCTGCAGTTGCAGCAGCCCGTACAGCAGCGCCTCCGCCGTTGGCGGGCACCCGGGCACATAGACGTCCACCGGCACAACCCGGTCGCAGCCGCGCACCACGGAATAGCTGTAGTGGTAGTACCCGCCGCCGTTGGCGCACGAGCCCATGGACAGCACATAACGCGGGTCCGGCATCTGATCGTAGACCTTGCGCAGGGCCGGAGCCATCTTGTTGGTCAGCGTCCCGGCCACGATCATCAGGTCCGACTGGCGCGGGCTGGCGCGCGGGGCCATGCCGAAGCGCTCCATGTCGTAGCGCGGCATGGACGCCTGCATCATTTCGACGGCGCAGCACGCCAGGCCGAAGGTCATCCACATCAGAGACCCGGTGCGGGCCCAGGTGATGACGTCGTCCAGCGGCGCGGTGATGAAGCCGCGCTGGTCCAGCTCGTCGCTGACCTGCTCGAAGAATTTGTCGTGCTTGGCGGGATCGTAGCCCTCGACCGTCGAACGCGCGCCCTGCCCGTAAGCAGGCGGCACGACCAGGCCCGAGGCCGTCTTGGCGGTCACTGCCATTCCAGAGCCCCCTTCTTCCACTCGTAAAGGAACCCAACTGTCAGAATACCAAGGAAAACAACCATTGACCAAAACCCAAAGAGACCGATTGTTCCCAGTGAAACAGCCCAGGGGAATAGGAAGGCTACTTCCAAATCGAATATGATGAATAAGATCGCAACCAAGTAAAAGCGGACATCAAACTTAATGCGCGCATCTTCGAATGGCTCGAAACCGCACTCATAAGGTGACAGTTTTGCGGTATCTGGTTTTTGTCGGGCTATAATTAAAGACGCTAAAAAAATTGCCAAGGCAAGTCCCATAGCTATTCCCAAGAAAACCAAAATAGGGACATACTGAAGGAGCAAATTGTCCATCGCGGTTTCCTAATCTGTTGTACCCATCGCGAGAAAAATTCGGAAAGCCCACTCCTTGAGGAATGTGGCTTCCAAGAAAACCGAAGGTCTGGCGGGAGCGACGGGACTTGAACCCGCGACCTCCGGCGTGACAGGCCGGCGTTCTAAACCAACTGAACTACGCC
>CAZGQK010000086.1:1188-2040 GCA_964527645.1 uncultured Legionellales bacterium | reverse complement strand
GAATCCTGGATCGGTCCAGACCTCTGATCTGGATGTCCTGATCGAATCAAGGACGATCGGAAGAGCGTCGAGTAGGGAAAGAGTGTAGATCTCGGTGGACGCCGTATCATTAAAAAAGGGTAGAAATACTCAGATATCCATAGAAGATAATAATGGAAGACAATTAGCTATATATAAAGTTCCTTATGGCGCTAAACTTTATTGCGATAATAACGAAAATGTTAGCAAAGGTAAAAAAATTTGTGAATGGGATCCATATACTTTGCCAGTAATTGCTGAAAAAAGTGGCGTAGCAAGTTATATGGATTTAGTTGATGGTATTTCACTAGCTGAAACCGTGGATGATGCCACTGGAATATCATCAAAATCTGTTTTAGATTGGAGATCTCAATCAAAAAATACGGAATTAAAACCCAGAATTACATTACGAGATGAAAAAGGTAATGTTGTTAAAAAAGCAGATGACAACGAAGCTAGATACTATTTAGTTCCAGACTCAAGTTGATCTGTGAAAGATGGTCAAAAAGTTACTGCTGGCGATGTTTTGGCAAGATTACCTAAAGAAACCTCGAAAACTAAAGATATTACAGGGGGTTTACCAAGGGTTGCTGAATTATTTGAAGCTAGAAGACCTAAAGATAGTGCGATTATAGCAGAAAACGATGGATCGATTGAATTTGGAAAAGAATTAAGAGGAAAGCTTAAAGTTTCGATTGTTACTCCTGAAGGTTCTTCTTCTTATTTAATTCCTAAAGGAAAACACATAAATTTTAATCAAGGGGAAAAAATAAAAAAAGGAGAATATCTATTAGATGGAAGTCCCGCACCTCACGATATATTAAGAATTTTAGG
>CAZGQK010000086.1:0-1178 GCA_964527645.1 uncultured Legionellales bacterium | reverse complement strand
AATCAGTAATGATAAACATATTAAAACAATATTAAGACAAATGTTGAAAAAAGTTGAAATTAAAAACTCAGGAGACTCTAATTATTTATCAGGCGAAATAATAGATAAAATTGAATTAGATAATAAAAATGAAATTTTATCAAAAGCAGGAAAAAAAATTGCTGTAGCCGAAAGAGTATTATTAGGTATAACAAAAGCGTCGCTTCAAACAAACTCATTTATCTCGGCTGCATCT
This sequence comes from uncultured Legionellales bacterium, assembly GCA_964527645.1. GTDB lineage: Bacteria > Pseudomonadota > Gammaproteobacteria > CAZGQK01 > CAZGQK01 > CAZGQK01. The sequence continues at coordinate 943 of CAZGQK010000086.1, read as the reverse complement.
TTTCAAGAAACCACAAGAGTTCTAACCGATGCTGCAATAAGAGGAAAAATTGATACTCTTAAAGGATTAAAAGAAAATGTCATAGTTGGTCGATTAATACCAGCAGGAACGGGATATACTAAAATTAAGTGGCAAAATATGGCTGAAGCTAGAGATAAAGCTCTTGATAAATATAAAGATAAAGTCGAAGAAATTGAGAAAAATCAACCTCCCGCAGTATAATAACACTCTAAATAATATAGCGGTTATATATAGTTATCAATATGCCGTTATAATTATTATTAATATCCCATTATAATTAGATCGGTATTGACTTTTAACTTTTCAATTAGTAGTTTAGCACAATTTTGATGGTTAGAAGTGAGGTGGTATTAACCTTATACACTGACTGAGAAGACTGAATAGATACAGTAAAAACTCTCTTTTTCCTCAAATATAATAATAGAAAAAAATGCCAACGATTAACCAATTAATAAAAACAGCAAGGGTAAAACCTAAAAAAAGAAGTAAGGTTCCAGCATTAGAACAATCTCCTCAGAAGAGAGGTGTGTGTACGAAGGTGTATACAACAACGCCAAAAAAACCAAATTCAGCACTTCGAAAAGTTGCAAGAGTTAGACTATCAAATGGACACGAAGTTACTTGTTATATTCCAGGAGAGGGACATAATTTGCAAGAACACTCAGTTGTTTTAATTAGAGGTGGACGGGTAAAAGATTTACCTGGTGTGCGTTATCATATTCTAAGAGGTAACTTAGATACGCAAGGAGTTACTTCACGAAAACAACAGCGTTCCAAGTATGGAGCAAAAAAACCAAAATAATTTATGTCTAGAAAAAAAAGAGCCCCAAAAAGAATTTTTTATGCTGACGCAAAATATGGATCATTCGTGTTAGCAAAATTTATTAATTTTGTCATGTATGATGGTAAAAAAGAAACAGCC
>CAZGQK010000085.1:0-2081 GCA_964527645.1 uncultured Legionellales bacterium | reverse complement strand
ATGGCGATGCTGGTGTCAAGGGTGGGGGAATAGCTGCCGCTGGTCACCCGGCCGACCTCTACTACTTGGACTCGGCCCTCGCCTAATATTGCATATCCCCCTCTAGGAGCGCTGCGGCCCGAAATGGTCAAGCCCACGAGGGTTCGCTGGACGCCTTCTTCCCGCTGCTGGCGCAGGACCTGCGCGCCGACGTATTCTTTGTCAAAACGGACAAAACGTTGCAGTCCGGCCTCAATTGGACTGGTTTCTTCGTCAATCTCATGCCCGTGAAGAGGGAAGCCGGCTTCCAACCGAAGCACATCTCTGGCGCCCAGGCCGCAGGGCAACGCGCCGCCGTCCACTAAGGCTTCCCACACGGAAACGGCATCAGAAGCTGGCACAACCACTTCGAACCCGTCTTCCCCGGTATAGCCGGTACGACCCACAAAGAACTTTTTCCCTTTTAGAAGGCCCTCTCCCCAAGAAAATGGGCGGAGGCTGGAAGTCGGGGAGCCGTCACTTAACCGGCCGAACCGGTCGACTAGCTTCGCTGCCTGAGGCCCTTGGACCGCAATCAAGGCCGTGTCCATGGTACGGTCGCCAATCTCGCAACCGCTGGGGAATTTTTCCGCTAGCCAACGTTGGAACCAGGTGACTACAGTATTCCGGTTGCCTGCTTTGGGAATTAACAGATAGCGGTCTTGCTCCAGACGATAGAAGATCGTGTCGTCGATGACGCCGCCGGTTTCGTTGCAGATGAAGCAGTACCGGGCCCGGCCCACTGCCAAGCTATGCGCCGACCCTGTGAGCACCCAGTCCAAGAACTCGGTGGCTTTGGTCCCGGTTATATAGAGGCGGCCCATGTGGGAAACATCGAAAATGCCGACTGCCGTCCTAACAGCGTTAATTTCCGCCAGCACGCCTGAATACTGCACCGGCATATCCCAGCCGCCAAAGGGGACGGTGCGAGCGCCCATGGCCAGGTGCGCGGTGCATAGGGATGTTTTTAGGAGGTCCTGAGCCAAAACTGCCCCTTTCGGAAATGCCTGGAACGGCGGTGGCGGGTGCGACGGCTGCCGGAAACGCGGAGGGGATGATAGCTCTAGCCCAGGCTCGGCGCAAGGGGAAAACATTTTCGGGCAGCCTCTCCCGTTCGTGATGAGCCATGCGGCTCCGCTTAGGATAAGCTTGTCTAAACACCGTTGTGTACCCGACCTAAGTGATGACAGTGATGGAGATCCTTCGACAGGCTCAGGACGAACGGACGCCGCCACCCCGTTGGTGGTGAGCTTGTCGAACCATCACCAAACCCGTGCTCCAGGTTAGGTTCTTGTTGCAGCATAGGTGACAAACGGATGGTGAACAGCCCATGCGAGGGCGTGTCTCAGGAATGAAACGGGTTTTTGCTGTGCTATAATCCCGGCGGCTGGCAGGCGTGCGCCGGGCTTGGATTCAAGAAACGGAGCGGGCAGAGGGTGTCATGTCAGGCATGCTGGAAAATAAGGTGGCTATTGTGACCGGCGGCGGCTCCGGCATTGGCCGGGCCACTTGCCTGCGGTTCTTCCAGGAAGGTGCGAAAGTTGTAGTGGCAGACCGCAACATGGCGGGCGCCGAGGAAACATGCCAGTTGATGGAGGGAACAGATCGGGATTGCACCGCTAGATCGGTGGACGTCTCCAAGACCATTCAGATAGAAAAACTGGTGAGTGACACTGTGGCCAAGTTCGGCCAGCGGGACGTTCTGGTTAAGGGAGCAGCTCTCCTAATCCGCACTCCGTCCTTGGCTGCGGTCGACGAACTGGACTGGCACCTCACCATGGACACCAACATCAAAGGGCTGTTTCTCTGCTGCAAGTACGCCATCCCGGCCATGCTTGCCAGCGGCTCTGGGTCGATAGTGAACATTGCCTCAGTGTGCGGAGTGAGGGGCGCCGCCTACTCGGTGCCATACGCCGTGAGCAAGGCCGGCGTGATCCACTTGAGCAAGGTGGCCTCGGCCCAGTACGCATCCAAGGGCATTAGGGTTAACAGCATCTCACCCGGCGGAGTAGACACGCCCCAGATGCGGGGCAGCACCGCCAGCGCCGAGGTATTTCAGGCGC
>CAZGQK010000084.1:1483-2086 GCA_964527645.1 uncultured Legionellales bacterium | reverse complement strand
AAATTTTTAAAGCCAACTGGGCAACTACGCGTGATTATTTTAACAATATTTACAGCTTTTTAAATGAACAGACTCATATTCCTCTGTTTAAGGCGGGTGGGCAAACCATCGTTGGTTTATTCCAAGCAGAATCACAGGCTAAACTCGAATCTAAACTGATTGCGTTAAATGCGCTCACCAAACCACAACTCATTACCGTAGAAAACAATAGCTATCCAGTAAATTTGCGCATTGGCTACACTTTACTGAAAGGTGAAATTTCAAATCAAGATCAGTTTGAAAACTTGTTATGCTCAGCCTTTAAAACCGCTTTACCGACCAATCAAGATGATTGCGAAATTGAGCAAAAAGCCAGTATTGATATGCCTGTGATTGAGTTGATTAATCCTACAGTCAGCGATACTTTAGACACCCAGAAAACAGCAAATGAACCTACGGTACTTAAAGCTTTACATCTAGCTTTGGAGCGTGGCGAAGGTGTGCGTTCATCTTGCGGTGCTTTAGTAGTTGAGACAGGAGAAAGAACTGGGCGTTCACCAAAAGATCGCTTTATAGTTGAGGATGATACTACCAAAGAAGCTCTAAATTGGGGAGAGGTTAATC
>CAZGQK010000084.1:599-1473 GCA_964527645.1 uncultured Legionellales bacterium | reverse complement strand
TACATCTTGCATTAGAGCGTGGCGAGATTCATCTTAAATATCAACAGCTTTACGACAAAGAAGACACTAATTTATATACCTATGAGGTTACCAGTGGCTTTATTTATGGTAATACATGGAAAGATATATCGAGTCTCAAAGAGTTAAGTGAAGACCACGAACTGTCTATTAAACTTGACCGCTGGATTTTAGTTGAGTCGTGTAAACAGCTACACAATTTTATCACTCAGTATCCTGAAGCAAAGTTGATTGTAAATTTAAACAAAGCCGTACTGTTGAATGACCGCTCTTTCCCTGAATTTATCGCCAAACTGATTACCATTGTACGCAGTAAGTTAAGTCACCCAATTACCCTTCAGTTCTCTGAGGATGATATCAGCCAGAACATTGCTGAAGCGCAAAAATACATTGCCCAGCTTCGCCAATATGGTGCTGAAGTTTCGATTCGTGACTTTGGTAATAGTATTTATAGTGAATCTATCCTAAGTCAGCTCGATATCAACAATCTCACCTTACATGAAAATTTAACTCGCATGCTCAGTAGCGACGCCAACACGGAAGAGTTGCAAGAAAAAGTTGCGGTATATCATCAATTGAAAAACATTCAAATTATGTTACGTGATCTGAATGATATGACGTCGTTTGCCAATGCATGGAATGTCGATGCCCGCTTTATTCAAGGCGATTATTTCCAGAAGAAACTCGATCATCTGATTGACGTGCAGGATCAGTAAAGGTTTGACCTTGGATACTAACTTCTAAATTTTAAGGCCTCTATATGGGGTCTTTTTATGTTGTCTAGCTATTTGGCCTATGACTCTGTATCCAAATCATTTTCATGTAGTCACAATTGTACATCGGGTAAAAATCATAT
>CAZGQK010000084.1:0-589 GCA_964527645.1 uncultured Legionellales bacterium | reverse complement strand
AGAACGTGACATGCCAGCAAAACGTTGTTTGAACTTGTCGATACGACCGCCAGTGTCAACGTTCTTTTGCTTACCAGTGTAGAATGGGTGGCAAGCTGAACATACGTCCAGGTAAACAGTTTCTTTACCAAGTGCTGAACGAGTTTCAATTACGTTACCGCAAGAACATGTAGCAACTAAAGTTTGGTATTTTGGGTGAATATCGGCGCGCATCGTCGATTACTCCATAAAAATTAAAGAAGGTTTTGCTGTCATCGCAATTGATCACTCTCAAAATTGAGGAAAGGGCCACTTAATTAAATTAAGTTGCAGATCAACACCATAACAGACCATTCTTTTGGCCCACCGAGACGGATACCGTCAGAGCTAAGCACAACAAGTGGCAAATATTATACGAGATATAGTATCAGATAGCCAATTATTCTTTCGTTTCAATTTCAGATTGCTTGGCCCAATAGTTAGCAATAATCCCACACACCATCAGCTGTATTTGATGAAAAATCATAATCGGTAAAACAATCATCCCCAAAGGTTGTCCAATAAAAAGAATCTGTGCCATCGGAACACCACTAGCCAAAGTCTTTTTAGA
>CAZGQK010000083.1:0-2159 GCA_964527645.1 uncultured Legionellales bacterium | reverse complement strand
GTTATATGCACGACTTCATGCTGGGATTTGCATGGGCAATGGGGTTGATTCTCATTGCCTGTGCTTTTATTTTGTAGGAGAAAATGATTGATTAATTATATATCTTCTGAACAAAGAAATTTAAATGATTGTAGGACAGTGGAAGAAGTAGATGCTTTAATTAAGTCTGTAAGAGTAGATCAAGAACAACATTTTATAGATACATATGATAGAAGCCATATTAATAACCCTTATACTAGAAAATTAAGAAGACTAAATAAACTTAAAAAGTTACTTGAAGTAGGTATGGTAGACATAGAACAATATAATAATAATGGATTTATTATAGGAGGAAAAATTATTACAGGGTTCCATAAAAAAAGATGGAGAAAGAAAGGTACTAATAGATGGTATTGGTATAAGAAAGAGGAAGATTTATTAGACCTCGTAGCTCAGTTGGATTAGAGCAACAGCCTTCTAAGCTGTGGGTCACAGGTTCGAATCCTGTCGGGGTCGCCATTATAGGAGAAGATAATGAAAGATCAAATATTAATAATAGAAAAAAACTTAAAAGAAAAAGAAGAAGAACTGAAAATAGCAAAAAAAGAAGTATATCATGCTGTGTGGCCTAATATAAATGATGCACTTGATTTTAAATATATGCGTGATTTAGAAAAAGAAGTTAGAAATTTAAGACAAGAACTAAATAATCTTGTAGTAAATAAATATACTCAAAGACAATGGGACAGAACTGTAGGATATGGTAAAGTTCCTGATGAATATAATATTGAAATAGAAAACATTAGAAAGGAGAATAAAGTATTGAGAAAAATGGTATATAGTTTATCCAGTGATACAAAAGAACAGGTGGATAAGTTTATTGCTGTGGCCGTTGCTGTAGAAAACGATTGACAAAATGGACAGGAACATATATTATATATAAATGGATGATTTACTAGACATACCTAAATTTCTTCGCAAGAGAAAGAAAAGGGGAAGGCCCAGAAAAATTAAAGAATTCCCTCCTGAAATTAATCTCTATGAAGAATGGGATAAAATTAAACAAAAGAAATATGGTACAAAATATAATATCTTATTGGATAATAAATTTAGAAGGATAGGTACAGGATTAAGAATTATTTATGTATCAGAAAAAAGAAAGTGGGTGCATGTGGTCAGTCATGCAGGTAATCCTTACACTACACAACCTATACGAGTAAGGCTCTTGAAAAGAAAATGGGAAGATACAAAAAAATCTCATGAGAAATATGAAAATAGATGTAAGAAATATTTTGAAGGATTAAAAGATGGCACAAAAAAAACTGGAAAAGTTTAGAGAACATTATGTTACAACAGAAGAACTGTTGGAAAGGATGCTACTCGATGATAGGAATGGCATATGTAAGGATGATGGAAATGGTCAACAAGGACAAGAAACACACAAGCAAAAACCCCTATGCAAGAATTAAGGAATGGAAACTCTTTCGTAAAAGGATTATACAATCCAAGAAAAAGTATGATCGTAATAAATTTAAGATTGACAAGAGAAAGGATTTGGTATAATGTCTGGTCAAATGACTGTTGTTAATTTTGGTTTATCAAGTTGTGAGTATACACAATTATGGTTGAAAGTAAAGAATAAACAGGCCGATGAAGAATTTTTTAAACTTGTCAATGAACTTATGCATGATCATTCTAAAGTATTAAAAGAAATAATTAACTATCCTAATATAAAGATAGTCTGGGATGATACTAACTGGGATGAGATTCATGGAAAAGAAAAGTAAAAGAAATAGAAAAGAATGGAAATGGAACAGGACAATAAAAGATAAATATAAAAAGAGAAAGAGAATTTATTATGCAGAAGATACTAAACGAAGCAGAGATAGTCAAAGAAAAGAAAGGCTCCTTCAAGGTTTGGAGTAAGGTTCACCTGTCTCTTCTGGAAGAGTGGACTTCCAAAGACTGGAAGAAATATAATAAAAGTAAGGATAGTTATTTCTTACATCCTTATAGATGGACTATGATTGCTGCTGGAAAAACCAAAGAAAAAGCAACAAAAAATGCAAAGGATATTATTTCTCGATATAGAAACTGATGGTCTGGATGCCACAAAGATATTTGTTTGTGTATGCAAAGACAAAGATACAGGAAATGTAACATGCCATACTGAACCCAGA
>CAZGQK010000082.1:0-2164 GCA_964527645.1 uncultured Legionellales bacterium | reverse complement strand
GAAAAAACATGGGTTAAAATACCTCCGATTTCTAGAACGCTCGGTTGATGAAGACGCCGAGACACAATCAGTTTATTCCCTACGGGAATAATCTTTTCGAGCGAAGCTCTAAAAAGCTGATTGTGTCTAAGTTGTTCATTTTAAACATGTTATGTTATTTTGATCATATTGGTTCGCTTCTCTCTCATTGCTATTGTCAGAAAATACATTGGGAGTACTAATAATAAATGGGAAATAACTTTTTAGATCAATACAGTTTGCTCCACTTCGCATCTGGAGTTGTAGCATATTTCTGGGGAGTGCCTGCACTGTACTGGTTCTTGGCACACATGACATTTGAACTTTCAGAAAACACAGAAGTTGGAATGAAATTTATTAACAACAACATAACATGGTGGCCTGGTGGCAAACCGCGCGCAGACTCATTTATCAACATTATTGGCGATAATGTGGCATCCTTTGCTGGCTGGTACTGTGCATCAAAACTCGACGAATTGGGCAAGCGTCGAAACTGGTACTCATAAATCACATGTGTGTATGAAAAAACATTAATGATCATTAATGTTTATTATTTAAACACATGTGTGTGAATAAAAGCACACAATGCGAATAATGGACATAAAGAGCATACCAGAGTTTCCCAGCTATTACTGCACAAATGAAGGTGTCATTCTTGACAAGTTCTTTAGACCTGTCAAAGAGTATTGTTCAGAAGAGCCCGAGTTCTATCCTCCTTGGAAAGTTCCCAAGAAGAAGAAGAAGATCAATCCTTACAAGATGATCTACTTAAAGCGAAATTACAAAGGATTTCTGAGGTCAGTTCACACGATTGTTGCGAAAACGTGGGTGCCAAACCCACGCCCTGACATCTTTACGATCTGTGACCATATCGACAGAAATGAGCACAACAATCATCCGTCTAACCTTCGCTGGGTGAACACCTCTTTAAACTGTAAGAATAAGACTGGTATGAATGCTTATTTTGTTAAGTTTATAAAAAAACCCGGCAAGAAATGGATACCAAAGCACAAGTGGCAATCTCGCGTGACGCTTTGTGGCAGTAAACATTACCTTGGTTACTACAAAACATTTAGAGAAGCCTACCTCGTTTCAAAAAAGTTCAAGCAAGAGAATTTCCAACATAACTACAAATACGCTGTAAATGAATCGCCGCGAGCTAGTAAGTATTTATTTCTCGACGAATGAGAAGACGTGGCCCTTGCCAGCTGATTTGCTGTATCTCATACTAGAAATCAGTGGATTGTGTCGCTATGGTCGTAATTGTTCTTTGTTTCAGATTTACTTCTCGCCCTTTAAAAAAGAGGTTTTTAGATGGCAAAGAAGAAGAAGACGACTGGAAAACGAAAGCGCAAGCTCAGCCCATGGATCAAGCACGTAATGGCTACGTACCGAAAAAACAAGTCCGCTGGTTATAGTGCAGCAATGAAACGAGCAAAATCGACTTGGCACCGCAAAAAGAAGTGAGTTTAACTTAAATGGACGAAGAATACAGAGGTTTGCGAACAACGCGCGTGTCCGACTATCCATTCGCTAGTGTTGCTGCCCTCTTAGTAGCAACATTTGGAATCACTTCACAATGGGAGTATTATTATGCATTTTTCGCGCAAACGATCTATTGGCTTGCTGGTTACACAGATCTAGATGGTGTGACGAACGCGATTATTGGGGTTCAATTTGGAAAGGGGAAATACAAATACGCGATGTTTGCTGCGATCCTTGACCTTTATGAAAGCTTCCAAGATTACAACTTGAAGAAAACTATTGGATACCACAATGCAACGCGATTGTTAATATTTTTCCTTGGTTATCTTTTGGGATACACGAAGTTTTTTTAAAAGGACGGTTAGATTAAAATGGCAATCGATGAGCAGCTCGTGGTTGGCGCTGGGTTCTTAGGTGTTATCGCGTTGGTAGTTGCGATGAGCGGTAAAAAAAAGGCGCCTGGTGAAGGTGAAGATGAAGGTGAAGGTGGCGGTGGCGGTGGCGGTGGGGGTGGCGGTGGCGGTGGGGGTGGTGGACCACCAGAAGAAAAGGAAAGCATACTTCCTCCCAAAAAAGAGATTCCAAAAGATGTACCGAAAGAGGCTGAAGTTGATCAACGTATTACAAATGTCCGAAAACTTCGCGCACGATTAGATTCTCA
>CAZGQK010000081.1:0-2199 GCA_964527645.1 uncultured Legionellales bacterium | reverse complement strand
CAACTCACGGAACCTGTAAGAAGAAGGCCTTTCAAGGTAATCCTATTTGATGAAATAGAAAAAGCTCACCCAGATGTATTTAATATACTCCTTCAAATTTTAGATAACGGCAGGCTAACGGACGGGCGAGGTAGAACTGTTGATTTCAAAAACACCATAGTAATCCTCACAAGTAATTTGGGAACCGGCGAGGTAACAAGGAACAACATTGGATTTCTTAGAGGTGAAGGATCTATTAGCGAGCAAGAAAAGATACGGTCGTCCATAGAGGATGCTTTAAAAAAGACATTTCGACCTGAGCTACTAAATAGACTGGATGAGATAGTAATATTTGAGTCACTGAGTAAAAATGAAGTGAAAGAAATAGTCGATTTGCTCGTATTAGATTTAGCCCAAAGACTTAAAGACCATGAAATTGAACTGGATATACACGATAGGGCTAAGGAATGGCTTTGTAGCGAAGCTTTTGATCCGGAATATGGAGCGCGCCCATTAAAAAGAGCTATCCAGAGGTATATCGAGAATCCTATATCAAACCGGATATTATCAAAGGAATTCGAATCTGGCGATATAATAGAAATAGATGTAGAAGATGGCGGATTGTCATACCATAAAAAGGGATCCAGTATAGAATCCGTAGTATAATTTCACCTTACCAACTGGCACTATATGGGTACACAACCCTGAAGTCAAAATATTGATCTAACGGTTATTGCTTCCTCCCTAGCTGGGCCCGTTGACACCATGTCGAACCTGCATCCAATGAGTCCACTCAACCTGTTTATGTAATCAACGGCCTCCTGTGGAAGGTCACTTATGTGCCTAACACTAGCCGTGGGCTTTTCCCAGCCAGGCATTTCTTCATATACGGGCTCACATTCTTGCAAAACAGACGCATCAACAGGAAAATCGTATGTTGTAACCCCTCTTAATTTATAACCAATACAAATTTTCACCGGAGAAATGCCATCTAGAACATCCAAACGGGTAAGTATACCAGAGGTAAAACCATTCACTCTGGAGGCATAACGTGCAGCCACTGAATCAAACCATCCACAACGACGAGGACGTCCAGTTGTAGTCCCGTATTCCCCAGCCTTTTCTCTGATGAATTCTCCAATCTCGTCATGTAACTCTGTCGGCAATGCCCCGGCTCCTACTCGAGTAGTATAAGCTTTATAAACCCCAGCCACTCCACTAATATCCCTTGGACTTAAACCCAGGCCAGTGCATGCACCTCCAATTGTTGGGGACGAAGAGGTAACATAAGGATATGTACCGTGATCTAAGTCCAGCATAGAGCCCTGAGCACCTTCTAATATTATCTTTTGATCTTCTTCTAGGGCCTTATACAACATAGCTTCGACTGGCTTGATATATTCCCGCAAAGCTTCGCCCCAAATCAAACACGTTTGATAAGCTTCTTCCATATCAATTGGCGAACCAGCATATAACTTTGTAATAATATCATTCTTCTGTCTCAGCACAAGGTTCAATTTACGGTACAGAGTCCCTTCATCCAGCAAATCAATCATCCTAATGCCAATCCTTGCTGTTTTGTCCATATAGACTGGACCTATTCCCATTCCAGTTGTACCAATTGCTTCACCTGTTTCTGACCTACGTATTTCTTCTAACTCATCCAATCTCATATGGTATGGCATTATAAGGTGAGCTTTTTCACTTATAAATAAGTTGCTAGTATCCACACCACTATCATGAAGAATCGACAATTCTTCTAAGAAAGCTTCCGGGTTTACAACTACTCCATTGCCAATTATCGCAGTGCAGTTAGGTCTCAAAATTCCTACTGGGATAAGATGGAATTTAAAATTACCAGAGTCATTTATTACAGTGTGACCAGCGTTATTACCTCCGTTAAAACGGGCGACTATATTGGCCCTCTCCGAAAGGAAATCTACTATTTTACCTTTACCTTCATCCCCCCATTGACCACCAATTATTGCATATGCGGGCATATCACACTCGAATAATATATTTCTGCCTAAAAAACCTCGATGAGTATACCAAAGCTATAACGAATTGGGAAGAGAATCTAATTCGTATATATGAAAAATCCATCTAATTATCTTTGACTGGATCATAACTGATCTGAATATGATTCGAACGATTTTATTTTATCTTCGAGATTTTGTAATTCAATATAATCTTCTTCGTAAAGTTTGTAACATCTCTCTA
>CAZGQK010000080.1:0-2228 GCA_964527645.1 uncultured Legionellales bacterium | reverse complement strand
GAATTCAAATATCTGCAAGATCCAATTCCTATTGAAGAAGTTGAGCCTGCCTCTGTGATTGTAAAACGTTTTGCTACTGGAGCTGTTTCTTTAGGATCAATTAGTCGTGAAGCCCATGAAACTATGGGGATCGCTATGAATAGAATCCATGCTCGTTCAAATACTGGCGAAGGTGGAGAGGATTGGAATAGATATCATCCGGATGCCAACGGAGATTCTAGAAATAGCGCTATAAAACAAGTTGCTTCTGGACGCTTCGGCGTTACAACAAACTACTTAGCAAATGCCCAAGATTTGCAAATCAAGATGGCACAGGGATCAAAACCTGGTGAGGGAGGCCAACTTCCCGGTCATAAAGTTGATGAATACATTGGGTGGGTAAGAAATTCTACTCCTGGGGTAGAGCTAATTTCCCCTCCACCTCATCATGACATTTATTCAATTGAAGATTTAGCACAACTAATTCATGATCTCAAAAACTCAAACCCCAATGCTAGGATTCATGTAAAACTAGTATCTGAAGCTGGTGTTGGGACAATAGCAGCAGGAGTATCAAAAGGACATGGAGATGTAGTACTGATTAGTGGAGATAGTGGCGGAACAGGCGCCTCTCCAGAATCCTCAATTAAAAATGCCGGACTCCCTTGGGAATTAGGGCTCGCAGAAACACAACAAGTATTAGTATTAAACGATCTCAGAAGCAGGATAGTTGTACAGACCGATGGACAACTTAAAACAGGGCGTGACGTCGCAATAGCTTGTCTCTTAGGAGCAGAAGAATTTGGTTTTGCTACTGCACCTTTAATTACAATGGGCTGCATAATGTTAAGAAAATGCCATCTCAACACATGTTCTGTTGGGATAGCAACACAGGATCCAGAATTACGTGCAAAATTCGCGGGAAAACCAGAGAACCTAATCAACTACTTCTTCTTCATAGCTGAAGATCTACGTCAGATAATGGCTAAACTCGGATTCAGAACCATTAATGAAATGGTAGGCAGGGTTGATCGTCTTGATGGTACCCAAGCAATCAAACATCGTAAAGCCAATAAACTTGATTTTTCCAATATTCTTCATATGCCCAATGTGCCGGATTCGGTTATTAGATACTGTAACAAAGCTCAAGACCACGGCCTAGAAAAATCTCTAGATGTTCAATTAAGAGAAAAATGTCGTAATGCAGTCGAAACTAAAACCCCAATTTCTCTTGAACTGGACATAAATAATGGCAATCGTACTGTAGGAACAACATTAAGCTACGATATTTCTAAAAAATATGGCGAAGAAGGATTACCTGAAGATACCATAAATATCACTTTTAACGGCTCTACTGGACAAAGTTTCGCTGCATTTCTGGCAAAAGGTGTCAGTTTGTATGTCAACGGTGATGCGAACGATTATTTTTGTAAAGGTCTATCCGGTGGAAAAGTGGTGATTCAACCACCTCCGAATTCTTCATTCATCCCCGAAGAAAATATTTTAGTAGGCAATGTTGTTCTATACGGAGCCACTGGAGGTAAAGTATTCATCCGCGGAATCGCAGGGGAAAGATTCGCCGTAAGAAATAGTGGCGCAGAAACAGTGGTCGAGGGACTAGGCGATCATGGATGCGAATACATGACTCGCGGTAAAGTAATTGTATTGGGTCCCACGGGCAGAAATTTTGCGGCGGGAATGAGCGGAGGTGAAGCATTTATATTCGACGAAAATGGCATTTTCCCTAAAATGTGCAACACTGGCCTGGTAACTCTGGAACCTGTCGTTGAAGACAAAGATATTGAATCCCTATATCATCTCATCAGCGAACACTACGAATCTACAAAAAGTGCAAATGCAAAGCGGATATTAGAACAATGGGATGAACTTTTAAAGAAGTTCATCAAAGTCATGCCTAATGATTTTAAGCGTGTGCTTCAAGAAAAAGCCCTAGCGGAGAAAGAATAATATGGGAAAACCAACTGGATTCAAAGAATACAACAGAGTTGCTCTGCCTAGGGAGACTCCGAATGATCGTATTTCTCATTTTAAAGAATTCTACAGCAATTGGACTTTACAAGATTCAAAAAATCAAACTAAGTATTCAGATTTCATTAATTGATTTTCATCATAATAAAAAACATAAGGACTGCCTGTTGGCAATTCAATTTTAGATATTTCTTTAGGTTGAAAGAGACCTATACATATCATCATAGCTCGCAATGAGTTACCGTGTGCTGATACTAAAA
>CAZGQK010000079.1:0-2250 GCA_964527645.1 uncultured Legionellales bacterium | reverse complement strand
ATGATGAATTTTATGTTAGAAACCATAACTTTAGCTTATTTAAATAATTTAAATCCTTTTGATCAACCAGCCATTGATAAGGGTAAATCAATTAATTTAAAGTAGAATAATATGTACGCATTATTTTTGATTGTATTTTCAAATCTTTTAGGATTTGGAATCATAATACCGTTACTTCCATATTATGCGGAAAACTTCGGAGCAAATCCTAATGAAGTAACTTTATTAATGGCAAGCTATTCATTAATGCAACTTATATTTAGCCCAATATTAGGCAGAATAAGCGATATATATGGTAGAAAAAAAATATTAATTTTATGTTTAATCGGTTCAGCAATTTCTTATTTCCTTTTATATTTTGCTACTAGCTTTGGTTTAGTTTTGTTTGCAAGATCAATTGCTGGTCTATTTGCTTCTACTACAGCTATTGCAAATGCATATGTTACTGAGACTACCTCATCAGCTAATCGTTCAAAAGGTATGGGATTAATGGGAGCGGCTTTTGGTTTAGGTTTAGTTTTTGGACCAGTAATCGGCGGCTATTTTGGAGGAGGGGATATTGATAACATTAATTATAAAATGCCATTCATTTTTGCTATTATAGTAGCAATAATATCTTGTCTACTTGCTTATTTTATATTAATTGAGCCAAAAAAAAGAAATAAACAATTTATTTCAATAAATTTTCTTGATTCATTTAAAGATTTAATAAATCTTTTTAAAATTCCTGCACTTCTATTTTTAATAACAGTATCTTTTTTAGTTACTTTTTCTTTTGCGGGTTTTGAGACTACTTTTGCTTTATGGACTGAAAGAGCAATGAGTTGGGCATCCAAACAAACAGGTTTTGCTTTTACTTTTACAGCATTATTAGCAGCCCTAGTACAAGGTGTTTTTATAGGAAAATTAACTAAATCATTTGGAGAAATAAAACTTTTAATAACTAGCTGTTTTTTAATGTTAATAGGATTATTTTTTATAACTCTGTCTATTCAAAATTTATTTTATTTAACTTTTTCTCTAGGTATCCTGGGAATTTCAGTTGGTTTAGGAAACCCTTCATTAAATAGTTTGTTATCGAAAAACTTAAATAAAAATATTATAGGTGCTTCATTTGGAGTTATACAATCTGTTGGAAGTCTAGCAAGAATACTAAGCCCTTTAGTAGCTGGTAATCTTTTTTATTTCTTTGGGATAAACTCACCTTATAATTTTGGAGCTTTTTTGATGTTTATTTCTTTATTAATATTTTTTTATTATTTTTTTATTTTGAAAAAAAGTATTAAAACTTAATTTTATTTTAATTTAATCAATATAAGGCCACTATTTCCATAATTTTTTTCTTTTATAATCTCATACTCTTTAGGAATAACTATTTTTTTCTTTTTTGCATGCTCTAATACAATTACAGTTTTTTTTTTAATTATTTTAAAATCTAGAACTTTTTTTAAAGTTTCTTTAATAATTAAATCCATTTGATAGGGCGGATCCATAAATATTAAATCAAATTGTCCTTCAATTTTTTTTACATTTCTTATGCTTTTTTTAATTATTTTTACCTTTTCTTTAATTTCTAAAAGATCGGTATTTTTATATAAAACGCGCAAGTTGTCCCTAGATTTTTCTATGAAAGTTACTTTTTCTGCTCCCCTTGAAATTGCTTCTAAGCCTAAAGCTCCGGTACCAGCAAAAATATCTAGAACATTAAAATTTTCTAAAGGAAGATTATTTTTTTTTTCATTAATTTTTAAATAACTAATGACAATATTAAATACGGATTCACGCATTTTATCTGTGGTAGGCTTAATGCCTTCTTTGTTAAATTTTATTAGTTTTCTACCTCTAAATTTTCCTGAAATAATTCTCATAGTTTTTTTTTAAAATATTTATTTATATTTATTTCTTCAATCTCATTTTTTTTAAGTTTTTTTAATTGAATCGGGCCATAACTTATTCTTTTTAATTTATTTATAGTCCATCCAAAAAAACTTATTATTTTTCTAATTTCTCTATTTTTTCCTTCTATTAACCTCATTTTTATCCAGGCATTATTTTTATTTTTTTCTATAATATTAACTTTTATACTTTCATATTTAATACCTTTAATTGTTATTCCTTTTTCTAAATTTTTTAATTTTTCAATATCTATTTTTCCTTTCACTTTAACTTTGTATTCTCTAATGAATGAATTTTTGGGTAGTTCAAGATATCTTGCTAAGCTACCTGAATTAGTTAGTAATAAAAGTCCTT
>CAZGQK010000078.1:1182-2251 GCA_964527645.1 uncultured Legionellales bacterium | reverse complement strand
TATCGCGGACAAGCCAGTGTCATGCTTGGTTCTTACGGTCGTTTGGATCAGAATGTTGAAGCCGCTGTCGGTGATGAAACGAAATACGCACGTTTAAATGCCAATCGTTCGATTGCAGATAGTTATCAAGATGGAGCTGGCAATACGGTTCCGTCCGATTGGGAAAAGTGGAATGCAGATCTTGCGCTGGGCTGGACTCCAAATGAGGACACATGGGTAGAGCTGAAAGGTGGGAAGAGTGATGGTGAGGCTGTTTATGCTGGACGTAGCATGGATGGTTCTAAGTTTGCTCGTGAAAGTCTAGGTTTACATGTTGAAAAGAAAAACATTAGTGAGGTGATCAAGAAAGTCGAAGCGCAAGTGGACTATAGCTATAACGATCATATCATGGATAATTTTAGTTTGCGAAAATTTAATCCCGCAGATGGTATGTCAATGCCGATGGCTTCAAATGTTGCTCGTAGGACTTTAAATGCACGGGTTGCTATGACGCAGGACTGGGGAAAATTGCAACTTATTTCAGGTATTGATAGTCAAAAAAATGAGCACACTAAACGTAGTGGTAGCTTAATGTCTCCTTATCAAAATAAAGCTCGTGTCGGAGATATGGATTTTGAGTCTTATGGGGCTTTCGGTGAGCTGAGTTATGCATTCAATGATCAGCATAAACTGGTGACAGGTGCACGCCTCGATCAAGCGAAGATCGATAACTTAGCCACTGATACAGAGCGTAAAGAAACCTTGCCAAGTGGTTTTATTCGAATTGAAAGTGAACTTGCGGAACATGTTAAAACTTACGCTGGTTTGGGTTATGTAGAGCGTGTGCCTGATTATTGGGAATTGTTTAGTACCAAATACCATCAAAGTACAGGTACGACCTTTGCCGATTTAGAGAATGAAAAAACCGTGCAGTTTGATGCAGGTTATCAATATGAACAGGGTGCATTTAAATCATGGGCTTCAGTTTATGCAGGCTTAATTCAAGACTATATATTAGTTAAATATGTACCCGTGATTTCTATGGGTAAAACGAAATATGAAGCTCGTAGCCGAAATGTCGATGCAACCA
>CAZGQK010000078.1:411-1172 GCA_964527645.1 uncultured Legionellales bacterium | reverse complement strand
ACCATTGCCGGTGCTGAAGCAGGTGTGGCTTACCAGTTGACGGATCAAATTCAAGCGGACATCAGTGCCATGTATGCATGGG
The DNA here is from genome assembly GCA_964527645.1 of uncultured Legionellales bacterium. Classification (GTDB taxonomy): domain Bacteria; phylum Pseudomonadota; class Gammaproteobacteria; order CAZGQK01; family CAZGQK01; genus CAZGQK01. Next base: position 1,090 of record CAZGQK010000078.1, on the reverse strand, counting down.
GTGAAAATACAACGGATCACACCGCTTTACCGCAAATTGCACCATTAGAAGGACGTTTCAATCTACGCTATGTGCAAGAGAAATATAATCTCGGTTTGTTATGGCGTGTGGTGGCAGCACAAGATCGTACCAGTTATCGAGAAGGCAATATCATTGGATACGATTTAGAAGACAGTAAAAGTTTTGGAACTTTGTCTTTAAATGGGACTTATAATATCCAAAAAGATTTAGACCTTTCAGTCGGAATAGATAATGTGCTGAATAAAAACTATGCCGAGCATTTGAATAAACTTGGAAGTTCAGGTTTTGATTATGCTGCAACCGAACAATTCAATAATATTGGACGTAATTATTGGGCGCGTATCAGTATGAAGTTCTAAACATGTTGAGATGATCGGAAACAGCCATTCTAGAAATAGAATGGCTGTTTTGGTTTTAAGGTAGGAATTGAGTGAGAAAACAGCATTGTGAGTGGATATTCACCATAAAAAGTAGAAAGAAACAGCGATTTCAATAAAATATTTAAATATTATTTCAATATATTTTTATTTAAATGAATTAAAACAATATATTAAGTTTAATTTGTGCGAATGTGATGGTGCGGTTTAAGGCGCTAACTAGGAAGTAGATAAATTTATTAAAAAATATTTTACATAAATAACAGCAACTTATAATTTCA
>CAZGQK010000078.1:0-401 GCA_964527645.1 uncultured Legionellales bacterium | reverse complement strand
AAATGTTAGTAAAAAAGCGACATTTTGCTGAATAAGTAAACAGTTGGAGGTTTTTTTATAAATAATTGAATAAAGGGGGTTGTGTTGGTTTGGAAATACTGTAGAATGCACATCCATCGGCGGTGATGTTGATTAAAACTTGTTGAGAAACAAGGATTTAGCCCAAGCGGTAAAATCTGGAAGTCTTGAATAGGTTTAAAAATAATTAACAAAACCAGTTGACTTCTTCTTGAAAGAGAGTAGTATAGCCGACCTAGCTTGCTGATGACGAATCAGCAAGAAGATCATTAAGAGATTATGAAGAACAACTTGTGTGGATTTTTACTGATTGATCGATCGAAAATATTTCATTGATTGATGGTAAGAATTACTCGAAGTTTATTTGAGAAATATTTGTCAGA
>CAZGQK010000077.1:0-2255 GCA_964527645.1 uncultured Legionellales bacterium | reverse complement strand
TAGACCATGACCGTCCACAGGGGCCAACGGGCCGTCGCCGTAACGGTGGTGCTGGCCGAATGGGCCGCCGAGGACACCGTGAGAGTGTTGGAGCCCGGCGAGCTACCCAGGGTCCACGACGGAATCGTGGCAATACCCTGACTACTCGTCACTACCGAGGTACTGCCCACACTACCTCCGCCCGTAGCGACCGATAGGCTGAGGGTTGCCCCGCTCACGGCTGTGTTGTCACTACGCATAAGGCGGACAGTTATCCCATCAGTGGGGACGCTGCCTACTCGGGCCGTTTGATTCGCGCCCGACGCGACGGTTAGCTGATAGGTGAAGGTCGGTGTGGTGGGGGTCGTAGGGGGGGGGCGACCGGGGATGAATCTCCTCCACACCCCGTGACAAGCGTCAGGACGGTAGCAGTGATGGCCCAACGACGAAGAGGAATCATGCCTAGCTCCAGTCTGGTGTGTCCCGAGCTTAGATGGAACTGAGGTGACCAGCAAACGTGGTAAGCCCCCAGCCCCTCCGTGGCACCCGGCCACGCCCAGCTATCCACTGTTCTGCACGTCCTGAGTTGCGGGCCTGAGTGGGGCGGGGCAGAATGACGGCATGAAAAAATTAATTGCGTGCAGTTTGTTTTCACTGCTTTTAGCGAGTTGTGGGGGAGACGGTAGTCCAACCACTCCCACTCCCACTCCCACTCCAACTCCAACGCCCGTAGCGACGTCGCTCACCCTTTCGGCGACGGGTCTGAGCTTGGACTCAGTGGGTGTGACATCCCAGCTATCCGCCACGGTCAAGGACCAGAACGGCGCAACGATGAGTGGTGCCGCGGTCACGTGGGCCACATCGGCCGCAACCACGGCTGCGGTATCGTCTACCGGGCTCGTGACTGCGGTAGCGGTCGGTACGGCGACGATCACAGCGACTTCCGGCTCGGCCAGTGCGACAGCTTCGGTGACCGTAGGGCTACCAACGGTCAGCGGCACAATTCCGATTACCTATAATTTACATGGAAGTTTGCCAACTGCGTGGATCGAACAATTTGCTGCTATCATGACAAATTTGATAGCGCTGCTTCCATTAAACACGACGAATTATCATACAGTAACCGTTTATTCATGGAATGATAATATCACTGATCCGTATGATGGTATTTCAGGGGGTGCTTATGTAGGAGGAAGCTCAGCAACGGACCTTTGGATGGTTTTAGAGATACCAAATGCAGAATTTGAATACAATCATTTACATCAGTATTCGGTAATTGCACATGAATACTTTCATCTGTATCAATTGAGCATAAATATGCCGATGCACGATGTAAAATGGTTGATAGAAGGTGGAGCTGCAGTGTTCGAGTCGGTGTATACCGACCAATATTACAGCCCCTCCGATCAAACTTATTTTGATGCGCAAACAAGCGTAGACTTTTTAGCTGATGGTGACCCAGCTGTCTTGGAAAGTTATGACAGTAGAGATGTGGATCCAAATTACAGTGCATCGACTTTCTTGGTGTTAGCATTAGTAAAAGAACTGATGAAAGCAGGCTATTCAGAGGCGGATGCTTTTAAGCGTGTTTTAGGAGATTTTCCTGTACAAGACCCGAACCCGTCGAATTGGCAATCAGTTTTTGAATCTCTGTTTTATTTCTCGGTGGATGATTTTTACAACGTGGTGAAAACATCTCCAGATTACAGACAGGTACCGGTAACAGCTGGTGTCGACGTATACAAAGTAAGACCGACCCGGTCGCTTACCGTACAAAGTATTTTTGACTAATTGCATACTTTAAAGACGGAATGGGCAGAAGCCGCTGGAGCATGGAGCAGCTTTTGCGGGAAGGCGGAGAGGGTTCCCTCAGCTCTCTGGCCCGGTGCACTGCGGACAGAGTGACGTGACCCCCTGAAACGATGTGCTGACCAAGGGTACGCTTACGCGCAGTCCAGCCTCGGGTTCCTGTACGCCAACCGGCGACGGCGTGCCTGAAGATGCTGCAGAGGCCGCGCGCCGGTTTCGGTTGGCCGCTGACCAAGGGGTCGCTTCCGCAGAGTTCTTCCTCGGGTTCATGTACCGCAAGGGCGATGGCGTGCCTGAAGATGCTGCAGAGGCCGCGCGCCGGTTTCGGTTGGCCGCTGACCAAGGGCACGCTCTCGCGCAGTTCAGCCTCGGGTTCATGTAGGCCACCGGTGACGGCCTGCCGCAGGACGATGTCCTGGCCTACATGTGGCTCAACCTCTCTGCTGCCCAGGGGCAGGAAAACGCGC
>CAZGQK010000076.1:463-2285 GCA_964527645.1 uncultured Legionellales bacterium | reverse complement strand
TACAACCCAATTGTAAGTGACGGAAATGGATGTTTCTTCACCATGCCTGTGGTTGTAAGTGACCTTACCGGACCATCCATCGATAGTGTGACCTGGACAGACGTTTCTTGTGCGGGAGACAGCAACGCTTCAGTCACAGTTTCAGCAACGGGAGCATCCCCACCGTTGACTTATATTTGGAAATCAGGTACTGATACACTCGGAGTGAACATGACATCAGTATTTGGCCTTTGGGGAGGCACCTATACCGTAACGATAATTGATGCCAACGGCTGTGTAGCCGGAGCTTCAGTAACTGCAGGTGAACCTGCTGTCATCGCCTCAGCGATTATTAATTCAAGCAGCTCTTCCTGCTTTGGTGTCTGTGATGGTTCAGCAACAGTTATGGCAGGAGGTGGGATAAGTCCGTATGCCTATCTCTGGAGCAATAGCCAGGTTACTGCTGCTGCTTCCGGACTGTGCCCGGGATTGCACAATGTAGTAGTTACAGATGCCAATGGGTGTGCCACTTCATCGTCAATTTCAATCCTGGAACCTCAACCACTTTCAGTAATTGACTCTATCACCAATGTGTCCTGCAACGGAGGCTCAGACGGCTCTATCTACTTATCTGTATCGGGTGGGACACCCTTTTACAGCTATGGTTGGGTACCCAATGTGGGTGCAGCCTCAATTGTAACCAATCTAAGCGCACAGACCTACGTCGTAACAGTAACTGACCTCAATGGATGTAACTCCATCAACCCCATAGCCATTAACGAGCCGACACCACTATCAGCGATTGGAATAGGCTATCCCTCAACATGTGGAGACTATAATGGAATGGCCATCATTGTTCCTTCAGGAGGAGTGCCCCCATACTCCTTCCTATGGGATGACCCAGCAGCAACCACAACAGATACCGTATCAGGGCTTTTAGCAAGAGACCCTTACTATGTGGTAGTCACAGACGCTAATGGATGCATGTTAAACTACCAGGTGACCGTTGGAGATTTACCTGGCCCTGTAGTGGACGGAATTGTTACTGTAGATATACTGTGCAATGGCCTCAATACCGGTACTGCTACTGTCCAGGCCAGTGAGGGTACGCCACCGATAACCTATGAATGGAATGACCCGGCAACGCAAAGTGGCATAACAGCTACCAACTTGTATGCAGGCCCTATAGGTATTGTATTGACAGACGCAAATGGATGCATAGTTACCGGTTATGCAACTATCGATGAGCCAGATACCCTGGTCTTGTTCGTATCAGAGGATATAGCCATTTGTTATGGACAATCTGTTGACATCAATGCTACAGCGGGTGGTGGAGTGCCACCTTACAATTATATGTGGGACAATGGACTTGACAGCAATCAAATCCAAACAGTTGCACCTCTAACAACAACAACCTACAGTCTCAATGTTCTTGATGCCAATTCCTGTGCCAGCAGTTTTGATTCAGTGGTAGTTTCAGTATCGCCTCTATTATCTCCCCTTCCGCAAGGCGATAGTAGTTGTGTTGGTGCTGATGCAGTTGTTGGCGTCTCTGTTACGGGGGGTAACGGAAGTCCAATCAGTTACCTATGGAGTAATTGGGAAACCGATTCTGTTCAAACCCTGAGCGGGTTAACTGTAGATACCACTTTAACCGTAACGGTCAGTGATGGTTGCTCACCAGATTCCACTATTACAATAGAGATTTGGGTAAGCCCAAATCCAGATGTGAGTTTTACGGTTTCCGGATCAGGCTGCGACCCCTATGTGTTGACGGCCGAGGTAGGAACGGTAGGAACAACTCCACCTGCTTCTGTTACTTCAGGAGTTACAAGTTTAATAT
>CAZGQK010000076.1:0-453 GCA_964527645.1 uncultured Legionellales bacterium | reverse complement strand
GAAATATTGTTTATTGGGCGTGGGATTTTGGAGACGGCAGTACTTCAAATGATCCGGATTCAACGACCCACGTTTATGTCACGGCAGATACTTTCGATGTTGCATTGGAAGTAATCTCTGATGAAGGTTGTGTAACTATGGTAGTACAACAGGGTGCCGTGGTAGCATATTCCGCCCCGACAGCAGACTTCACCATAGAGCAAAATGGTATTGAACTCGACCCACCAGAAGTTTCCATCTTAAGCGCAACGATAGACTTTATGGATGCCTCTTCAACCAATGTCTCGTCCTGGCTATGGGACTTTGGTGATCCTGGCTCTGGAGCTGAAAATACAAGTGACCTGGAAGATGCAACACATATGTTCACCGATACGGGAACCTACACAATAACACTGATAGTTGAAACACCAGATGGCTGTGCTGATACAATAACCAAAGAAGTGCGTATCATCG
>CAZGQK010000075.1:0-2296 GCA_964527645.1 uncultured Legionellales bacterium | reverse complement strand
ATAAATCTGATCTTGGTATAGATGATATGGTTTATGAATTTAAAAAAATTAATCCCATTTACATTTCATTAAAGGAAGAAAAAAATTTGGATCAATTAATTTTTGCAATTAAAAAAAAACTTAAAAATCAGTTTATTAGCTCTGAAGATATTTTAATTACAAGAGAAAGACACAGGCAACATCTGGAGCAATGTGTTTTACATCTTGATAATTTTAATCAAAAAAATAAAGATGAAGATTTTGATAAGGCTGCTGAAGATCTTAGGTTAGCAACAAGACATTTAGGAATGATAGTCGGAAAAGTTGACGTAGAAGAGATTTTAGGGTCAATATTCAATGATTTTTGTATAGGTAAATAAACCTTAATTTTGCTTACTTTTTTATCTTTTTTCACTCTATTCTTGTAAAAAAAATGAACAATTATAAATTACACTTATGAAAAATGATTTATTATTCGATGTTGCTGTAATTGGTGGTGGACATGCCGGCTGTGAAGCTGCTGCAGCTTCAGCACGTTTAGGTGTTAACACTGCCTTATTCACTCATAAAATAGAATCAATTGGTGAAATGTCATGTAATCCAGCGATAGGCGGATTAGGGAAAGGTCATTTAGTTAGAGAAATAGATGCCTTAGATGGAGTAATGGGTGATGTAGCTGATAAATCTGGTATACAATTTAGGCTTTTAAATAGAAGCAGAGGACCCGCTGTTAGAGGTCCAAGAACTCAAAGTGATAGATCACTATATAAAAAAATAATGCAAGAAAAACTGCTAAACTACTGTAATCTAAGCGTATTTTCTGATCCAGTAATAGAGTTTATATTTGAGAAATATGCAATAACTGGATTTATGACAAAGTCAGGAAAAAAAATTAAAACATCCAAGCTAATACTGACAACAGGAACTTTTTTGAATGGTCTAATACATGTAGGTGAAAAACAAACTCCAGCTGGAAGGTATAATGAAAAACCTACAACAGGTTTAAGTGAACAATTAAAAAAATTTAATTTTGAAATTGGAAGATTGAAAACTGGAACGCCTCCAAGATTAGATTCGCGAACAATTAATTTTAAAAATTTAGAAGAACAATTTGCTGATGACGATCCATATTTTTTTTCTTCTCTAACAAAAAAAAATTTAAACAAACAAGTTTCATGTAGAATGACTTATACAAATGATGAAGTTCATAAAATAATTTCTAAAAATATAAAACGAAGTGCTATGTACTCAGGTAACATTAAAGGTGTGGGCCCGAGATATTGCCCTTCTATAGAAGATAAGATTGTAAAATTTTCTGAAAAGAAAAAACATCAGATTTTTCTTGAACCAGAAGGTCTGAATGACTATACAATCTATCCAAATGGTATTTCTACATCATTACCGCCTGAAGTTCAGCAAGAAATATGTAATAAAATCAATGGTTTAGAAAACGTAGTTATTTTAAGACCTGGATATGCTATTGAATACGATTACGTAGACCCAAGAGAATTATTTTTAACCCTTGAAACAAAAAAAATTCAAAATTTATACCTTGCTGGTCAGATTAATGGAACTACAGGATATGAAGAAGCAGCCGCTCAAGGACTTGTAGCTGGCATCAATGCTGCCTTATCAATTAAGAGTAAAGAGCCATTCATTCTAGATCGGTCAGAGGCTTATATAGGGGTAATGATCGATGATCTTGTAACTAAAGGAGTGGCTGAACCATATAGAATGTTCACGTCCAGAGCCGAATACAGACTTACTCTTAGAGCAGATAATGCAGATTTGAGATTAACCCAAAAAGGAATTAATATTGGTGTTGTCATGGATTATAGAAGTCGAATATTTAAGGAAAAGGCTAGTATTTTAGATAAACTTTCAAAAAAAATGGAGAAATTAAGAATCACTCCATCAAAAATATCGGAATTTGGCATAAATATAGCTAAAGATGGAGTTTCAAGGTCAGCAGGACAAGTATTAAGCCAAAAAGGAGTAGATATGAGAAAAATAAGAGAAATATGGCCTGAAATTTCTTGTATTTCAAGTGATATAGATGGCCAGCTAGAAATAAATGCCCATTATAGAGGTTATTTAAAGAAACAAAATGCTGATATTTTAGCTTTCAAAAGAGATGAAAACCTTAAAATACCTGTTAATGTTAATTATAATGATTTAAGTGGTTTATCTAACGAAGCTAAATCGAAATTTAAGCGAATTAAGCCAAAAACAATGGGTCAGGCTCTAAGAATAGATGGTATCACTCCAGCTGCAGTATATATTTTGTTGTCTCATGTCAAAAGAAAGTCTATTAAGC
>CAZGQK010000074.1:2145-2420 GCA_964527645.1 uncultured Legionellales bacterium | reverse complement strand
AGCTTATTACAGCAATATCAAAGCAGTATGCAGGGTGATGTGCTGGGCTATTATCCTGAATATTGGGTACTTAACAGTAATTTGGGATTGCAACCTGCGGCGAATATTGTTGGATTTGCACAGCGCTATCCGCAATCTGCCATGGCTGAGAAGTTAGCAGCAGATTACATCGAAGAAAAAGTCAAAATGGCCGATTTTGCTTCCGCGCAGCCGGTATTGGCCTATGTGTCCAATGCAGATCGCGCAGAAAGCTGTGCCATGGCGCAAGTCCGTGC
>CAZGQK010000074.1:0-2135 GCA_964527645.1 uncultured Legionellales bacterium | reverse complement strand
CGACCCTTTGGTTTTTGCCGAATATAAAGATGTTTGGCTCACCACTAATTCACAACCTGAATCTTGTACAGGGCTAGGCCGCATGATGTTGTCTAGTCCACTGATGACGGAACAAGACAAACAACAACGTTTATGGGCGCAGCTACGTGCAGGGCAGTCAGGTCAAGCAGTTGCAACTGCACAAACTATTGGCATGAATCTGTCTTTGGCGCAGCTGAATAGCATTCAAGCCGATCCACTGAACTATCTCTGGTCCGCACCGAAAGCGTCGGCGGCAGATCAAGCGTATTTAATTTATGCCATTGGCCGTTTAGCCGACAGTGATCTAAATACTGCACTGGCGTCGGTCAAGCGTGCTGCAGAGGGTACACCTGAGTCGGTGCAAAAAGCGTTGTACCGTGTTGTGGGGTATATCGGTGGCACAACTGTTATGAAAAATAATTTTAATGTGGAAGTGTTGCAAGCCTTCGATCGAAGCTACGGTTTAGCACTGAGTGAAGAAGAAGCTGAAATCTATGCACGCCAAGCCATTCGCTTCGGCGCATGGGAGAGTGTCATTCGTGCCATTGATGGCATGAGTGTGACGCAAAAACAAGAAGATCGCTGGCAATATTGGTTAGCCCGTGCTTCAGAACAACGTGGTGATGCAAAGTCAAAAACACTGGCACGCGAGATCTTCAAAAAATTGTCAGTAGGTGACGATTATCATAACTTATTGGCAAAAGATCGTATTGGTCAGCGTTATCAAACGATTCCAGCCAATACCCAACCGAGCAATGCGGATGCGCAGCGTTTGAGTCAAGATATTCACTTTAGCCGTGCTTTTGCACTGCGCAACGTCAATGCGCCAGACAATTATGTCAACCGTGAATGGAATTGGGCTGTTCGACAAGCTTATTTAAAACAAGATGATGGCTTAATTTTGGCTGCTGCCAAACGTGCCACAGAAATGGGATGGTATGACCGCGCGATCTATGCAGCCGATCGAACCGTCAAGCAGCATAACTACAGTTATCGTTATGCCATGCCGCATCAAAGCTATGTGGTCAGCCATAGTCGCAATGCAGGCATAGATCCTGCATGGGCGTATGGGTTAATGCGCCAAGAAAGCCGATTTGTTACCCATGCACGTTCGCATGTCGGGGCAGGTGGTTTGATGCAAATCATGCCAGATACGGCAAAACTGGTCGCTAGACAAATGGGTGAAACCTATAATCCTGCTGCACTGAGTGATATGAATACCAATGTACGTTATGGCACATTCTACTTGTCCATGATTCAAAGCCAATTAAGCAACAGTCCTGTACTTGCCACCGCAGGTTATAACGCAGGGCCAAATCGTGCGCGCCGTTGGCAGCCTGAAAGTCAGCCGATTGCGGCGGATCAATACACAGAAAGTATTCCTCTGACTGAAACACGCGATTACGTCAAGCATGTCATGAGTAATGCGACCCATTATGGTGTGCTGCTTGGCCAAGGACCGCAGTCGATCACCCAGCGCATGCAAAATATTCCTTTTAGAAGTCAATGATAAAGGCCTAGGCATTTTATGGTTTTGATGTCATCCCAATCAGTCTTAACGCAAAAGCTTTTGCTATTGATCAGCAGCTGCATTGCTATGGGATTTTTTGCGACATCAGCCCATGCGACACCGACCGTGTTTGGCTATGTGATGGAAGTTCAAATGACACCTGCCGTGTGTTTGTTTGATAGCCAAGGCTCAAAGAAAGGGAAATGTTTGGAAGGCTAGTCACTTGTATCCTGAAACTACAACACGAGAGTGTCAGACCAAGTCTTCAGCTGTATTGTCTCCGCTTCAAACTAAAGTGGTGGCTAGGGTGATGCCCGATGAGCATGCACGTCGTCAGTTGTGGGCAGAGATTGGGGGGTGTGTGCCGATGAGTGCCAGTCAATATTTCCGTAACGTGATTAATTATGCAGAACGTTTAAAAATCCCCGCAGATTTGACTTCATCTGAAAATAAAACCGCGCAACTGCATAGCTTACGTGGACAGTTCCAACGTTTGAATCCTGGACTGCCTGCAAGCGGGTTACGTTTTAGCTGTCGTACTCACCGTCAAACCAATATTTTGACCGAAGTCAAAGTTTGTTATAAACCCAGTGGTCAGTACAAA
>CAZGQK010000073.1:0-2428 GCA_964527645.1 uncultured Legionellales bacterium | reverse complement strand
TTTTAATAAAAAATTATTTTCAACAACGAGTAAATTCATAATTTTTATTATTTAAATATTAAATATATTATTAGTAGTGTAAATTAAAAAAAAAATTAAAAACTTTTTTTATTTTCCTTTTTAAGAATATTAGGAAATTTTGATGAAAATATTTGTTAAAAAAACAGGAATACTAAAATTTAATAAGTATATTATTAAATGTTTTTTAGGTAAAAAAGGAATTACTTCTGACAAAAAAGAAGGGGACTTTAAAACACCAAAAGGTACTTTTTTTTTAAGATATGTCATGTATAGACCTGATAGAATTAAAAAACCAAAAACCAATCTTCCAGTATATATAATAAAAAAAAATCATATTTGTTGTAATAATCCCAAAAACCCTAATTACAATAAAATATTTGAAACAAAAAATTTAGATTTAGGTGAAAAATTATGGAGAAAAGACCTTTTATACGATATTTTGATTATTGTTGGATATAATGACAATCCTGTAATTAAAGGTAGAGGTAGTGCAATTTTTTTACATTTATCTAAAAAAAATATCACTACAACAGATGGCTGTATTGCAATTGAAAAAAAAAATATGATCAACTTATTAAAATACTGCCTAAAAAAAATTAAAATTTTTTAATTAAGTTATGATTACTATTTATTTTTAAAGAAAATTACTAAATTTGTATAAATATCATTGCTAATAACATTCAAATTTTTCTCTCTTACATCTTTTTCAGCAATTAAGGTTGCATAAACAGATTCCACAACATCAAAACTAGATATAGATTTAGCTTCTTGTTTAAGAAGAATCTCTCCATTTTTTATATCTTTTAACAAATAATTTGCAGTAATTTTTAAATCTGTTCTTGTTGCTGACATATCCTTTCGATATGCCAAACTTGATTTACTTTCAGATATTTCGACTATAAGTCTATATTTTGTTATTACTCTTTCCCTTTCAGGATTAAGTTGATTTAATAATGTGTTTCTTAAAATTTGTCCGGGTCTATTTTTTATATTTTGTACTGAAATAGACAATAATTCTTTATTTGTATTTGCATTTTTTGAGTATAGTGGTTCATAACCACAACTAGTGAATATAAAAAAAACAATAAAGCAAAAAAATAATCTTACTTTTTTCATTTATATAACTATATTTGCTATTTTATTTTTAACTACAATAATTTTCTTTGGTTTATTTTTTCCGATTATTTTCATCACTTTAGGTAAGGATAAAGCTTTTTTTTCAATCTCAGATGGATTGGTGTTAAAAGGTAAGTTAATTGTTCCTTTTAATTTACCATTTATTTGAATGGCCAACGTTATATTTTCAATTTTTAAAAATTTTTTATCAACTACACACCATCCACTTTTAATCAAAAAATTCTTGTTACCTAAAAGACTCCACATTTCTTCTGAAATATGCGGAACTATTGGACCAAGAATTTTTATAATATTTTCTATTAAAAATTTAAATAATTTACTATTTTTTTTTAATTTTTCTTCATTTTCAAATAATATATTTGTATATTCTCTTATTCTTGCTATTGCTCTATTAAATCTAAAATTTTCATAATCTAGAGATACATGATGAATAGTTTGATTGATGGCTGAAATAAATTCTTCATTTTCTTTAAAATCTTTCATATTTCTTTTTTCTTTCAATAAAATATTTAAATTCTTTGTCACCAAATTCCACAATCTGTTTAAATATTTATAAGCTCCTTTAATCCCAGTATCTGTCCATTCTAAATCCTTTTCTGGAGGGCTATCAGATAACATAAAAAGTCTTGCTGTATCTGCACCAAATTTATTTAGTATTAAATCAGGATCAACTACATTTTTTTTTGATTTACTCATTTTTTCACTTTTTCCGATTAAAAATTTTTCTTTATTTTTTTTTTCATCAAAATCAACAGGGCTGGCCCAATCACCTTTTTCATCCTTGAATGTTTTATGACAAACCATCCCTTGTGTTAATAAATTATCAAATGGTTCTTTAATATTTAATAGACCACAATCATGTAGTGCTCTAGTAAAAAACCTTGAATATAAAAGATGAAGAATAGCATGTTCAATGCCTCCAATATATTGGTCAACAGGAAGCCAGTACTTAGCTTCTTTTTTTTCAATTATATCTTTAGAATTAGGCGAACAAAATCTAGCAAAATACCACGAGGACTCAAAAAAAGTATCAAAAGTTTCTGTTTCTCTTAATGCATCTTCACCAGTTTTAGAGTATTTTGTATATTTCCATTTTGGATGATCTTTCAAAGGATTCTGACTCTTTGAAAAATCTATATCATCTGGGAGAGTAACAGGTAAGTCTTTATCTGTTGCCGGCACAGCTGTTCCATCCTTTAAATACATTATAGGAATTGGACAACCCCAATACCTTTGCCTGGATATACTCCAATCTTTTAATCTATAAATT
>CAZGQK010000072.1:0-2432 GCA_964527645.1 uncultured Legionellales bacterium | reverse complement strand
ATAGTTCAGTGGTAGAATGCTACGTTGACATCGTAGAGGTCGCAAGTTCAATTCTTGCTGCACCCACCAGATTTAATTTTTTGGTATTAATTAAACAGTTATGTTATTAATCAATTTAATAAAGTTGAAATTTCTATTAATATGAAAAAAAAAGTTGCATTAATATTTGGTGTTACAGGTCAAGATGGCTCTTATTTGTCTACTTTGTTAATAAAAAAAGACTATTTAGTTCATGGTGTTAAAAGAAGATCGTCCTCATTAAACACAAGTAGAATAGATCATATCTATCAAGATCCTCATGAAAAAAAGAGAAATTTCTTTTTACATTATGGAGATGTGACAGATGCAATATCTGTTTCAAGCTTAATAAAAAAAATAAAACCCAACGAAATTTATAATCTAGCAGCACAATCACATGTAGCAGTTTCATTTGAGGTCCCAGAATATACAGCAAATGCTGACGCAATTGGAGCTTTAAGAATTTTGGAAGCAATTAAATTTCATGGGTTTGAGAAAATTACAAAATTTTATCAAGCAGGCACATCAGAAATGTATGGAAAAGCTAAACAAATTCCTCAAAATGAAAAAACACCTTTTTATCCAAGAAGTCCATATGGAGTAGCAAAGGTATATGCTCATTGGATTACGATAAATTATAGAGAGGCATATAATATTTTTGCATGTAATGGAATATTATTTAATCATGAAAGTCCTGTAAGAGGTGAAACTTTTGTAACAAGAAAAATAGTAATTGGACTTTGTAAAATTAAACTTAAGAAACAAAAAACATTATTTTTAGGAAACTTAAGCGCACGAAGAGATTGGGGTCATGCAAAAGATTATGTTGAGGCAATGTGGAAAATGATGCAAAAAAAAATACCATCTGACTATGTGATTTCAACAGGAAAACAATACACGGTAAAACAATTTGTTAATTTAGTATTAAATGAATTAAATATTAAATTTAAATGGAAGGGGAAAGAAATTAATGAAAAATGTTTTGATCAAAATGGAAATTGTATTATAGCCTGTGATAAAGAATATTTTAGACCTTTAGAAGTTGATACATTATTAGGAGATTCACGCAAAGCAAAAAAAGAGCTAAAGTGGAAACCTAAAATTAGCTTAAAAAAACTTGTAAATGAAATGGTAAATTTTGATTTAAAAAAATTGACTAATGATTAGTTTAAAATCTAAGATTTATGTTGCTGGTCACAAAGGGTTAGTAGGTAGTGCTATTGTAAGAAAATTAAAACAAAAAGGATATAAAAAAATTTTATTAGCAGATAAATCAAAATTAGATCTTACTAATCAATCTCAAGTTTATAATTTTCTTAAAAAAGAAAAACCTAGTTTTATTTTTATTGCAGCAGCAAAAGTTGGTGGAATTTATTCAAATAATAAATATCCTGCAGAATTTATCAATAGTAATTTATGTATCCAATCAAATATTATTCATTCATCATATTTATGTGGTATACAAAACTTAATATTTCTTGGATCAAGTTGTGTCTACCCAAGAATGTGTAAACAACCAATTAAAGAGAGCTATTTACTTAGTGGAGAATTAGAAAAAACCAATGAGGCTTATGCTATAGCAAAAATAGCGGGCATTAAAATGTGTGAAAGTTATAATTTACAGTATAAAACAAGTTATAAATGCATTATGCCAACAAACACTTTTGGCCCTAATGATAATTACGATAAATTAAACTCACATTTTTTTCCAGCTTTAATTAGAAAAATACACGAAGTAAAAATAAAAAAAAAGAACGAATTAATGTTATGGGGCAACGGTTTAGCTAAGAGAGAAATAATTTATGTTGATGATCTTGCTGACGCATGCATCCACTTTATGAATAAAAAATTTAAGGGAAATATAATAAATATTGGTACTGGTAAAGATTATTCAATTAAAGAATATGCCAATTTAATATTAAGATTAATTATTCCTAACAAGAAGATTAAAATTAAATATGATTTATCCAAACCAAATGGCACACCTCGGAAAGTTCTAAATGTTTCCTTGGCAAAAAAATATGGATGGAAATATAAAACTAATCTAGAAAATGCTATTTTAGAGACATATAGGAATTTTCTTACGATTAAGAGATATAAGTAAACAATTTCTTTATCTTTACAATTTGTCATTTCTTAAGTATAAAAATGCGCCTGGTGATTATTGCGAAGGGGCAATACCCGATCCCATTCCGAACTCGGAAGTCAAGCCTTTCTGCGCCGATGGTACTTTGTCTTAAGACATGGAAGAGTAGGACATTGCCAGGCTATAAATATTATGAAAGTTAAAAGCTCATTAAAATCTTTAAAAAAAAGAGACCTAAATTCTAAATTAGTTAGAAGAAGAGGTAGAGTTTACATAATTAATAAAACAAATCCAAAATTCAAAGCAAGACAAAAGTAATTTTAATACT
>CAZGQK010000071.1:0-2435 GCA_964527645.1 uncultured Legionellales bacterium | reverse complement strand
AACCGCCGACCTCTTGCATGCCATGCAAGCGCTCTCCCAGCTGAGCTATAGCCCCTTCAAGGAACGGCCATTCTAGGAGGACGCCTTCACCCTGTCAAGCATCCAGCATCTTACGCCCTAGCTGTGGATCCAGAAATAAAAGTACAAGCCCTATCCAAGCGCTGGAGCACGATTTCGCGACCCAACAGGGACAGCGTAAGATCAATCGGCGGAGAAACGGTATTACCGGTAACCGCTACCCGCACCGGCTGTGCCAGTTTGCCCAGCTTCATATCATACTTAACCGCTGTATTAACGATCACTTCGTGAATCGGCTCTTTCTCCCAATTAGCCAACGCGGCAAATTGCTCACGCACCTCCTGTAATGCCGGCAAAACCTCAGCCGTTAGATTTTTACGTGCTGCCTTGGGGTCATATTCCGTCACTTCCTGAAAAAAGTAAACGCTACGCTCGGCCATCTCAATCAGCGTTTTACTCCGTTCTGCCTGTGCGGCTACCACCTCTTCCAGTGCTGGTCCTAATTCACAGTCCACACCCAAGCGCTGCAACTGCCAAGCTAGGCTCTCCGCCACGAATTTAGGCGGCAAGGTTTTCATATAATGTTGATTCAGCCACAACAATTTTTCTGGATTAAATGCGGCTGGCGCACGGTTCACTTGCTCGATGGCAAATAATTCAATCATCTCCTCGCGCGAAAATATTTCCTGATCTTGATGTGCCCAACCCAAACGCACCAAATAATTCAATAACGCTTCCGCTAAAAACCCGTCATCGCGATATTGCAAAACACTCACTGCACCATGACGCTTGGATAACCGTTTACCATCTGCGCCCAAAATCATCGGCACATGCGCATATTTTGGCGGCTCTAAATTTAACGCTTTAAAAATGTTAATTTGTCGCGGTGTATTATTGATATGATCATCGCCGCGTATCACTTCGGTAATTTGCATATCGGCATCATCAACAACCACGGTGAAATTATAAGTTGGCGAACCATCAGTACGCGCAATAATTAAATCATCCAATTCTTTGTTGGCAACACTAATTTCACCACGAATTTGATCCCTAAACGTCACTGTACCCGTTTGCGGATTACGAAAACGAATCACGTAGGGCGAGCTATCATCGCGCGAGGCTTGGTCACGACAGCAGCCATCGTAACGTGGCTTTTCTTTGTTCGCTAATTGGGTGTCGCGCAACTTACCCAAACGTTCTTTTGAACAATAACAACGATAGGCCTTATCCTCCTGCAACAACTGCTCAATCACTTCTTTATAGCGATCCATGCGCTTGGTTTGAAAAAAAGGACCCTCGTCATAATCCAACCCCAGCCACTGCATGCCATCAATAATGGCATCAACTGATGCTTGTGTGGAACGCTCACGATCAGTGTCTTCGATTCTTAAAATAAACTGCCCCTGATTGGCTCGCGCATACAGCCAAGCGAACAAAGCCGTACGTGCTCCACCAACATGCAAATATCCCGTGGGGCTAGGAGCAAAACGTGTTCTTACTATTTTTTCTGCCATTAAATTTCACCTAACGTGCTAAAAAGTGACCATCTTAAACGTGTTGTGCTAACACTTCAAATATCTTCGCCACTTTGTCGAAACATTCTTGATATTCAGCGTCACATTCCGAATCCGCGACAATGCCACCCCCTGCCCAACAGTACAGTTGCTGCTGCTGCAACACCAAACTGCGAATGGCGATATTGGTATCCATATTACCATCGAAACCCATATAACCGATACTGCCACAATAAACACTACGTTCAACCCGTTCGATATCAGCTATGATTTGCATCACACGTTTTTTTGGCGCTCCCGTTATCGAACCCCCAGGAAAACAACGATGCAAACAATCCAATGCCGAACATTCAGGTGTTAATTCTCCAGTAACCGTGCTGACCAAGTGATGCACCGCCGCAAAGCTTTCTAGTGCAAATAATTTAGGCACGCTAACAGAACCATAACGACAACATTTACCCAAATCATTGCGCATAAGGTCAACAATCATTAAATTTTCAGCGCGCTCTTTTTCGCTGTTTAACAACGCCTGTGCCAATGCTTGATCGGTTTTTGCATCGCAATGTCGAGGGCAAGTACCTTTCATCGGTTTAGTAACAACCCGCTGATCCTTAACTTGCAAAAACTGTTCCGGTGAACACGAAATGATATCGACAAAATCATAACACAACAAAGCAGAATAAGGTGCAGGATTGCCTTCCCTTAAACGCGCATAACATCCCGCAGCAGAACCTTCAAATTTGGCACTAAAGCGTTGCGCTAAATTTACTTGATAACAATCCCCCTGACGAATATGGTGCTTAACTTGCCCAAATGCGTGTGTGTATTCAGCATAGGACATAGCTGAGCGAATGTCTTCTAATAAATCAAAATCCGGGCAGGGTTTGTGCTGAGAAAAACAAA
>CAZGQK010000070.1:0-2476 GCA_964527645.1 uncultured Legionellales bacterium | reverse complement strand
TGTACCATCATACGCTGTTATTGGTAAATCTACTGATGCACTAGGTTGTGCTGAACCAAGAAGTGCAAGGTCACGAATATTCATTGGTGGCATTTTATGCTTCCTCTACGAATACTGCTCTAACATCTGCTTCTGCTGATCCTATACAAGATAATGTTAAAATTGATTTTTTACTTGCAACAGTGGTTGTTGGTTTTGTTCCATAGAAAACCCAACCTGATGGAAACGTGAATGTTCTTGCACTGCCATCTGATTCCATGTGGAATGTTCTACCTTTTCCTAATGCGTAGTTGCTACCTGTAAATGCAATATTTCCTGTCAAGTCACCGAGAATCATTACTTCATTATCGTCAAAATCTACATCTACTGTGGCAGCGTATGCTACTGTATCAACATCCATATCCAATGAATGAATACCTGTGATAATATTATCGCCCATTGTTAGTGTGCCACTTGTAGTAATTGCACCTGATGCTAATGCACCTGTTGTTGTTATAGTTGATGATCCGTTGTTTATTGTTCCAAAGCCTGATGTTATGCTACCTGAATCTAATGCACCTGTTGTCACAATACTACTGCTACCTGCCACTGCACTTGCACCAATATCAGATAAAACTTCACTAGCACTTCTGCCTTCCATTGTCGTTCCGTCTATTCTAATAAAATCATCATCTACAATACCTGTTCCACATTTTGTAACATCGGTATTAGATATGCCAAATGATAAACTTGCTTGACCACCAATGTCTGATAAGACTTCACTTGCAGACCTGCCCTCAATCTCAGTTCCATCTATTTTAAGAAAATCATTATCTACGACAGCATCATTACATTTTGCTACGTTGCCATCACTAATTCCAAATGTTAATGCATCTTGTTTTCCGTTCCATGTTGAAGCACTAGAAATGTAAGTATCACCAACTGCTGTTCCATTCCAAACACCCGTTCCTATTGTTCCAACTGTTGTTAATGATGATGTAATTACACCACTTGCTAATATTGTACCTGTAAGATCACCTGCATCAACTGTTGCACCACCACCATACTCATACCAAGCTGTTCCAATTCTCATTAGGATTGTTGGCACAGTTGTGGATAGATCTTTGTTTGCATCTGCAAGTAAATGTATGTTACCTGTCGCATCATTTAATGTGACACTGCCTGTTGTAATAACCCAAAGTAAATCACCCTCACTTGTGTTTGTCTGTACTATTGTATCTACACTTGTTGAACCTGATAATTTAATGAATGAACTTGTTGAACCATCTGAACTATCACTAGATGTGTCTGCTGGTATTGTAACTGAACTTGCACTTGCTATTGTTTCTGCATCAAAACCTAATAATCCTTTTCTGTTTAAACTTTCATTCCAAACATTTACGGAGACCTGTTTACCTGTATCGTTAGTTCCAGTGGCGACTGTTGCGTGTTTACCCCAGACTTGGTTGACCATTTAGGGGTCACCTAACCAAGTGTCAGAGTCCACGTAACTGCTAGTGTATCTCCGCTAACTAATGTTACAGCCCCAGTTGACCACTTTGCAATATGTGACATAGCTGTGGATGAACCTGCTGCTGCGTTGAATAATGCTGATTTAATAACTGCGGTATGTGCTCCGCTTGATGTAAATGTTTTTGCTAATGAAGTTACGTTTGCTGTATTGTCATGTGTTGTTGCTATTGCTCTTCCTAGACCATTTGCGGTAACAGCACCAATTCCTATTTCTGCTGTTAGATCTGTATCTCCTACTACAACTGTATCTGTGTTTGATGATAATGCAATAAAGTCTGTTGCACCATCAGATGTTGCTGAGTCTGCTGCATAGCATAGTCTGTGGAAATATGTGATCCCTGCTGTGCATAATAAATTATGTTGATCTTTAACTATAACCTGTTCGTCAGGTTTGCCTTGGTTTTTAATAACTGTTACCCAACCATGTCCTAATGATGTTTCAGGTAGGTCTTTCTTTTTACTTACTTTGGCGTTTGTGCCATCGGATGATTCATTTCTTTCTATTAAACTCATTGTGATTTACAATCCTCGCATAATACATTTGGATACACTCTACCATTCTTCAGTTTACCTTTCCATACATAAGTTGTTTGGTTTCCACAGGTTACACATTCAGTGTTTCCCCTATGTGTGGTCTCTGCATTGGCTAGATGCTCTCTCCATTCATCTATAGAGTCACATGAAAAGTTATTCTCGAAATCTTTGAATATACCAGTTAATCCTTCTGCCATGCTATTTATAGTATATTATCATATATAAGGATTAAATCTGCCTAACTCTTCTGAGCAGCCACTGCTTTAGTATCTTATACTTTGTCCAACTCCTCCAGTTCCTCCAACAAACTGAGCGCCACCTCCCACGCTCCTCCCCGGCCGCAAGCGTCGATGGCGGCGTTCCAGACGATCACGTCGCCGCCGCCGCCACCGCCACCGCCACCGGCGCCCGTGCGCGTCGGCGGCGCGAT
>CAZGQK010000069.1:0-2477 GCA_964527645.1 uncultured Legionellales bacterium | reverse complement strand
ACTTACAGGGAGCAATTTACGCTTCCTGTAAGATCGACTTTGTTTCCACCTCTTATCACAGCTAAATCTTCAATGCCCAACAAGAAATTTGCATTTCGTCCGTTATTTTCGCTCAGTGGACTATTGACGCTGCTCGCCTGCTTACCCGTCTTGGCTTTAGTCTGGACAGCCCTGCAAGGTAATAGTGAGATTTGGCAACATCTGATCCGCTATGTTATTCCGCCAACACTGGTCGAAACATCCGTACTTTTACTAGGTGTTGGTGTATTGACTATCCTGATTGGCACAGGCAGTGCCTGGATTGTCACAGCCTATCAGTTTCGTGGTCGAGCATTTCTGGACTGGGCACTGCTCTTACCTCTGGCCGTCCCCACTTACATTATTGCCTATAGCTATATCGACATTCTGCATCCCATTGGTCCGGTTCAAAGCCTGTTCCGAGAGGGGCTGGGATTAGACATGCAACAGTTCTGGTTCCCCAATATCCGTTCGGTATGGGGAGGAATCTTTTTATTAAGTTTTGTCCTGTATCCTTATGTCTATTTAAGCACCCGTGCCATGTTTCTCATGCAGTCAGCCAGTCTGATTGAAGTTGCACGCAGCTTGGGACTAAAGCCGAATCAGGTCTTTTTACGAGTTGCAATGCCACTCGCACGACCAGCAATTGCCGTGGGCACCAGCCTGGTGTTAATGGAAACCATTAATGACATCGGTGCAACCGAGTTTCTGGGTATTAGAACACTTACGTTATCCATTTATTCAACCTGGATCAACCAGTCTGATCTGGCCAGTGCCGCGCAGATTGCCATTTTTATGCTGATGATCATTACCTTTTTAGTGATCGTAGAAAGGTTGGGACGACGCAAACAGCGTTATATGAACTCTGCTCAACGCAGTCGCCTGATGCCCGCTCAGCCCGTTACAGGAAGCAGAGCGCTCACCTTATTCGTGCTTGGGTTGATTCCCGTTACGATCGGCTTTTTGATCCCATTTAGCCATTTGCTGGTAGAGTCTTATAAACGTATTCAATATGCGGGTTTTTCTGAATATTTATTACAAGCTTCGATCAATACCCTTACCTTGGCCAGCATCGCGACGTTTATTACTATTCTGGTAGGTTTCTTCATTGTCAGCGCTGCACGATTTAGTCGAACTACATGGTTTAGCCGAATTTCAAGTTTAGGTTATGCCATTCCGGGGACGGTACTTGCCATTGGCCTGATGCTGTCGTTAGGTGCTCTCGATCATGCCGTGGCGGATTTTTTTGAATTCCAGCTTGGCATTTCTACCGGGCTACTCTTTTTGGGGACCAGTTTTACCTTGATCTACGTCTATGCGGTGCGTTTTCTAGCGATTTCAATTGGTAGCATAGAATCCGGATATAATCGGATCCATGCGGTTCTTGATGATGCTGCATGTAATTTAGGACAGAACAAACGGGATATTTTATGGCGCGTTCATTTCCCTCTTTTACGCCCCGCGATCATCTCGGCTGCATTATTGATCTTTGTAGACTGTATGAAAGAATTACCTGCCACACTCTTATTGAGGCCACTGAATATGGAAACGCTGGCCACACAGCTCTATGCGGAAGCCTCAAGAGGCACCTATGAAGATGGCGCAATCGCAGCTTTACTGATCGTATTGGTAGGCTTGATACCGGTGATTTTACTTGCTCGTATGAGTAAAAATAGCCGATAAGAAAATATTATAATGAAATTAAAGCATCTGTAAGTATAAGAAGAACTGATTAAACGGTTCTTCTTGATCAAAAACTTAAGCATTCCACTCATCAATAAAGATGTCTGTAATCTATAAAATAAAAAATTTTCTCTAATACCATTCAATCGAAATAAGCTAATATAGTTGTATGAGTAAAATATCTGCCTATCAATTAACTGATATTGATTTCATCGCACTGTCCAAAACAGAGTCGAATCCACGCACGCGGGTTCGACTCTTAATGCTCGCCCAAATGGCAAAAGGCGTTTCTCCTCAACAGGTTGCTGAACAGTTTGGCTTTAATCCCATTACTATACGCAAGTTGCGGCGTACCTTTCAGACTCAAGGCATCAATGGCCTGTATGATCGGGAAGGTCGAGGCCGCCATAGCCCGTTGTCAATCGAGCAAAAAGAACAACTCAAAACCGAGATCGTGGCTCTCCAGCAACAACGTGGCGGTGGCCGGGTCACTGCGGTAAACATTGCCGAACTCATTCAGCAGAAATTCAACGTGGTTTACAACCCTAATAGCTTGTACAAACTGTTAAAGCAGATTGGCATGAGCTGGGTATCAGGTCGCTCTGCCCACCCAGAAAAGAACGACGCTGCTCAAGCTGAATTTAAAAAAAAATTGCCAGCAAACTCAAAGAAATCCTTCCTGCATCTGCAGATTTAGCGAAAGTTGATTTATGGTTTCAAGAGGCACTGTTGCAAATAGGCTGACATGATAAGCTAAATATCTTATTTATTTCGAG
>CAZGQK010000068.1:2035-2539 GCA_964527645.1 uncultured Legionellales bacterium | reverse complement strand
TCCGTCCAAGATTAAGGTCAGATGCCCGGCTTGAGCACGACCTTCGTCCAACCAGCATCGTGCTCGTCGAAATGCTTGAAGTCGTCTGGTGCCTGACCAAGCGGCAGGCGGTGCGAGATGATTTGGGCAGGATTGGCCCGGTCTTGCTCGATAAGCTTCATCAGTCGCCGGTTGTAGTGCTTTACATTGCACTGGCCGGTGCCGATCTTCTGGCCCTTGAACCAGAAGTTGCCGAAGTCGAACGCCATCTTGCCTTCCTTCTGGAGATCGTCGGGCGCGTTCGGGTCTTCCGGAACG
The DNA here is from genome assembly GCA_964527645.1 of uncultured Legionellales bacterium. Classification (GTDB taxonomy): domain Bacteria; phylum Pseudomonadota; class Gammaproteobacteria; order CAZGQK01; family CAZGQK01; genus CAZGQK01. The sequence continues at coordinate 2,242 of CAZGQK010000068.1, read as the reverse complement.
AACACGCCGACGACGCCGATCCCGCCGGTGGCCTTCGTGCTTTTGACGAGGCAGTTCATCGTGTAATTGCTGCGCTCCTTGCCGTGGCGATCGCAACACTGATACCCGACCGCCTCGACCCCCCGGTCGGTCCCGAGGCCGCCGGTCGCGTCAAGGATCTGTTGGGCGGGATCGCCCTTGCGCATGTCGATCGGAATGGCGCCCAGC
>CAZGQK010000068.1:0-2025 GCA_964527645.1 uncultured Legionellales bacterium | reverse complement strand
ACCGCCGCGCCGATCGTACCCCAGCCGATGCCCATACGGGCGTTCGACAGGCAGCTGTGCGCGGCCTTCAAACCGGTAGGACCGGCGCCGTAGATCGCGGTGCTTTCGCCAGGCATGAAACCGGACAGTTCGACGCCATGCCAACCCGTGGGGAAGATGTCGGAGAGCATGACATAGTCATCCTCCTTCCCCTCGGCGTCCTCGGGCAGCTTCAGACAATTGAAGTCCGCATAAGGAACGCGCATCAACTCGGCCTGACCACCTTGCCACGGACCCATCTCGGCAAAGCCATACGCCGCGCCGGCGGTTCCAGGGTTGGTCGTGAGGCAAAATCCCGTCAAACCGCGTTCGCAGTTTTCGCAGAAACCGCAACCGACGTTGAACGGCATGCACACGCGATCGCCCTTCTTGATACGATCGACGGCAGAACCGACTTCGACGATCTCGCCAAGGTTTTCGTGACCGAAGACCCTGCCCTTCCCGAAGCTGGTCCGGCCCTCATACATGTGAAGGTCCGACCCGCAGATATTGGTCGTGGTCAGCCGGATGATAACATCGGTCTGCTTTTCGATCTTGGGATCATCGATGGTATTGACGGAAACGTCTTTGGGCCCGTTGTACACGACAGCTTTCACGGATCTTCTCCTTTTGTAGCTCTGCTCTGGGCTTCATCAGATCGAGAGCTTGCTGATGATCCGGACCAGCGCAAAGGCGCATTGCATCGCATCTTTCCAACCGATGTCTGTCTCCTAAACCGCCTGATGCCTGAGCGGTTCCTTCCCGTTCGGCAGTTCTAGGATCGATTTACGGCGGCTTTTCGATTGCCTGGGGCAGGACGATCTAAAACGTATGGCCCGCCCCGTCGGCAAGGGGTAAATTCGAGATGGCATGATGGTCTGCATCAACGTATCCGGTCTCAAGGCTGAAACCTTGGCCAAGATGGATATCCGCACAGTCTGGTCCTCATAAAAGCGCCGGTGCCGGGCACCACATTTAGAACCAGGTTTCCAGACTGCCGGTACGACCTGTTATGCCATCTTCAGTTCACCTCACGCAGACAATGTGAGCGTCCGGCGTTGTGCCGCCGGCTATCTCTGATAATCAGGCGGCGGCGGGGGCCTGCCGATCGAAGTCCTTTTCATGCCGCAACACCGCCCATGCAATGCGCGCCAGTTTCGCCGCCAGCGCCACCACCACGACATTGGGATGGGCACGCGCCAGCATAGCCTGCAACCATGTGCCGAGCTGGTTCGGTTTGGCGGCGAGATGCGGCATGGCAGCACGAGCACCGTGGATCAACTGCTTGCGCAGATAGCCGTTTCCGCGCTTGCTGATCCCGAGCAGCTTCGTCTTACCTCCGGTTGAATGCTGTCGTGGTGTCAGACCAAGCCATGCCGCCAGATCGCGGCCTTTGGCGAAGGCGCTGCCGTCACCGATTGCGGCAAGCAGCGCAGTCGCGTTGATGACGCCGATGCCCGGGATGGTTGCCAGCCGCCGCGCCTGCTCATCCTCTCGTGTCAGCGCCGCTGAGTTCGTCGTCGTACTCCTTTATGTCAAACGGCGTGCAAACGGGACCCCATATCGGCGTTGAAGAGGGACCCCCTTTTCCGGGATTGAGCGGAGGGTTGTGGGGAGCGCCCTGCGCTGTGTGCGGCGGAGGTCGGGCGTAGCCCGGCCGGAGGCGCACACAGCGCAAGTCGGTTTTGAAGATGTGGTGAGAGTGGCGGCTAACTGCGGTTTTTGAAGCGCCAGCTGTCATTGCCGGTCTCGACGATATCGCAATGATGCGTAACGCGGTCGAGCAAGGCGGTGGTCATCTTGGGATCCCCGAACACGGTAGGCCATTCGCCGAAGGCGAGGTTGGTCGTGATGACGACGCTGGTGCGCTCATAGAGCTTGCTGATCAGGTGGAACAGCAACTGGCCACCAGAGCGCGCGAACGGCAGATATCCAAGCTCATCGAGCACCACCAGGTCGAGCCGCGACAGCTGCGCCGCCAGGGTCCCGCCTTTGCCGATCCGGGTC
>CAZGQK010000067.1:0-2707 GCA_964527645.1 uncultured Legionellales bacterium | reverse complement strand
CTCGAACCACTGGCACCTATTCGGCGGCCCGGTTCGCATTGTTGAGATTATTGATACCTCCAATTCATAGTCAAAAGGACAAGCATTAATGCTCCACCTTTCATGTTCGGCCTACGATGATATTTGTGACAGCAATGATTATAGCGTCTTCGACGACCTCGATAGCTTCGAGGGTTTTGACCAGCTTAAAGACCGCCCGGAAGATAAAGAAGTAGCGGAAGCTGATGAAGTCCTGCCGGCTCTTTCTATTGCCCCCGATAGGTTTATTGTCGAGGGTAATATAAAAAAGAATGTAAAGAAAGAGAAGGGGGGAAGGAAGAAAGGACAGAAAGTTAATTGCTCAGTATGTAAAGAGCAAGGACACTATAAGAGTACTTGTCCCAAAGCATAGTAGCAAGGCGGAGGGGGAATACTCGGTGCATATGTTTGATTGATTAAAGCATGCCCTTTGTCGCTTGGGCATAATAAACAACAAAGCGAATAGGCAATACAGTTAAGCCGAGCAAGCTGTAGCAGCACCAGGTACCCCCCTCCCCCCCCTATCCCCGGAGAGTATGTCCCAGTGGATAAGGGGCCTAGGAGGCGCACTTAGTGCATGCGTTAGATCGCTAAGAAAAAATCCCATATTTGAAGTATTGGCATGCTAATTACTAGTAACAGCCATGAAGCTAGCTATACTACTATTTTGCCTGGCATTAACCACTTTCCTATGCGTGGAAAAGTGTATAGATTCAGATCCCAACGTTAACTCTTGTATGGAAGATATTGATTGGGATTGGGATCCTCGTGATAGTTTTTTGCGTTTAAATTAGCAATTTTAAAATAGCCATGTAATTACCATATGGCTATCCCTCGCTTACATATTGGTGATCTGATTAGGTTTAATCAGGATCTTAATGTGCGGGAAGACAACTTTAAAGCTTATAAAGACCAGCTAGCGATAGTTGTACATAAAAATATAAGAAGTACTAGATTCAGGGTGTATACCTCTGTTGGCACTTGGGCCGAAATAACAAAATATGACGTAGAGCAAGAGCGCATTGAGATATTAGCTAGTACAAAAAAACCACAAAAATAAAATTGCAGTTTTTTGCATATAATATACAAAAAGTAACGTAACCTATATATATTATATGCAACTCAGAGAAGAACCTGCTGTTGGGGATCTCATATATTGCCACTCAATTGGTTCAAAATATGGCTGGTATTTGAACCAAGTTGCTATTGTGGTTAATTATGCTTCTAATCCTACAGAGCTTGACCCAAGCAATTTTAAATATAAAATCTATTTACCTGAGTTTAGAAAATACTATGATGTAACAAGTAAAGATTTCGAAAACGGTAATACAGAGATTATATCAAAAATTAATGGTTCTATGTCTACTGCTAAGCTAAAAGACCTTAGTCAAAGAATCAGCTTTTATAAAAGAGGAAAAAGTAAATGAAATATATATTTTTAATGTTCTCGGCGATAATTCTAACAAGCTGCAGTCATATACGATTAGCGGACCCTTCCAACTGCTCTGTTGATTGGGAAGAGCGTAAACCTTGTATTACAGAGAACGAATGTGCTCCAACTCAGGTATGCACATTTCGTTATGGACTCTCTGTTGGGAAATGCTCTGATTTAGATTGTTGTGATCCATGGAGGGATAGAAACTTGAAGACAGGTGCCAACTGGTGTGAAGACAGTAATCTAGAGCAACTTAACTTTAAATAAAGCAGTATATGCGTTATACTTATTAATAGAGGCAAAATTTTTTCGGTTCTCAATTGTATAATGTTTGATGTCCAAAATCCCTCCTATGATATCCGGCAAACACTTGTTACTGCCCAATTAGCAAATTTGTTGCCCAAGTCTATAGATTTAACTGAAATATCTTTGTGTGCAAAAGAGTTGATTAAGCAAATTGATATGTTCGAGGACTTTCCTGAACAGAGAAAAGATTTGGTTAATTGATTATCAAACCATAATCATCTAGCTAATTATGTATAGAGATGGTTATGGAACATGCAAGATCTAAAATACAATATTGGGGATCTTGTAGAGATCATAAATGTTGAATCAATTGGTGAGCCGATACTTGGAATTTATCTTGGCACGTTGGAAACCACTCATTTCAAAAATATATTTGACAAGGAAAAAGTCATTTGTTATAAAATTTGGGCTCTCGGAAAGATTCAATATATTTCAAACCTGAAAGAACTAAAACTTTTATCTGCAATTGACAATGTTTAGATTATAGAAACTATTTATTTTAAGATGCTTAAACTAACATTGAAAATAGCTATAGCTTTGATGGTGATTCTGACTGGACTTTCCTTATTTTTATGCAAAGTAGCTTATGACAAAAAATATAATGTAGAAACAGCTCCTGCGCCAAATGAAGCCTATACAATTAAACTTCCTGAATTTGAGTGCACTGACAATGACTGCTCTCGTTTGGAGAAAAAATAATGCGAATTACAAAAATCGATTTAAAAGATATGATTTTGGAGGTTCTGTCTGAACAAATGACTGGGGCAGAAATGTATGCTCGGATGAAAGGTAAGTCTCTTCCGCATGACTATTATAAAAACCTCGCAAATATCCGCAGGGCGCGCAGGGCCGAAAAGGAACCAGGAAAAGAAGCTCCAGGAAAAGAAGCTCCAGAAGAAATTAAACCAACTAGTCTCAAAAAACTAGACAAAGGAATTATTAACGTCG
>CAZGQK010000066.1:0-2749 GCA_964527645.1 uncultured Legionellales bacterium | reverse complement strand
CGACTGCAGTAACAAATCGACTGGTAACGGACGTTGGAAGCTTTTGGCGGAAAGTTGCCGCAACACTCGGTGATACTTGCAGAGGACTGACATCCAGATTTGACGGAGATTGAACAATCCGTGTCAGGCGATTGTAGTGACAATGAAACTCGACGTTCCAGATCGAAGGGTATTAGGGCATGCTGAAGCAACTGCTTTCAGGGGGACTGCTTGTTGGCGCATTTGCATTGTTGCCTGGGTCGCCTGGATTTTCCGTGGCCGCGCCCCAATATGACGTGGTTGTCTACGGCGGCACTTCAGCAGGGGTGGTAACTGCGGTTCAAGTTGCCCACATGAACAAATCGGTTTTGCTGATCGAGCCAGGCCAGCATGTTGGCGGCCTGACGTCGGGCGGACTGGGAGCAACCGATATTGGTAACAAAGCGGCAATCGGCGGATTGTCACGTATGTTTTATCGCCAAGTCGGCGCGTATTACGCTCGAAACGAAGCATGGACTTTCCAGAAGCGAGAATCCTACCGGACTCGTCGGCAGGCCGTGAACGACAAAGAAATGTGGACGTTCGAGCCACACGTCGCCGAGATGATCTTTCAGAGAATGCTTAGCCAGGCGAATGTCCCCGTGATTTACGGAGAACGGCTGGATCTCGACAACGGCGTCATCAAACAGGGGGCTCGCCTCGCTTCAATCTCAATGGAAAGTGGGTTGAAGGTTCAGGCAGAAATGTTCATAGACGCCACCTATGAAGGCGACCTGATGGCAACAGCGGGTGTTTCGTACCACGTGGGCCGCGAGTCCAACGCCACCTATGGAGAAACTCTGAATGGAGTCCAGACTCGGAATGCACAGCACCATCAATTCATCAAGGCGGTCGATCCCTACATTGTACCCGACAATCCCGCCAGTGGATTGCTTCCCGGCATTACCCAGCCAGGCGGAGCGGGTCAAGAAGGCGCCGGTGACCACCGGGTGCAGGCGTATTGTTTTCGGATGTGCACGACAGATGTTCCCCGAAACCGCCGCCCGTGGACAAAACCGATCAATTATGATCCAGTCAAGTACGAATTGCTGCTTCGAAACCTGGAAGCAGGAGATCATCGCATCTGCTGGCATCCCGTGTGGATGCCCAATCGCAAGACCGACACAAACAACAACTACGCGATTTCTACAGACAACATCGGCATGAATTATGACTATCCGGAAGGCGATTATGCGACCCGTGTGGGTATTGTCAAAGAGCACATATCCTATCAGCAGGGGCTCATGTGGACGCTGGCCCACCATCCCCGCGTTCCAGCACACGTTAGGAAGCACTTTCAGCGACTGGGGCTGGCCAAAGATGAATTCATCGACAACGATAACTGGCCTCACCAGTTGTACATTCGCGAAGCGCGGCGGATGGTTTCCGACCACGTCATGACTCAGCATGACTGCCAGGGTCGCCGTATCGCCAAAGATTCCGTGGGCCTGGCCGCCTATACTATGGACTCGCACAATGTGCAGCGTCATGTTACGAATGGCCGCGTATTGAATGAGGGTGATGTGCAGGTCGCGGGTTTTTCACCGTATCCTATTGCCTATCGTTCCATTCGGCCGAAACAATCCGAATGCACAAACCTGCTCGTACCGGTCTGCCTGTCGGCTTCTCACATCGCCTATGGCTCGATCCGCATGGAGCCTGTGTTCATGGTTCTCGGACAGTCAGCTGCCACTGCCGCCTGCCAGGCCATTGATTCACAAGTTGCGGTCCAACAGATCGACATCTCCAAGTTTCAACAACGACTGCTGGCAGATCAACAAGTTCTGGAATGGACAGGACCTAAACGCATACCTCCGCTCGAACCGCAGCTGCTACCGGGCATCGTGGTCGACGAACTGGCGGCGGAATTAACCGGCAATTGGTTGCGCAGCCGTTCCGTCGACAAGTATGTTGCGGAGGGTTATTTACATGATGCCAACGTGGAGAAGGGTAAAACCAAAGCTGTGTTCCGGCCGATCTTCAAGAAGGCGGGACGCTACCAAGTGCTAATCGCCTACACTCCGAACCCCAACCGGGCCTCTAATGTTCCCGTGACGGTTCAAAGTGCTGATGGGAAACGCCTGTTCCTCGTCAACCAGAAAAAGGTACCGTCAAACGGAACGTTTCATTTGCTTGGTGTCATGAGGTTTCATGCCGGTCGATCGGGAAGCGTGACCATCACCACCAATGGAACAGATGGTTATGTCATCGTCGATGCCGTGCAGTTTCTGTCTGTAGCTGACTAGTGCGGCGTCAGTATCATCATTGTGGATTCGGACTGGTTGCGTGAGGAGCAGGGTTGATTGTCCTTCCGTGAGACGCCCGAAGAGACATCTGCCAGAAACGAATTGCGGTCAGATCCCTGTAATCAACGATTTTGAAATGACCGCGATCGTAGGATTGTTTGGTCTTGGGATCCGATCTGGCTGCGAAGACGCTTCGCTGTGTCAACTGGAGGCCGCGTTGACCGTTGGTGTTGAAGAAACTCATTGAAACTATGTGGATCACGCGTACCGCTGCGGAGGATCTCGTCCAGTTTGCGGTGGTCGTTCAAGGTGTTCTCGCTGATACGCTGTCCCGTAATCTTTCGTGATCGAGCAACACCACGTAGGGGGGATCGCCTTTGTGTGCTTTTCTGGGTACCCGATGGAGACGCAATGGGACTCTGATAGGATGGCTTGTCGTGTTGTTTGCCACCCCAAGGTTGAGACGCTGCTGCTTGAAACTCAGT
>CAZGQK010000065.1:0-2755 GCA_964527645.1 uncultured Legionellales bacterium | reverse complement strand
ATTCTTTACTTTATTCAGCTGATGATATTGCTGGAATGGCAGGTATTTCAGATGCTGCGGGAAGTTCAGCTCAAGCTGCAGCTGATCAGTTAGCTTCAGATGCTGGTGAAGTAACTGAAAATATAGCTGGAGCCACAGCAGCATTAGGTGAAGCGAAATCTGATATTGGTCAAGCGTTAGATACTTCAATAGCACAAGCCCAATCAGCAATGACATTTGTGCAAGAAAGTTTAGCTAAAGGAGATATTACTGCTGCTGTCCAAACAATGTCATTAGTTGAAGGTGTAGCAGATATGGCTTTAGGAGCTGTTCTAGATCCAAATGCACTGGATATGTCAGAAGTAGATTTTGCAAAAGATTTTTCTCCAGAAGAAATGGCAGCCTTATCAAGCATGGCTGGACAAATGGGAGTAGGAAAAGTTGTAGCAATGCAAGAACTGGCTGGGCAAATGAGTGCCGTAAGTGCAGCAGGTTTTGATGCCAAAGGAATGATGGGAACTTTAGACACTAACGGTGTAGGAATAGGAACCGCAATGACAGGACTAGCAGAGGCAGGTATGGTTGACATGAAAGCCGTAGTTGGATCTGCAGGTTTTGATATGGGAAAATTTGATCCTGCTAGTTTTGCATCCATGAATGTAGCTGAGATGGGAATGTCAGCGGCAATGATGGCTGGTGCTTTAGGAACATTACCAGTTGGTGCAGCTACAGCAGCATTAGAAACTTTGGCAGCAAATCCAGATGCCATGGGAAATATGAGTGGCACGATGACAGGAGCAATAGTGGCTACAATGAGTTCAAAAGGTATGGGCGCAGAAATGATGGCTAGTATGGAAAAATCTATTGGTGTTCAAGGAATGGCAGGTATGGCTGAAGGAATGAAAGGAATGGCCGGTATGCAAGAAATGGCTAAAGCGATGGGTGCCATGGGAGGAATGGCAAAAATGGCATCAACATTAAACACTGCTTTTGGTTCTTCACAAACAGGTATAGCTGGAGCAATGACATCCTCAGTAGGAATGATTAGTGGAGCAATTTCAGGAAAAGCTCAAGAAAAAACAGATATGTTAGCAATGGGATCAGGAAAAGGATCTGCAGCAGAAAAAATGATGGGAGCAAGTCCAGCTACGATAGAAATGCCTGAAAATGTATCCGATTCTGGAATGATGATGGGTGCAATGGTTATGGCTAAATCTATGATGGCCGGAGGTTTGCCCGGAGTAATGGCGCCACCTAAAGGAATGTCAGCTTTAGCTATTAGAACTTTGGGATCAGCAGGGTCGGGAGCTGCAAAACCAATAGCAGGTGGTTTAGGTGAAATGATGGGAGAAGCTGCGATGGGAGAAAGTATGAAGGCCATGAGCATCATGACTGGAATGAGCATGGAAAAAATGTCATCAATGGGATTAGATAAAATGGCCGCTTCGACAAAATTAACACCAGGTATGATGGCCACAATGGGTTCGGCAGGACTATCAGGTATGAATATAACTTCTGTTATGTCAACTAATGTAGCTGGGTTAGGAAGTAAAGCTGTTACGGACTTGGCTACTCAAGCAGCATCGGGCGCTATGAGCGGAGCGATGATGGGTGATATGATGCAGGCTGGATTAGTTAACCAAGGAACAATGGCAGCAATGGGAGTAAAAGGAATGACAAATTTAAGTGGAGCCATAGGCATGAAAGGTGGAGACATGGGTCTAGCAGCTATGAGTGGCGGAATAACCGGAATGGGTAAAATGGATGCTTCAGCCATGAATCCTGATATGGCAAAGAGTATGGGTTTGGAAGGTGGAGCAAAAGGAATGGCAAAAGCTATGGGATCAGGGTCAGGACTAGCAGGTACAGGATCAATGGCAGAAGGTGCTTCAATGAATTTAGGACAAGTATCTGCATCAATGGGAACAGGAACAGGTGCTAGTAAAGCATTAGGTTCAGCGGCAGCAGCAGCAGAAACTGCATCAAAATCTGGAGGAATTGCAGCAGCTGCAGCAGGTGCAGCGGCAGCTTCACAAAATGCCGCCTCTGCAATGGGTACTATGACAGGTAGCATAGGAGGTGCAGGACCAATGGCAGGAGGAGTAGCAGGAGCAACAGCAGGAGGAGCAGCAGCAGGAGGAGCAGCAGCAGGAGCAGCAGGAGCAGCAGCAGGAGCAGCGGCAGGTGCAGCAGCAGGAGCAGCGGCAGGTGCAGCAGCGGGAGCAGCAGCAGGTGCAGCAGCGGGAGCAGCAGCAGCAGGTGCAGCAGCAGCAGGAGGAGCAGCAGGAGCAGTAGGAGATGCACCAGCAGCGCCACAGGGTCCAGCAGCACCTTAATAATTTATAATAATTTTAAATTAAAAAAATTTATTTAATTATCATTTAAAGCTTCAACATGAAATTTGGTACTTTCCATGAGTGCATTTAAATCATAACCTCCTTCTAAGATAGATACGACTTTTCCATTACAATTTGATTTTGCTAAATTAAGTGTTCTTTTTGTTAAATCATAAAAGTCTTTAGATTTTAATTGTAATTGTGCCAGTGGATCGTCTTCATGAGCATCAAATCCGGCAGAAAAAATAATAAATTCAGGTTTAAATTCTTTTAATTTTTTTAAAACATGATCGTATGCATTTAAATATTCTTCAGAATTAGTTCCTGCAGGCAATGGAATATTTAAAATATTATTGTGCTTGCCTTTTTCGTTATTTTCTCCTGTACCAGGGTAATAAGGATATTGATGAGTGGATATGTATAAAACTTTTTCATTATCA
>CAZGQK010000064.1:0-3044 GCA_964527645.1 uncultured Legionellales bacterium | reverse complement strand
GACGGCGATGTCGATGGGATGGGGGCGGGTGTGAGATGAAGGCGCCATGGGGTTCTATACCGCCGAGCCCGAGCGCTCGAAAGGGTGATTACGGGCGCGCCGTTCATGCCGGCGACGGGGCCGCCCGCAACCCTCGGCAAGGGCCTGAGTCCGCCGGGGGAGCGGCGGGCGCCGGCGAACCCGCTCTCGGCGTGAGCCGTTCGAACGCCGCTCGCTTCCGGAATTCGCGGCCACCCGAGGACCATCCGCCTGCGGAAAAGCTTCCCCGGTCGCACCGTTCGTGCAATTTTGCTCAGAACGCCAATCGCCCAACTCTGGAGCCTGGAATCCATGGATGAGACCCCCGCTGAGATCGATCTGGTCGGCATGACCACGGACATCGTTTCGGCCTATCTGTCGAACAATGCGGTGTCGCCCGAGGGGCTGCCGACCCTGATCACCAGCGTCCACGCCGCCCTGGCCGGCATTCCGTCGGGCGTCGAACCGGAGCCCGAGCCCCTGGTTCCGCCGGTGCCGATCCGCCGCAGCGTCACGCCGGACTACATCATCAGCCTGGAAGACGGGCAGAAATACAAGTCGCTGAAGCGCCACCTCTCAGCCAAATACGGCCTGTCTCCGGAAGAGTATCGCGCCAAGTGGGACCTGCCGCTGGACTATCCCATGGTGGCGCCTAACTACGCCAAGGCCCGCTCTGAACTGGCCAAGTCCATGGGACTGGGACAGCCCGGACGCAGACCGGCCAAGGGCGGGCGCAAGGCGAAGGCCTGAGGTCATGGGGGCAGGGAGTTCGGCGGGCGCGTCCGCGCCTCATCACGCGGCCAGCGGTCTTATCGGCCCTGAAGCGATTGCGCCCACAGTCCTGGAGCGCGCCTTGTGACCGACGCAGAGCGACTCGACGCCTTGCTCCGCATGGTGGATCCCGACCTCAACGAAACTCCGGAGCACAGCGCCCAGCTGGTGGTGCTTGGTCTGGCCCAGCGCGAGGGGCGCCGGTTTCGCCCGACCCGGGCGGGCTGGGCCCTTCTCGGGGAGCGAGGCCGCGCCTTCCGCGAGAGCCTCGCATGACGCCGCGTCCGCAAGGTCCTGACTCTGGGCCCCGGCGCCCGAGGGAGATGGATTGAATGGCCTTCCTCCTGCCGGGTGAAGAACGCATCATCGTCTGCGGCCGCACGGTCGGTGCGATCCGTCAGGATGAGGCCGGGGCCTGGTGGGGCATCGGGCCGGACGATGACGGCTGGACCGGACCGCTGGAAAGTCGCGCCGACGCTCTGGATCACGTCATCCAGCCCGGCGAGGAATGAAGAGGCCTATCTTCTTGGCGCGCGTGTGCGGGTTTCCGTCGCGCACCGCCGACAATCGCCTCCGGGCCTCGCGAGCCGCGAATTAGGGGTTCTGCGCTCCCAGAACGGAACCTTCAGAAGCTCAGAAATCGGGGTCAAGTGCATTGAAAAACAGAGATTTTCGGCTATGCCGCTTTCGATGGCGATCGTGCCTGAGTGGCTCCCGGCATCACCCTGTATTCAGAGCACGCGTCCATCGCTCAGCGGTCTCCATTTCGCTGCGAAGCATGAATTAGCCCAGACATTCGGACACCCTCTGAGGGCGGCGCCGGGCCTAACCTGATAGCTCGTGAAGCGCCCTAGGTCGCCGCCAAAGCTTGCTTGAGGTCGGTCCAGAGATCTTCCACGTTTTCGATGCCCACTGATAGACGAACCAAATCATCGCTGATGCCGCAGCGTTCCTTCGCTTCGCCGCTGTAGTCGGAGTGGGTGGTGCTGGAAGGGTGAGACGCCAGACTTTCGGTTCCGCCCAAGCTGACGGCAAGCTTGAAGATGCGAAGTGCGTTCAGCATTCGGAAAGCCTCGACTTCTCCGCCATGCAGGCGGATCGAGAACGTTGAGCCTTGGCCAAGACATTGTCGCGCCGCGAGCACCTGCTGTTCGGCAGAGGCGCCATGCCCGCCGGCCGTCAGCACGGCCTTGACCTTTGGGTGCTGCGAAAGGCGCTGAACCAAAGTCATTGCGTTCGACTGCGATCGCTCCATGCGGATCGCTAGGGTCTCCAAACTGCGAATAAGCAGCCAAGCCGTGTGCGGGTCGGTGGCCGAACCACAAATGGTGCGCATCTCCGCAAGCCGCGCCATGACGGAAGCCGAGCCCATTGCGGCGCCGGCGATAAGGTCGGAGTGGCCACCGACGTATTTGGTCAAGGAATTGAGCGCCAGGTCCGCGCCAATCTCAAGCGGGCGCTGCCAGATGGGTCCGAGGAAGGTATTGTCGACCGCCAGAAAAGGAGGCTCTTCAAGGCGGAGCTCCCGGATCGTGCTTACGGCGGCAGCGATATCGACCATTTGGTTGGTGGGGTTAGCCGGTGTCTCGACATAGACGACAGCTAGTCGCCCCCCCGTAGCGGCCGCGTCCGCAGACCCCTGCTGGATGGCCTGCGCCAGCGCAGCCGCGCCCGCTTCGACCGTGATGCTTCGCGTGCGAATGCCCAGACGCGGCAGAATCCGGTCGAACAGGTATTCCGTTCCGCCGTAGGCTGGCGCCGTATACAGGATCAAGTCGCCCGGTCGGCTGAGGGCCAGCATGGACGTTGAGATCGCCGCCATCCCGCTTGCGAAGCTCAAGGCGCGATCAGCCTTGTCCCAAACGGCCAGCCGATCTTCCAGGATTTCCAGATTTGGGTTGTTGATGCGAGAGTAAATCAGACCCAACGCTTCGTCCGGCTCCTTGGCGCGCAGACCGTAAGCGACTTCGAAGAAGCGTTTGCCGTCTTCCGCAGAATCGAAGACGAAGGTCGAAGTTTGAAATAGTGGCGGCTTGATCGCACCTTCGGACAGGGTCGGGTCGTAGCCGTAGCCCATCATCAGGGTTTCGGGCGCCAATGGGTTGCCGTCGAGGTGACGGCTGTGGTGCGAAGCCATGTCGAGAGTCCTCCTGGCAGGGCACCTAGAGGACTCCGGCGCTCAAGCATAGGGCGGAAGGCTCGAAGTCGCGCGTGGGTTGATCGGCGACCCCGGTCCTCGACCGGAGTGACGGCCT
>CAZGQK010000063.1:0-3111 GCA_964527645.1 uncultured Legionellales bacterium | reverse complement strand
TATATTTAACTTTTTTAAAAAAATTTAATGACTCACATATTGCACGAAATAAAGGGAATAAAATTGCTAGAAGTATAAAAAAAGAGGCAAAAAAGTATTATTTTTTTCTAAAAAGAAATAAAAGTTTAACTAAAATAAAAAAAGAATTACTTATTTTTGACAAAAAATTAAAGTCTAAAGGAATTAATCCAGGAACTATTGCAGATTTAACAGTTGCAACGTTTTTATTTGAAATTGTGACAAAAAAACAATAAAAAAACCCTAGATAAATCTATAAAATATCATTACCATATAGTCTTTAATCACTGTGTCATGTTTTTTAAAAATTTATTCAAATTAGGAGGAATAATGGCTAAAATTAATAAAGTACTTGTTGGAGAATCTCTTGTTGGTGACGGTAATGAAGTCGCTCATATTGATCTTATTATGGGTCCAAGAGGAGGTGCTGCGGAAACTGCATTTTGTAATACTTTGTCAAATAATAAAGATGGTTTTACATCACTACTTGCTGTTGTAGCACCAAATCTACCCACTAAACCAAATACTGTAATGTGGAATAAAGTTACTATTAAAGGTGCTGCACAAGCAGTACAAATGTTTGGACCAGCTCAAACCGCGGTAGCAAGAGCTGTTGCAGATTCAGTTGAAGATGGAACAATTCCAACTGCAGAAGCTGATAATATCTATATTTTAGTGGGTGTATTTATTCATTGGGATGCAAAAGATGATCAAAAAATATATGATTACAACTATCAAGCTGTAAAGGAATCTATCACTAGAGCTATTAAAGGAGAACCTACAGCTAAAGATGTTGTTTCTCAAAAATCATCTGCAGAACATCCTTTTGGAAAGGTAAAAGTTTAACACTTTTTCAAATATATTTTAAAAAGAAAAAAAAAGCGGGTTTTAAACTCGCTTTTTTTTTTATAAATTCTTATAGATAATATTTTTTTCATGTATCGCTGTTGATAGAATTACACCTTTAAATCCATTCTTTTTTAGAAAATTAATATCTTTATTATTTGATATTCCACCTGCCAAATAATAATCTTTTTTTAAATCCAAGCCAAGTTTCTTTAATTTTATTAATTTAGGTCTCTTCTTAGCTCCAATAGAATCTATTATCATAAAAATAATTTTTTTTGGCCAAAGTTTTTTATTCTTTATTAGCTTTAAAGGACCTATAAAAAAATCATTTTTAAAATCTAAAGATAATATAATCTCTTTTTTTTTATGTTTATAAATCTTTTTTAATTCCATAGTATTTTTTAAAGTTTCTGATCCAATAATTGTTTTAAATGGCATATTCTCAAATTTTTTAAAATCTAAAAAAGTTCTAACACCGTAATCAACCCAAAAATCGATTTGTGGAAACTTTTTAATAACTCTTTTTATAATATTAAAATTATTTTTATTGCCCATTATTGCGTTTAAATCAGCTATATAAATTATCTTAAATTTATATTCTTTAAGTAGACTATCTATTATATTTTCTAGGTTAGAAGAATTTATTAATTTAGATTTAATTGGCTTATATTTTTTTCTTTCACCTGAAAAAGCCTTTACTACAATATTATTTAGTACATCAATTGCAGGTATTAATTCCATAATGAAAACAATATTTATATGTGAATACGTTACAGGTGGTGGTTATATTAATAAAAAAATTTCTAAAAAATTATTTATACAAGCAAAGTCCATTGTAAAATCTTTATTAAATGATTTCAATAAAATACCAAATCTAAAAATAATTTATACTTGGGATTATAGATTTAAAAAATTAAAAAAACTAAAAAATGTAGAATGTTTTTATATAAAAAAAACTCCCTTAAAAAAATGGAGTATTCTAATAAAAAAAGTAGATTATTTTTTCCCAATAGCCCCAGAAACTGAAGGTAAATTAATAGAATTAATCAAATTAAATAGATTTAAAAAAAAAATGTTATCAAATAAAATTAATGCAATAAAAAAA
Source organism: uncultured Legionellales bacterium (assembly GCA_964527645.1). Lineage (GTDB taxonomy): Bacteria > Pseudomonadota > Gammaproteobacteria > CAZGQK01 > CAZGQK01 > CAZGQK01. The sequence continues at coordinate 1,139 of CAZGQK010000063.1, read as the reverse complement.
ACTAGTAGTAAATATAAGACATATAAATTTTTTCAAAAAAATTCTATCCCAACTTTACAAACATTTGATAAAAAAAGAATTAATTTTAAAATTTCTAAAAAATGGGTCGTAAAACCTGATGATGGAGCTGGAAGTGAAGAAAATTATATTTTTAGTAATAAAAAAGATTTACTTAATTTTTTGAGTTCAAAAAAAAATTTTATTATACAACCTCTTATTAAGGGACTTAGCTTTAGTGCAAATATTCTTTCACTAAAAAAAAAAGTTTTAATTTTAAATTTTAATAAACAGAAAATTTTTTATAAAAAAAAAAAAATAATATTCAAGGGAACAGAATTTATAAAGAAAGTGCCTTATGAAGATAAGATAAAAAAAAATATAAATATTATTTCTAAAAAACTTCCTGGTTTAAATAGTTTTTATGGTATTGATTTTATAATTTTTAAAAAAAAAATATTTTTTATAGATATAAATCCTAGAATTACAACTTCTTATCAAAATATAAGCAAGAATTTAAAAATTAATATAGCAAAAAAAATTCTAAATACATTATTATAAATTATTAGCAATGAAAATTATTGGTTGGGATATTGGTGGTGCTCACATAAAGGCAGCTAAAATAGATTTTAAAAAAAAAAAATCAGAAACTAAACAAATATATAGTCCTATATGGAAAAATACAAATAACCTAAAAAAATCAATTAAATTAATAAAGAAAAAACTTGGAAAATGTAACTATCATGCAATAACCATGTCGGCGGAGCTTTCTGATATTTTTTTAGAAAGATCAGATGGAGTAAAATATATTATTAATTTATCTTCTAAAATTTTAGGAGATAAAAAAATTTTTTTTTATAGTAAAAAAAGTTTTATAAGAAAAGAAATAGCTTTAAAAAATACTTCTGTTTTAAATTCTATGAATTGGCATGCTACAGCAAATTTTATTTCTAATTTTTTTCCTAATTGTATTTTGGTTGATGTAGGATCAACAACAACGGATATTATTCCAATAAAAAACCAAAAAATAATTTCTAAAGGTAGTAATGATCATCAAAGGCTTGGATCTAATGAATTAATATATTTGGGAGTTTTAAGATCACCAATACATGCTGTGGAAAAGAAAAAAAATTTAATATATG
>CAZGQK010000062.1:2185-3149 GCA_964527645.1 uncultured Legionellales bacterium | reverse complement strand
TGTTCCTACCCCGTCACTTCTGTCACACGTAAAAATTTCCGGTGGGAGATATCCGGAGGTTCCGGGGCTGTACATACCAAGTGGAAGCACCAACTCTTGCAGCATTTCATTTCCCCATTGGCTACCAGCATCTGTAATATCGAAACCTACACCATCAGTTGCAATGAGATCATAATAGTACATAACTCCAGTAGAGTTTGATGTGTTGAATACCTTGTTTGGTGGCAGGGTTATAACCGGCGGAGTTGTGTCATTTGCTACATCGGTTTCTGCTTCTGCTTCCGCTTCTGCTTCCGCTTCTGCTTCCGCTGCTGCTTCTGCTGCTACTTCTGCTGCTGTTTGACCATAGTTTGGCGGGAAGATCTGTATTCGTTTATTATCCATATCCTGAACGTAGACATTTCCTGCACTGTCTACGGTTACATCATTTATTCTTCCAAATTGACCTAGCCCGCTTCCTGCTTCGCCAAACCATCTTACAAAGTCGCCAGAGCTGTCTAAAACTTGTATTCGCTTCCTATGATGCTCAGCAACATAAATATTTCCTGATGAATCAACCTCCATTCCATAAACTTGCTGAGACAACTTTCCAAGTTCGCCAGCTGCTCCACATCCGCCAAATTCCGAAATTAAACTGCCAGAAGAGCTGTATTTTTGAATCAGGCAAGCTGTTGTGTTTGGATCATGAAACATGTCGAAAACATAGATGTTGCCAGAACTGTCAGCTGTTACAGCTGTTGGATAATACACAGGAATTGTTAGTATTTGGCTTAAAGAAAGATCTAGTTTAACAACTGCTCCATTTGTTCCTGGATTATTGTGTGTAACGTACACATAGTTACCAACAACTGATAATGAATTAACTGACGAAGGTATGGATGTTTGTGTGATGAAAGTTCCTGACGAATCATATTTTCTTACAGTGTTAGTGCCTTGGTTTAGCACGTAGATATTTCCACTATTG
>CAZGQK010000062.1:0-2175 GCA_964527645.1 uncultured Legionellales bacterium | reverse complement strand
AACACCGACATCAGTTGGAGATAGACCTAAAGAAATTGTAAAGAGAAGCTGCAGTGATGAGTTGAATTTTTTTACGACTCCACTTTGATAAGCTGGTTCGGTAACATACACATTACCATAATTGTCAACCGCCACTTCGCCTGGATTGTCTAGTCCAGGAATTGCAGTAACTTGTGAATATGCAGTTGGGGGCGAAGTGCTTGCAACTGGTTCAGCTTCTTCTAAAACTACAGATACAGTAAATGTCCCAGTTCCTAGGTTTCCTGCTGCGTCAGTTGCCGTACAGGTTACCGTAGTGACGCCAATTGGAAATGTATAACCGGATGGAGGAGAGCAGCTTGGACCCGAAGTGACGCCAACATTATCGGTAGATGTGACACTAAATGTGACCATATGATAACTTCCCGTAGAATTAGTAAGGTTTCCATCAGAACCGCTGGAAGTAGAAACTGATATGTTAGCTGGCACGTTTACAGTTGGCGTAACCACGTCGCCACCAGAAACCGTTCCACTCTCCAAGTCTGTCATAGTGAGAATCGATGCGTTATCGGAAATATTAGATCGATGTGCGCCAACAACATAGAAATTTCCATTATAAGCTGCTAAATGACCTGGGCCTTGAGATACGTTTTCGGGGATTGGTAAATTGTATACCTGAACAAAGGTGCCGTCAAGCAAGAATTCTTGTATTCTTTTATTCTTGGCGTCGGCTACAAACATGTGTCCACCATCAAATGCTATAGAGTTTACACCATACTGACCAAACTCTCCGTTACCAGGAGTATCGCTGTGATAAACCCCAGACGAATCAGTAAATGATTCGTAGTGACCAGAACCACCAAAAGAAGACAGCAAGCTTCCGGATGTACTGTATTTTTGGATCTTTGCCACTCCATTCCAATTATTCCCTGTCCATGGAATTGTGCAACCATTTCCAACTCCGACCCAGATGTTTCCATCAGGACCAAATTCTATAGTACGAGGAACTACCGGACTAAAACAGCCATTGCTGGAAGGCATGCTACCAAATGTCAATAGCAAGTTTCCATTAGAATCAAACTTTTTAAGCTCATTCACTTCATTTTGCTGCGTCCTTCCAAGTGACACATAGATGTTTCCAGAGTTATCAACTGTAACGCCTGTTGGCGGTGTAGGTGAAAATGAAACATTCCAAATAAAATCACCATTAGAATCATATTTCTTCAAGTTTCCATTGGACGTGCAACAGCCATCAACAACATAGATGTTTCCAGATTCATCCACTGCCACATCAATTGCCAAGTTAAGATGTCCATCTCCCATACCTTGAGTTTCTATGACTGCCATCTGATTTGTAGCAAGATCAAAAATTGTAATTGAGCCATCATTGTAGTTTACACCATATAATTTGTTGTTATGAATGTCTATAGCTTTCAGATTTTGATTATTGTCTTCAAAACTTTGGGATGTCCATTCCAAAGTAGTTGTGTCAGCAGGTGCGTCAAAATAACCACAGTTCTGGTACGTCACTCCTTCAGAAGTAAAAGGTGACCCGCTAAGTCTTGCATTTTCACATTGTGTAATAGGCTCTCCATATTCTGCATTTGGCAAAGACACAACATGCAGTATGTTGCTTCCGTTGCATGAATCATAGTAAGTGGTGCTTTCGGGATGGGAAATATCGGCGTTGAAATTTGGAAGGCCTAACAGTTCACACCCGCCAGGGGATAGGGCATATACCTGGTATGAAAATTGAAAGTTGGCCTGGACACCGTAATGACCTGGGCCATAGTCGGTATATGTTGTGCTTGTACTGTTGGTATACCACATCTGTTGTCCCAAAAATGGCATTATTTTTTCCACTTTCACAAGGTATCCCGTTATCGGACTGCCGTTATCGTTCGGTTCAGACCAGCTAAGCGTTATGACATTACGATTGGACCAATCTGAGCTTTCCATATAGCTGGATACAGATACAAGTGAAAGGTCGGTAATTGCGTCAGCCGGATAATCCATGTTAGCAGGTGGCGGAGTTGTGTCAGTAGATGGTGCATCAATAACTTCAAACGTACCTGTATAGGTGTTGTTATTTTCGTTAGTTTCAGTAGCAGCCAAGTCAGGATCAATTGTAACATGGTAAGTGTAAGTTCCTAAAACAAAATGTGATTCTATTACAACATTGGTATCACATGATAC
>CAZGQK010000061.1:0-3202 GCA_964527645.1 uncultured Legionellales bacterium | reverse complement strand
CTGCAATCTGCTCTGACACAGCTCCGCCGAGCATGCCAGCGCCGCACTACGCTGCTGAGTATGTTTCTCGAAATCCAAGTCCAGGCGGCACTTGCAGATGGGCGTATCGATCCGGCGGAGAACGCCATCTTGCTACATGTCGCCAACGTTCTTGGCTTCGACCCCGAGGACGTTCAGCGACTCATCAACTTCGTTGCCAACGCTAGTCGTCCGGCCGAGCATTCATCCCGATCATTAGAATCGGCCTACAACGTGCTCGGTGTTGATCCCTCAGCCAACAACAATGAAGTAAAAAAAGCCTACCGCCGCCTGATGAATCAGCATCACCCGGACAAACTGGTCGCACGAGGAATGCCAGAGGAAATGGTGAAACTGGCAACGGAGAAGACGCAAGAGATTCGTAAAGCATGGGAACGCGTGCGCAAATCACGCGCCAACTAAAACCGGTCCGTTATCCGACGGAAGGGTAACGCCAGCATCGCCACTAAGCCGGTGCAGTCATCGACGTCACGCAGGGTCGACAAGCCAAGGCACATTTGCTCGTGTCCAGCGGACGGCGCGGCGCGATAACTGTGGAAGATATGGTCCCACCACGGCAAGTTAAAACCGAAGTTGCTGTTGCTTTCGTTGAGACTGACAGAATGATGCACGCGGTGCATATCCGGTGTCACCACGATCCAGCGAATAACCCGATCAACTGGGCCAGCGAGGCGCAAGTTGGCATGATTAAAGAGCGACGTCCCATTGAGCACAATCTCGAAGATGAGGACCGCCAGCATCGGCGCTCCGACCAGAAAAACGACAGCGACCTTAAGCGCCATCGATAAGATCATCTCGATTGGGTGAAACCTGAGACCACTGGTGATGTCAAGGTCCAAATCAGCATGGTGTACTCGATGCACCCGCCATAACAGAGGCAATGCATGCATCGCCCGATGCTGACCGTATACCACAACGTCTAGTAATAGGAAGGCCACCGGTATTGCAATCGCATCCGGTGTCCCCAGCACGGTAAAAAGCCCCCATCCAGCATCTTGGGCGAGCAAAGCGGCGCCCACGGCTGCCATTGGAAAGAGAATCCGCATGAGCAGTGTATTGATCACAGCTAGACATAAATGGTTCTGCCACCGTCTGGGACGCGAAAAAGCGAGAACCCGGCGCGGCCAACACCACTCTGAACAGGCAATTAAAACGAACAATGCCGCGAAACTTCCGGTACGCAGCATTGCTTCATTTGCGACAATAAATTCAGGCACAGCGCATCCAGGTACTATGGAACGAACTGAGTATAGTCACTTGTACCTCGGTGCTGATGATTTCTCTTCGCGTTGCAATCGAAAACAGGCCGGCGGCTATACTTTGGATTTCCATCAGCTAAATTTCGCATTATGAACCTGCATCGATTACTCGCCGAACGCGCTGCCCAAAACAACCCGGTCCGTGTCGCCCTCATTGGCTGTGGCAAGTTCGGCACCATGTTTCTGACTCAAGCACTGCAGACTGATGGCCTGCACGTCGTCGGCATCGCGGATCTCGATGTCGACCGGGCCAGGCACAATTTGAAAACCGCCGGATGGCCGAGCGATCGCTACGGCGCCTCGTCGTTGGACAGCGCTTTGCGCTCCGGCTCCACGCATCTTAGTGACAACGCTGCGGCACTGATCCGATACGAAGCGCTTGACGTCGTCATAGAAGCGACTGGCATCCCGCGCGCAGGCATCGAACACTGTCGATTGGCAATAAGTGCGGGCAACCACATTGTAATGGTCAGTGTCGAAGCCGATGTGCTTGCAGGACCGCTTCTGGCGCGCGAAGCCGCTGCTGCGGGCGTCGTTTATAGCCTTGCCTGGGGCGACCAGCCAGCTCTGGTATGCGAGCACGTGGACTGGGCGCGTGCGTGCGGCTTCGAAGTCGTCTGCGCAGGTAAGGGCACGCGCTACCACCCTGAATATCATCAATTGACCCCAGACACCGTGTGGGACGTACTGCGCCAATACCTCGATATCGAAGATCCCTCGAGCATCAATCTCAAGATGTTCAACTCGTTCCTGGACGGCACCAAATCTGGCATTGAAATGAGCGCGGTTTGCAATGCAACGAATCTCAAACCACAGGCCGATGGGCTCGGCTTTCCACCTAGCTCGCGTTTTCAACTGGCCGACGTCTGCAAGCCGAGTAAAAACGGTGGCCAGCTGGATCGGCGGGGCACCACCGAAGTCGTGTCATCACTACATCGCGATGGCTCCGATGTACAACATCACCTCGCCATGGGCACTTACGTAGTGATCGCAAGCGAAACCGATTACGCCCAACGCTGTCTGGGCGAATATCACATGCTGCCGGACGCAACCGGTCAATTTGGCGCTCTCTATCGACCCACCCATATGATCGGAATGGAACTTGGTATCTCGGTCGCTTCGGTGGTTCTTCGTGGCGAACCCACTGGCGCGCCGATTGGCTTTCATGCCGATGTCGTCGCTACCGCGAAAAGGAAACTAAGGCGCGACGAGATACTTGACGGAGAAGGCGGCGCCTGTGTCTGGGGACGTCAATTGCCTGCCGATCGCTCGCTCGCACTCGATGCCCTGCCGCTTGGTCTTGCTGGCGAAGTACGCGTTACCCGCGATATCGATCCTGGCTGTGTACTGACCTGGGACGATGTCGAACTAGACCCCAACGATACAGCCGTAAAAGCGAGGCGCGAGATGGAGATGGCCTTCGCACCGGCGGACGTCTGAAAACACCGCAGTGCTCGAGGAGAATGCCTTGACGATCAGGCCAGCCAATTTGAACCAGACACAGCGACGACTGTTCGGGCCTAATTTTGAGGCACAGCGCGTCGATTGCAGCGCTGGTAACCTTTTTGTACTTGTGGGCGGCGACGGCCCACCTCTGCTGCTGCTACACGGCTATCCACAGACCAGCGCGATGTGGCACCGTGTAGCCGGCGCACTCGCGCAACATTTCCGGCTGATTATTCCAGACCTGCGCGGTTATGGAGACAGCTCGAAACCAGCCAGCCAGACGAACCATGCGTCCTATGCCACGCGTGCCATGGCGCTCGACGTTGTTGAAATCATGCATTCGCTAGGACACGACCGGTTCTTCGTCGCTGGTCACGACCGTGGCGGGCGAGGAACGCACCGCCTTGCGCTTGAGCACTCTGAGCGATTGGCAGCTGCCTGTGTCATGGATATCGTCC
>CAZGQK010000060.1:3108-3350 GCA_964527645.1 uncultured Legionellales bacterium | reverse complement strand
AATGAAGAATATGCCTTACCTTTATCCGTTCTAAACACGATGACTAACTATTTAGATAGTGTTTTTCTCTTATCAAAGCATCGTAAAACTTTAATAGCGTATACCAGCAGACCTATTAAGCATCCAACATTTACAGAGTGCTGTCCTAACGATCTCCGACTATTTGACATTACACCTTTAGAAAGTAAAGCCGATAGAACTTTACAGGATGCATATTGGGTTAGCTCCGATTTAGAAAATGG
>CAZGQK010000060.1:1151-3098 GCA_964527645.1 uncultured Legionellales bacterium | reverse complement strand
AGACATAGATTGCACCAGAGAAGATAAAAAAGCTTTTTTGGCCCTAATAAAATCATTGCCAGTTACTCAATGGATGGATATTTTTACAAGCAATCAGATTGAATTATTGAATCAATTAAAAAAACAACGATACAAAGACACAATTGATATCGATCAGATTAATTACGCAGATATGTGTTTTAAATTAGGGTTAAGTAGGGATTCTCAATACACAGTTTTAGCACTGGAGACATCTAAATTAAAACGTTCTGAAATGATTGAACTTTGGGATCAATATTCTCATGGAGGTGATGTTAAGTACTCTTGTGAAATTATGCTTCCTGACTGGTACTCTTCGCGAAATGATAAAATTTACAGATATTTTTATTTATCTATGTGGAACAGCAGCATTATTTTCATAAGTGAATCAGGATCTCCAGCAACAAAATGTTTTGATCAAGATGAATGCATTAATTACATGTCAAAAAATCAATTCAAAATACATAATTTAAGTAATATCGTTGATATACGTCACTTTGATGAATTGCTATTAAACAACAGGCAATATTTATTGAACATCGTTAAAGAAATGGATGCTTTTGAACTTTTAAAGGACCTAAATACCGTATAAAACAGAGTGTGGAAACACACTCTGTTTTATAGAAAATGATTTCTATTGGATATAATTGGACAAGTAATTATAAATACTCGGATCTTCAATATCCGATGGGAATCCACGATCACAGACAAGGATAAACTTATTCCCCTGCTTTATAATTAATGGCTCTGTTCCATATCAAAGGCTTTTTAAATACCCAAAATGGAATCTCAGCTGGAAGTGATGTGTTGTACAACCAGATCCCACTTGAAGCTGGTAGAACGGTTTGGGACAGTAAAGCAAATTGGTTTAAGTGTAATTATTAATTTTATTATCTAGCTTAAAAAGAGGTCATTAGGGACCTCTTTTTTTAACTCATAATTTATAGAATGCAAATAGCCTTATGAGGCCAGACTATATTCCTGTTCATGAGTAAAGTTGGCCAGAACCAGTGCATAAGATAAATCAGGTGGTACTGAGTTACCGACCATACGATATTGGTCTTGTTTAGTTAACTTCAATTGTTGGTTATTTTCATCATGTCCATAACTGAAAATATAATCATGCGGAAAGCCTTGAGCCTTATAAAGTTCAAATGGTTGAAGCATTCTAAAGCCAATATCTTCAATACAATAGCGTTCACCATTGATTTCAATGATTCCAAATTTTTCAAAAAGTTCATTTTTGAAATTTAACCCTTCAGTAAATCTCGTTAATAAAGCTCGTACCTCTGCAAATTGATTTACTGTTGTGAGTGTATGCATAGGTTCATTTAACTCTTGGCCAGTACATCCATTTTTCATTTTTGAAAGGTGACAAACATATAGTGAGTGGGTACCGCCTTTAGTTTCAGCTGTAATTGTCCTCAAAGGCTCATCGATCGGCATTGATCTCCGACTTGATCCATTTGCACATTCTGTAAGAATTGGAGCAGCTGCATCAACGATATATGGCTCTGGATTATGAACGATATATTTCAAAATACCGCGAACAATACGCTCTAACGTAGCTGGTGCCAGTGCTTTTTTTCTTTTAAATATACTAGGGCAATCAAAACTTAGATCTACGCATTCAGCAGCTGTACGCCATGGCAATAAACGTCCCTTTTTTACAAGACTGGTATTAGGATTACCATGGGTTTCCTTTGGCCATACGATTGGCAATCCATCACGGCGAGCTATTAAGAAAAATCGATTTCGTATAGTTGGTGAACCGAAGTCACATGCTTTTAATTCTTTGTATTCAACTGAGTATCCTTGATATTTCAATGCATTTACAAAGCAATTAAACGTTCGTCCCTTACGCTTTGGGCATGGACGTCCATCTTTATCAAGGTCACCCCATTCTGCAAACTCCGTTACATTTTCAAG
>CAZGQK010000060.1:0-1141 GCA_964527645.1 uncultured Legionellales bacterium | reverse complement strand
TATTACACGCGGTCGAACCTTTGCTGCCCAGCGCAATGCAATCCAGGCCAATCCCCTAATGTTTTTATTGAGAGGTTTACCTCCCTTAGCTTTGGAATGGTGTTTACAGTCTGGGCTCAACCAGACTAATCCAACGGGTTGATTACCAGTGATTTCAACTGGATCTACATCCCAAACACTTTCACAATAATGTTTTGTAAGAGGATGATTTACCCGGTGCATCGCCAAAGCTTTAGGATCATGATTAATAGCAATATCAATCGGTCTCCCAAATGCACGTTCTAAACCGGTTGATGTTCCACCACCCCCGGCAAAATTATCAACAATAAGTTCGTGTGGTAATAAATTAAACATAATATAAACTCCAAGTTTTTGGCTTTTTGCCACTAAATTCGTGTACGCGAATACTGTATGAATACTTAGGCAAGCATTAGTTCATTTATAGAATCAATGGCTGCCAAATCATCATAATCATAGTAAGCATCATCGATGGCAGACGAAATTTCATATTCAGAAACTCCTGAATTCAGAGCGAGTTTTAAAAGATTCCGGTCTAATCGGTCATATTTGTTTGAAAATGCCATCAGTTTATGGTCATGCGCGTTATTGGCCATAAAGAATGAATATGCAAAACCAACAGGCGTTACACTTCGAGCATTTTTAGTGGCCAAGCTTTTCCCACCATATAACTTGTGCATTTTAGATCCCTCTATAGGCTCTACTGGTGCAATAGGTAGGTCAGCATTAAATCTACCCCATAATAAGGTTTTCTTAGTGTAAGTATCCCCAAAATGAAACGGATCAAACGACAGACGCCACGGCGACAACCCGGTTAAGCTCGCAATACGCCCTACTGGATTCTCAATTGCCCAAATATTCGGTTTAAAAAATTCAATTGTTCTTAAAGTTTGGTACACCAGCTCAATACTGCTTAACGTGCGACCATCAGCATCTTTGGCGGTAAAATGTCTTGCACCAGAAACAGCAAAGTCAGTACATGGGCATGCAGCTAAAATCGCATGAACGTCCAAACCATCAAAGCATGCAAAAAGCTCGTTAAAGAATTCCACGCTGAAGTTATTAATATCGCCAAAATAAGGATCTGCCTGTATATCAAAGCGAAATACTTGATAGCCAGCAT
>CAZGQK010000059.1:0-3441 GCA_964527645.1 uncultured Legionellales bacterium | reverse complement strand
TGAGCCCGACGAGCTGCCAGACTGCTCCACCCCGCATCATTAGGCCACCCATACTATAGCTAATTTTTCTAAAACTCAAGCTTAGTTGGTCTATCCCTCTCACTTTCTATGCCCCTTCGCGGCCCACAGAAAAATAAGCCAACCTCCTAAAAAACAGCTCATTTTTTAGTCCATGCCAAACACCCTCTTGACTGACATCGAGTACTATAAAATCAAAATGGCACTAAGCACTTGGAATTGAGTAACAAAAAAATCCAACCAGAACACTGTTTTCACGCAGTGGAGCCGATTCGACCTGCTACCAAGACCCTCACCCACTTAAGATATAGCATCGATCTCTTTAACCAGATAGCTTTACCCATACTTCCAATGGCAAAACCACAAGACACCTGGCCTAGTGCTTTATAACCCAAGCAAGCATAAACAAGAGCACCTGCCATTTAGTGCTTATTTCTCAAAAAAAATAAATAGACCTTGCCATGCTTAAAAGGCAATACCTTTTTCAGATGATACGAAGCCAAAGACGACTTCTTACCATAACGTAAAATAAAATCACAATTAATATGCTGCTTGATGGCTACTTCCAACTCCTCTACTCTATTCGGCAACAGATAATACTGCAAAGGCAGTAATGTATTATAATTGGGTCCTGGAAAACCACTAATACATACTGTTAATTTCTGTCGTAATCCGATTGCTTGATTAATTGTTTTAGCAATTAGTCTAATCGGTTTATAGGCATCACGCCGCAAAGCCTACAGCCGACTTCCGAAAATCATAATCGGAACCAATAACATAATCATCGCCGCATAAAGGAATTTTTTTTTGGATCGCAAGCTAAGCGAACGCTTTCGCAATATACCAGCATACCAATGTTGAAAAACGACCAAGAAAACGGGACCAAGTAATACATTATAATATCTAGAGAAACTCAACAAATGCAGTCGATCAATTCCAACACCAAAAGTAAACACCTCTAGGAAATAAATTAACAACGCATAGCACACCAAAAAACCAACAAATAAAAACATTATTTTATGAATGTCTGTCTGTGGAGGCACAGTCAAGCCGCTATCTCGGCCCCATTGAATGATTTTCTTTGACATCCACCATAACAACGCATAAATCAATAGATAGGGGATACCCAATAGCTTATCAAAGCTGCCAACCACTAATTCTTTAATCATCAACCACTGGCTAAGATGGTATTTAATACTAAAAGGGTTTAATGATTGCAAAACTTCTGTTGGCTTAGCCCCTGTAGCAAAATAATGAAAACCGGCATTTTGAAAATGCCTTACCCATCCTAAATGTACAAACACCAATATCAAAGACATACTAAGAAAATAACACCACAATTGTATGCGATTATCTCGATCTTTATAATCAATCAATAGCAGCGCGAAGATACCAAAGAAGGCAAACAATAACCCAATTTGCTTAATTAGAAATAAAGACACCAAACAAGGAGCCAAAACAAGAAACTTATGTTTTTGGCTATAGCTGGATGTCACAATAAAAAACATCACAAAAACCACGGCCCCCAGCACTGGTCCCGCCTGTAAGTTCCCAAGATAAAAACCAAAAACACAGCCAAAAATAAGCATGGTATAAGCAAGACCAAGTAAAGAATTAAATAAACGATCTGCTCGGACCAGTGTAATAAAACATCCTAAAATTAGCGCTCCCTGAGCAACATAGGCGGACCATTTAGAATAGTGTCCATCAACAGAATGAAACAAGTAATGAAAAGACGCTAATCCTGGAGTATAAGCAAGATGTTCAGCATCGAGTACAGTTGGTGCTGTCGGCAGGCGATGAAAAATAAAAATATATTTACCCCTCACACCCCAAAAAGCATAATCATCTATACTGTGAAATAGCAACCCCCTGCAAGCCATAATCATAAGGATAAATAAAAGGCAGTAAATTGCATTAACGATTAATATATCACGACCGACTCGCAAATAACGCTGAAAGCGCCAATAACAAATGCCAGTATTAGAAACAAGCCACACCCAAGCCAAACTAATATGTTCGAACCAACCGATATCATATGAGTTAATGCCCCAACAAACTGAACAATCAACAACAGCAATGTAACTGCAAAAATGGCAAGATTAATAGGGGTGCGCGTTAAGGCACTAAGGGTATTACCAAATCGCAAGATGGAGAACATCATTAGCATATAGTCAAAAGCTATATACAACTCTTTAGAAAACATGACTTGCATTACTCGTAAAAATTACTTAATCTGGTCGCCAATCAACCACTTGGTGACCAATCTAGCATGGATAAATTTTCAAATCAACTTCCTTACCTATTGATCCCCGCCTACCAACCAGATAAAAAATTACTATTCTTATTAGAGAGTTATAAAACCCTGGCTCCGAATCAAACCTTTATCATCATCAACGATGGTTCCTCAGTCAAATACAACAAAATTTTTTCCAAAGCTGCCAAATTAGGATGTGTCGTCTTGCAACATACTCATAACCAAGGCAAGGGTGCTGCACTAAAAACAGGCATGTCTTACTGGCTGCAACATGCCCCAGCAGAATCCGCTGGTGTTGTGACTGCTGATGCCGACGGCCAACACACTGCCCAGAATATATTCGAAATTAATCAAAAACTGATAGAACATAATAACCACTTACATTTGGGTGTCAGAAACACAGCCGGCAAGCAAATACCACTCAGAAGCGCCTTTGGAAACAGCTTCACCAAAGCACTATTTAATCGAGCCATGCACAGCGATATTCTCGACACCCAAACAGGCTTAAGAGGCATCCCCAGACACCTAGTTACTCTGATGCTAGAAAGCAGCGCCTCAGGTTATCAGTTTGAATTCGAAATGTTATTTGTAACCATTCAACATGATATCCTCATTCAACAACACCCGATAAAAACCATCTATATCGAAAACAATGCCGACTCACACTACCGACCACTCCTGGATTCATTAAGCATTTATGCGGTCTTTATACGCTTCTGTGCCATCTCTATTTCTTCATTTGTTTTGGATTACCTAACCTTTTCCACTCTGTATTTTAGCACCCATCAACTGGCTTTATCGGTTTATGGCGCAAGAACATTATCTGGAACATTTAATTTTATTTTAAATAAAAAAAAGGTATTTAAACACAAGAAAGGAACGACAACATCCCTCTTAAGATATATTTTTCTGACACTCCTGATAACAACTGGGTCCTTTCTCTTGCTAAAACTCCTAGTACACATAAAGGTTAATGCTTACCTTGGCAAGATTCTAACGGATTGTTTGTTGTTTATCTTCAGCTTTACCACTCAGAAATTTTTTATCTTTAACTCAGCCAATAATAAAAAGAGACGAATTTAACTTACATACTGCACATGCTCTCGGGTTGTGAGCCCGACGAGCTGCCAGACTGCTCCACCCCGCATCATTAGGCCACCCATACT
>CAZGQK010000058.1:0-3545 GCA_964527645.1 uncultured Legionellales bacterium | reverse complement strand
CTCCATTCCCTTAAAAAACAGGTATACGAAGTAAAGGTTTTGCCTTCGATCGCAGCAAAGGCTAAGGTTGCCATAGATAGAATGATGGATCTGACCTGATGGGAGAAGTTGATTGTATACATTGTATACAATGTATACATTGCATAGCACTTTAGTTGAATTGGGTGACCTCAGTAGAATTCTAGATGGTGCGGTCGCCGGGATTTGAACCCGGGTCGTCAGCTTGGAAGGCCTACACGCCGTCGCCGACTTGATGTCCTAGGCCAGACTGGACGACGACCGCATTTTTGCCTGTTTGAGATCCTCAAAGCATATCGACGCCTACATGAGTTTTAAGGATTTTTACACATCTGCCGATATTTGTAAGGTTGTGGAAAGTTCTTCCTAAGGTAAATTGGCCAATGCAGGAAAGAGACCTTTCCTTTCGCTGGTTGTTTATCTTTTCATAAAGAACTCGAAATTCAGTATATAATTATTTTAGGTGTTAACTTAAATGACCTAAAATTCGTCTACTAGACATGAAGAAGGTCGAAATTTCTGATGCCGATAAGTATGCAGCTCATATGCTCTGGCCCCCGTCTCCTGTAGTCCTGGTCTCATCAATAGATAGTCAGGGACTTCCTAATGTGGCCCCATTCTCACTAAATCAATTCTACAGCTATGTCTCTGACTATCCACAGGTTATAGTAGTTGGGATCGGAGGCCACACAGGAAAGATCTCTCTCGGGAAAAAACAAAAACGCACATACCTCAACATAGCTGAAGTTAAGGACTTTGTAGTTAACATTCCGTCCGAAGGAGATGCCGATAAGGTCTCTAAGATGTCAGTAGAGAAGGGACCATCATTTAACAAATTTGGTGCTTCAGGGATGACCTCAATACCGTCACTGAAGGTCAGATCACCATCAGTTAGGGAATGCAAAGTTCACTTTGAATGTCAACTGATGAAGATTGATGATTATGGTGGTCAGACTGATCTTATTTTCGGTAGGATAGTGGCTCTTACTGCTGATGAAGAGATTTCGAAGCTACGCCTTGACGAAAGATTGCAAAGAATGAAGCCTCTGTACTACTATGGATCTGGTCCCGGTAAGGGCCTCTATTACTCAGTAGGTCGCGTTGTTGGTGAACGGGACGATTCAAAAATTACGTAAGTAGCAAAATGTACTAGGTTTCTGCACCACTATCTGAGTGCTCTTTCGATGTCATAGATTGTCCGAGCAGTTACCACATGTGCCTCAAGGGATGAGGGATGGATTGATCTCTCGGAGGTTAGATAATCACTAATTCTGCTGGTGAAGTGCCCCTTTGGGAAACCACCAACAACGATCATTGGTTTTTGACTTGAAATAACTTCCTGAGATAGTTGAGATTCGGAAATTAATTTCCCTTGGGTAGTGAGTCCAATGACAACAGAAGGGGAAGTTTGCATAACTAATTCCCCAAAAGTTTGAGACCGAATTTGAATTAGTCTTGACGAGTTAACTCCAAGGATTAGACCTTGTCCAGCATTTTCTTCAAAAGCTTGCTCAATTAGTCCTGCGAAACGGTGGGAGCTTTTTGGTAATCTGATATTCTTGTCGAAGGTGATAACAAAATCATTGTAAGTGTGGACATAGATCTGAAGCTTAGTCGTGAGAAAGAGAGGCGTATCATTGGCCTCTAACAAAGAGAAGTGAACCAGATCAGGCCTGCCACGTCTTTCCGCATCTTTGAGTTGTAGCATTCCACTATGGTGAAAGCTTCGATCGAGTAGGACGTGATCGGGGTCCTTTCGTTTCTTTCTAGCATAACGTTGAATACTTGGCAATGACCACATTTCCCTTGGAAGAGTTTCTAGAGCGGCTTCAACTAACACAAAGATTAATTCCTCCAACTGGTTATTCTTACGAGAGAATCGGAGTGCTTAATCAATGCGTGGGAGGAAAGTTAGATTAAGAGATTTGGCTAGACAACGCGTTGATATCCTTCTCGCCAACTCTGTAAATTACGCCCATAGGGATATCGTCATAGCAAGTAGGCAGGCAGAGATTGCGAGAAGAATTTGCCTAAAATATAATCTTCGTCTTCCCTATGATCAACGACGACTTTTCTGTCGTGGGTGTAAACAATTGATACTTCCTGGGATAAATTCTCGCGTTCGAATTCACAATCACCCAAAATCACTGTCAACAACGTGTATGCGATGCGGACATATTTCACGAAAAATATTCTGATGACTATAACAGTCCCCTAAGTCTTTCTACCGGATTAGACGAAGTTGGTCTCGGAAGCCAATAACGATTACAGTCGGAACCCTTATGAGATCGATTAAATTAGTTACTTCCGTTAGGGAAGGCATTTGGCGACGGTACAAGATGTTCCCGCGAATATATTGATCAAGCGACTGTCCGAAGAACTTCAGCGCAAGTATCCACAAGTGAATAGTCCTGGATGGGCCAGCTATGTCAAGACGGGCTCTCATGTCCAACGCCCTCCCCAGGATAAAGATTGGTGGTACACTCGTTCTGCCTCTATTCTGCGCAAAATTTATCTCCATGGCCCCATTGGGCATACAGACCTTCGATCACAGTATGGAGGTAGCTGGAGAGTGAGCTATGCTGCGAAGCACCATCGGAATGCGGGTGGTTCCGCAATAGCAGAGGTCCTTCAACAACTGGAAGGAGCGGGACTGGTTACCAAAGAAGCTAACAAAGGAAGGACAGTTACCTCTCGAGGAAGAGGCTTTCTTGATCGACTGAGTAATGAGATATTTAAAGCACTGATGAAAGTAGATCCTAGACTAGAGAAGTATTCATAACAACTTGTGAAATTGATCCGAGGGTTACATAGTTGGAAACCACATCTGGAGCCGACAATCAGCCTCAGAAAAACGAAGAGGTAGAGAAACAACGTCTGATCAGAGAACAGGTGCTGAGAGTTCTGTTAACGTCTGACGCTCGCGATCGGCTTAACAACGTAAGGATGGTAAAGCCGGAAATTGCCAAGAGCATAGAAAGCCAATTAATGCAATTAGCGAATGCAGGCCGTGTCAAGCGTCCGATTAACGATGATGAGCTTAAGGAGCTACTTTCCTCATTTCAACAACCAAAACGAGATTTCAAGATAAAGTGGGTGTAAGAGATATGACATCACGACTCCCCGGTGGCGTTAAGAAGAGACTTATGTCAAAAAATAGACAAAACTCTCCAGTCCCTACATGGGTTACTGTTCGGACGAAACGGAAAGTACGCACTAACCCAAAAAGAAGAATGTGGCGGCGGAAGAGCTTGAAGGTGAAGTGATGTCATCAAAAGAGAAGGACTCCACCTCTAGGATTTACACGGTCCCCTTAGGTCGTGCGTGGGTTTCTGCACGACGGCATCGGACCAAGCGAGCAATTAACATGATCCGCGAATTCGCGATGCGGCATATGAAATCCTCAGAAGTAAAAATCGACCAGGGCCTTAGCGAAGAAATCTGGAGTCGAGGAATCGAAAAACCTCCGCGGCGAGTTACTGTTAAGATGGATAAGGGAGCAGACGGTATCGTTACTGTTTCTCAAG
>CAZGQK010000057.1:1664-3557 GCA_964527645.1 uncultured Legionellales bacterium | reverse complement strand
AAGTCATCAAGTAATCGCAATGCTCCCAGCTCTTCATATTGCTTAAGTCCAGCAATAACACGTTGAGCAACTTCCTCACCCAAAATTGGTAATAAGCGCTCAATATCATTATTTCGAGCGATGTCGTAAAGGGTGTCGCCATAGAAGGTTACAAGCTTGTCCGCTTTAATTTCACTGATGCCTTTAAAGGCAGGTGATTCAGCCGATAAGCGCTTGAGGTTTTCATGAGCCGCTTTAACAAAGTCCATCTTTATCGGTGTGATGGTATTCTCAATCGCTGTGGTGCCATCTTTCCACTTAATTGGGGTTTGCTCGACATGACCTTTTACATACCAGATGTGCATCTCTCTAAAAAGGCGAGGGGAGCGAGCTATTTGGTAGTTCGCTTTTACCACAAAACGTTGATTACTGCCGACTGCTACTGCTGAAAATATAACGCCACCGATACCACCACGGCGGCGTATTTTTCGTATTTGTAGTTCGCCTTCAAACACATTCATTAAAGCCGTCCCGTCGCTAACAAGTAATCTTCAATCGCAGTGAGTCGCTTGAGTTTGTTTTTTGTTTCTTCTAGCTCTTTTGTGGTTTTATATAATTGTTCTTCAAGTGCGGCGTTGGTTTCTTGAGATTTTTTTAGCATACGTTTATCAATGCTAGATTTTCCAGTTGTTGCTTTAGTTGTGTGCTGCTCTGAAGGGGGTCTGATATCTTCAATCAAAATACCTTTTGCGATCAAATCAGCTTTTACATCCTTATATTTGGCTCTGATTTTTGAGTTTTCAGTAATGCGTTTTCTATCAAATTCGCATTCTCTTGCGATCATTTTTTTGTTCAAGTCGAGTCGGTT
This sequence comes from uncultured Legionellales bacterium, assembly GCA_964527645.1. GTDB lineage: Bacteria > Pseudomonadota > Gammaproteobacteria > CAZGQK01 > CAZGQK01 > CAZGQK01. The sequence goes on along the minus strand of CAZGQK010000057.1, from coordinate 2,710 downwards.
TGGCAAGGTATAATCTTCCCAGTCACCTTGTTTTTTTCTTTCGTCAACGAAAGCGTTGAATCGTTCAAGGTTAATTTTTGCCGCAGGATTACTCATCACGCCTCCCTGTGTTTTTTCATCTTTGTAGGGTATACAAATTGAGGGTCGATACCTTGGTCTTCCAGCATCTGATAGCAATCATTCAACCTGAGTTTGAGTTCGGCTTTATCAGCTTTAAGCCCATCAATTTGATTGTCTTTTTCCTTAAGAGTTTCCTCGTAATCTGTTGATGTCTTCTTACCTTCAGACTTATAGCCTCTCAATACGTCCCTTACTCTTTTGTACTCCTCCATATATTTCTTATTCCGATTGAGAGTCATCCGAGTAATGCCACAGCGGTCGGCAATATAGTCGTGTCCAAACTCGTGTTTGTACTCAGGATTACTCTCAAAGAAACTAAGATTAGATAATGCTATGGATAGCCAAGGCGGTGACTTACTCATACGGCTTCCTCTGGGTCGAATACTTGTACAACTGGTATTTCGTTGTCTTTGGCATTTATTGTACGCTCATAAGCCCTCAGAGCGCTCTCACAGCCATTAATAGTGTCTATGCAATATTGGACATGCTGATCTAATGGTTCTTGCTTGTTAAGCGTGTGAGACAGCTCTTCGTAATTTGGCAACAGTGCAGCCAACTGTGTTTCGTAATGCACTTTGGTATTGATGATGGATTGCTTCGCTTCTTCATCATCAGGAGCTATTCCAAAATGTTGACATCCATTACCATCATCACCCCGAAGACACATCATACCTTTCTCACAATGGCTTACGTCTAGATCACGATTACATGTTCCCCATGGGGTGTAGTGAACGACTGATAGTGTATGGTTGAGCGCATTTTCAATCTCGCTTTCGCTAACGTTATTATCTCTCATCCGTTTTACACGTCGTCCTAACACGTCATCAGGCGGTGTTTCAGACATGTAGCGAGACCTTATATTTTCGGCTCGCTCCTTGGCCGTGCGGTGGTCGTATTGTCGTGTTTGCCCAGCCTTTCTTCCCATG
>CAZGQK010000057.1:0-1654 GCA_964527645.1 uncultured Legionellales bacterium | reverse complement strand
AGTCGATCATACTTTCGTTTTTACCGGAGCGAAGCAGGGCAGTCGTTAGCCAGTGTCGGAACTGGTGAGATGTGATATTCACAATATTGTTATCATCGTCACGGATATCGTAACGTCTGAATGCGGATTTACTTCTGGATGAATCTTCTGTTAACCAGTTACTCATCTCATTTTTCATCATTGGTCTGGGGACAAATCCGTATGACTCTGTCGATGCGGTGAATGTGTCATCTTTGACTATGAACAGAAAGTCGCTAAAAGGCATATGAACTGAGTATGACGTGGATGAAACTGTTTCACTGACTTCACCGTCAACTTCATTTTCATGAAATATCCGCTGTTGATATTCACGATAATAATTCATGGCCAGTGAGGCGACAGTTTCTTTAGATATCACGACCTGTATGTTGGACGACTTACTGTTTGGAGATGTCTTGGCAGAGATTTTGCCAATTACGGCATCTGCATATATACCTTTTCTTTCAACTCCCCCTTTTTTAACCACTCTCAAAGAATTGTAGGTTAGTCCTGATTTGTGCACAGAGCCAGTGCTTCCAATCTCACTTCTAAGGAAATAGGCATCAGAACAGTAGCCACTTTTATTAAGTGCTTCTGTTACGATTGAATACCTATTTGGAAATGTTAATACATCGATAAAAGCCTGCTCCTTCCGGCTCTCTACATCTTTAGCAAAGGCTCTGAATGGCTCAGTAATTTCAATGATGCGTTTATGTGATTTGACGATCACATCCTGCCACTTACGCGGCAGTGGACGAGCGTTGGCAAGTTGACCTTTTTCAGTTAATACTCTAAGAAACCATCTCTCGGTCTCTTCATCGTACCCAATACAATCCTTATGTAATCTGCATACTTCCCCAAGTCGTAAGCCAAGCCCAAGAAAGAAGGGCATAGCTAAAAGTCGTAGTTCGTCATAATAGGGTTTTGGTTCAGGATATTTCGCGGGCTTCCCTCGTGCTAACCTGCGCTTATCTTCTTCAAAACGATGCTTTATTTTGCCGATGTAAACATCGATATTTTCTTCATGTTTCTTATCTCTGGCATGGTCTGAACTTTCAGTTGTAGCATCGGCCCTATCTAGTGCGGGGTTATCCATCTTTACCTTTGGCATAAAGGATCGGCATAATTTGTTCGCTACAACGAATTTCTTAACAAAACTAACTATGGTCTTGTAACGCTCAAAAGGGCCTCTACGAACAAAATGGGCTTCAAGAGTTGGGATGACAGCATCTAATTTATCTTGATTAAGGGCGAGTAATGATGAAGTCTCATAGTGATAAAATTCGCCTAACCATGCTGTGTAATTCATCAGTTGGGAGATGGATTTAGGAGCGCCTTTGTGGCCTTTAATATTATGTAGGATGTATAGCCGATACACATCAGCCCATGTACCTTCTATTGGGATCTTTTTTTCTTCTGGTGTTGAGCTAGTTACCAACTCGCCGGATTCTGTGTAGGGGCGTGTAAAGTAAATGGTTTTATTTCGATACACCCACGTTTTATCATCCCAAGCTCCTTTAATCTTACCTACTTTTACAAGGGCATCAAACTCAGGAAGCGCGAGCTGTTTAAGTTCTATAACTCGTTCTTGAAGTTGCTGATGGTGCTTGCTTAGGCGTTTATTTCGAAGCGTGGT
>CAZGQK010000056.1:383-3606 GCA_964527645.1 uncultured Legionellales bacterium | reverse complement strand
GTCTGCCGGTCACGGTGCTGTCCGGGTTTCTGGGCGCCGGCAAGACCACGGTGCTTAACCACATACTCAATAATCGCGACGGCCGCCGGGTGGCGGTGATCGTCAACGACATGAGTGAGATCAACATCGACGCCAGCCTGGTCAACGAGCAGGTGAGCCTGAACCGCGCCGAGGAAAAGCTGGTGGCGATGAGCAACGGCTGTATTTGCTGCACCCTCCGCGAGGACCTGCTGGTGGAGGCGCAGCGGCTGGCCGGGGAAGGGCGTTTTGATTACCTCGTCATCGAGTCCACGGGTATTTCCGAGCCGTTGCCGGTGGCGGAGACCTTCACCTTCGAGGACGAAAGCGGCGCCAGCCTTTCCACGGTGGCGCGGCTGGACACCCTGGTAACGGTGGTGGACGGCGCCAATTTCCTGCGTGACTACCGCGAAGCCCGCTCGCTGCAACAGGTGGGGGAAAGCCTGGGCGAGGAGGATCAACGCAATGTGGCGGATTTGCTGGCGGATCAGATCGAATTCTGTGATGTGCTGCTGGTCAGCAAGACCGATCTGATCGACGAGGACGAACTCAAGCAGGTGGTCGCTTCCCTGCGGGCGCTGAATCCGGAGGCGGAGATCGTGCCGATCCGCCAGGGACAGATCGATCTGGACCGGGTGCTGGATACCGGCCGCTTCGATTTCGAGCGCGCCAGCCTGGCGCCGGGCTGGCTCAAGGAGATGCGCGGCGAGCACACGCCGGAAACCGAGGAGTATGGCATTGCCAGCTTCACCTACAAGGCGCGCCGGCCGTTTCATCCCAAGCGCTTTTTCGAGTTCCTCCATCGTGACTGGGAACAGGGCAAGCTGTTGCGTTCCAAGGGTTTTTTCTGGCTCGCCTCGCGCCCGCAGTGGGCCGGCAGCTGGAGCCAGGCCGGCGGTATTGCCCATCACGGTCCCGCCGGTTTGTTCTGGAAGGCGGTGCCGCAAAGCCACTGGCCGGAGGATCCGGAGTACCGTGATAATATCCTCGCCAACTGGGAGGAGCCGTTCGGCGATATGCGTCAGGAACTGGTGTTCATCGGCCAGGATCTGAGCCCCGAGCAGGCCCGCCGCGCACTTGATGCCTGCCTGCTCGATGATGATGAGCTGCTGGCCGGGCAAGACCATTGGCGCACCCTGGAGGACCCGTTCCCGGACTGGGGTGAGCCGCCGGTGGGGTAAAAGCGGCGGGGGTTGATGTAGAATGAGCGATTCGCATTCCGCTCTCTGGAGCCCGCATGACGGAAACCGTGGAAAAGCAATTACGCATCGCCGAGCAGCGCTGCGCTGAACAAGGCCTGCGACTGACGCCGCAGCGGCGTCAGGTGATGGCGCTGTTGCTGGAACAGGACGGGCCGCGCAGCGCCTATGATCTGCTGGGTGCGCTGCAAAACCGGCATCATCCCGGCGCCAAGCCCCCCACCATTTATCGGGCGCTGGACTTTCTGGTGGCCGCCGGACTGGCCCACCGCCTGGCCTCCACCAACCGCTACCTCGCCTGCGGTCACCTGGCCTGTGAGCACGGCCATGACGGCACCCTGTTTCTGGTCTGTGACCGCTGCGGCGCGGTGCGCGAGGCGCCGATGGAAGGCCGCTTCAAGCAGGCACTGAACAGCAGTCTGGCCCATCAGGATTTTGTCGTCGGTATGCAGCCGGTGGAAATCCACGGCCATTGCCGCCAGTGCCAGGACTGATTCCCCTCCCGACTCTCTCCCGCTGAGATCTCCGCACGGCGCTTGAAATGCGCGTGGATGCAGTGGTGCCAACGGTTGTGTTTAGATAAATCGAAATAACACAGCAAATCGGGAGAGACGTATGAAAACAACAATGTCAGGTCTTGGTTCGGGATGGCGCTGTTTGCTGGCCGGCTGTCTGCTGGCCTCGGCGGCGCCGCTGCTGGCGGAAACCGCCATGGAGAGATTGCAAAAGGATGCCCCCAGCAACTGGAGTAAATGGGGCGATGACGACCAGGTCGGCGCGCTGAACTACCTTGCCGACGAATCGGTGCTCACCGGACTCAAAGCCGTCAGCGAAGGGCGTGTCTTCACCCTGCAGATTCCGATGACATCCGGCAGTGGTCCGGTGTTCCCCGGACGCATCGCCACCCAACACTTCATGGCCAACGACGCGGCGGCCTACAGCGCCGGCAAGGCGGAGCCGTTGCCCGGCGGCATCAAGTACTCCGATGACGCCGCCTTCATCTACCTGCAGGGCACCACTCACGTGGACAGTCTCGCCCACGCCTGGTATGGCGAGCAGGTTTACGGTGGCAAGAGCGATCAGACCACGGTACATGGCCATGCTCACGCGGACGTGGCGCAACTGGGCAACAAAGGCATCGTCGGCCGCGCCGTCTTGCTGGATGTGGGCCGACACAAGAACAAGGACGCCCCGTATCGGCTGGCGCCGAGCAGCTGCATCGACTTGGAAGACCTCAAGGACACCGCCGAAGCCCAGAAGGTGAAAGTCAACAAGCGTGACATCCTGGTCATTCGCACCGGCTCCATCGCCCGGTTCTGGGAGGAGGAACCGGATGCCAAGTGGGAGGCCTACACCGAGCCGGGTCTGTGCTACAGCAAGGAACTGGTGAACTGGGTGGATGAGATGGAAATTCCGATGATCGCCTCGGATAACCTGGCCACCGAGAAAGTATCCCAGCAGATCGATGGGGAAACCGTGATCATTCCGTTGCACGGCGCTTTCATCCGCGATCTGGGCGTGGTGCTTTCGGAAATCTGGTGGCTCGATGATCTGGCGGCGGACAGTGCCGAGGATGGCAAGTACGACTTCCTGCTGGTGGCGGCGCCGCTGAAGATGGAAGGCGGCACCGGCGCGCCGGTGAACCCGGTGGCGATCAAATAGCGTAAACTGGCGCAGTCGCGCCTGCTCCCGCGCCCACCGCCCTCGCACCTGGTCCAGCGGGGTGGTGGACGGCGGGCGCAGCCGCTTCACCAGTCTCGGCGTCGGCCGCGCTCTGTTGCCTGGCACCTTGATCAGTATTCCCGATGAACAGGTGCACGCCTGCAATCCGGCCGCCGGCGGAGACTGGAGTTACCAGATGCTCTATCTGGATCCGCGCTGGCTCGGGCGGGTTCTGGGGGAGATGCCGCCGCGACGGGTGGAGGTGGGCCGGGACCCGGTGGCCTATGCCGCTTTCTGCAAGCTGAATCGATGTCTGTTCTCCGCTGCTTCGCCGGCGGTCAAGG
>CAZGQK010000056.1:0-373 GCA_964527645.1 uncultured Legionellales bacterium | reverse complement strand
AGCGTCACCTGACCGGTTTCCTGCGCGCGCAATGGTGGCGCGGCGAACCTCTGGAAGGGAAACAAACCGGTGAACCCGGAGAGCTGGAGGCCGCGCGCCGGGCATTGCGTGACGCCGACCAGACGATTCCGCTGGACGATCTGGCCGCCGCCAACGGCCTCAGCCGCTATCAGCTGATCCGCCGCTTTCGCCGCCATTTGGGCCTGACGCCCCACGCCTATGGGCTGGACCAGCGCATAGACCGTGCCCGCGCCCTGCTACGGGCCGGGCTGGCGCCAGCGGATGTGGCACAGACATTGGGGTTTACCGACCAGAGCCATTTCCAGCGGGCGTTCAAGGAACGGGTGGCGGCGACACCGGGGCAATACCGGCG
>CAZGQK010000055.1:1741-3849 GCA_964527645.1 uncultured Legionellales bacterium | reverse complement strand
CAACACGAGCTTCATATTCATCGTAAGAACTCAGTATATTTTCTTTATTCATCATTTCTATACTATTTACACAGCTAGCAAAAAATCTATCTCTTCCTTATGGCATCAAACGCTCTTTTTAAAAATCTTATAAAAACTCCTTGTCTCAATAAAGATCTTACGAATAAAACAATTTCCTTTTCCCTGAGATAAGCTATAGCTAAGCCAGCATAGTGATAAATGATTGCTTTTTCCACATTTGGACTCGGTAAGAAGGAAGAAACAATTTGAATGCTTTCTAACTCACCCTGAATTCTATAGCTACTTGTCAGATTATGATCGTGTACTCTGTATTTACAACAAGCTTCTTGTAGTGGATAAGCTTCAAACTTCTCAGCAAGCTTCAGAAACATATAATAATCCGTTGAGTGTTGTAAGTCATTGTGAAAGCCTCCCATATTCATGAATTTCTTTTTATTCACAATAGCAGAAACAAACGGTACAAAATTCTCAAAAATTAATTCATCAAAAATAAAGCCCTTAGGCAATAGGTTTCCTTGTTTGAGAACATTGCTGGGTTTTTTTTTGGTTGCTATAAATTACTTCACATCTTCCATATACAAAGCCAATATTTCTATTGATCTCATTGATCAGTGCAACTTGTTTCTCAAGTTTATCCTTCTGCCATAAATCATCTACATCGAGAAAAGCAATCCAGTCTCCATTTGTTTTATCAAGAGCCATATTCCTTGCCATCCCCAAATTGGTATGCTTTTTAGCAAGATAGTAATTGATCCTTGAGTCAGAAAAGCTATTTGCAATCGCTGCAGAGCTATCTTTTGATTGATTATCCCAGAAGATAATTTCCCAACGGGTATATGTTTGGACCATTATGCTCTCAATGGCCTCTTCCAGGTAACTTTCACCGTTATAACAGTTCATTACAATGCTGATTAACGGTTGTCTATTCATTTTTTGGAATTAGTTGGGATTGTTATATTGATATTCAGGAAAACCATTGCTTTGATAAAATTAAGAGATTGTCAATTTCTGCCTCTAAATTATTATCAATTCTAACTCCTTCTCTTTCAATTTTTTCTATGGAAAAATACAATTCCTTCTCTTGCATATCAGGGTTGTTATCAAAGAATATTTTTGGTTGTATTTCTAACATTTCTTTTGCTCTATCGGCAATGAGTTGTCCGATATCACCTAAAGAAATTGATAATCCACTCCCCAAATTATAAACACCTTTATATATATCAGCGTTACTATTTAGTATATGGTTTATAACCATACAAACTTGTTGTATAGCAATAAAGTCTCTCCTAACATTCTTATTGGATGAAAACGTCATAGAATTTTTTCTTATCACTTGACAAACAAGGTCATTTATAACCAGCATCCAACAATTTGCTTCTTTGCTTATTGGCGCCCCCACAGCATTTGATAATCTTAATATAGTTGGTGTAACGGAAGATGATTCTAATAAAGATAATACATGTTTCTCTGCTGCAAAGTGAGAAGTAGCATAAGGATGAGTTGCTTTAGATTGTGTTGTTTCATCGATAGATCCTTCCAATGGTGAACCATATATGTGGGCAGTTGATATGTATATGAATCTTTTAACATCGTGTCTTTTTGCAATTTCAACTAAATTACCGGTACCTTCTGAATTGACTGTCCTAGCTTCTTCTGGATTTTTGGCACTATCCTGTGCGTTGATGGATGCAAGGTGGATGACATCGGTAACTCCTGAAAATGAATTAGTGATGCTATCTTCATCAGTTACATTAAGAAATCTTACCTCACAATTAGATAACATTTCAGGGGGAGTATAAATTTTATTCTTTGTTGAAAGAACGATGCGCTTGCTTTGGAAACGGAGTAAATATTTAGCTAATCGACCACCCAAATATCCCGAACCACCGGTAATTAAGATCATACATATAGCCCAATTGCTTGATTACTTACCAAGTTTTCCAGGGTGCCTTATCTTGATCCCATAAATTTTTCAATAACAACTTATCACGTAAAACATCAACTGCACTCCAAAAACCATCATGTTTAAACGCCATTAACTCACCCTCTTTACATAGTTGTTCTAATGGTGATGACTCAAAAGGGAT
>CAZGQK010000055.1:0-1731 GCA_964527645.1 uncultured Legionellales bacterium | reverse complement strand
ATTCTCTTATCTCTTAATGTATCCATACAGGCCCAAAAACCATCATGCTGGTATGCGAATAATTTTCCTTCCTTGGCCAGATTTGAAAGAGGCTCTTGTTCAAAAACAGTCGAATCATCACTGATATAATCTAGAACAGAAGGTTGGCAGACAAAAAAACCACCATTCATCCATGAGCCGTCGCCCTTTGGTTTTTCCATAAATTCTGTGATTAAACTTTCTTCAGAAACATTAAGAGATCCATACCTACCAGGTGGCTGGATTGCAGTCAAGGTGATTAAACCTTTTTTGGCCTTATGGAATTTAATTGTTTCATTAACATCAACATCTGATAAACCATCACCATAGTTCAACAAGAAAGGTTCATTGTTGATATAACTGGATGCTCTTTTCACTCTTCCTCCAGTCATTGTAGCTTCTCCGGTATCCAGCAGAGTGACCTGCCAAGGCTCGGTATTGCTGTTACGAATATCAAGCTTATTATTAGATAAATCAATGGTCATATCGCTTTGATGCAAATAATAATTATAGAAATACTCCTTTATTAAGTAGCCCTTGTAGCCTAAAAGTATTATGAAATCATTGAAACCATAACCTGAATATATTTTCATGATATGCCAGAGAATCGGATATCCACCAATCTCTACCATTGGTTTGGGCTTTAAATCAGTTTCCTCGCTTAATCGTGAACCAAATCCACCTGCTAAAATTACAACTTTCACAATGCTATCCCCAATCGTAAGTTAATTGATCTTGATTAATGTGATCAGACTCATCAGGATCATGTGGAATATTCGCAATATTTAGAAGCATATTCAATCCTTCATCGCATCCCTTGAAACCTAACCATAACATAGGAGGTATGTATAACCTTTTATAATTGTTTTGTGACATTTCAATAGATTGAAAGCAACCCTTTGTCCCAGAATCATCTCTATCATCATATATTGCAAAATGTATACGTCCGACGGGGACTACTAAATTTAGTGTCATTTTATTATGCCTTCTCCAAGCCTTAATTGAACCATATTCAACAATTGAGAAATATGCTTCACCAAATCCATTAAAATCATTCTCAGTTGCTTTCAAACCATGAAGAACATGTCCACCTGGGGAGGCGATTATCTTAAGAGAAGTGATACCAACTCCATCAATTATTCTGTTATCCATTGAGCTTTTTTTGTTATCGCTATATCCATATATCGATCAATTTGATTGTTAGAGAATTCAGACATACTTTTCGTTTGGTCTTGATAAAATTTCTTATACCACTCAACTGTCATATGGACTGTATCTTCAAAATCTAGTGTAGGAATCCAGTTCAAATAAAACAATGCCTTATCGCAATTTAGTTTAAGCAAAGATGCTTCATGAAAAATGGCTCTGTTGTGGTCTCGATTTTCCCACTTTACATTTGTCCAATGTTTCTTCATTTCCTCTATCAAATCGTCAACAGTATGATTTTGATTTGCCGAGGGACCAAAATTAAAAGCCTCACCATTCAACTCATAATTTTTAGACAATTCCATCGCTAACGTAATATATCCACTCAGCGGCTCGAAAACATGTTGCCATGGTCTGGTGGAGTTTGGGTTGCGTATCTGCACCACTTCTCTCTTTGACCACGATCTTATGCAATCGGGAACTATTCTATCCTTACCCCAGTCACCTCCACCTATTACATTGCCTGCTCTTGCAATGCCCAAGCAAATGTTCTTTGAGTTATTCCTA
>CAZGQK010000054.1:0-3965 GCA_964527645.1 uncultured Legionellales bacterium | reverse complement strand
TAAAGGATTTTCAAAATAATTATTTACAAACCTAATTTCAGGAATCCACCTCCATCTTCTTAATACTTCTGTTACTTTATCAAAAGTACTGCCTGTTGTAGACGCACAGTATTGAGGATATAGAGGTAAAACCAATATTCTTCGGCACCTTTGTTTTCTAAGTTTTTCTAGCCCAAATTTTATGTTTGGATTTCCGTATCTCATTCCTATTTCAACTTTTACATTTTTTAGTTTTTTTTGTAAAATTTTTTTGATTCCTCTTTTTTGTTTTTCTAACATTACTAGAAGCGGCCCTCCTTCTTTTTTCCATATAGATTTATATAGTTTTGCAACTTTTTGAGGTCTTAAATTTAATATTATTAATCTTAAAATTATCTGCCATATAAGTTTGGGTACTTCTATAACCCTTGGATCTGAAAGAAATTCTTTAAGAAAGCTTTGTAACTTTTTTTTTGTTGGTTTTTCTGGCGTTCCTAAATTTGTAATCAGTATCCCTAGATTTTCATTTGAACTGTGTTTATAGTCTTTTTCGCCATCATACTTCATTTTTATAATTTCTGATGATTTTAACAAGTTTTCGCACGTTTTTTACAGGCGTGCCAGGCATTATTCCATTGGATAAATTAAAAATAAAAGGATGGTTTGAAAATTTATTTAGAATTTTCTCCACCTCCTTTTCTAATTTCTTTCCTCCATAATAAAGAACTTCGGGTGATAAACCCCCCTGTATTACTTTTTTTTTTTGTATTTCTTTTATTTCTTCTATTCTAATATCCTCGCCTACACTAATACAATCTATATGCTTGTATATATACTTTGTATAATTTTGTCCAACATTTCGCGGGAAAACAATGATGCTGGCCTTTGGTTTTTTATTTTTAATTAAATTACAAATTCTTTTTATTGGATCTATAGAAAAAAATTGTAAATCTTTCTCCTTTGCAATACTTGCCCAGGAATCAAATATTTGTATAACCTGTGCCCCCGCTTTTAATTGACCGATTGCATGTTTTGCTATTGCTTTTTCTAATAAACTAAAAAGTTTAGCAGTTTTATTTTTGTTTTTTTTAAAAAAAGTAAGAATTTGAGCATATTTCTTTTCTCTATCACTATCAAACATGAAAAAACTTAGAGTAAGAGGGGCGCCAACAAAGCCTATTAAGCTAGTTTGTTTATTTATTTTTTTCTTCGTTTCCTTTATTGCTTTATAAACTAATTTTAATTTTTCGTTTTCTTTATCAATCGAAAAATTTTTAATCATTTGATCAATAGACATCTTTTCAAGCTTCGGCCCACTGTTTTCCTCATATGATAATTTTTGGCCCAAAGAGTCTGGGACAACAAGAATGTCTGAAAAAATAATTGCAGCATCAAACCCAAACCTTTTAATAGGTTGAAGGGTTATATCAGAAGCAATTTTTGGGGTATATATCATATTTATAAAACCTCGTGATTTTTTTTTTAATTTTCTAAACTCTGGTAAATATCTTCCTGCTTGTCTCATTATCCATATAGGAACTTTTTTTACTTTTTTTCTTTTTAGTGTTTTTATTAAATTCATTTATTAATTACTACTACTACTATTATATACTTAAGGTTGTTGTTGTTGTTGTCGAGTCTATATCGGTGATAAAAAATTGTTAAGATTATATAAACAATAAAAAAAGGATGTTAGTATTTTGTATATAAAATTTATTAAATTACTATTTATACTTAGAACCAGGTACATAAAAAATATTAACAATATGTATAATAATATTTATATACAAATTTAGCGTATGTGCAAAAAGATACTTACATGTTAAAATAATGTTAATAAAAAGAACTTTTTCCCAAAAAAAAATTAAATATTGTTACATAAGTTTATAACACACAAAAAGCCACAATTTATTAACAAACTTAACAACAAAAACTATGAATAAAATATTATTAGCCTCAACCAGCCCAACAAGAAAAAAAATATTAGTTAGTACTGGAATTAAATTTATACACAAACCACCTTTAATTAACGAGGAAGAGGAAAAAAAAAAATTAATAAAGATTAAAAAACCGGAAAAAATTTGTCAAAAGCTAGCCAGACAAAAATCAATTATAACATCTTTAAAGTACCCGGCATATCTTGTGCTTGGTGTTGATACTTGTTTGATTTACAAAAAAAAAATTTTATCAAAACCAAAAACAAAGAAAGCAGCCAAAAAATTATTAAATATATTAAATGGTAAAGAACATAAAATTTATTCAAGCCTTTGTGTTTCTAAAAATGGAAAAAGAATCTGGAGTTGTAATGATGAAGCTAAGCTAAAAATAAGGAAATTAACAAAAACAGAAATTATGAAATATATAAATAAACTAAAATTAATAAAAATACAAACATCGGGGCTTTATCAAATTGAAGATGAAGGAATAACTCTTTTTGAAAAAATTAATGGAAGTTATTTTACAATATTAGGGTTACCTTTGTTGCCTTTATTAGGATTTCTACAAAAAAAAAGGGTATTAATTTGAAAATATATAAAATTGCTATATTAGGATATCCAATAAAACACACTTTATCTCCTAAAATGCATAACTATTGGTTAAAAGAATTAAATATTAATGGAAAATATGAAGCTATAAAAACACCAGTACAAAATTTAAAAAAAACTATCAAAAAATTATATAAAAATGGATATAAGGGGTTAAATTTAACAATACCGCTTAAAGAAGAAGCGTTGAAACATATAAATAAGAAGGATAAAATTGTAGATATTACAGGTGCAGCTAATGTTTTAATATTTTCAAAAAATGGATATATTGAAGGAAAAAATACTGATGTATATGGTTTTAAAAAATCTATTTTGGATTTAGTTAAAAACAAAAAAAGAAAAATGGCAATGATTATAGGAAGCGGAGGGGCAGCAAGAGCAGTTTTATATGTTTTAATCCAAATGAAATATAAAAAAATTATTTTATATAATAGAACAAAGAAAAATGCAGAAATAATAAAAAAAGATTTTTTAAAAAGGTTTTCAAATAATTTAAAAACAAAAATAAGTTGTAAAGATTTAAAAAAAACTAAAAACAATATAAAGCAAACAGATCTTTTAATAAATACCACACCAATGGGAATGAAAAATTTTCCTAATCTAAATATAGATATTAAAGATTTAAGAATAAATGCTGCAGTATTTGATCTAATATATAATCCATTGGAAACTAAATTAATAAAGGAATCAAAAAAAAAGGGTATAAAAAGTATAAATGGTTTAGATATGTTGATATACCAAGCACAAAGGTCATTTTATTATTGGCTAAATAAAAAACCAAAAATAACTAATAAATTAAAAAAAATTCTAGAGAAAGAAATTAAATGATTCTTATCGGACTTACAGGGATAATTGGAAGTGGGAAAACATTTGCTTTAAATTTCTTTAAATCAAAAAAAATTACAATATTTTCTGCTGATGATGAAGTAAAAAAAATTTTTAAAAGCAAGATTATAAAAGATAAAATCTATAAAAAATTTCCAGAATCATTTTCTAAAAAAAAAATAAATAAAAACAAATTAGCCTCGATAGTTTTTAGTGATAGAAAAAAATTAAGAAGTTTAGAAAAACTCATACATCCTTTAGTAAAAAAGAAAAAAAATTTTTTTTTAAATAAAAATAAAAATAAAAAAATAATTATTATGGAAATACCAATAATTTTTGAACAAAAAAGTAAAAAAAATTATAATTATATTATTGTAATGAATGTAAGTAGAAAAATTCAATACAAGAGAGTTATGAAAAGAAAAAATATGACACCGGAATTGTTGAAAAAAATTGTATCTAATCAAATATCTGATAAGAAAATAAAATATGCAGATTTTGTGATAAATAATAATGGACCTAAGAACAAGACAAAACAAGCCTTAAGAAAAACATTGGATAAAATAATGGAATTTTTAAATTAATTTTTTTTATTTTTCTCTTTTTCCATTTGTT
>CAZGQK010000053.1:0-4277 GCA_964527645.1 uncultured Legionellales bacterium | reverse complement strand
AATCTCTTCTCCTAAAAACAATGTTTGATTTACCAAGTCAAGATAATGTTGAAGAGGTTATTATTGAAGAAAGTACGGTAAATGGCAAAAGTGAACCTATAATTGTTTATTCAAAGAACAAAAACAAAGCCGAGAAGACATCAGCGGCATAAAATACCTGTTGCAATATTCTTATTTATAACCATATTTATAGTATGCAAAACGAGAATTCAACTCCACTTTTACCTCTAAGGGATGTTGTAGTTTTTCCAAACATGCTTGTTCCGTTATTTGTAGGCAGGGATAAATCAATTAACGCTTTGAACGAGGTAATGAAAACTAATAAAAAAATTATATTGATAACGCAAAAAAATTCAGAAATAGATGATCCTTCTAAAAATGATATTTTCTCATATGGTTGCGAATGCTCAATTCTTCAATTACTTCAATTGCCAGACGGAACTGTAAAAGTTTTGGCTGAAGGTAAAAAAAGAATTAAAATATTAGATTTCAAAGACGATGGTAAGTTTATAAAATGCAAGATATCATATGTTGAGGAAATTTTACCTGACAAAGAAGACCTATATCCTTTGGCAGTTACAGCGGTTAGAAGATTAGAAAAACTAAATTTAATTAATAAAAAAATTTCTACAGAAACTATAAATAATTTAAAAAGTTTAAAAGGTCCATCTCAGATCGCAGACAATATTTCTTCTCATCTAAATTTAGTACTTTCTGAAAAGCAGAAATTGTTTGAAATTTTTGATGTTAAGAAAAGAATTGAAACAATTATTGAAATTTTAGAGAATGAAGCGAGTATTATTGGAGTTGAAAAACGGATTAGAGGGCGAGTAAAAAACCAAATGGAGAAGACACAAAGAGAATACTATTTGAATGAGCAATTAAAAGCTATTCAAAAGGAACTTGGCGAAATAGAAGAAGGTAAAGACGAGGGAACGAATCTTCATAAAGCAATTACTAAAGCAAAAATGCCCAAAGAGGTAACAAAAAAGTGTATGAGTGAACTTAAAAAATTAAGATCGATGAGTCCAATGTCAGCCGAGGCTACGGTAGTAAGAAATTACTTAGACTGGATGATTGATTTGCCATGGCACAAAAAAGATAAGGTCTTAAATGATTTGAATAAAGCTACTAAAATTCTGGATGAAGATCATTATGGTTTAGATAAGGTTAAAGAAAGAATTATTGAATATTTAGCAGTTCAAAAAAGAATAGACAAAATTAAGGGACCCATTTTGTGTTTAGTGGGACCGCCTGGAGTTGGAAAAACGTCACTTGGAAAATCAATTGCTAGAGCCACTGGAAGAAAATTTATAAGAATGTCTTTAGGCGGAATTAGAGATGAAGCTGAAATTAGGGGACATAGAAGAACTTACATAGGATCCTTACCGGGAAAAATTGTGCAACAAATGAAAAAAGCTGGTACTAAAAATCCACTTTTTCTTTTAGACGAAATCGATAAAGTAGGAGTAGATTACAGAGGAGACCCTTCTTCAGCATTACTAGAAGCATTAGATCCTGAACAAAACGCAACTTTTAATGATCATTACTTAGAAGTTGATTTCGATCTTTCAGATGTGATGTTTGTAACTACTGCAAACACATTAAATATTTTACCTCCTCTTTTAGATCGATTAGAAGTAATCAGAATTCCAGGCTATACCGAGGATGAGAAAATAAATATTGCAAACAAGTATCTACTTCCAAAACAGATTAAAAACAATGGAGTAAAGGAAGAAGAATGGGATTTAGGAAAGAACACAATTCAAGAAATAATTAGAAGCTATACTAAAGAATCTGGTGTTAGAAATTTGGAAAGAGAGATTTCAAAACTTGCAAGAAAAACTGTTAAAAAAATTATAAAAGGAGAAGAAACAAAAGTTATTATTGATGAAAAGAATTTATCTAGTTTTTTAGGGGTTAAGAAATTTAAATTTGGCGAACTTGAAACTAGCGATAAAGTTGGCGTAGCAACTGGTTTAGCTTGGACAGAATATGGGGGAGAAATTTTAAAAATTGAAACTGTTCATATGCCTGGAAAGGGTAAAATGCAAATTACAGGTAAGCTCGGAGATGTTATGCAGGAGTCCGTTAAGGCAGCGAAGTCCTATGTTAGATCAAGAAGTATTGATTATGGTATTATTCCTCCTTTGTTTGAAAAAAAAGATTTTCACATACATGTACCCGAAGGTGCTACTCCAAAAGATGGACCATCAGCAGGCATTGGAATGGTGACATCAATTGTATCTTCAATTACTGGAATTCCAATAAGAAGAGAGGTTGCAATGACAGGAGAAGTTACGTTGACTGGTCAAATATTACCTATAGGAGGTTTAAAAGAGAAATTACTTGCAGCTCATAGGGCTGGAATTAAAAAGGTATTAATCCCCAATGATAACAAAAAGGATTTGGAAGAAATTCCATTAAAAGTTAAAGAAGATATTGAAATAATATGTGTTTCATCTATTGATACCGTTCTAAAACTTGCCCTAACAAAAGAACTAAAACCAATTGATTGGGTTGAGGTAGAAACTTTATCAAAAACAGGTAAAGATGACACACCTCCTGTAAGCGCACATTAAATTATTATAAAAAATAATTTAAATTCATGAGTTTAAAAATAAGAGAAATACCAATATCTAATTATGAAAGAGTTATTCATGGAACGAATGTTTTTAGTAAGTTAGATGTCATTATAGCAATCCATAATACAAAAATGGGACCAGCTTTAGGAGGAGTTAGAAGTTGGTCATATAATAGTTTTGATGATCACTTAAACGATGCGCTTCGCCTTTCAAAGGCCATGAGTTTAAAGAATAGTGTATGCGGAATTAATTTTGGTGGAGGAAAAGCAGTTATAAATTTAAAGGGAATAAAAAAAACATCCGGACTTTATGAATCTTACGGTGAGTTAGTGAATAAATTAAATAACACGTATATTACAGCAGGAGACGTGGGGACATCTATGGAGAATCTGATTTCAATAAACAAAACAACAAAATATGTCAGTGGCATTAAGATAGAAACATCCGGCCCTACTGCTAAAGGAATTTTCAATGCAATA
This sequence comes from uncultured Legionellales bacterium, assembly GCA_964527645.1. Taxonomy (GTDB): domain Bacteria; phylum Pseudomonadota; class Gammaproteobacteria; order CAZGQK01; family CAZGQK01; genus CAZGQK01. Next base: position 1,213 of record CAZGQK010000053.1, on the reverse strand, counting down.
AATACCACTTATAATTTTTTAACTCATAAAGAAATTAAAGAAGCTACTATTGCCATAAGCGGCGTAGGTAAAGTTGGAAGCAAGTTAGCAAAACTTTTATTTGATAAAAGATCAAAATTAATTGTTTCAAATATTGGTAAAGATGCGATTGATCGACTGAAGCAAGAAAAAATATTTTTTACTGAAACTGACATAAATTTAATTTTTGAAAAAGAATGTGATATTATTTCTCCTTGTGCCTTAGGTGGAACAATTAATTTTGAAACCAAAAAAAAACTAAAATGTAAAGCCATAGTTGGAGCAGCTAATAATCAACTAGATAAGCCGGAAACCGCGATATGGTTGAAAAAGAAAAAAATCTTTTATGCGCCAGATTACCTTGTTAATTCTGGTGGTGTTATTGCAATTTCTTGTGAAATAAATAATTCTGAAAATACTTTAGATAATCAATTAAATAATATTAGCGATAAAGTCATGGCTTTGTTGGAAGAGTCGCAAAAAAGTAGTTTATCAACAGACAAAATTATTGAAGAATTAGCCTGGAAAAGAATAAATAGTTAATTGTTTATTACTTAATCGTTATATAATATTTTACTTTCATAAAGGTGTATTATAAAAGTAGCCTTTGTTTTTAGGGCGGTTAGCTCAGTTGGTAGAGCATCTCGTTTACACCGAGGGGGTCATAGGTTCGAGTCCTTTACCGCCCACCATTTGTGGGGGTGTAGCTCAGTTGGTTAGAGCGATCGCCTGTCACGCGATAGGTCGAGGGTTCGAGTCCCTTCACTCCCGCCACATCTTTCTAGTATGATTAAAAAATTCAGCAATACTGTGACTTTTAAATCCTTCATCAATTGAAAAAAGTATTATAATGAACAAATCATGCTAAGTGAATTTTTACAAAACTATTTTTCAATAATAATTTTCCTATTTATAGCCATGGGACTAAGTGTTGGTTTTATTTTTTTAAATTTTTTGCTATCACCAAAAAAACCAGATCCTGAAAAATTGTCAGCATTTGAAAGTGGTTTCGAGGCTTTTGGAGACTCAAGAATGGAATTTGATGTAAGATTTTATCTAGTGGCAATTCTCTTTATTATATTTGATTTAGAAATAGCCTTTCTATTTCCTTGGGCCATTTCCTTAGGAAAAATTGGATTATTAGGATTTTGGTCAATGATGATTTTTCTTTTTATACTTACAATTGGATTTATTT
>CAZGQK010000052.1:1386-4310 GCA_964527645.1 uncultured Legionellales bacterium | reverse complement strand
CTAGTTAAGTGGCTAATGTCAGAAGGATTAATACGGGCCATTGTTTCACTCACCGGTTCCAATTCAACTGCAACTCACTGTGTTCTTCTCCTTTTGGCAGGAGGTTGCTCGGGAAGCGCCTTACCAAGCAAGGTAGAATACTCACCCAAACTGTCACGTTTGGGGGTTCGAAATGCTTGGTACGCTTTCTTTTGGGCTGCCAATCGGGATTTTCGGCTCTTTTTTTGGCGACGTGAGAGAGTCTTGTTGGTTTCTGATGAAACCGGTCATATTCATGCTCTGTGAAATTCTGAAATGATTCCAAAAACAGAACAGACTCACTTAGCGCGCTCTGTTCTTCAGTTGCCGTTCCCTCTTTTTCAGCATAACTTTCTCCTGCTCTATGAGGTCCAGCTCGTGCTGGTGCGTTTTGCGGGCCAGTCCGATCTGTTCCGCGTAAGAGTTGTAGAGGAAGTCGTTGCCTTCGAGTTGCTCCTGGTAGAACGTCGGGTCACTCCACTCCGCCAATTTCCAGAACCCCGGTGGCAAGCGCGTGTTTGTGTCGAGCCTGTACGCGACATCCTTGTCGACAACTACGGCCCATTTCTGGTTGGAACAGAACAAGATCCCCTTCGGCGCTTCGTTTGGATCCTGGTTCGGTAGCTTTGGTGGCTGGAAATGGGGTCTTCGCGGCCAGCAGTCGGCTTCCGTATGGCGTGCGAATGCTTTCTCATCTTTAAATCTCATCTCGCACCCATGGGGACATTCGATTGGATGCGAAGGATCGGAGCCGTAAGGATTGTAGATAGGCGTCCAACCCTTCTCCTCAGCTTCGGCCAACAGTTTCGCCAACCTGGAAATACACTCCCCGCTCTGCAAGGTGCATATCGTTTGTCGGAATGCTTTTCTGATCCCCTCTTTGCGTGCGTCAGAGGTGTTCCAGAGCGTCTTGATTTCTGTTAGGAGCTCGCCGATGTACTTCCGACACGCCTTTGTTAAACCCTTGTGGTAACTCAACGGGTCTCCGTTCAATAGAGTTTCGATGTGGTCAATCCTCAGTCGGTCTCGGATATCAGTCTTGAGCTGCTTATTTGTCCACACCTGATCTGCAGCATTAAGGAACGGAGTACAAAGACCCTGAACGCGCGTTCTGTTTGCGGACGGGGTGAACTGCTTCACCATGTGATCGGGATTCAGTCCACCGTGGCCACCGGCCACATCATCAGTGAACTCTCTGAACGATTGTTCAGGATTCATCGAACGGAAGTGGCGGATGATTTCGCAGTACGTTTTCTTGGTGGTGTTCTTGGAGGAAGGCGTCTCGAGGAACCAAATGTCGCCCTCCTTCGACCACTGATACGTTTTGAGTGTGCTCTTGGGTTTGTACCAGACGACTACTATGTCCATCCACCCACTCCCGTACCAGAGAACGGGACACGATAGGGTCAACTTATTTCTGAGTTCCGAATCGACCGGCACGGAGCCTTCGCCCTTGTAGTGCAGGGTTTGCACCTCCAGCGCAAACAGCCTTAAACCCGTCTCGTCTAGGTTGCAAACAGCTTCGGGGCCAAAGCCGTGTCTTGTCATCACCTCGTGCACTTGGAGCAGTGTCCCCAAGCATCGCCTCGCGATTAGTTCCTTGTCTGCCTCCTTCGTTTCATTAGCCATCCTATACACAATGTCGTGGCGTTTGCACCAACGCCTCACCCTGTGGTACAGCTGGTTGAGAGTGACCTCCCGTCCCGCTTCCGCTTCGGCCGCGAAGTACTCTTTGAAATGGAGCCAAATCCGCCCCGTCAGCTCAGGCAACCGCAGAAACGTCCGGTGCCCACTATCCTGCCATTCGGGATTCTCCTTGTACAGAGGATGTTGCGTCTTCCCCTCCTTACGTTTGGCAGCAGGACCTCTTGTCATGAAGATCGTCTTTCGGAGCTCGACTACCATCTCATCGGTAAGCTTCACCTTGCGAAAGGCTTTGGCATCAACCCATATCCTTCAGTTCCCTCCTTTATGCAAAATCGTGAGCCTGTGCACATGGGGACTGAAGGATATGGGTTGATGGGTCTTGGTGTCAGGTTTGGGTGGTTTGACAAGCTGAAGACGTAGACGTTCCTCTGGAGAAGCTTCTTCATATCTCTCTTCAGCTTCAACGCGCTTATCATCCTCTTCTATCCAGTGAGCTATGTTGGTCGGCGTCACTTTCGCTTTGTCGCAGAATTCAAACAGGGTCATTTCTTCTGGTACATAGAGGTAGTACTCGGCCAAGATGTCCCACTTCTTCTTTCTGTCGGGACGGTTCCGACGTGGAGTAGGGAACATTCACAAATTACGTACGGGGAGGGGGGGATTTCATGTAAAAATTAGAGCAAATAAGTTTAAGTTCATCGGTTCCGTCCCGAAGTTGAAGGCGACAACCGGATTCGGTTGCGTTACGGCGGGGAGTTCAGCGCGATGTGTTTTGTGAATGCTCCCTAACACGATCATCTTTATCTTTCGGGCACTTGTGCTTCTCGATTTGGGCAAAGTGCTTCTTGGGGCTTTGGCTTTTCGCATCAGGTCCCTCTCTGTGGGCGTTGTGTTTGTGCCGTTTCAGGGCAGTCGCATCGCGCTCGAGTTTGCCACAGTGTTGGCACTCAAACTGGAACTTGTGGGTGCACACACTTTCGTGTATTGTGAAACCGTATTAACTGTCTTTTGCTAAAAATGTTAAGATCCGGTTCCATAACATGGGAGCAAATCTTTTTATTGAATTGCTCTCATGTTAAGGCTTTGGAGCCATGGTTTAAAAGTTCAACAACCGGCCAGGGTCGAAGACCATGGCCGGTTGTCACGTCTAAAACCATGATTTTCATATGCTTTACAGAGTCGTAGCTCTGCGGCGGGGGGGGGGGGGGAGGGGGTAACGATTTTGGGGGTCTGGGTTTATGGGACCAGTAGTTCGCGAA
>CAZGQK010000052.1:0-1376 GCA_964527645.1 uncultured Legionellales bacterium | reverse complement strand
TTGTTTTTTTGTTGTGGGGGGGGGGGGGGGGGCGGGGGGGGGGGGGGGGGGGGGTTGGGGCTAACCGTGTGGGGGTACTGATTTTATGGACCCTGTATTACCGGAAAAGACGGCGGCTTTTCCGCAGTAGGTGCAAGCATGCAGTCGAAACGGTTGCACGACTCGCATGTTTTTGGTAATGGGTCAGGAGGTGACTGTAAACGGGACCCTTGCGCGCAATTATGTACGACTATTCCGAGAAGCGTAACGTTACATGCACCGATATCTTGAGTAACAAACATACCGGTCTGCGCGTAATTAAGCGTGGCATGAGCAAGGTTACGAACACAAGCTGTGCAGTCTCGAGACAACAACAAAACATGCACCGATATCTTGAGTAACAAACATTGTTTACTCTTAAAAAGTGAACTGTATGCGCATAAACTGGCGCCTGAACTAGGAACGTAGGTAACGTAGGTAACAGTTAAATTCGTTTGTAAATGAAGGAAAGGGACTTTGGAAGCGAAATAAACGTTTTAATGATTGCGCCCTCGCAACTTCAAATGACCCTGGGCTAGTAAAACCTCCTTGCGTCGTCACGGCACACCACCATGTCTCTATTGTAAATGGTGTTTCCTTCCCGCAAAATCGCAACTAACCTTGTACTGCTCTGGGGTTCCCACGGCTACACGAAAGTCACCGGTGCGTTGGGGAAGGTTGCAACCCGTGCACCAAGTTGAGCTACCAAAATTCCAAAGGTCCAGAGAGAATACTAACGTGACATTTCCCAGTGGGGATATCTTTCGAAAGGTGACGTGTGAGAAAACATGAATGCAATTTACCAGAATGCAGCGAAGGAACAGTTAGCCGGCGGCCGAAAGGCGGCCGAAACACTGAGAAGCTATGGCTATGGCAAGTCACACTACAGCGAATCGCTGCACAACCGTTACCGGGAGAGAATTGACCCGACGGGCGCATTCTATACAAAGAGCAACAAACGAGAGAAGGGAATACCCCGCCAAATACTCCACCGAGTCAGGTAAAATGCAAAATTATTATGGGGGAGTATGCAAGGATATCCCCCAAGGGAGACGGCCCAAACTCTCTGCCTCTCAAATCGAAGAGGTCGCGGAGAAAACCCTCACGACAGTGAAGAGCAGTGTATGTCGTCCTTGCCCCATAACGGCGTGGGGGGGGGTTGTGGTTCATTCGGACCAACACTGCTGGAGAGTTCGGTGAGAACTTCCAAGACCCTGCACCCGAAACAGGTGACACATTTCGCACGCAAGTCGTTCGCACAATGCAGAGTAAACTCCAGCAGAAAACTCTGCTTGGAGAAACCAAGGAGATGGGTCTGCCAGACATGTTTCCGAATAACCTGAACCATGGGCTCGGTG
>CAZGQK010000051.1:3070-4338 GCA_964527645.1 uncultured Legionellales bacterium | reverse complement strand
GGGCCAGGCCGATCTATTCATCGTGCCGGGCCACCGGTTCCGCATGGTGGACGCCATGGTGACCAACTTCCACCTGCCCCGCTCCACCCTCCTGATGCTGGTATCGGCCTTCGCCAACCGGGAAACATTATTGGGAACCTACCAAGTCGCCATTCGCGAGCGGTACAGGTTCTACAGCTTTGGGGATGCGATGTTGATATTGTAGAAAACCGCAAATTAGGGTTGTACAACTGTACAATAGTCTACGTGAGGAAACCCATGGACATCGTTGTGGATACATCGGTGCTCATAGCTGTAATTGCGAATGAGCCGGAGAAGGATCGATTGATCCGGCAAACGACCGGCGCAGACCTGCTAGCACCTCCATCGTGTCATTGGGAGATTGGAAACGCGTTTTCGGCGATGCTGAGGCGGGGACGCATTACATTGTCGCAGGCGCAACATGCCATTCAAGCGTACCGGGAGATTCCCGTGCGGTTCGTAGATGTGGATCTGGTCCAGGCGGTGGAGTTGGCTGACCGCTTGGGAATCTATGCCTATGATGCCTACGTTATTACCTGCGCCTTAAATCAGAGGTGCGCGATTATCAGCCTAGACCGAGGGTTGGTAACGGCGGCAAAATCAGCAGGGGCAGATGTACTGGAGGTGAGCCGATGAAGGTCTACACCTATTCTGAGGCAAGGCAGAGTCTTGCTTCCGTCCTCGAAGAAGCCCATAAGGAAGGAGCGGTTGGGATTCGCCGCAAAGATGGGCGGATGTTTGTCATCCGGCCGGAGCCTACGAATGGGTCTCCTCTTGATATCAATGGTATGGATCTGGGCGTGACCACAGATGAGATTGTCGGATTCATTCGGGAAAGCCGTCGAGAGTCGTAGAGAGTCAGCCCGGCCACCGGTTGGGCCCTTTGCGGTGCAAAGGCGAAGCCAAATCAGAATACAAAACAACAGCCGGATGCTGGGGGAGGCGCAGGATGAGCCGTTACGCACAACAGCCAGAGGGGCCGCCATCCGGCTATGTTCGTGGCAGTGATATCTCCCTTGAGGAGTGGCAGTCATGTAATCTCGCGGTAGACCATCATGGTGAACTTTACTGCTATTTGGGCTACCGCCCGGACCGCGATCAGCGTCGTGACCTCGCGTATTATAGCGTTAGGAATGGCTCTCACAATCCAGATGGTCGATTTTCGTTCCGATTTGTACGCCTATTTGGTGGGTCTTTGTCCTACGACTCTTTCTTCCCCGACCGTTCGTACTACAAGATGCTTGATG
>CAZGQK010000051.1:0-2970 GCA_964527645.1 uncultured Legionellales bacterium | reverse complement strand
CAAGATGCTTGATGATCGAAGAGTAGTGTTTCCGGGAGTAGCAGATTTCTACTTTGGCGTAATGAATTGTAAGAATGGCGGCGAAGACCATGAGCTTACGCGTTCGTTGTTTGGCGGGACTGTCCGAGAGATACAATTGGCAGTCCAATGCCTAGGAATGGCCATCGGTCAAGACTTACCTGTACACCAGAAACGACCTCGGTTAACAGCCTCGATGCAGCGCGACAATCGTTGCGACATTACCCACTGCGTGATTCCTATGAACTTCCCTTATATTTGCCTGTCCGAGTCTCAGTACTTATGGGGGCATATTTCACTGTCGGGATTTTATCGAACTCTCGCTCTTATCGCAGGAGAGGCGGGCATAGTTCGTTCCGCATTACTAAACGAAGGCCTATCAGAGGAATCTTTGGAGCGCTTCATTGCGTGCGACGCCAATCAGCATATGCTGTTGATCGACGATCTCGACGTATAGGTGAGATCAAAACTGTCTTAAAAGCCGATGGAGCAGCCCGTCTTCGGGCCGCCCTCACTGCAACCTAGTATGTCATCCACGGCCTAGGGTGCACGAAGTACAAAATTCTTTTACGTATCATAGCCGCAGCATCGCATCAGCGGTGCTGATGTTGTGATATAATGGATATACATTGTATATACAGGCGAGTAAGCCATGATAAAAACCCTCACGGCCCACGGCAACAGCGCCGCCTTGATTATCGACAAAGCGCTGTTGGAGATTCTGAACATCGACATGAATACCCCGTTGGAAATAGTGACTGACGGGGAGAACTTGATAATCTCGCCGGTCCGCGACGATAGCCAACCTGACCTGGTAGCCAAGGCGCTGGAGAAGGTTAACGCTCGTCATGAAAAGACGCTGAAGAAGCTGGCCGATTAGCCGGTGGAGCCCCGGTTCTTGCAGTTGGCCGATGTTGTCCGGATTCATGTCGACCAGATAGAACGGTACGGGGGTCCGGCCGGTATCCGGGATCTGGGACTCTTGCAGTCGGCGATCGCTATGCCACAAGCTTCGTTCGACGGTGAATGGCTGCACCGCGACTTGTATGAAATGGCGGCAGCCTATGCCTTCCACGTGAGCCGGAATCATGCATTCACCGATGGCAACAAACGAACCGCGCTCGCATCTGCTCTGGTTTTCCTGGAGATCAACGGTATTTCTACCCAAGACCCGGAAGGTCGGCTCTACGAAACAATGATCGATGTTGCTTCCGGCGTATTGGACAAGTTGGGCTTAGCTCAAGTGTTCCAAGGCCTTGCCGGGGAGTGACGCGGGTTCACTTTGAGTTCAGTCGGGGGAGGCCTGTATTTGCGCCGCTGTGAAGCCGGTTGCTTGGCAGGTGTTCCCGCTTACGGCAACTGCAGCAACTGCAAAATATTCCCGTCAGGGTCTTTTAGGGTGGCGATCCAGCCTCCCCAGTGTTCCATCTCCGGGGGGCGGATGAACTCTACGGCTTGGTCTGCCAGGCGCTGACAGATGGCATGGATGTCCTGAACGCCTAGGTGGGGCATCACCCGGTAAGGGTCGCGGGATGCTCCTTCCACTTCTCCGTGCAGGCCGATGTTGAAGCGGATGTCTCCCAACTGGAAGGCGATGAAGTCTTCGTGGCGGGAATGAAGAGGCAGTTGCAGCAGGTCGTGGTAGAAGCGGAACATCCGCTCCAGGTCATCGGTCCAGAGGGTTATTCCTACAACGCCGGTAATCATCTTAGCTATCAGCGCTCAGCTTTCAGCCGGCCGGGCCGCGAGTTTTGGGGAGGCCGGAGTCGTTCGCTAACGGCTATGCGGTCTGGGCGGCTCGTTTGGCGGCGGCGCAACTGGGGCACCACCCGTAGAAGTCCACCCGCTGCCAAGCGACTTCGAATTGGGACTCCTTGGAGATACGATTTCTAAGGCGAAGGACCGCGTCCTGTCCGGTGTCGGTGTCGATGACGGTCTCGCATTGGATGCAGACCAGATTGACGTGGGGTTCCATGTTTGCTTCGTACCGGGACATCTTCTGGAAGGGCAGTTCCTGTATCAGGCCGCTCCTTTGCAGAACGCCCAGCGTCGAGTAAATGGTGGCCAGCGTCATGGACGGGAAATGGTCTCGCACTCGCTCGAAAATCTGTTGCACGGATGGATGGTCGGTGGAGTTGAGTACCGCCTCGGCGATGGCGAGACGTTGCGGCGTTACCCGGACTTCCCACTCCCTCAATCGTTCCACTAGCTCTTGTTGGGTCAACATAAATACTCCAAGGCACTTGGCCTAGTAGTAGTGAATGGCGTGACGACGGGATACTTCCAAGTCAGGCCGAACTGCTGTTCACTATAACGGGAATCCATGGACCTGGCAAGCGAAATGCCGCAACCCATGGTCGCAATACGTGCATCTGGTGAATGGATTCGAGCAACCCTCAAAGAGCCGGCAACGTTTCCTTAAGTCCGCGGCCTGGTGGCGTAGAAGCAACGGTTACCTTGAAACGCCATGCCGCCTGAGATATGCTGTGTGACTGCGGAGAGATGGCTGAGCGGACGAAAGCGCCGGTCTCGAAATTCGGTGGCAGTTGTGACACCTAGTACGTCCCTATCTGATCCGGTGCCATTCGATCCAGGATGTAGCTTTAATCCGTCCATGGAGTACTAGCCGATAATTTCTCGTTATGCCCAGTATGTTGCCAAAAATGTTGCCAACTTAGCATAGCTAGTCAGGCACCAAGCAAATAATAAACCCTTCTCCCATATTGTTGAGAGAAGGGTTTTTGGTTTTGCTTCAATGCGGAAGAACAAATGAGAATGTCTTTCCCTCATTCAATGGCCGCAAGTTGAAGAAGTCTGCATTTGATGGGTTGCAAGAGTATTACCAGGGGGGTAATTAAGGAGTAGCCCCCTACCGAATGGTTGTACGTTCTTCTAGATGGTGGCTAGTTGGTATGCTGGACGATTTAAATAGCGGGGATGCTATTAAGGCTT
>CAZGQK010000050.1:3856-4389 GCA_964527645.1 uncultured Legionellales bacterium | reverse complement strand
TCAGTCGTTTCGAAGAATCGCTCCAGGTGATCCGGCTGCTCTGGGAGACCGACGGCGGTGTGGATTTCAACGGTCGGTTCTACCAGCTGCAGCACGCGCGACTCGACACGGAGCCGTTCGAGGGGCGTTTTCCGAAGATCTGGATCGGCGCGAACGGCCCTCGGATGCTGGACATCACCGGCCGCTATGCGGACGGCTGGTGGCCGGCCGACGTATGGGCGCCCGAGGACTATGCAGCGAAATTGCAAGTCATCCGGGCGTCCGCCGAGCGCGCCGGACGCGACCCGCAGGCGATCACGCCGGCCTTCATCATCCTGTGCCTGATCGGAGACGAGGCCGAACTCGCGAAGATTCTGAGCGCGCCGCTGGTCAAGGCGATCGTCATGCAGATTCCCGCCGCGGTCTTGCGGCAGCGTGGCTTCGCGCATCCGCTCGGCGAGAGCTGGCGCGGCTATCAGGACATCGACCCGGGCGTGATGACGCGCGACAAGATCCTGGCGATGCTCTCCAAGGTGGATGTCGAGGCCATCCTC
>CAZGQK010000050.1:0-3812 GCA_964527645.1 uncultured Legionellales bacterium | reverse complement strand
GAGGAGATCGCGCGCACGGTGAAAGGCTACGTCGACGCCGGCTTGCGCGTTCCGAAGATCCTCGATTACGGCGGGATGGCCGGCATCGAGTACGCCGCCCGCTCCCCCGAGAAGGTTCGCCGAGCGGAGGACGAGTTGCTGCGGCTCGTCGCATGAGCCGCAGCAGCAGCGAGATACTGGACGCCGATGCGCTGCTCGCGGCGGCGGAGGCCGAGACCGAGCTCAGCGATTACGGCGAAGACACGCTGCCGGCGCGCTTCCGGCTCGCCGTCGAGCACCTCGAGAGCGCCGGCATGGACGAAGCCGGCCAGCGCGCCGCCGCCTCGGTCTGTCACGGGCTACTCACGTCGCGGCTCGAATTCTTCGAAGACTTCAAGCGCTACCCGATCGCCGAAGAGAGGATCGATAAGCCGCTGTTCGCCACCGGAGGCGAGCCGCGGTCCGGCACGACGCTGCTGCACGCGCTGCTCTCGGTCGACCCCAACGGGCGGAGGCTTCGCTTCTGGGAGGTGATGTATCCCTCTCCCCCGCCCGGCCTGGCTGCGGCAGACGACCCGCGTCGGGCTCGTGCGGACGACGACTGGCGGGAGATCCTCGCCCGGATCCCGAAGTGGCTGATCAGCCACCCCTACAACGACATGCTCGGAGACGGGCTGCCCGAGTGCGAGCGCACGTGGGCGTTCGATTTCCGCGTCATGACGCCTACGGCGTGGTGGCGCGTGCCCATGGGCATGAACATCGGCGGCCTCCCGTCCGATCCGCACGCCCAGTACCGGCTGCACAAGATGATGCTGCAGGCCTGCCAGTACGCCCGGCCCAAGCGATACTGGGTGCTCAAGGGATTCCACAGCACGCGGCTCGAGGCGTTGTTGGCGACCTATCCCGATGCGTACCTCATCTGGGTGCATCGCGATCCCGTCCAGGCCATCGCCTCTCGCATCAAGCTGGTCGCCGATCTCACCGAAGGGCTGGCGGGCCAGGTGGACATCGAGGCGCTGGCGCCCATCCACCTGGCCGCGGGCCGGGCCAGCATGAACGCCACCTTGAGCAATCCGTTCCTCGACGATCCGCGCATCCACCACGTTCGCTACCCGGATTTCATCGCCGATCCGGTCGGCGTGATCCGCGGCTTCTACGAGATGGCCGGCGTCCCCTTCACGCCCGAGGCCGAGACCGCCATGCGGGATTATCTGCGCAACAACCAGGCCGACCGCTACGGAAAGTTCCGCTACTCCCCGGACCTCATCGGCGAGAATGTCGAGGTCTTGCACGAGGAGTTCGCGCCGTTTCGCGAGCGCTTCGGCCTGGAGATCGAGCAACGCAAGTAGACGGCCGGCACCACGCCGAGCCGTGGACTAGACGAGCAAGATCCTGCAGTCGCTCGGCGCCTGGCAGCGAAGGAGGACGAATGGCGTTCGGCGACGGTCGCGACGACGACGCACTGCACAGCGCATGGAACACGTTCTGTGATCGATTGCGCGAGGCCGGCACGCGTGCCTTCAAGGACTACAATCCGCCGACGCCCGTGCATCGGGCCGACGCCTTCCGCTTCCTGACGCAGAACCTCGGGCAGGCGTTCGACCTGGCGCTGGAGACGAGAGACACCCGCTATCCGTCGATCCACGCGTTCTGTACGCCGCATTGCAAGCTGGGCGGCGACGCGGCGGATCTGGCCTACCAGCAGGCGTGGATCGACGGTGAGTCCGTCTACCGAATCTCCGGCAATCGGGGCTCGGCGCGATTCCTGAACTTCACCGTGCAGGGGCCGCGTCCGGAGAAGATTCCCGGGACCGAGTGGCCAAGCCTGCACGAGCCGTTCGGGGACATCCCGGAAGCCAATCTATTCGCACACGAGATTCGAACCGAATCGGACGGAAGCTTCGAGCTCTATGTCGGGGGCCCGCAACGCGGGCCCAACTGGCTGCCGACGACCGAAAGTTCACGCAAGCTGTTCATCCGCCAGGGCTTCGATCGCTGGGAGGAGACGCCCGCGCGCCTGCGCATCGAACGCGTCGACATGGGCGAGCCGCGGCCGCTGCCCACACCCGAGACCATCGTGGAGGCGATCGATTGGGCCGGGCACTTCGTCACTGGCTTGATGAACGACTGGCCCGATCATCCCTATCGCTACAGCGGCGGCGTCGTGGATCCAGAGCATGCGAACGAGTTCCCGCAAGGCAGCGAGGCGGACGGCGCCGACCAGAAGCGCGGTCGCACCGCCGCGCACATGTGCTGGCGCCTGTCGCCAGACGAGGCGTTGATCGTCGAATTCGACGATCACGACGCCTTCTGGATGGCATCGAACGCGGGGGTCTTCTTCAACAGCATGGATTATCTCTACCGTCCGGTGAGCTACACGCCGAGCCGTACCCGGGCGGACGGCGACGGCAAGATCCGCCTCGTCCTGAGCCACGACGACCCCGGCTATCACAACTGGCTCGACACACAGGGCTTCGAGCAGGGGGGACTGACCTACCGAAATTTGATGAGCGACTTGCAGACCCCTCTGCACACGCGGCTGGTCCGGCGCGGTGATCTGGCGTCGGCCATGCCGAGCGGATCGGCGAAGGTCACGCCGGAGGAGAGGCGAGCCCAGATGTGGGCGCGCTTCGACGGCGTCCGGCGGCGCTACAATCTCTGAGCTCCGGACCCGGTCGCTCTCCTCAGGATCCGAAGGAACCCAGCACATGAATCTACTCGAGGGATTTCGCGTCCTGGACGTGTCGTCGCACGGCGCCGTCCCGATTGCGGGAAGCATCCTGGCGGACTGGGGCGCCGACGTGATCAAGATCGAAGACCCCGAGCACGGCGAGATCATGCGCGGCGGCACGATCTGGGGGGTGCCCCCGCCCGAGGGAGGCTCGAGCCACCTCTACCACGCCTTCAACCGCGGGAAGCGGTCTGCAGCGATCAACCTGAAGCACGAGGGGGGTCGAGAAGCACTCCTCAAGCTGGTGGAACAGAGCGACGTCTTCCTCACCAGCTTCCTGTCCGGCGTGCGCCAACGACTGGGCATCGACGTGGACGACATCCGGGCGCGGCGGCCCGACATCGTCTACGCGCGCAACACCGGTCGGGGAACCAAGGGACCCCTGGCCGAGCTCGGCGGCTACGACGCGACCTCGTTCTGGTCCCGGGCCGGACTGGCGACGGCGCTCTCCGCGCCCGATCACGAATTCCCGACCACGATGCCCGCACCCGCCTTCGGCGACAGCCAGACCGGCTTCGCCCTCGCAGCGGGCGCCATCACCGCCCTGCTGCGCCGAGAGCGGACCGGAGAAGGCACGGTGGTCGATGCATCGCTGCTGGGCAGCGGCATGTGGGCGATGCAGACGGCGATCGCGACCTCGACCCTGTTGGGGACCGACGAAATGCGTCGCCCCCCGCGCGGCAGCAGCGCGCCCCTGGTGAACTCGTACCGGACGAAGGACGGTCGCCACATCCACCTGTGCATGGATCAGCACCACTACTGGTCCTCTTTCTGCGATGTCGTCGGGCGCCCGGAGTGGAAGACCGACCCGCTGGTCGCAACCCACGAAGCGCGCGAGCAGAACGGCGACCACTGCGTGAAGCTCATCGAGGAGCTGTTCGCCGAACGGACCCTCGCCGAGTGGAACGAGATGCTGGCCGGCCAGCGGGGCCCCTTCGATCCCGTACAGAAGGTCGGTGAGCTCGCTTCGGACCCGCAGGTCGTGGCCAACGGATACATGGCCGACATCCAGGACGAGACCGGCCGGACGCTCAGCCGGGTCGCACCCCCGGTTCAGTTCGACGGCGCTCCCTACGAAACGCGCCGGGGTCCGGACCACGGC
>CAZGQK010000049.1:2952-4546 GCA_964527645.1 uncultured Legionellales bacterium | reverse complement strand
ATACGTTCCTTCAAACTGAGGTTCTACTCGTACTGTTTCAAAATCGGTAGAGTCTCCTTCTGTTGCTTTAGCAATTTTTAAAAGAACTGCATTTTCTTCATCAGTGTATTCTCCACCTTCATCATGTTCCAAAATACCTAATCTTTTGTTTTGTTCTTCAGGAGATGCTTCTTTCGCTTTTTGTTTAGCAATCAGTCCTTTTATAACTTCCAACTCTCGTTTTTCTTTCCTGTCTTGATCCCATGCTGATAATGCACCTCTTGGATTAAATTCTAAATTACCACCTAAAAAAGAGTGATCAAAAGGATTGAGAGAGTATTTTTGTTTCCGTTTTGTTGTCATAATTCTCCTTTAACCAAAGTAACCCATTGCTCCACCAGCAAGCGCACCATAAGGCCCACCAGCCAACCACCCTGCTCCTGCTCCTGCGATTGCACGACCAAACCTATCTACTCTCTGGTTACGATACTGAGGAGTATTTTGAGTTGTTGTTGTTCCAACTGGTGCGCCCGATAGGACATTTGAACCAAGCATCACATTACCTCTATCCCAATCACGACCTTCAATATATTGATCATAATCAAAATCCTTTATATTCTGATCACGACCTTCGATGTCTGCACCAACTCTTGAGAGCATGGTAACATCCTCGTATCCTGCTTTCCTTCCTGCATCAGTTGCTCTAATTCCTGTCTCTGCTCCAGCAAGTCGTAACCTACCTTCTTCAGTTTGAGACAACTGATTGTATCGTTGACGTTGCTGTTCTCTCGTCATATCTTTATCTTTCATTCCAGCCGCTTGAGCATAACTTCCTTCCAATGCTCCTGCTACTCGCTGACCCAAATCTCTTTGTACTTCTCCTGCCATGACAGCTTTTTCGATTGCAGAACGAGAACCCATTCCTGCTCCAGCCATTTGAGCATCTGCACCTAACTGGTTCCTCTGCATCTGCATAGTTCGCATTGCATTATCCTGCATACCTTTTATTACATTTGCAGTGTGAGGAGACATATACTCATCAACTCCTCTACCAGTTAAAAATGACTGTCCTGTAATTGGATCAATGGTTGTACCTTGAACTCCTGTTGCAGTTTGACCAGCAGAAGTATAGGCTCCCTGACCAACTCCCTGCATATCTCTGACTCCAGTTTGTGCAGTAAGAGTATCTGCTGAAGGATCAGCAAATCTCTCTCCTCCATATTTTGTATATGGAGTATCCATAACATCTCTTGCTCTGTCATAAATATCCTGTCTAAACTCATGCGTTGGTCTGTCTATCTCTGAGACTGATGTGTTTGTATTTTGTCGAGTCTGTATGCCAGAACCTCCAGAACCTCCTGAACCTCCTGAACCTCCTGAACCTTCCGGTTGACCAGTAGGTGTTCTTGGAGAACTCCCCCACTCACCAAATCTTTCTTCCATATATGGTTGAATATTATCAAGAGAAAAATCTCCGCTACCACCAATCTCATATTCCTTATCTCCTTCTCGATAGTAACTCCTCAATCCAGACTTTGTAGGTCTTCCAGAGCCACCCATTCCTTTTAACCAAGACGCTTCTTGATTATTGATAAATGCTGGATGCTCTCCTGCT
>CAZGQK010000049.1:0-2942 GCA_964527645.1 uncultured Legionellales bacterium | reverse complement strand
CGCAGGAGGAGGAGTCCTAGCACCTCTGCCATATCTCGGATCACCATGTCCATACGGCAATCCTTCTGATGGATTAGCGGTATAAGCACCACCAGACAGAGTATCTGGGGCATCGTATGCGTTTAGTTGATAACTCCTAAGTCCAGACTTAGTAGGTCTTCCAGAACCCCCCATACCTTTCAACCAAGACGCTTCTTGGTTGTTGATATATGCTGGATGCTCTCCTTGTGGAGCATTTCTTCTTAATACATTTCCTGCTTGTCTCTGGTTCATCATGTTACCTTTAAACGTATGGATTATCTGAAGTTATTGGTCTTCCTTTTGAATCTTCTGCTAGAATCGTGACTCCTAGTGACCCACTGGTCACTTTCAATCTATAATAGTTGTTATTTGCAGTGTCTTTTAAAATAATTGATCCGTCTGTAAAAATATTATCTCTATCAGTTTTTGCAGTTGAACTCTCTTCTGAAATCACCAGAGATGCTAAATCGAACATATATGTCCGATCATATTCATCTGGAGGATTCGGTAATGGTTTTTGAGTCTGGCTCATCTCTCTCCTGAAACTGCGGCATCAAAACGTATCTCTCCAAACCTCCACTCTTGATCGAATGGTGATTCCACTCTCAGCAATGCTTGTCTTCCAGTGAATCGAGTGTCAGTGTATCCGTCTGATGTAAGATCATAAGCACCTTTGACTAAAGGATTTGAATCGTCTGGTGTGTTTTGTACAGTGATTTTCATGCGGAGTCCTTTGTTTCCTGCATCACTGTCTGTAATTATCTGTGAAACAGACATCATCTTATTTCCAGAACCAATCTCAATTGCTCCGGACTCTGCATAGCAAAGATGTTCCTCAGTTGCAACATTTGGATGCAGAGTCGTATTTACTCCTTTTGCAATTACTCTTGAGTTTAAAGCTGAGAGTGCTGAAACATCTGCTGGTGCAGTTACAGTTGTCTCTCTCAGGATTGGTGTACTCTGAGTATCTGGATCGAGTTCATGTCTGTATAAATATCCATCGACTCCACCAGCAACAGGATAACCAAGACTGTCAGATGACTCCCATGCAGATCGTTCAAGAGAACCTGTAGTCCAGTGTTTTTCACGATAACTATAGGTAACGTACCTAGTTGGGAATCCATCTCCCTCTTTTGGATAAAACCAAGTTATCTCTCCAAACTCTGCATTGTGACCACCAGCAATCAATCCTTCAACATCAGTATTGATGTCAGAGAAAACGTAATCTCCAACATCGCAAGCTAACTCCTGTATGTATCCTCCTGTATAACTCCAGAAGCGACCTCGACTCATCCATGCAACAAAATCTGCTGAACCTGCAACTGATTTCATGCCCAGACAACCTCCTCCTTCTGTTAGACGTTCAACTCCATACACATAAGGAGGGCCGAGATAGTTGGTTTTCCAGACTGAATCTGTGAAGAAGAGAAGCACTCCATAGCGAGTCTTGAAACCTCCTATTATCTTTCCTTTTGTCTGTACGTCAATATCTCCTGCTGTATTAGTTACAGATGGAGTAAAATCAGTTAATGATTCCTGTTGACCCCATGCAATGCGTCTTGCGTTTCCTCCTGCACCAATAACCATTATGTGTCTCTCTGGCGTAACAAGAACACCGACATTATCAACTGGAACTCCTGTTGAACCTCCAAGAGATGATAGCAACACTGCTGGAGTTGCGACTTGAGTTGCATTTGTAAATGAAAGACCAGACGAATCAACATACCAGATTGAACCTTCTCCAGAATTAACTGCTACTAGATCATCACCAAAATTGTCCAGCGACCAAACTGGAACGTAATTGTCTCGCCACGCATCAGCGTCCGTTATATCTGGGTCAATCGCAGGGAATCTTGGTGTTCCATAAACATCCCCTCCAGATGCAGTTCCACCTGAACCATCTAAGTTCCTGTCTCCTCCATACTCTAATGCTCCAAATCCAAGTCCAGCAATTAAGAAGTCTTTTTGATCCTTAAAATCAATATTACCAGATGGTATAGTTGCAGTTGCAGGAGTAATATCAAAAATTGGTGAATTAGTACCATAAGACTGCGATCCATCCCAAATTCTTAGAGACTGAACTGAACCTATTGCTAAATACCTTGCTCCAGTACCTAGTCTCCAAGAGTGGAGTCCTCTGATTGGATCAATACCTGAAAAGAAAGTTGGTGTGATGACTGCCGCAGTTCCGCTAGTTGAACCTGAGATTGTGATAGTGGGAGCAGAGGTATATCCGGAACCTGAGTTTGTGATTACTACTGTAGCAATAGCACCTCCTGAAACTGTATAGGTTCCTGCGAAAGATGATCCACCCCCGCCTGTGAATCCTAGCGTCCCGTTACCGCTATACCCTGTTCCTGCTGTTGTAATCGTCAGTGATTCTATTGCACCTTTCTTAGTAATCTGAGTGTCTGCAAGTCTTTGCCAACCTCCAATTGGTCGTAATCTACCTTCAGAGAAACGAACTAGATTCCCATCATACCATCTGTTTTTCGCTTCGTATTGAGTTGCATTGCGGAAAAATCCAGCAGGTATTTTAATTGGTAATAATGCCATCTTTTCTTATATTCCTAATATATTCGCATTGTGGATGTAGATACTTGTCCACAAATATCTCACCCTGCTCATTCGCTTGCTCAATCCATGTCTCATCGAGTTTCTGAGTAAGGTAAGAGCGATACTGTTCTTGTTGTTTCTGGCTCAGTCTCTCCTCTTTCATGTCTTGTATTTTATATTTTCAACTTTTTTATCTTCAAATTCTATATTCTGGAGTGGTCGATGACCTAATGGATTTTTTGTGACTAAATCGTTTTCAAGTGCAATGTATTTATCTATTAATTTATCTCCAGAGAAAATCTCAACTTCACACGCAAATCGTTTTGCAATGCCAAGTTTCATCAGACCTTCTTTGGTTCAGGGTT
>CAZGQK010000048.1:0-4564 GCA_964527645.1 uncultured Legionellales bacterium | reverse complement strand
TGCATCACCTGGTCAAAAATTCTTGAGTTTTGTTATAGCATATTTTTTGCTAGGATACACCACTAAAAAGCTGAGAAATTCACTTGCCACAAAACGCCTCTAGCAAACTAACTGTTTTTACTCTAATTATGCTAATTGTCGGCTCAATCGACAGTATTCGAAATTTGCCCGCAACTGCCTTATTTCGCACACAACTGATTTTCTTCATAATCCTAACCGCTTGTATTTTCCTGATACCAACCGCTTTAATTTCCACGAAACTAACAAGACGTTATCCCAAAAGTCAGGGTATATATGATTGGGTAAAACTAGCCTTTGGAAGAAAATGGCGGTGTTAGCCATTTGGCTGCACGTTAAGTTTAATTGTTGGTTTTATCCCGCCAGCCGATCCATCCGCCAGCGGTTTTTCACATTTCGACTTGATTTATACCCTTGGCATGATCTTTATGATTCTACCAGTACTGTTATTATATGCCTATAAATATAAAACACTGGCTCATTATCAAGAGACCGCTCTCAATCAGGAGTAATTAAAGCTCAGTTTTTCTTCCCAAACGAAAATATTTAATATTATCGTAAAAACTCAAGTCAGAATTACGCTTATCCCAGCCAGGAATACCTAAAATAGGGATAGGAGAAAATAGTTTCGGTTGTAAAGATTCATGATGATCATTAAAATAGTTTGCACACAAGCTATCAGTGGCTTTTAATATTGACAAATAATCTTGCGTTAAAACACCTGGATTAACTGTGAAGAGTAAAGCTTTTGCAGTAAGGCCAATATAGGCTTGCAGATTAAGCTCACAAGTAGCATGCCCAAAAATTAAAAATTTAACATGATGCCCAAGTACATCACGATATTTAATAAATAACTCTTGCCAAGAAAAATCTCTTATTAAATCCAACCAAAACATGTCATCTGCTAAAATCACCATGCCACATTCATCAAAATGTGTCAATGCATTTTGCTGCAAAGTTCGCTGCGCGGTTTTTTGGTCGTAATAATTTTGCCAAAAATTAAGCGCTGCTTTTGTTTCAGGAAAAGCTGCCCAACACAAAGCATTAAAAAAATCATGCCAATTGTTCTCTCGGGTTGGCACCCCACCCGTTGCTTTGATATAACGCTCGTAATGCCAGCTGCTAGTTTTAGTGATAGATTTTTCATCTATAAAGTTAATAGGTCGCCCAAGGGAGTTGCCTAAATTAAGTTTTAAATATTGCAACCAACGATTGTAGTCATTGATAGTAGGCCAATCGACAAATGATGAAAAAAAATCAAGCAAGCTACTTAATGGCTGGTAAGCAGGCAAGTCAAAAAAGTCACGCCGCCAAGCATTCTTGTTGCTTACTTTGTGCAAAAAATCTCCCTGCTTGTTATTTTCTATACTGATTGACTGCGCCTCTTGCTGTGGACAAATTTTACAAACATCACAATCATAGCGTTTTTGCCAGGGATTACAAACATAGCTGTAGCTGACTGGCTGTTGATCGATAAAGAATTAGAAAAACAGCCAGTTATCAACTATACTCTACAGAGCAATGACATTCATACAAGTCTAGCCAGGGTCAATGTAAAAGACCCAACTGCATAAAACTGGCCAAGCGATGAAAATTTTGATATTGAGGAATGAGACTCGCGTGAGGCAAAAAGGAGAATGAAACATGATGACAGCATTATTTCTACTATTTTCCATCTCGGTGGTGTTGATTTTTACGCGCAATCGAAAAGGTGCGATTACATTTTTCTTTATTACTTTCGTTTTAGCTGTTTTGTGGTTATTTCATCATGCTAGCTCCGTATTAAATATTCAATTGTAGGCAACAAGGGATTAAAAATGAGAAAAAGCATTGTAACCGAAGTAAATTTATTGGATGTTTTAGCTGTTGTCTTTATATTGTTAGTGGCTTATTTAATGCAATTTGTTCAGCACGAACTACCCTGTCCGCTATGTTTGTTGCAGCGCTTAGGTATCTTGATGATAGGGTTTGGGTTTTTATTAAATTTACGATTTAATATCAAAACCAGCCACTATGCCATTTCCTTGCTGGGGGCGCTTTATACGGCGACTGTATCTCTACGGCAAATTGCCTTGCATGTTATCCCAGGGACAGGATCCTACGGGTTGCCTTTCTTGGGCCTGCATCTTTATACGTGGACCTTTATCATGGCCGTTGGTTTTATTATTTTTATTTGCTGTATGTTGCTCTGGGACAAACAATTTAATAAATTTAAAAGACGCAAAACAAACAAGATAAAAATAATTAAAAATGGTGCCATTATTATCGTAATCATACTGGCTCTCGCCAACACCTTCACCACTTACCTAGAATGCGGCTTAAAACAATGTCCTGAGAACCCGAAACTATATAAGCATGCACAAGCAGTCAGCCCAGCGACTGCGTTGCTACCGCATCTAAATGCCCCGCGTAAATACACGGCATTCAACCCTAATCAACAACCACGGCCCAATGAAATTAGGCACCATCACTAAAGATGCTCCACCTGTACAATCTCGTAGCTAACCGGGCCTTGCGGCGTACGCACTTCAACTTCATCACCCTCAAACTTACCTATTAAAGCACGCGCCAGTGGTGAACCAATTGATATTTTATGACTTTTAACATCGGCTTCGTCTTCACCAACCAATTGGTAAGTAACTTCTTCTTCATTATCCAAATTTAATAAACTCACGGTAACGCCAAAAAGAACTTTTCCGGTATTTTCAATTTTGGTAACATCAATAACTTGGACATTGCTTAATTTGCCATCTATATCACGAATACGCCCTTCAATAAATCCTTGCTGTTCTCGCGCCGCGTGATATTCAGCATTTTCTTTTAAATCACCATGCGCACGTGCTTCAGCAATCGCTGCAATCACTTGCGGACGACGCTTTAACTTTAAATCATCTAATTCAATACGCAAAGCCTTTGCACCACCAGGTGTCATTGGTACTTGTGACATAGGAATACCCTCAATTATTAATCTTGATGTAGTTTTTGTAAGCTATTGATCTTATTGTGAGCTTGATAACGCAACGCTAAACTCGCTGCTTCACCCCCAGCAAGAGTAGTATTGTAACAAACTCCTTTGGCAATAGCACTCTGACGAATAAGGACTGAATTGGAGGCTACTGAGCGCGATGATCTACTGGTATTGATAATAAAATTAATTTCACCATTCTTAATGCTATCAACCACATGGGGGCGACCTTCAGAAACCTTGTTGATTATCTCGCAGGGTAAATCTGCTGCTTGCAAAATGCTGGCTGTGCCTCTGGTAGCTACAATTTCAAACCCTATGTCGACCAAAGCTCTAACAACACCCACTACACGCTGCTTATCCGCATCGCGCACACTAATAAAAGCCCGGCCCTTGGTCGGCAATGGATAACCACAACTGAGCCGCCCTTTAGAAAAAGCCTCACCAAAACTTTGCGCCACACCCATAACCTCACCAGTTGACTGCATTTCCGGCCCTAAACGTGGATCAACTTCGGCAAAACGCGAAAAGGGAAAAACAGCTTGTTTAATAGCGAAATAATTTATTTTTGGCATTTGCAAACAACGTTGCTGTTGCAAACTTTCGCCAACCATGCAGCGCGCCGCAATTTTTGCCAATGGCACGCCCGTTGCTTTCGCAATAAATGGTATGGTACGTGCCGCACGCGGATTAACCTCTAATATAAAAATATTTTCATCTTGAATGGCAAATTGCACGTTAATCAAACCCACCACCTCAAGTGCTAAAGCCAACTGCGTTACCTGCTTGCTCAATTCCTTTTGCACAGCATCCGTTAAACTGTGTGGCGGAAAAGTACAAGAAGAATCTCCTGAATGAACACCCGCTTGCTCGATATGCTCTAAAATACCACCAATTAATACTTGGCTGCCGTCACAAACGGCATCGACATCCACTTCAATTGCATCATCTAAAAATTGATCCAATAATAAAGGTGCTTTAACACTCACACCTGTGGCATTTTGCAAATAACGCCGCAGTTCATCTGCATGATAAATCACTTCCATGGAGCGCCCACCCAAAACAAACGAAGGTCGCACCACTAATGGATAATTTAGCGTATCCGCAACACGCAACCCTTCCTCAATACTCTTGATGGTACGGTTAGCCGGTTGCTTTAACTTTAATTTATCGAGCAATAGCTTAAATTGTTCACGATCCTCGGCCCGATTAATTGCTTCCGGTAAAGTACCTATAATGGGAACGCCTGCCTGTTGTAACGCCGTAGCCAAACCTAATGGTGTTTGTCCGCCGTATTGCACAATAACACCTTTGGGTTTTTCAATAGCAACTAGCTCTAAAACATCTTC
This sequence comes from uncultured Legionellales bacterium, assembly GCA_964527645.1. Classification (GTDB taxonomy): domain Bacteria; phylum Pseudomonadota; class Gammaproteobacteria; order CAZGQK01; family CAZGQK01; genus CAZGQK01. Next base: position 232 of record CAZGQK010000048.1, on the reverse strand, counting down.
CAAGGTTAAAGATTCAAAATACAAACGATCAGAGACATCAAAATCTGTGGACACGGTTTCTGGGTTACAATTAACCATAATCGTTTCATAACCCAGCTCACGCATAGCCATTGCTGCATGGACACAACAATAAGCAAATTCAATACCCTGGCCAATACGATTGGGACCACTGCCCAACACCATTATTTTCTCAGCAGCCGTTGGCCGACATTCATTTTCATACGCATAGGTT
>CAZGQK010000047.1:3624-4751 GCA_964527645.1 uncultured Legionellales bacterium | reverse complement strand
AGGTGATGGCCTCAGTTGTTCTGAGTGTCATTTCGAGACCGATGCTCATGCTCATATTGATGAGCGTGAGAATGGGTAGATGAAAATTTCATACCCAAATAATAACTCTGCGGAGTAAGGAGCAGTATGACTGCTACACAAGAAGTTGGCCAGAAGGCTAATTCAGTTAATGGACAGAAGTCCGTTTCGAATCTTTCCCCGAATCGTTTTGAACTGAAGCGTTCATCTGGCTGGTATGATGCGATTGATAATCCAACTGATCCATTGCCCGGGCGTGCTGGTACAAGTTCAGCAGCTCAGTTGACAGAGTATACAGATGATGAGTATGATGATGTACAAACATTCTATACTGTTAATGTCGAGTCTATGCAAGATTTGGCGGCTATTCAAGATGAGAGTGGATTTGCGCTGAATGTCAGTTTTGCACCTGGCGAATATGGTGTGCCTACAATCGAGATTCTTGATGGAGATGGAGATAGGGTAGAGGTCTAAAGAGAACATAAAATTTAGCTCCTCTTAAAAGAGGAGCCCGGGCTGGTAGCTCAATGGTAGAGCGATGGGCTTTTAACCCACAGGTCGTAGGTTCGATTCCTACCCGGCTCAATAGGAGAAATATATAATGATAGAATTTTGGACAACACTACAGATGCTTGCTTTAGTATTTGGATTTCTTGGCTGTGGATACGTAGTCGGAAGTGCAATCGAATGTGATATGTTACCATCTACACCAGCACCAGAGTGCCCAATAGTGATGCATCATGAGGACTGTGGTAATCTTAGTGGATGTGTTACACCAAGTACTCGTATTAATGGTGAAGTACAGATATCTGTAAATATATAATAATAGAGGAAAGATATGTCAAACGAAGTTATAATATCCGATGATAATTTTACAGAAGAAGTGATCGAATCTAATATTCCTGTATTGGTTGATTTCTGGGCAGAGTGGTGTGGGCCATGTAAGATGATTGCACCTATTCTGGAAGATATCGCTGAGGATTATGTTGGAAAGATAAAGATTGCGAAGGTTAATATTGATGAGATTGTAAGTCTTTCTGCAAAATATGATATCACTTCTATTCCTACCTTACTATTATTTAAGGATGGGGAAGTGGTCGAGAGGCGGA
>CAZGQK010000047.1:394-3614 GCA_964527645.1 uncultured Legionellales bacterium | reverse complement strand
CACGTGAAGCTATTGAGGGTATGTTTGTAGATTTATGATAGAAGTAGCTACATTGATCCAATATTTTTATATAGCATTTGGATTTCTTGGTTGTGCTATTGTAGTGATAGGATTTTTAAGTTTGGTGTCGTAGATAATGCAACACCTTTTAAAGGAGCCCATATTATTTGGGCATTGGGCAGAATTGGTAAGCTTACCACAACAGGAGTATGATATGCCGAATAGGTTAGTGTGTAATGTTCTCGATGAGATGAGAGAGTGTAGTAAGACAAGGAACTTCTCATATCTTGATGGACTTATTGAAGAGGTTCAGACATTAGTGAATCGAATGGAAGGGAAGCTCTTGGACAATAAGGAGCTTGGTGAGCTAGACGAGCGCATTCGTGAAGCCAAGGCTGATCTCAAGCGACTGAAGCAGAAGATCAAGATTACTGAAGAAGAGCTTGAAGTTATGGAAGGTCTTAATAAGGTTTAATGAAACCCATATCAAACCCTAACATTCAAACTTCGTTTGAGTACATGGCAAACACTATCATTGCTTCTATGTCTCACAAGCAATTATGGACATGCTTAAATCCGAAATGTCTTGAGCTTGGATTTGGCCGTAGTAGAAGTGTTGAAGCGTGGGCAGATAGAGAAGAAGATTATTTGTGTGACTGTGGAGCTCGTAGGACTTTCTGTAGATATGAGAAAGAGGATAAGGCCTCGATTGAATATCTTCGATCGAGGTTAAAGGAAAAGGTTAAAAAAGAACTTGATGGATATTCTGATTTTTATAAACAGTATTATAACATAGATATGACACTTCGCCATGAGCATGTAAGTAGTGTATGGAATAAGATTTTCTATATATCTGATGTTGATTTTACAATAGATCTGATAAACTTTAAAAAGGAGAATGGCTATGTCAAGAAAGACTAAGATTGTTGACAATATACCAACATATAAAGAGATGGAGTTAGCTCTTGATAGGGAGATGGATGAATCTTTGACACCAATTACATCTGAGTATCTGCTTAAAGACAGGGATAAAATGGATGATGCGTTTCGTAAGATAATTGGACATTTAAATTCATTGAGAACTGATAGAATTGGTAAGGCTGGTGTTAATGTTATTTCAGTTATGGAACCTGCTGATGCTCAACAATATATTGATGAGCGTCTTGATACTTTAGGCGATATCAATAAATATGTTGTTGATATGATGGAAGATTTTGAATCAGAAGAGGCGGAACTTCTAAATAGTTATCAGGATGACACTACATCTATGAGGTCACTTGAGGGGAATCTCAAGAAATTGACACTTGATGAGTCAAACGAAATACATAAGTTAGGAGACTAATATGGAACAGTATACTTGCTTAGTATGTGGTTATGTATATGATCCTGTGCATGGTGATCCAGATCAGGGTATAGAGCCGGGCACTTCCTTCGATGATCTTCCAGATGATTGGAAATGTCCAGTATGTGCAGCTCCAGTAATGGATTTTCAAAAGATTGCTTCAGAGGGCGATCCTGTTGACGATCTTGTAGTTGGAGAAGAAGAAGATATAATTGATGATGATGAGGAGATACCCGCCAAAGATGAGGAGTAAATTCTCAGGGGCTATAGGGGTGGAAGACGATGGCTGCGTTCTTCAAGCAGGAAGAAACAAACGTTAGGCCATAGAGTACGTCCAGATAGGTTGAGTAGAGGACAGGTAATATTTCTTACAATAATGTCTTTATCACTCATATCATATTTTATCGTACAGATGGTGAAATTATCGACATGAGGTTTGTTTATGGAAGTTGATATACCAATAGCTTTTACTGGTTTTATATCTATTGCAATACTTATGATAATAATGATCGTATTGGGATTGAATATATTTTTGGGCTATAGGAAGAATGATAGTGAGTATAAAGAGCGAACAAGGAATAGAAAATCGTTTCATAATGATGACAGCTGATAGTGGAAAGAAAAGGAAAGATATAAGGCAAGAATTATCTCTTGGATATCAAGATGTAAAGAAGAGAGATAAACGTTCGTTGATGAATAGGATCAAAGGGTTCTTTGCATGGATAAGAGATATTCCTGAAAATATATGAATATAGTTTCTCTTGTTGTCAAAGTTGTATCAATATTAGTATTTGTATTGATACCAACTATAGCTAATACACAAACGTCTATTCATGTAGAAAGAACATATCTTAGGCCTGACTTTGATTTCGATGATAAGAATTGGAGTATTAGTTATTGGGAACATTGGACAACGGAGCAGCGTGAGTCATACTTAGCTGGTGTTAGGGATACTGCTGAAGCTATAGCATTCCATATGTCTCGTGGGGTAGGCCCAAAGGAATTGCTCCATTCAATTGTTAAACTTTTGATAGAGCCAAGAGATGAGATGTATGTTTATATGTATAGTAGATATGAGCCGACAGGTTCTGGTAGAATCACACATTGGCTATCACGTGAAGTGGTTGGTGTTATGAGAAATAAAGATTATATATATGCCCCAATATATTTAAGAAATAATGACGTTAACAGCGATTAAAGATCCAGCTATTGATTGACGAATTCAATCTTTCTGGCCGTGAATACGAGCATGGATTTGTAACAGACATTGATGCTGACCAAGCGCCGAAGGGTCTTGATGAAGGTATCATTCGTTTCATCTCTGCGAAAAAAGAAGAGCCGGAATTCATGCTTGATTTTCGGCTACGTGCATTTGCTCGATGGAAAGAGATGTCTGATCCTTGGTGGCGCCCTGTTGATCATCCACCAATTGATTACCAAAATATTCGTTACTATTCGGCGCCGAAGTCTGGTGGTGGCCTCCAATCTTTGGATGATGCTGATCCAGAAGTATTGAAAACTTTTGAACGCCTTGGTGTACCATTGACTGAGCAGAAGCGTGTGTTGGGGGTAGCAGTCGATGCAGTATTTGATTCTGTATCTGTTGGCACTACACATCAGGAGCAACTCGGTGAAATGGGAATCCTGTTCTGCTCTATGTCCGAAGCACTTCGTGATCATTCAGATCTGGTACGTAAATATCTTGGTTCAGTAGTTCCTGCAGCTGATAACTTCTATTCAGCTCTTAATGCAGCTGTATTTACCGATGGTTCTTTTTGCTACATTCCAGCTGGGGTTACTTGCCCGATGGACTTATCTACATATTTTCGTATCAATGATGCTGAGACTGGTCAGTTCGAGCGTACACTTATTGTCGCT
>CAZGQK010000047.1:0-384 GCA_964527645.1 uncultured Legionellales bacterium | reverse complement strand
TGCTCCAATGCGAGATGAGAATCAGTTACACGCAGCCGTAGTAGAGATTGTTGCTCATGAAGATGCAGTAGTCAATTATTCAACAGTACAGAATTGGTATGGTGGTGATGCAGATGGTAAAGGTGGCATTTACAACTTTGTAACTAAGCGAGGTAAGTGTGTTGGTGATCGTGCTAAAATCTCGTGGACTCAGGTTGAAGCTGGAGCAGCTATCACTTGGAAATATCCGAGTGTTATTTTGCAAGGAGATAATTCTGTTGGTGAATTCTATTCAGTGGCTCTCACCAATAATCGTATGCAAGCTGATACTGGTACTAAGATGACTCATATCGGAAAGAACACTACCAGTACGATTATCTCAAAGGGTATATCTGCTGATCAATC
>CAZGQK010000046.1:0-4960 GCA_964527645.1 uncultured Legionellales bacterium | reverse complement strand
TTATGCATCACTAGTTGATTATTACGATGTAGATAAATTAAGTCGTATGCCCAATGGCATCCTCTATCTTTATCTTATTTGCTACGTATATCACAGGGCACAAAAAATAAATGATAATCTCATAATAGCTTTTATTTATAAAGTCTCAAAGATATATGAGGAGGCAAAAGAGCATGGACAAAAACAATTTATGACTTCACATAAAGACTTTGTCTATGAAAAAGAAAAGCTCGGGACTATACTAAGTTACTTTTGTGAAAATAGCTTGCAGGGATATAAGTTTAGAACTATTTCTAAAAGAGCATATAAAATAATGCCCAAAGATTTAATATTAAAAATAAGTAAAATGTTTCTCAACGAAACTAAAAAGGAAATAGCGTTTCGTTGGGAGTATTTTTCAACAAAGCATAGGGTAGTCAGCACCAACATAAAACCACTATTCATGGCAATAGATTTTGACTGTGACTCGCAAACACATCCAACATTAAAAGCTGCAGCGCATTTAAAAGAATTCTTCATGACTAAGAAGTCAATTTCTAAATTGGACCTTAAATCCCTCCCGATGCAATTTATACCAAAGGTATTAAAAAGTCATGTGGAAGATGATGGTTGTATTGACCCACACAAATATATTTTTCTAGTGTATTATCGTCTAATGAAATTATTGATAAATAATAAGGTATATGTCAATGATAGCCTATCTTTTAAGTCGTTTTCTGAAGACATTTCTGTAACGTCTGCTTGGAAAAAAAAGCAAGCAGAAATTCTAGAGAAGCTAGCATTACCAAAACTATCCGCACCATTAAGTGACAGACTTGAAGAATTAGAGACAGTGTTGGAACAGCTCTATGTAAGAGTAAATGATAGAATTTCCTCTGGCGAGAACGAAGACGTTTCAATAAATCCAGATGGTAGTTGGACAATCAAATACCATAAATGCAGCGAAGACTACGAAGCCCCATTTTTTCGTAAACTTCCACAAGTAAATATAGGCGGTATTTTGGATATGGTTAATGAACAATGTAATTTTATGAGATGCTTTGAACACCACGCGCCAAGATATAATAATAAAGAAGTGCCATACCAATTATTAAAAGCAGCCATTATAGCAGTGGGCACCTGGCAAGGTACCTATAATATGGCAGCACGTTCTAACCTAAAATTTAATGAATTAAGCCATGTCGAAAAATCTAGACTCAAAATAAAAACGATTAAAGATGCTTGTGATGTTATAACTAAAGAAATTGAAAAGCTAGATCATTTTCAACTGCGTAACACTTGTAGCAATGGTTACCATGGCGGCATGGATGGATCGAAACACGTTACAAAAAAACAAACGATTCAAGCTAGATATTCAAGCAAGTATTTTGGTCTGCAGAGAGGCATTGTCTCACTCAATATGGTTATAAATGAAGTCCCAGTTAATTGTGATATTATTGGTGCCAATGAGTATGAGGGGCATTACCTTTATGACATATATCATGGAAATTCTTCTGGTCTAGACCCCGCAGTTTTTTCAACTGATACTGCCGGGTCTAACCTTATTAATTTTTTAATACTGGATCATATTGACGTTACATTTGCACCAGCTTATAAATCCATGTATAAAAGATCTAGTGGCCTAGTTGGTTTTAAAGATATTAAATCCTACAAAGATTTATTAATTTGTCCAGGTAAAAAAGTTCCTAAAGCACTAATACTTAATCATGAAAGTGAAATAAAAAAAATATTGGCGTCACTTTATTTGAATGAAACAGAGCAGCACGTTATCGTACAAAAACTTTGTTGTCGCGAAAGGCAGACTAATTTGAAAAAAGTCTTGTGGGCGTATAACGATATTTTGTTTAGCATACATTTTTTGCATTACATTGATGACAGGGAATACAAACAAGCTATTCGCAAAACGCTTAACCGTGGCGAGGCTTACAATCGATTGTATAATGCTGTAGTCAATATTGGTAATAAAAAAATACGTGGACTTAATTTAGAAGAAACAAAAATATGGGGTCACTGCACTCGATTACTTACACTGATAATTACCTTTTACAATAGTTATATGCTGTCAGAAGTCATTGCGAGCCGTAAGGCAAAAGGTGATGAGAAAGGTGCGGAGTTGTTATCAAAAATATCACCCATGGCGTCACGTCACATTAACCTAAGCGGCAATTATCATTACTCAGACGATGCTGAAGGGGTTGATTTGGACAATGTTGTGCAAAAATTAAACCTAATTGTCGATGAACTTATATAATTGTCGAAATTAGAGTTTTAGCAAAAGGAAAGTTGCTGAAAAAATATGAACAGATGCTCCAATAAACAATCACTTAGCGGTGTTTTTCCTTGGTTGCAGTGGCATTTTGTGGGATTTTTTGGTGCGGTTACCCCTTGTTTTATAGGCTATTTCTCATTACGCGAGACATGGTTGTAGGGTCGAGCAATGGCGCAGTGGCTGCAACTGGTAAATACCTCAATTGAAACCCTGTTTCCATCGCCCGCCGCCTCAAACGCAACGTGCGGATTTCCCGCATTGCGCTTTCTTAACAACTTCTCATTAAAGCTTATGGACCTATTGCCTGGTATGTCGAGCATATCTTATCTTGTAATCCCTGTATAATCCGGTCTTATGATAAAACTGTTCGGCGCTCCATCGTTTCCAGCCAAAACCGCGGCGCTGTTTTTGTTTGTAGATATGTCGCCTGACCTTCTTCTGTACCCAGTATTCAAATTTACTGAAACATCGAGCCGAGTTCCCTATTCTGAAGTAATTTGCCCACCCCCTAATTATAGGATTAATGGTCTGGACTACTTCGTTAACAGATCTGCTTTTCTTTGTTTTAAAGATCACTTTCAGTTTCCTTTGCAAGTTAATTCTTGCTTCGGGTTTGGGTGTTTCCAGTACCCAGACTTTTCCACTTTTGGCGGTTACTCTGCGAAACTCAAACCCCAAATACTGTATTTTCTCTTTAGGTTTTCTGAGGTCTATGATACAGCTTTTCTCTTCATTTACAGTTAACCCAAGCTTGAGTAGCTCTTGCCGCAGTCGTTTATCTACTGCAGCTTTTAACCACTCGTGCTTTCTAAACTCGTCAACCAAAACGATTAGATCATCTGCCCATCTGACATACTCTAGGTTGTAGTATTCATTTATTTTCGACACCTCTTTAGCTTTCTCTAGCATCATATCGATTTCATTGAGAAATATATTACTCAACAGTGGCGATATAACACCGCCTTGCCTTAACCCTCGTTTACCGCCCGCTTTTAGTATCAGCTTCAGCAGGTGTAGCACCTGTGAGTCTTGTACTCGCTTGGCAATCTTGCTTAGTAAAATATCATGTCGCACAGTATCAAAGAAGCACTTTATGTCGATGTTAACGACTTGTGTTTTCTTTTTCGATATGGCTTTAGATACTTTATTTATCGCATCAACCGCTTTGCGTTTTGGCCGGTAACCATACGAACCTTCTTGAAAATCAGCTTCAAATATAGGTTCCAGGATTAATTTAACTGCACCTTCTACAATCCGATCACGTATGGTAGGGATTTTTAGTATTCTCACTCCTTTACCATCGGCCTTGGGTATTTCTACCTGTTTGGCACGTGACGGCCTGTAGGTTTCATCCAATAGTTCTTGTTGAATTTCACCCAGGTAACAATCCAGTCCGCCTTGCTCGATTGCTTCAAAAGTTACGCCATCAATACCTGGCGACCCTTTGTTTCTGCGAACCAATTTATAGGCTTCCTGTAAGGTGTCTAGTTTGCATATATGAACATACAAACCCCAAAAGCGATGCGGCTTTTTAGCCTTCGCCTTAATGTATATTTTCCTTCGCAGGTCTTGCAAACTAATTGGTGTTTTTGTCATGGCACCATTGCCTCCCATTTTGTTGGAAAAGTTATTGTTAACAGGGCGCCTTCACTCCACCACCATTACAGCGGCTTCACGGCTACTACACACCCATCCGCCACCTTGCTGCCTGTCAGTTCCTTTCCCTCTCGGTTATAGAACCTACCCTGCTCCAGATCCATGCTGGGGCAAACAAGGCTTCTCCAGTTGCTTAGATATCCCTTGCCACCATGCTGCCACTAACACCCCGCCGAAATAAAATAGTGGTATCAACCAAGTTTCCACTGCTCTATGCTGCTTTCGCCAATCCCCTAATGGCTCAGCTTTCGGGTTATATCTTACGAGGCTACCTCTGTGTTCATTTTCATTGCGGCCTGGCGGCTCACTCACCTTACCTAGTAAGGCTTTGTCAATAAGCTTCAGCATGTCGGTCACCCTTCATACTGTTATTCAAGTTACCGGGCTTTGGTTATTACCCGGGCAGGTTAATCTCCTGCTGAGATATCCAGCCTTCGCTGGACGCACGGGGGATTGATAGACCGGACCTTTTTGTGGTTTTCCTAGGAATATGGGGTGGCTATTTTGAGAGCTTTTACCGTGTGTTATAGACTATTTCTCGGCAGGCGATCCCTGGTTGGGCGATTGAGCAACCGAACCCTTTGCAAAATTTTCTGTCTTTTCTGAACTCATTTGTTTACCTCCTCTTTAAATTTAACAATACACTCACCCTTCGACAACCGAAGAGTGAACTCTTTCTGCTCCTTTGCCGTAATAACATCTTTAATAACACCATCCTTACCAAATGCTAATGCATATCCCCGACTTATGGTCTTATTCGGACTTAAAGACTCTATTGTTTCATAGCTTTGGGATAGCTTATTCACTATCCTAGATTTGTTATAATTCAATGCATCTATCAATACCGTATAGGTATCATCTACATTCCTTATATAACTGGAGATTGCGCCCTCCCCTTCCCTATAAATACTATCAATAGAATCCTTTATGCTTATTTTTTGTTGCGCTAATTTATGTCTTGATCCAGTAATTACAGACTCTCCGAATGATTTTACTTTAACCTTTATATTTTCAGCCTGATCAAGTGATCGGCTA
>CAZGQK010000045.1:0-5166 GCA_964527645.1 uncultured Legionellales bacterium | reverse complement strand
CTCTAGAACGTCGTTCTTCATACGTGTCTCCGCTATCTTCATTGGCTTTGGAACCTTTACTACCGAATCCCGGTATAGAGACAGCCATGTTGTGTAGGCGGTCGAGGCTTCCCGCTCCAAGCCCGGTCTTGCCTGGGTGGTCAGCCAGGTTGGCATATTCCCCAAGCCCGATATTTTCAGACAAAACTTTTTCGTCTCGATGTAGCTCGAAAAGGCCTCCTTTAGTAACATGACCGCCTATCTTCAAGCTGGGAACTTCGTTTTGAACTATTTGTGCGTCTGTTGAAGGCAGCACTTTAACTACTGGAACTACTGGGTCGATGTTAGCGTCTTTTGTAGCATCAAGCTGTGCTTTTCTTGCTAACTCCGCTTCTTTTCCTTCCCCTAGTATTGCCATTTTAACGTCAGTTAAAGCGCTTACAATTTGATCTGTTTGTACTTGCATGCTTTCTTGACGGCGTGCTTCTGCCTGTATTTTTTTTCTTTCTTCTATACTATTCTTAGTCTCAAGTGTCGCTAGCGCAAGTGTAGCCTTAAGCTTCTCGTTTAAAGCCTGTAGGGCTTCCTGTTCTTTTTCAGTCCTCGTTGTAATTGCATATTGGGCTATCGCTTTGCCGGTCTTCGGGTCGATGCGATCCTCAAGCTGCGTCACCCCTTGGAGTGACATATTTTTATTTTGCTCCAGCAAGCCCCGCATCTTGGCAATTAATTCAGTTTCTTTTTCTTTCGTCATTTGAACCCATTGGTCGCCTTCCTTGTACTTGCCAAGCTGTATTTGTTGGAGGAGTTGGGCACTCTCGTCAAGTCTAGCTTTAGTGGAATTTTTTAAGCCTTCAACTAGTGCTAATCTTTCATCCTCTTTTTTCTTCGCTTGGTCTATTTTATACTGCTTATATTCTTTGCCTCGCTCTGCTTCCGTCAATTTTGCGTAATCTTTTGCTTGATTCCACCGTTTGAGGGCTAGTTCAGCATCTGCCGCAGCAATCTTCTGCTGTGCTTTGGCTTTTGCGAGTGCTTCACCGGTGAGGTTATCCAGTTTTACTTTGTCAATGATATTCTGTGATGCTAACATTTTATCATACATGCTTTTTAAACTGGCTACCATTTCTTGCTTCTGCGCTTGAGTAAATTCCCCACCCTTTTCTGTAAACCCTTGTTGCAGGTTCTGTAGCACTTTGGCGGCGTCGATTTCTCCTTTTAATGCATCCATTTTCAGCGCAGCATCTTCAGCCGCCAACTCTCTTCTAAGAGCGTAAAAAGCTTCATTTGCTTGCCCTCTAGTTATGGCATGCTCCCCTTCTAACCCCTTGAGGTGTTTAAAACGTATCATCGCATCATCGGAAGCGCTTCCTTTTAATTTCTGTTCCTGCATTATCGGGTCCCATGTAGCGGAGGCTGCCTTAGCGTCAAATCGCTTTGCAAATTCGTCCTTCTGCATTATCGCCATAGCGTTCACTCTTTTCCATGCTCGTGCATTTAAATCTGCTGATTTCTGGCGTTCGGCCCTTGCTTCGCCAGCAGCAGTTGCCTGTAGACCTTTCTCTTCAGCCTCTTTTCCGGTTACTAACGACTTCACATCGACCTGACTGTATTTCTTTAACATTGCCAGTTCGGCTTTGCTCATTGTCTCTCCTTTTACACCCCGTGTTACCCCCCACTCGTCCTCCTTGCCAGATGTTCCTGCGGAAATTCTTCTCTGCTTCTTCTGTGCAGCCACCAACTGCTGTGCAATTTTTCGTGATTTACCTCCAAACTCCTGGAACCTTCTGTATTCGGCAGAACCTGGTCCATAAGCTTTTCCCTTAGTTCCTCCCCCCTGCCGTAAACTTGACGTGTCAACCTTGCCAGCCGTGAATTGCGATCTAACATTCCAATCTTTTTGACCTGCCTCTCTTGCCAGTTGTCTCTCTATACGTTTTTCCAACATTGTGTAGCTTTCACTGCCCTTCCCCTCCTGACCCATGGTTATATCCCTCGTGTATACTCCGCCTTCTCTAAGGTCTTTAGCTTGAAGGCCCTTGGCACCTGCACTTTCGAACTTCTCTGCTGCTAGAATCACCGCATCAGTGTAGGCATTCCAATCACTTTTTGAGTCCTTTCCTTTCCACTTCCCGGCTTTCTTCAAGGCCGCCTCTACACCTAGGCCCAATGCAGCATCCCACTGCTGAGCCTCTGCACCCCGTGCCTTGGCGTCTTTCAACGTGGCGGCTTCCTGAATAGCAATCATTTTTCTTTGGGCTTCAGCTTCGATCTTCATCGACTTGTTCCAAAAATGAGTACCAATATCTCTTTCTAAACGTGCTAAAGACTCCTTAGCTGCTGTAAGCTGATTTTCCCGGTTGTCGCCGGATTCTCTCTGTTGTCTCATTACAGTCAAAGCGTCCGCCGTGTTGGAGATCACCTGCCTGTCATTCTTTAATCCCTCAGGAGAAGAGGCACCAGAATCTTTTATGGCTTGTTTTAGTCCAGTCATCGATTTCTCGGTAGCAGACCGATCCCTGTCATGGAACTTCTGTCGAAATTTTTCTTCTCGCTTGTTGCCCGCTTCTGCTGAAGCTTTATGCGCTTCCTGTATGTCTCCTGTTTCCGACCAGATGTCGACTGCTTTCCAAATGCCAACACCGATTGCTGCTATGGCAGCACCGATCCCTAACGCTATAAGTAGCGGGCCAATTACGGCACCTATTCCAGCCGCCAATCCTCCGAGAGTCAAAGAGAGCAACGACCCGAGTCCCACAATGGCGGTGATGATCGGACCACCAAAAGTCCAGAGTAACGCTATCGCTCCAATAGCCAAGGCAATAGCACCGAGAGGGCCGAGGAAACCTGCTAAGGCTCCAAGCCATCCGTGCCATTTTTTAAAGTATTCTAAATAATTGGTCGCTACAAATTCCTCAAGTGCGCCTCTTACATATTCTAAGTCTTCTTGCATAGAAGCCACTGGATCGTTTTGTTTTTGAGCATAATTTAAGATTTTCTTTTGAACTTGGTTAGTAAAATCAAGAAGATCTTTTTGTTTCTCTGTGTCACCAGCAGCGGCAGCTTGTGCCTTGGCCAAATCGTCCCATCCCTTTATCGTCATCACCTTGTCGCCCATTGTGAACTGCATCCCTTCTCTACCAAAAACTCCACCCGCACCACCTTTCAGCCGGTTACCTTCTTCTGTCATGCTCAACATGGAAGCTTGTTTTTTTAAAGTGTCAGTCATAATCTTCGTTTGTTTAGCAGGGTCTCCCAAAGCTGCCGTTACTGTATCTTCGGCTGTCTGATCGCCTTCTCCCATTACTCCTTGTAATCCAGCTTTCTTTATCTCTTCGATGAATACCTCACGAATTTTTGCTGGATTGCCTTTATATCTTTCTTCCGTCTGGAGTTTCAGTTTCATAATTCTTTCCATGTTGGCATATTCTGCTGTAGCCAACACATTACGCATTCGATTACGCTCTTCCTCTGATCCGATACCGGCTGCTACAGATTCCCTCAAATCTTTAATTTTTTGACCGGCTGATTTAGTTGATTCTTCAAAACCTTTAAAGGTTCTCATGTAATCTCCGACGCCCATTCCTAACCGTCGTTCTGTGATTTGTTGCAAAGATATTGCCATCTTCTTGCCTTCTGATCCAGATTGTTCTAAAACATCCATAAATTCTTGCAACATTTCAGGTTTGAACTCGCCGTCCTTAAAATACCTACTGGCATCAACGCCCAAGTCTTTGACCATTTGTTCGCTAATGCCAGCACCTTGCTTTACTCCCTTGACCGTCTTGGTGCTTGTAACATATTGCGTTATTTGGTCTTGCATTCCGTCTCTTATTGCTTCCTGAATTCTTATATCTTTTAATCCGAACCCGGCTACTAAAGATTCTTTCATTTCTTCTATTTCGCCTGCATTTCGTCCAGAGGCGGTAACCATTTCTAAAACAAACAATCTTTGTTTTGCATTACTCTCACTCAAAAATTGTTCACTTGATGCCATGGCGCTAGATATTTTCGCCCATTGCTCACCGGCTCCATGTTTTTCCATTGCCGCTGAAGTTCGCAACATATTTTGTGCTGCGGTGCCACTAAGAGTTCCCGCTTTAGCCATGTTTTCTACTATTTTATCTGTCGCTGCTAACGCCCTGTCCATTTGGTCAGCAGATATACTAAAGTCTTGAGCAATTTGATGAGTAGAAAGAGTTATAGAACCCATCTCGCCTGTAGTAAGATTAAGTTGCTGGTTCCACTTGTGAAACATATCAAGAGTTACATCAGCATTAGCTCCAGTTAAATTGGCAACCGTGCCAGCGTTTTCCACTAATGCACGGGCTGCCGAAATTTTACGAAGATTGTATGCTTCCAAACCTGCTTCTGACTTAAATCTGTTCGCATAAAGTTGTTTGTCATGTGCAGATTGAGCATTGAATCCTTTCTGCATTGTTTTAACAAAAGATTCCTGGTATTTTTCAATTTTCATGCCAGAGACATTACGGGATTCTGCAAATTTCATTAGTGCCCTCTCTGTATTAGACACCTCATCAGCATCGCTTTTATGAATTGCTAAAGTTCTCCATGCCTCAGCTTTTATATCTTGCGCATATTTAATTCCATCTTTTAATGTCCCCGCATAAGCACGGCTAATATCTATGCCTAATGCTTCCAGAGCTTTGCCTATAAGACCACTTGCTGCGGAGGCGGCAACACCAAGGGCAGCACCGGCAGCACCAGAAGTCTTTTTAGAAATGTCGTCCAAGACCTCTGCTTTTTCTTTTTTTGGTATTTCAAGTGGTATCTGTGTTCTTTTTGCACCAGTAGTTTTTCCGCCTGCTGGTCCTCCTCCGGCAGTTTTTACTATTTCTTGAGGTGTTACAGGTTTAGGAATTGAACTTATAACTCGTTTTAAACTTCCTACAGCGCCTGACCCAAGGCCTTGAACTGTTACATTAATTCCACTAGCACTGAATGCTTTACTTCTTAATGCCCCTAAGTCTCTGCAACAACTTATTAGTACATTTTCCAAGCTCTTAACTGCTGCTACAACTTCGCCTTTACCACCACCACCACCACCACCACCACCTTGAGAAGATTTTAGAGATTGGAGTTCTCTAACTATTAGATCAACCCAGCCTTTGGCTTGACTTTCAGAAATTTCTCCACTAGTAGATCCGAGCTTAGACTTTAGCTCGT
>CAZGQK010000044.1:0-5325 GCA_964527645.1 uncultured Legionellales bacterium | reverse complement strand
TTTTTCAGCCGGTCTTAAAAATGCAGCGTCAAGTCGCGCGGAACGGCCATGCAGGCCGCGACCTCAATGGCTGCATTCTTAGGCAGTTTCGATTGCAGTCGAAGTCCGATGTTAGCGCGAATGGCCTGTTCATAGACGCCGAGGTCTGGGGCCAGATCTGTCGCCGCTTTTTTGCGCCATGCAACTTCCTTGGTGAACAATTTTCGGGCCCCGGCAAACTCCTTCAGGGCCCGTTCCTTTTTGTTTTTCTTCTTGCTCCGGAGCAGGCGGCGCGCATCGGACAATTTCTTTTCGACCTTGCGGCTACCGGGCACTACCCGAACCTTCTTGGCGACCTCATTGATGGCCGCCATGGCCTTCGTGAGGTCTTGCTCATCCTCAATAACACCTTTCAGGGCCGTGATTCGCCCCTCGAGCGCCGCCAGGCGACCGCCTGCGGCGATGACGGCGCCGATTTCACTGAGCGGTTCATAGGCGCTGTCGACATTGCGCTCGTAGCGTCTGATGGCGGCGGTTGCCGCCTTCTTCAGCTTGACGAAAGACTTGCGCTCCCCCTTCCAGACATCAGGAATTTGGGCGCCATAGCCTTTGCTTTCTTCGGCCATGGCAGCAATTTTGGCCTCAATCTCCAGGCGCTGCTTGTCGCCGGCGGCGTCCTTAGGCAGTCGGCGCATGAAGCCTTCCAAATGCTTGGTTTCCGCCTTGATACGGGCGATTTGTTTTTGAATTTCACGGACTTTTACATGCAGCGGCCGGTATTTGACCGCATAGGCGCCCATGGCCTGTTCCGTCTCCTTGACCTTTTGGACCAGTTCGAATGTTTTTTCCGCCTTGGCGAAACTTCCCTTCAAATCGCCCTGCATGGTGCTGGGCAGAATCGACAAATCTAGTTTGCGGGCGTCGGCGATAGCGGACCTGATCGCACCGCCATCATCGTCGTAGGTTTGGAACACGTATTCACGCACGCAGACCTGCAACGCTGGGTTACGGGGTGGCGGCGCCGTTTCAGACGTCAGATTCACCCGGTTGGGCAGGTAGTTCACCATCTGTGGCGTCAGGCCGACGATGACCAAAGCCAGCAGCTGCAGCATGATGAAGGGCACGACGCCCTTGTACATCTCGATGGTCCTAACTTCGGGTGGGGCGACGCCACGCAGATAGAACAGCGCAAAGCCGAACGGCGGCGTCAGGAAAGAGGTCTGAATGTTAAGCCCGATCATCACCCCCAGCCACACGGCGGTGACATTGGCCGATGGGTCCATCAACAGGATCGGGGCGACGATAGGCACGACGACAACGGCAATTTCAATGAAATCCAGGAAAAACCCCAAGACGAAGATTACCAGCATGACGATGGTGAACTGGGCCCAAAACCCGCCCCGCATACTGGTCAGAAACTCCTTCACCAGTTCCTCTCCGCCGAAAGCCCTGAATGCCGCCGTCAGCATCGCCGCACCTAACAGAATGATGAACACCAGCGATGTCGTTTTGGCGGTTTCGACCATCACGCTCTGCAGCGTGTTCTCAATTTTGAGCGCCCGCCAACCGCTCCAGCCGATGGCGACGATCAAGGTCGTTACGAAAAATATTCCCAGCACCAAGCCCAATACGTCGAAGGGGGTATCAATTTTTTTGATATTGATCTGGAAAATATTACTGATGAAGGCAAGCGCGATCATTGACAACAAGGCAATGGCGGCCGGCGTGTAGGCATGCTTTCGCCCTTCGAAAAGGCGATAGCCGCCCATGATCAATGCCCCCGCGGCGCCGATGGCGCCGGCCTGGTTGACGGTCGCGACGCCGGTGATAATCGAGCCCAGAACCAGGAAAATAAGGGTCAAGGGTGGAACCAGGATGACAAAGACCTTGATCATGAACGTGCGGTCAATGGCGCCTTCGCGATGCACCGCGGGCGCTACGGACGGCCGCAGCAACGCGTACCCAAGGACAAACAACATGTAAAGCACGACCAATACCAAGCCCGGCACGAAGGCTCCTAAGAACATTTCGCCGGCGCTGGTCGATGTGACGTCAAAGGTCGATGGCATCAACAACTCGCCAGTCGATGACTTGAACAATTCCTTTCGGGCTGTCGATGCTTGGTCGACGGCGCTGCCAAGCTGGTCAGCCAGAATGATAAGCACGATGGAAGGCGGAATGATCTGGCCGAGCGTTCCCGAGGCAGCAATGGTGCCTGTGGAAAGGGAATTAGCGTATTTATTCCGCATCATCGCCGGCAGGGAAATCAACCCCATGGCAACCACGGTGGCGCCGACGATGCCGGTGGTCGCGGCCAACAGCGCCCCGACGAAAATCACTGACATTCCAAGACCGCCGGGGACTTTGCCGAACAACTGCGCCATGGTCACCAAAAGGTCTTCCGCCAGCTTTGAGCGCTGCAGCATGATGCCCATGAAAATGAACAGGGGAATGGCGATCAGGGTATCCCGTTCGGCTTCCCAGTAAACGCCCCGAAAGTTGGTGACGCCGGCACTAAGCCATTGCCAGGCGCTGCCCTGAGCAAAATAGGCATCAACATTCCCTTCGAAGAGCCAGCCGCAAAGGGCCGCAATGGTGATTGAAATGATGGCTGAGCCGGGTAGCGCAAAAGCGACGGGAAATCCAATCCCCAAGGCATAGGCCATCAGTACGATTAAAAGGGCTAAGAAAAGGAGTTCCATGAATGATGCGGTCTTTCTGGATTACCGTACGTCATGAACGTCGTGATCGTGGCCACCGGGCTCGCCCCGAACATCGGCCACGGCGTTCATCATATAGCTGACGAATTGAATCATCATGGAAATGGCAAAGACGGCGAGAAACCCGGCCATCATATACTTCACATACATGGAAAAGCCCGTCTGCGTGGTTTCCCAGGCCAGGACAGGCGAATTGATGATGGCGCTTTTTCCGCTCATGCCGACGAACAGGATCACCCAGCAGAGCGTCATGCCCAACAGGATCGATCCTAGGGCGTTGACCAAGCCTTTTTTCTTAGGCTCGAACACCGAATAAAACACATCGACCCGCACATGGCCTTCTTCTAACAGGGTGTGGGCGCTGGCAAACAGGAACAACGCCGCATACCAGAAACGCACTAGGTCGCCCATGAACACCTGTTCATAGGAAAAGATGAAGCGGGTGATAACGATCAAAAGCTCGGCAATGACGATCAACAGCGCCAACCAGGTAAAACCGAGCGTACGACTAACCGCCGCCGTAGCGATGGCCAACGCCGAGAGCGGCAAATGAACATAGGGGCCCCGGAACTGAGACTTGCCCAATTCAAGCGCCAGTTCCTGGCCGAACACGGGTGGCAAAAAGCCTTCGACCCGCATGAAGGACAGGATGGCGTCTGCAACGCCGACGTAAAGGACGGCGAAAAAGGCCGCCCGGATAAAAAATGCATTAATGGAAGAAATCAATTCACTATCGGTACGCAGCCTCCGCTCGCCCGAACGAAGCACGAAGACACCGGCAAGGGCCATGGACGCCGGATAAAGCCCCAGCTGTATCCAGGCCAGCGCCGAGGAAGCGGTTTGCGAGCCCCGCTGACCGATACCCAAAGCAGCGCCCTCGCCAGGCCAATCCATCCAGAACGTCAAATAGTTATTGACCAGGAAAGCGCCGAGCAGGGCCAGCATGGCCCAGCCGAAATAGCGCACCGACAGGGTTGTACGATGCGAAATTTCAGGCAAAGGACCGTCGGGGGTGACAGCACCTTGTTCCGCGGCCACGGATCAGTACCCCCCCCTTAGCAAACGTGGATGGGACGGGGCATTGCCCCGTCCCATCCTATTAAAAAAAGCCTGCCGCAAATTAGACTTCGATGCCCAGCACCCTGTTGCGCTGGTTAATGAAGCCGGCATCCGAAAGCAACATCCACCGGCCAACGTCGGCCCGCGTGGCCAGGAAGCTTTCGTGAATTTTCTTGGCCAGGGGGCTGTGGGCTACCACTTCCGCAAAGACTTCCTCGGCTGCTTTGCCGAAGCTGTCATAGATATCTTCGTTGAAGGACCGGAGCTTGACGCCATGGTCCTTGATCAGCTTGGTCAGGTAGGTTCCGTTGTTGGCGTTGGTCTCGGCCATCTGATGAGAATTTTCCTCCATACAGGCGGCCTCGATGATCCCCTGATCGGATTTACCCAGGCTGTCCCACCACTTCTTGTTAATGCCGAGGGTCAGCTGCGACGCCGGCTCGTGCATGCCCGGATAGTAGTAGTATTTGGCGGCTTCATAGAACTTCATGAAGTAATCGTTGTAGGGGCCGACCCATTCGGTGGCGTCAATGGCGCCGGAGACAAGGTTTTCATAAATCTGGCTGCCCGGCAGGGAAACGGTCGAAGCGCCCAATTTGGCCAGCACGTCGCCGCCGAGGCCCGGGATACGCATTTTCAAGCCCTTGAAGTCGGACGCCGAGTTCATTTCCTTGTTGAACCAGCCGCCCATCTGACAACCAGTGTTGCCACACGGGAAGCCCTTGATGCCGAAACCACCGGCCAGTTCGTCATGCAGCTTTTGGCCGCCGCCGTATTTCATCCACGCGTCCATTTCCACATAAGTGAAGCCGAACGGAACGGCGGTGAAATAAGCCCAACCCGGGTGCTTGCCTTTCCAGTAGTAGTCCGCCGCGATATAGGCTTGGCTGTTGCCCGAGGCGACTTCATCGAACGAATCAAAGGCGCCGACACGTTCGCCGGACGCAAAGTATTTTACTGAAATCCGGCCGTCAGTCAGAACCGGAATTCGGGCCGCCAGACGCTGTGCGCTCAAGCCTAGGCCAGGGAAATCCCGGGGCCAGGTCGAGACAATGATCATTTCCTTGCGACCTTGGGCGATAGCGGGAGCCGCAAGCGTGGATGCGGCGACACCGGCAGCACCAGCGATAGCCGTGTTTTTCAAAAATTTACGTCGTTTCATGAAGAAATCCTCCTAGTTGGGATGACCAATTTGCATTTCTGATTTCTCACGATACTCAATGGCATCATGAATTAGGCGATTGATTTAACAGGTTGCAAAGTTACTTTAGATTTATGACATGGACAATCAATACCGCAAATTAGAAAAACGGTAATCACGGTTTTTTTGTGCCTTGGAATAACTATTTGAAATTCGCGGGATAGCTGAAATTCTGCTAGAAAATATCAGCACCTGAGAAGAAGAAGCGAGACACCCCCTGCCCCCAACTAACCTCCCGCTACCTTCAAGCGGGAAACGCCACCACTACCCTCTGGTATATTATTAGGTGTCAACACTGTAGTTGCCGCTCGAAGGCTTAAATGGGCTGAATCGGTTACTACTGTGGTTGTGGCCTGCCCCCATTAA
>CAZGQK010000043.1:0-5876 GCA_964527645.1 uncultured Legionellales bacterium | reverse complement strand
CGCCGCCCAGAGCGTAACTGCGCATTTGCTCCCTTAGGAGGGCAGAGGAGGGCGTGCATCTGCGCTGGACTCTTAGATTAGTTTGATTAGTTTCGAAAAGGAAAGGGGGGCTGTTGCATCAGGGTCCATATTATAGGCTTTCTATTGTATATTCTGTTCATTGCCTCTAGCCACCAGAGTCCTTTATATAGCGGAAGTAACGTTTGGATAGCTGCTCAACGCCCAGCATAACGTGCTACACTTGGTGCGGCGGTGTCCTTCCTGCTTGCATAACATTAAGCATCCTTGCTGCACTTAGAATCCTATTAAAGATTTCGGATTATTGAGTTCACCATTACCAAAAACACCGAGAATTAAGTCGAACAGTTGCTGTGTAAAAAAATGGCGCTAGCAAAAAGACACCTTTTAACTAACTCAACAAACTTAGCTCTCGGTTATTTCCTAGAAGTACTAATTATACTCTAGGAGTATTCGGGTCCGAGCCGCCGTCCAACGCGCCGTACTTCGCCGCGCCGGGGGCGAATACGGTCTCGCTGCGGTGGTGGGCCCTGGTGCCACGCGTCCTCGTTGGGTTAAAAAAGCTACAAACCTTCTCGCACCAGGACCGCTGCTGGGCAGCGGCGACACTCGCCGGCCCGTATTGTAATCTCCTATTTAATATGATGTGTATATTTTTATAATATTATTTTATCTGTATATAATACTGTTTTATAATATTTTAAAAATCAGAATCGTGTCAAGTTAATTTATTGTAGTTTCTAGGGAAAAAACTTAATGTTTTATTAAGGCGAACATATTTTTATTTAATCATGTCCAAAGGGGACAGAGTGCACGGTTAAAACTTAGATATATGGAATTTATAGCTAATGCCAACCAATAAAGCATCGACATAAAATCTATTTTTATTTTAATCTTTTCCATTATAGGTTTCAATAAAGCTAATTGTTATGTTCAATCTTAAATAAAAGTCAGTAGATTTTTTATATAAGAAACTAATACCAGCCTTGGCATAAATTTAAAAATATAAGGTGTTTATTTGTGGCGGCACAGATAGGTGTTTAATATGGATTTTAATTAACTAGACATTTGGATTATTTATTAGTAACCATGCAAAACCGCCAGTTTTATAACTGGCGGCTTCTGTATAAGTTTTACGGAGGAGAATTCTAAAGTAAGATTAAGTGTGGTACTTTAAAATATTACTATCGTGTTTTTCAGGATTGGCGTAGGAAAAAATAACGCTGCCACCTTTGATGTAATTGATTACTTTGTTTGAGTATCTAGGGTTAATACCTAAACAACCCCAAGTAGTACCGATGCGGTTTTCTGATTGGGCAATCGCTTCAGATACGTAGTTGGCAGGGTGCATGACCACAGCGCGTGCGTATGCGTTATTATTAATACCTTTTTCTAGGCCGTGTATGCGCATGGAGTTACCGTGTTTCCCATCGTAGGTTTTACCAGTAACAAAAGTACCCAGCGAAGATTCGTGGCTATGGATGCTATTTGAGAAGTGTGTAGCTTTAAAGATGCCTGTTTTATTGCCTTGTGCAACTAGACCTTTGAAGATGACCTTATGTTCAGAAAGATTAATAATATATAGGCGTTTTTGCCAAGAAGGTTGGTTGTAATCAACAACGGTGAGTAAATTTTTCTTACTGACAGTGCCAGAGGCTAGGGCGTAACGATAAGCATCTAACCCTAGCGCCAGCACTTTGGGGTTTAAGCCTTGTAGATTATCAAAGGAAGCGGCTGATATATGGGGGCTGGGGACGATGCCGTCATCACCATTGCTGCATCCAACTATTACCATAAGTAGGCTGCTCAATATTGCTGAGAGGATTCCAAATTTTTTCATAAAGTGGCACCTGAGTTGTATTTTGCGAATTATGGGTTTTCTTGAATTGTGCAATAGATGCTCAATATATATTATTTTTCCTTAAAAAACCAGGTGTTATTTTGTAAAGCTAATCTAACCTTTGGATGAGACTACTATACTGAATTGATCATATTAATAAAAGTTTTCAATACAATTGAAAAAAAGTAGTATCTGCTTGATATATTGTATATTACCTGAACAATATTTGGTTCTGTTATTTTGCCCCTCTGCACCGTTGCAGACAGAAAATCTGGTAGGTTTTTTTAACCTGTTGATTATAAAAAAATATTTATATTTTTAACTCATGTCAAATTTTTTTTATCTGCTGATAGATCTTGTGCCAACTATTGAATTTTTCAATAGATTTTAGTTTAGCAATATCTATCTAAATTGTTGTATTATAGTTATTTTTTACAAATATCTCGAAAGCTTGCATTTTTGCTTAATCTCGATTTTTCATTTCCTACAGATAGTGGTAGAGTTGGTGGCTATTAGAGGCCAGGGAAAGAATAGGGAGAGATGGCTGAGTGGTCGAAAGCGGCGGTCTTGAAAACCGTTGAGGGTAACCCCCTCCCAGGGTTCGAATCCCTGTCTCTCCGCCAACCGCAGTGAGCGCCAGGAGAAGAGTGTGATTAATGTATTGGTAGTGGATGATCATGGGCTGGTACGTCGAGGCATTCGGCGCATATTGGATGACATTAGTGGCATCAGGGTGGTTGCGGAAGCTAAAGATGGTGAAGAAGCCCTGAAATTGGCACGTAAATTAAAACCCGAAGTGGTGTTGATGGATGTTAAAATGCCAGGCATTGGTGGCTTCGAAGCTACGCGTAAATTAATTCGTTTAGATCCCGATATTAAGGTGTTAATCTGCACTATTTGTACCAACGATCTTTATCCTTCACGCCTATTGCACTTGGGTGCAGCTGGTTATTTAACCAAAGATGCTGATCCTGAAGAAATGGTGCAAGCCATTCGTTCCGTGCACGTGGGTGCACGTTACATTAGTCCGGAAATTGCGCGTCGTTTAGCGTTTAAACATGTTAGTGACAGTGGTGAATCACCATTTGAAACTTTATCAGAACGTGAGCTGCAAGTGATGATGATGATTACTAAGGGTGCTAAAGTGCAGGATATTGCCGATAAATTGTGTTTGTCTCCAAAAACAGTTAATAGTTATCGCTATCGTATTTTTGAAAAATTGAATGTGCAAAATGATGTGGAATTAACTTTGTTGGCAATACGTCATGGTTTGATTGAAACCGAAGAACTGGATGCTGCTGATTAGTTTAGCCTTATTTTAATGTCCAAGTCACTACCAGATTTACTGAAAAAAATGCCGCATAAGCCAGGCATTTATCAAATGTGTGATGCCCAGGGTAAAACGATTTATGTGGGCAAAGCGCGTGATCTGAAAAAACGCCTCAGTAGCTATTTTCGCAGCTCAGCATTGACGGGTAAAACTCAGGTGATGATGAAAAAAGTCGTGGATATTAAAATCACGCTGGCAGCTGATGAAAATGATGCGTTATTATTAGAAGCAAATTTAATTAAGCAGTACAAGCCGCGTTATAATATTTTGCTGCGCGATGACAAATCATATCCTTATTTATTGTTAACCACGCACGAGAATTTCCCGCGGCTAGACTTTTATCGTGGTTCTCGCCGTCAAGCGGGACGTTATTTTGGTCCTTACCCACATGCACGTGCGGTGCGTGATAGTTTAAATCTCATTCAAAAATTATTTAAATTACGTCAATGCAGCGCTAGTTTTTTTGCTAATCGTTCGCGCCCTTGTTTGCAATATCAAATTAAACGCTGTAGTGCGCCTTGCGTTGCTTATGTGACTGAAGAACAATATCAAGAGCAGGTCGCCTCAGCGTTATTATTTTTAGAAGGTAAAAGTGAAAAGATTATTGCACAATTAACCCAACAAATGGAACAGGCTTCGAAAAAACTAGAGTATGAGCGTGCGCGGGAATGTCGCGATCAAATTGCCAATTTGCGCGAAGTGCAAAAGCAGCAAACGGTGATGGCCGATGTTGGTGATGTCGATGTTATTGGTTGTGCCTATCGCCAGGGGCGGGCGGTATTGTCGGTTTTGTTTATTCGTGCGGGTAGGGTATTGGGGCAACGCACTTTTATGCCACGTTTGCCGGAGCAGGTTGATGCAGCAACAACGCTGAGTGCTTTTTTAAGTCAATATTATTTAAGCCCGATGCGCGGCGATATTATTCCACAACAAATTATGCTAAGCGAAAAAATAGCGGATAAAGCTTGGATGCAGGCGGGTCTAGAAAAAGCGTTACAGCAGAAGTTGCGCATTTATGATGATCGTCGTGGCAAGAAAAAAGCTTGGATTGAAATGGCAATGGCCAATGCAGAACATGTTTTGGTACAACATTTTACGCAGCAAAATGTCATGGTCGATCAATTTTCAGCGTTGGAAAAAAAGTTGCAAGCGCCGAATGCTTTTAAACGCATTGAATGTTTTGATGTCAGTCATACGCACGGCAAGCAAACGGTGGCTTCTTGCGTGGTCTGCGCGCGCGATGGTTTGCACAATGCAAGTTATCGGCGCTTTAATATTAAAGACGTTACCCCGGGAGACGATTACGCAGCATTAAGACAAGCACTGATGCGCCATTATAAGCGCATGAAGCAAGCGGGAGCAGATTTACCGGATTTATTATTAATTGATGGTGGCAAAGGGCAATTAAGTAGTGCACTTGCTGCTATGGAAGAATTACAAATAAGTGGTGTGATGGTGTTGGCGATTGCCAAAGGTCGAGCGCGAAAAGCGGGGCAAGAACAATTATTTTTAGCCAATAAAGAATTAGGACGGTTGCCACCTGAATCACCCGCCTTGCATTTATTGCAAGTGATTCGTGATGAAGCACATCGTTTTGCTATTACCGGTCATCGACAGCGACGCGCCAAAGTGATAACCCATTCGCGTCTAGAAGATATCCCCGGCATTGGCGCTAAGCGCCGCAAGTTATTGTTGAGCCACTTTGGTGGATTGCAGCAATTACGTCAAGCCAGTGTCGATGACATCGCTAAGGTGCCCGGCATGAACATAGCTTTGGCCAAACGTGTTTACGAGGCTTTGTTATCCTAAGCGATTTGTTATTTGTGAATTTGTTTATAACCTTTTTCATCCCGCAACGCCCACACCGTCATCCCGCGACTTGATCGCGGCCTGTGCCCTCCACACCGTCATTGCGCGACTTGATCGCGCAATCTGGAAAAATTAAAATAAAAAAAATTTCCTCTGCTTTTCACCTTATCCCTTTAAAAAGTATGGGAAAATTTTTCTTAAGACTTCCTCAGCCTTGACGTAGGTTATAGATCAATTAGAATCATCTAATGATAAATATTCCAACGTTTCTAACGTTACTGCGTATTCTGGCGATTCCGGTGATTGTATTGGTTTATTTTTTGCCGGTTGGTTGGGCACACCCAGTGGCGGGCATTGTTTTTGCTCTGGCGGCTTTCACTGACTGGCTGGATGGTTATCTAGCGCGTAGCCTGTCGCAGATGACCAAATTAGGTGCCTTTCTAGATCCAGTTGCCGATAAGGTATTGGTGGCCATTGCCCTGGTAATGGTAGTGGGTCAACACTTGGTGCCATATTTGGCTTTGCCAGCAGCGATTATTGTTGGGCGTGAGATTATTATTTCAGGATTGCGCGAATGGATGGCTGAGCTGGGTAAGCGTACCAGTGTGGCAGTGATTTGGTTGGCAAAAGTAAAAACCTTGGTGCAAATGGTCTCTCTGGTGCTGCTGTTATGGTATCGGCCGGGTCATCGGGTGTGGATTGTCTATCTTGGGACAGGGCTTTTGTATCTCGCAGCGCTGTTAACTTTGTGGTCCATGGTGGCATACATCAAGGCTGCCTGGCCGGACTTGACAATATCTAGGGAATCGTAATAATACCAGTTCGTTAATTTGGCTCAAAGTAGGCTCAGTTCTGAATGCGAAGGCGGGAATAGCTCAG
>CAZGQK010000042.1:0-5902 GCA_964527645.1 uncultured Legionellales bacterium | reverse complement strand
GTATAGAAATGACAGAATTAGGCAGGGATTTTTCTCAGAATATATCAAATGTGTTTGATAAATATGATCCACCCACTAAGTCTGATAACGAGAGACTTGTGACAATACAAAAAGCAAAATTAACTCAAGCCAAAGTACAAGAATCAATATAAATTAAAAAAACGTTAAATAAATATCACATCTAAAGCCTTAGCAATTATTCAAATTGTATGAGATATAGAAAATTTTCAAACCTTGGCTGGAATGTATCTGAAATTGGACTAGGGTGCTGGGCGATTGGAGGAAATTGGGTTGATGTATCAGAAAATGAGGCAGAAGCAGTTCTTAAAGAAGCTCTAGATAATGGAGTAAATTTTTTTGATACTGCAGATGTCTATGGTGATGGGAGAAGTGAAAAATTTATAGGAAAGTTTATAAAGTCTACATCTGAAAAAATATTTGTAGCTACAAAAACTGGATTAAGAGTTCGACCCCATACTCCTGATGGATACAATTTAAAGAATATTGAAGAATTTATTGATAGATCACTAATTAATTTAGGAGTCGATTGTATTGATTTGATACAATTACATTGTCCTCCTCCAGAAATTTGTTCAAAAAAAGAAACATATGAGATGATGGATGAGATGGTTAAAAAAGGTAAAATTGCCTACTACGGCGTGAGTGTATTTAATTTATCTGAAGCTATGGATGCTATTCAATTTCCAAATGTAAAAAGTATCCAATTGGTTTTTAATATATTTAGGCAAAAACCTGTTGCAGTTTTTTTTAAAGAAGCCAAAAAACGAAATATTGGCATCATCGCCAGAGGTCCACTTGCAAGTGGCCTACTAACTGGAACAATAGATCAAGATACGAAATTTACCCCAAACGATCATCGTAATTATAATAGAAATGGAAAAGCTTTTGATGTGGGGGACACATTTTCAGGTGTAAATTTTAAAAAAGGCCTTGAAGCTGTAGAAAAATTAAAAGATTTACTTCCTGATAATTTTTCATTAACTGATTTAGCGATTAAATGGATTCTTATGCATGATGAGGTTAGTGTTGTTATTCCAGGGGCCACAAATAAATTGCAAGTTCAAATGAACACACATGCATCAAATTTAGAGGAAATTTCTTCTTTATTACCAAAAATCAATTCAATTTATGACGAATTGATAAAACCTGATGTTCACAATCGTTGGTAACAATTAAATGAAAAAAACCAAAAAAATATTAAACCATCATAAGACCAAATATAATTATCAATTTAAAGATAAGGTTACACTAGTTACTGGTGCTAGCAAAGGATTGGGATATCAAATAGCAAAAAGTTATTTAAAACATGGTTCAAATTTAATGATTTGTTCAAGCAATCTCAATAACATAAAAAAATCATATATGAATCTAAATAAAATAAAGAAAAAAAATCAAAAAATATTCTACTTATCTACAGATGTTTCATCGCCGAAACAGGTAAAAAAATTGGTTAATTTTACGATTAAAAAATTTAAAAAAATTGATGTTTTAATTAATAATGCCGGCATCTACGGTCCCAAAGGTCATATTGAAAAAATAAATTGGGATGAATGGGTTAAAACGATTAAAATAAACTTGTTTGGTTCTATATTGTTGTGTAGAGAAGTCATGCCTTATTTTAAGAAAAAAAATAAGGGTAAAATAATACAATTATCCGGCAGCGCAGCTAGACCACAAGCGCTAATAAGTGGTTATGCTGTATCAAAGACTGGAATCGTAAGATTCATTGAAAATTTAGCTGAGGAGGTTAAAAAATATAATATAGATATAAATGCTGTGTCACCAGGAGCATTAAATACAAATATGCTAGAAGAAGTTATAAAGGAAGGACCAACAAAAGTTGGAATGAGATATTATAAAAAGGCACTAAAACAAAAAAAACTGGGCGGTTCTTCTTTTAAAACAGCATGTGATTTGATTTTGTTTCTGGGGTCAAAATATAGCGATGGAATAAAGGGAAAACTAATTAGTGCATTGTGGGATGATTGGAAAAATTGGCCAAACTATAAAAAAATATTACAAAATAGTGATGTCTATACATTGAGGAGATTAACAAGCAAAGATAGAGGTTTTAATTGGGGTCAGTCAAAAACTAAAAGTATCTATGATCGTTCGTTGGCTCACTATGACCCGTATTTATTGAGAAGATAAACGATCACAATAAAAAAGTTGATGCCTAATAATATAATTGATCATTGTTATAATAATTATAAAAGAAGTTCAAAAAATTATTATTCAGACACTTGGAGAGTTACTGCCAGCCAAAATATAGATTTTTTTAAAACTAAAAAACTAAAAAAAATGCTGGTAAATAGCAATTTAAGAGGTCTTGCCGCAATAGACAATTATCCATGTTGTGGGTATCTAAATAAATCTAATTCAAAAATTTTAAATAATTTTCAAGAAAAGGAATATTTTGAAGTTTATAAAAAGATTAAGCATTTAAATTATTCTTTTAGTCCATCTTATATAATTAATTATAGACATTATTTAAATATTAAAAATAAAATAAGAAAAGATTCAAACATATTGATAATTGGGGATGGAGTTGGAATACTATCATCAATGATTGCTAAAAGCATAAAATGCAGAGTTTTTTTATGTGATCTTCCAGAGACTTTAATATTTCAAGAGTATTTTTTAATAAAAAATTTATCAAAAACAAAAATACAATTTATCGCAAATGCAAATGATGAAATTGATTATCAAAACAGAGTAATTTTAATAAATGCCGATCAACTCAAAAGGCTAAAAATCAAACTAAATTTAATTATAAACATAGACTCTTTTTGCGAAATGGACAAATCATCAGTCAATAATTATTTTAAATATGCAAAAAAAAATTTAGTATCTGGCGGAACTTTTTATTATTGTAATACAGTTGGACATTCTAATTTAGGATATAAAAATCCAAGCGAATATCCGTTAGATAATTCATTTAATTTAGAGAAATTGGATATTCTTTATCCATCACATAGAGACACCTTTTGTAAATATTTAACTGTAACTGCAAAAAAAAATAATATTTTTAAAAAAAAAATTGAAAATAAAAATAGTAAGTTAAAAAAATCATTACTTAAAAAATTTTTTTTTGAAACAGAAAAAGTTATAGAAAAGAAAAGTGTCTTAAATATAAAAAAAAATACAATTAAATTAGTAAATAAAATTTCTGATTCTAATAAAGTATTAAAGGATGATGACAAAAGACAGTTTTTAAAATTATTTAAACAAAAAATAAATAATAAAAAAATATATAATATGAGTATTTTTTACCATTTTATTTTTATAAGAATAATGAAATATTTAAATTTAAAAAATAAAATTGAAATAAAAAAATTATTTAACTTTATAGAAGAGGGAAAAAAACAATTTTCGGAAAATACAAGCATAATTAAAATTGCTTCTTTAGCTCGTTTTTTTGATATTAAATATTGTTACAAAATTTTTAAATTAATACCAGAAAATTTTTTTGAAATTGTTTTTTTAAAATTTTTTTTATATGAAAAAATAAACTTGCAGAAACAAAAAGTACTTTTAAAAAAACTTTTAGAGTTTAAACAAACTCATTTTTTTGACTATCTAAAATTGTACTATTGTTCTTGTAAAATAGAAGATAATAAGATTTCAAAATTTGCTTTAAATAAAATTAAAAATAATATTAATCATAAAGATTACGCAATATATTTTTTAAAACTATTATTTACTTTAGGACAATTTCAATTATTTTATAAATTTTTAAAGATTTATAAAAAGAAATTTGTTATTTCTAATAAGGAAATAGCAGCGATTTTGCTATCTACCAATTTTTCAAATCAAAAAAAAAGAGAGCACTTTAAAAAATTTTTTTCAAATAAATTAGGGTTATATTATAAAAACAATACCTCAATCGATAATTTAACTCTTTCTTTTAAGTTAGGTAAACTAAAAGAGAAAAAATTTATAAATATTATTTGCCATAAATATAACGATTATTACTCAATTGGGTATGTGCTTAAAAATACACTTCATATTCTTTCAATAAAAAGTTTAAAATTTTTATGTAAGAATTCTTTAATGATGAGGAATAACTCTCAAAATATTAATTTTATATCAGAGATTTATTTCTATAATTATTTATACAAAGAATCTTTTAAGGTATTAAATAAAATAAAAAATTTAGATCATTTTGGTATATTTGCTGCTTTAAAAAAACATTTATCTAAGTTTGCAATTGAGAATGATAAGGAAAAGATTCAAAATTTAACTTCTAGTGATTTTTTTAAAGTAATTCATAACGGTCGTACAGTTATTCTACCTTTTTTGTGTTCAGGTAATAATGCAGTATTAGTTAACAATAATTAAGAACAATATATTAATACCAGAGATTAAAGATGAACAAAAAAAACAAGGAGATTCTCTTAAAGTCAGTCAAACAATGGGGTTATAACCTCAAGCATGCTGATAATAGTCTAAAAAAAGATAGAGAGATTGTTCTTACAGCCGTTAAACAAAATGGTTATTCTCTAATGTATGCTGATGACAGTTTAAAGAAAGATAGAGAGATTGTTCTTACAGCCGTTAAACAAAATGGTTATTCTCTAATGTATGCTGATGACAGTTTAAAGAAAGATAAACAGATTGTTCTTACAGCCGTTAAACAATATTGTTATGCGTTGGAACATGCTGATAAAAGTTTAAAGAAAGATAAAGAAGTTGTTCGTGAGGCAATTAAACAATATGGTTATGCCTTAAAGCATGCCGATGATAGTTTTAAAAAAGATAAAGATATTGTTCTAAAGGCAGTAAAAAAAAATGGCTATTCCTTACTATATGCTGATGATAGTTTAAAGAAAGACAGGAAATTTGTTCTCGAATTAGTCAAACAATGGCGTGGAGGTACTTCTCTAGAATATGTCGATGAAAGTCTCAAGAAAGATAAAGAGATTGTTCTTGAGGCAGTCAAACAATGGGGTACTTCCCTACAACATGCCGATGACAGTTTAAAAAAAAACAAAGAAGTTGTTCTTAAAGCAGTGAAACAATATTGTTACGCTCTAGAATATGCTGATGACAGTTTAAAGAAAGATAAAGAGATTGTTCTTGAAGCAATTAAACAAAATGGTTACGCCCTACAACACGCTGATGATAGTTTAAAGAAAGATAGGAAATTTGTTCTTGAAGTAGTCAAACAATGGGGTTATGCCCTACAGTATGCAGATGACAGTTTAAAAAAAGACAAAGAAGTTGTCCTTAAAGCTGTAAAACAAAATGGTTACTCCCTAATTTATGCGGACGATAACCTAAAAAGAGACAAAGAGGTTGTTCTTGCAGCAGTCAAACAATATTGTTATGCCATACAACACGCTGATAACAGTTTAAAAAAAAATAAAGAGATTGTTCTTGAAGCAGTCAAACAAAATAGTTACGCCATTAAATTTGTAGATGAAAGTTTAAAGAAAGATTCCGATATTCTGGAAATTACTAATAAATGACGAAAGGTTTATTCTTAGGAATTTAATATATGGATTTATATAAAGAGCTTGTTAATGGTTTAGGATACGCTGTATGTCCTATTGAAAACATGCGTCTTTTTAAAAAATTAAGAGATACGTTCGTTGATAAAATGAACATGCCTACTGAATCTGATAAAAATATTAACGTGGTAAGAAAGGCCATCGTAAAAATGTCTAACTCAGAAATTAATAAGTCAATGATTAACTTACTAAAATTTACTAATCTTTCTGATATGATGATTGACTCATGTCCGGGTTTGGTAGAGACATTGTGTGGCAAGGAACTTTTTATCCAACGCAGAGCTCATATAATTATTAATGTTCCTGGATCAGGACAACGTAAACAGTGGACTCATTATGAGATGATATCGGGAATTGCGCCTTTTTCT
>CAZGQK010000041.1:0-6210 GCA_964527645.1 uncultured Legionellales bacterium | reverse complement strand
TGTAAAATATATTAACACATCAACGGTAGATAATGTAACACAAACATTTACTAATAATGAATTGATTTCATCCTCTGTAGCTATTACGGCAGCAGGTTCTTCTCCTGCTTATGCAATAGATGCGGTATCTGCACAATTGGCAGCTACTTCAGCAACAGCTACAGGAACATCTGTTAGTATAGATGCTGGTATCTATTTTATTCGTGGGTTTATGATACAGAATTTAGCATCGACTATAATTCTTGACAAGTATACAAACACACCATCTTATCGTGTTGGATGGACTATTACTGAAACTTTAGTTACTCCTGAAATGGATCCAAGTCTATTAGACAATGCGACGGGATCATCTAACTATGCAGCTAAAGGTGCTCATAGATTTCGGATGAGAGTTGCTATCGGTAAGAAAACTCTTACCACAACTGATGATAGTGACTTTATAGAATTGATCCGACTTGAAAATGGCCTTGTTCAAAATCAAGTACGATCTACACAATATAGCGTTGTGGCTGATATGTTAGCACGTCGGACTGATGATGAATCTGGCGACTATATAGTTAAACATTTTGATCTTGAGCCTAGAGAAAATCTAGACAACGGAACAAATAGAGGAATTTATACAGCAGCGAATGGTGGTGTAGAAAGTAAAATAACTTATGTAGCTAGTCCAGGGAAAGCATATGTAAATGGTTTTGAATTAGAAACTATAGCTCCTACTTATATAACTGCTAATAAAGCCCGAGATACAAATACTAAAAATAATGAGAACATTCCTTTTAATTTAGGGAACTTTGTTAATGTAACAAAAATCTATGGATCTCCTGATACAACAGATGGATCGCAAGGATTATCAACGGTAGATGTTTTTAAAGACATAAAATTATATGATCAGCAAACATCTACTAGAGGATCGACAGCTGGTGCTCTTGTCGGTGTAGCACGTTCGCGTGGGTTTGAATATTCAAGTGGTACAGTTGGTGCTTCAGCTTCTAATGCAACATCAATATATAGACATTACTTATTTGACATTACGATGTTCACTAATATTACAACATCGTCTGCTACTTATACTACAGGTGCTGTATTAACGGGAGCTGATAGTAAAGCCACTGGTATAGTTTATGCTGGTGGTACAGGAACCACATTTCAATTAATGCAAACAGTTGGAACGTTTAGTGTATCTGAAGTACTAACCAGTAGTAAAGATGGAGACTCACAGACTGATACGCTGTCTGCTGTTTCAACTAAACAATTAGACCGTGATGTAAAACAAATCTATATGGCACAGACTGCTGGGTCGAATAAAGACTATACAGCAGATACCGCTTTAGATACTTCCAAGAACCTTACAGGTCAGGTAACGTATGTGGGTTCGGGAACAACTATCAGCGGACAGAATACAGCTTTTACAACAGAGTTAGTAATTGGAGATATTGTATCATTTCCAAGTGGTGCTGCTGGAGCAGCTGAGCAACGGAGAGTAACGGCAGTCACAGATGCGACAACTATTACAGTAGCATCAGCTCTTACTAATTCATTAACAACATCTACAGTGGCTCGAAAACGAACAACTTTAAATGAGCAAGAGGAGTTAATTCTTGTTTATAAGATGCCGCGAGATGATGTTAAAACTTTGCTAGATTCTAGTAATGTTTCAGATACAACTTTTACTGTACGAAGAACATTTGTAGGAACAACTGACGCTAGTAGTCAGGTTTCATTTACTGCAGGTTCTGGTGAATCTTTTGATGCCTATAGTAATGCGAATTATACTATGATGAAAATGACAGCAGGATCAGGATCAGCAGCTGTAGGAGATATAGTTTCAGTTAGTGGTAACATTACAGGAACATCATCAGGTACGATTACGATTACAGATTCTTCGGCATTAGGTACCAGTTGTCAAATTAAATTAATAGCTACGGTAACGATTGCAGTAGCTAATCAAAAAACTAAAACATCTAATAAATGTACACAGGCAACAGTTGCTAAAGATGATACAACTTCTGGTTCTTCATCGGATATCTATGGGGCAAGAGTTGGTGATAAAGAGATAGGATTGACTTATTCAGATTCTTATAAACTAAGAGCTGTATATGAGTCAAGTGGCATTACTACAGCAGCAGTAGCACCTACATTAACGATAGCGAGTTCAACTGGAACATTTACACCAGGTGAAACTATTACCGGAACAGTAACTGCAGCTACAGGTGTAGTAATTTTAAATAGTCCAAGTACATCTTTATCGTATGTAATAACATCAGGAACTTTTAGTACTTTAGATACTATTTCAGGCGGTACTTCAGGATACACTGCAACAGTTAGTGCAGTTGCGGTGGGTGATACTAATATCACATCGCGATTTAAGCTTGACACAGGACAACGAGATTCGTATTATGATATTTCTCGAATTGTTAGAAATCCAGACGCATTAATACCAACTGGACGGCTTCTTGTAATCCATGATTACTTTGGACATTCTGGATCTGGAGATTATTTTAGTGTAGATTCATATGCGAATGCTGTAGATTATGCGGACATTCCTGCATATAATGCTACTAAAGTAGATCCAGAAACTTTAGCCCCTAAGGGTTTTTATGAGTTACGAGATTCGTTAGATTTTCGTCCTGCTGTAGCAAATAATGCCGCAGGTTCTACTAACCCATTTTCTTTCAGTAGCAGAGCTTTTGAAGGAACGGGTTCTTCAACAGGAGACTTGGTTGTTCCTGATGATAATATTCGCATGGACTTTACATTCTATCTACCACGTTGGGATCTTATGTTCCTAACATCAGAAGGAAATTTTAAAATAGTAGAAGGTGTCTCAGATGAAGATCCGTATTATCCTGATGCTACTAATACATCTGCTATGAAATTGGCTACGATTCAAATGCAGCCTTATACTTATAAAGCCGATGATCTAAAATTAACCTATGTAGATAATAGACGATATACAATGCGTGATATTGGACTCCTAGATCGTAGGATAGCTAATTTAGAATATTATACATCTTTAGCTTTACTAGAAAGAGATACAGCTAGTTTTCAAATTCAAGATGCCAATGGCTTAGATAGATTTAAGTCAGGTTTTATTGTTGATAATTTTTATGGACATAATATAGGGGACAGTCAAAACCCAGATTATAATTGTTCTGTTGCTCCAAGGCAAGGACATTTACGCCCAGAAACAACTTTAGATAATATTGCATTGGTAGAAGAAAATACTACAGATGCAGAAAGAACGGCTGACAATTATGCTAAGACTGGTGATTTAATTACACTTCCTTATACACATACAGCATCAATAACACAACCATATTCTAGTCGTGTAGAAAGTATTAATCCATTTTTAGTTACACATTGGGTTGGTAACATAACTCTTAATCCTGCATCTGATATATGGATTGATACGAACCGAGTACCCGAACTTATTATAGATGTTGAAGGTAACTATGAGCAAATGCTCCGAACAAATAAAAATGCGTTTGGAACTGTGTGGGGAGCATGGGAAGATTTTAATACAGGTACTGAAACAACTAGAAAAACCGAACAATGGCGGCAAGGTTGGGATATAATGGAACGAAGTGTTGATACGGTTCAAGTTCAGCAAGTTATGACAGGTGCTCATACTCGTTTGCAAGAAAGAATCCAACACGTTAATATAGGTGATAGAATTTTAAACATAGAAATTATCCCATGGATGAGACCAAAGGATATAACTTTTGTTGGAGAGAATTTTAAACCTAATACAAGATTATATTCTTTCTTTGATG
This sequence comes from uncultured Legionellales bacterium, assembly GCA_964527645.1. Lineage (GTDB taxonomy): Bacteria > Pseudomonadota > Gammaproteobacteria > CAZGQK01 > CAZGQK01 > CAZGQK01. Next base: position 2,437 of record CAZGQK010000041.1, on the reverse strand, counting down.
GTACGAATGTTAATGCTTTTTCTAAACCTACTGGTTCAAGTGCAGGTTCTACCACTACAAATGGATCTTTAACTAAAACGGATACAACAGTTACAGTAGTATCTACAACAGGTTTTCCAACAACAGGAACAATTAAGATAACATCAGTAAGTGGTAGTTTTACTATTTCTGAAGATATGATTTATACGGGAGTTACGTCTACAACATTTACAGGTATAACAAGAGCTGCGAATAATACTACCGTAGCTGAGCATGCAACAGCAGCAACAGTTAGCGGTGCTGTTAATTCTATGCCGATGATTACAAATTCATTAGGACAGATTTATGGAACTTATGCGCTGCCTAATACAGATACCGTCCGATTTAGAGTTGGTGAAAAAATGTTTCGTATGACAGACAGTTCAACTAATAGTTTAGTTCCTGGTGTAGCTAATACAGCGGGTAACGCTGTTTATTTGGCGAGAGGTACTATAGAAACTCGTCAAGCTCAAATTAATGCGGTGAGAAATGCAGAAGTGGTGGTAGACACTGTAACCGAGACTCAGGTGATTACAAGAGAAGTTGCTGGAACTGCAGTGACACGACAAATTGGATCAGTTCCTCAGCCAGATCCATTAGCTCAAACTTTCATGTCGGGCCAAGAGGGTGGAGAATTTTTAACAAAATGTGATATTTATTTCTTCGCTAAGGAAACCAATAGACCGGTTACAATGCAAATTCGTACTGTAGTGAATGGTTATCCATCTAAAACAATTTTACCATTTAGTACAGTAGTAAAACAAGCATCTGATATTACGGTAACATCTGATGCAACAACAGCAACAACATTTACATTCCCCTCACCCGTATATATTCAGCAGGGTGTAGAATATTGTGTAGTGCTTTTGGGAAATACTAAAGAAACAAAAGTTTGGATTTCACGACTAGGAGAAATTGATACTGGTGGAGTGAGAGCGATATCTGAGCAACCACATTTAGGATCACTCTTTAAATCTCAGAATGCCTCTACATGGACAGCATCTCAAAATGAAGATTTAAAATTTACAATGTATCGTGCTACGTTTGATAATACACTGACAGGTACTTATACAATAGTAAATGAGGAGCTCACAGTAGCTAATAAAGGTATTTCAACATTAGCAGCTAACCCATTAGAGACCAGTAATGGTACAGCAACAGTTAAGGTTAATTTTCCAAATCATGGTATGTATGATACCGATAATAATGTTATTATAGATGGAGTAAAATCAGAAGTTAGTAATAGTGCATTAAATGGTGCAATTACAGATAGTGCTACTAGTATTGTTCTTGATGATACTAGTAATTTTCCAGAAGGACATGCATCGGCCCTAGCTTATATAAAGATAGACCAAGAAATTATAACCTATACGTCAAATAATGGCACTACTACATTAGGTGGTTGTACGCGAGCCGTTGCTGATGGTTCGGGTGTAGCTACTACAGCTGCAGCCCATGAAGATAATAGTGTGGTAGAACTTTTTATGATAGCTACAGTAGCGCAACCAGCAAATGGTGGGATACCATTAACTGAAATTAATAAAACACATACTTCTATTTCTGGATTAGAATTAGATAGTTTTATAATCACTACTACTACTAATGCTGCTAGTTCATTAGTAGGAGGTGGATCAGCAGTAACGTGTACTAAAAATATTCCAATGGATCTCATGTATGCTCAAGTACAAACCATGGAGTTGGCCAATACAGCTATTACAGCTACAGCCCAAACTACAACCGGTAGGAGTGTGAATACTACTTCTACTGTACAAAATGCATTTACACCAACAGCCTTAGCTAGTGCTTTTAACGTACCGTTGAATAAGAATTTTCAGTTTGCATTACCACAAATTATATGCTCACAGATTAATGAAACAAATGAACCTCTATTGGCTGGGATTAAATCTTTTAAATTGAATTGTCTATTAACATCTAGTGTTTCTAATTTGAGTCCTATAATTGATGAGCAACGACGAGGAGTTATTACAGTAGGTAATAGAGTAAATCAAATTAATAGTGCTGCTAATTTAGGTTCCCTTACTGTTCCTTATATACAATCAACAGAACCAACAGGGGATCAAAACGCCGCCATTTATATGACAAAGAAAGTTACACTTAAAAATGCAGCGACCGCATTGAGGATAATATTAGATGGAGTAATAATGGATGAAGCTAATGTTAAGGTGTTGTTTAAGACACTCCGAACAGACACGGCTGAAGAATTTGATGATATAGGTTGGACGTATTTTAATACTAATGGAACTTCAGATAGTCTTGTACCAATTTCTAAGGAGATAGATGATTTTAAAGAACATCAATATTCCGTTAGTAGCTTGAGTGAATTTATTGCATTTTCTATTAAGATTGTTATGCAAGGAACTAATTCAGCACGGCCACCATTAATTAAAGATTTTAGAGC
>CAZGQK010000040.1:4223-6560 GCA_964527645.1 uncultured Legionellales bacterium | reverse complement strand
GAATTATCGGATTCCGACCTTAATAAGCGCATTGTGGAACTTCAACAAGGCCTTAATGTGTCACTGAATCCGGCACCAGCTTCAACGGTTCTAGAAACGGCTACCCCTCCCCCACCTCAACCCCTTGAAAATAAAGACGAATATAGCCAACCACGCCACCCGACCCATGCACCCCCCACCCCTCTGTCTCTGTCTAGCCCCACTGACCAGACGGAGGCCCCCCCAACGCAAACGCGGGAAGTAGGGGGAAGTCCCCCCCTTCAGCAGAGGCAGGAGGAGGCATGAAGGAGGACAAGAAAAAAAAGAAGGTCGTGTGGCAGACGGAACGGGAACTAACACGGAGTGAGGCGCGGTGGTTTACAGACCATCCGAAAGTAGCGGGGATGACGACGAAGAGCGGTATCGTGGTGAACCCGAATGTACCGAAGGGCCAGCAACGGGAGGCGGTGGTACGGAATGAGCAAATTCGTGGACTCTTGCGGAGTGGACAAGTGCCGCGCCCGACGTTCCCGGTCACACCCGCACAGGTGGGCTTAGGGTATCCGGGGACGATCCAAGATTTACGGGAAACGATTGTGGGGCGGATGGCGAGTGGCGACCCCTCGGCGGGTGGGCGACAGCGACAGATGCCAGCCCCGGTCCCCACGTCAGCCCAACGGGCCTATTGGCGGCGCTTACGGAAGCTGCTAGAGGGGGGAGAATGAGCGGCTGGGGTATCCTCGCCGGAGTCTTGATGGTGGCCTGTGCCGCACCGGGGCAGGACGGCTGGCATGTGGAGGTCTGTGACGGGGCCGTCTGTGGGACGGCAGCCGAGGTACGGGACTGGATGGAGGCGCAGCAGGATGGGAAAACGACCCAGCAGTCTTATTCCGAAGAAGTGGCAGCGCGCGATTCAGCGGATGCTGGAGCGATTTCGCCGGGAGATGCCGATTCCCTTTCGGACGTTGAGTGAGGAAGAGCGGGAGGCGGAGTATCCGCCAGACCGGGTGGCGGCGTTAATTGCCCGGGCGCAGATGAATGCCCGGCATCGGGCGGAAACTGAGGAGGAGGAGCGTGAACGAGAACGGCAACGACAACGGGCGGACGAGTCTCAGGGAGTGGACGAGGGATGACGACCCGTGGGACGACGGCGTACTGCTGGCGGACGGCTTGACGGTGGCGAGTGGGCCGCGTCCCGCAGTGGCGGTGTATGACCGGGCGCGGTGTCGGGCGATTTTGCAGGAGCGTGACGGGATGACCGCCGAGGAGGCGGAGGAGTGGCTCCTCTATCGCAAGGTCTACTGTCACATCCGCTATACGGGAGGGGCGTGGGTTGGCCCCCGGACGTCGCTGTTTCTGGAGCGAGAGGAGTGGGCGGATGACGAAACGGGGTGACGACGCGGAGGTGATCGTGGTGATGGTGGCGCTGCCGATATGTGTCTGGCGGCAGATGCAACAGAATACGGAGCAGTGGTGGGAAGTGCGGGTGCTGGAAGGGGGCGAGATGCTGCAACTCCGTGATCCGGCGCACCCGGCGTGGGTAGTCGAAACCGGGGTGCAACAGGCGGGGACGGACAGGGCGAGGGATTGTGCCGATGAGCAGTGGGGCGACGTCTTTCCCGTGCCGTTGATTGGTACAGCGTAAGAGAGAAGGAGGGGAGCGTATGCATGACGGGAAACCATTTAAGCGTCCGATACGGCCAATGAGCAAGAAGGCCAAGGAGCAACGGAAGAAACAGCAGCAGGGGCTAGGGGTCTACGACCATCCGAAGCCTCCGCCCAAGAAGAAGGTGACGCCGAAGAAGGTGACGCCGAAGAAGAAACCGTAGGAGAATGGAGAGAGGGGAGGGAACAGATGGCTATTATCGTTGTACCCAAAAAGAAATCGAAGCCCAAGAAGAAGAAAACGACACCGACCAAGAAACCCTTGAAATCCAAATGGGTGTAAAGGGGAGGCCGTAACGGCGGCACGGGATGCGGATTGAACACCCCGGCCTCATTATTGGCAGCCGGAAGATTGCCACGTTTCTGCATATTTCCCGCGCCACGCTCTATCGCTGGATCAAGCGGTACGGGTTCAATGTGGTGCATTTGCCGGATGGCCGCTTGGCGTATACCCCGGAACTCTTACACGTCTGGCTCTTGGCGCGACAGCGAGTCGCCAGACAAGCGACGGAGGCGCAGACAGATGGCGAGGAATTGGATCATAAAGAAACCAGAGCAGGAGGAGGAACGGCAGCGTCCGGCGACGAACCCGACGACCACGGTGAAGGGGAGGCGTGATGCGAAGCAACGTGCCGAGGCGTTGGCCCCGATTCAGCTGAAGACCCGGCGTGGCCCCATCGCGGTACAGATTGT
>CAZGQK010000040.1:3843-4213 GCA_964527645.1 uncultured Legionellales bacterium | reverse complement strand
GAGTGACGGGCAGGGGGCGACGGTCCATATCACAACGGATGCCACCTCTCTGCCGAAGAATATAGGCGGAGGGCCACTGGAGTTTTTTCAGAAAGGCCGTGTCCCCAAAGGCATGAAGCCGGAAGACTGGCCGTATCGTGATCGGCACATGATTGGCATTTACGATTTGCCCCGGTTGCAGGGCATGACGGGGAACACCGCACAAGGCTTACGGCAACTATTGAAAGGCGAATCGCTCCATCGGCTTGATGCGCTCGAGCGCGCGGGGGGAGGCGAGGGCAGTCGCGTGAATGCTCCGGAGGCGGAGAAATTCGGGGTAATTGAACGCGCCCGGATTGCGGTAGCGAATCAGGCGGCGCAGCCTGACCCT
>CAZGQK010000040.1:1198-3833 GCA_964527645.1 uncultured Legionellales bacterium | reverse complement strand
GCGTGTGGACACGCGGCCACCCGCCGCAGTTTCCGCCGATGCGGGAATTGCAGCGGCGCTTCATTGACGAGTATATCGCACAGGGTGTCCCGCCTCCCGAAGCCGAGAGGAGAGTCCGCGATAACTGGGAAAATGACAGTCGGATGGATGCGTACCTCCGGGCGTTTTTTCACGGCGATGCGAACGCGCATGAATGGATTGCGACGATGACAGACGAACAAAAAGCGGACTTGGAACGGTTTCGTCCGTATCTCTTTCGTGAATGAAGGGAGGTGACAGATGCCAAACGTCGGAGGACAAACGTATTCGTATACGGGGGCCACACGGGTAGGCGACCCCGCGAAAAAGACCAAGAAGAGTAAGAAGAAGAAGAAGAACAAGAAGAAATAGGAGGCTGATGCCGACACGTCAAGCATTAGAAGATCATTTACTCCTGTTGGAAGAACGGGTGAAACGGGCCGCCAGCGATCCGTTACTGCAATGGCAGCCGACGCCGCGTCAACAGCCGTTTTTGGATGCGGTGTTGAGTACGGAGTCGTGGGAAAACTGGCTCATTGCGGCCAACCGGGCTGGGAAGAGTGATGCGGGTGCGTATTGCGGGGCGCAACTGGCTCGGCACGGCGTTCCCGGTCAACCGTTTCGTCCCACCTCCGGGTGGGTGGTGTCCTTAGACTATCCGAGTTCGCGGGACATCATTCAAGGGAAGTATTTCGAGAGTGGGATTAGTCCGCCTGTGTCGCATCCGCCCTTCATTCCGCAACGGGAAATTGCCGAATGGCGACAGACTGACCAAATTCTCCGCCTGAAGAATGGCTCGATTATCGGCTTCAAGAGTGCCGATTCCGGGCGGTTGAAGTTTCAAGGGGCGGAAAAAGACTGGATACATTTTGACGAGGAGCCACCCCGTGATATTTACCATGAGTGTGTCATTCGGGTGGGGGCTGGCATTCGACTCCGTATTTTCGGGACGTGTACGCTCCTGCCGCCGGAAGGCCAAGTGGGGGGCGTCTCGTGGTTGTTTGAAGACCTCGTGAAGCCGTGGCAGGAACAGCGCGGCCATGCCCGAATTTTTACGGCCAGTATTTATGACAACCCGCATCTCGACCCGGCAGAAATTACCCGGTTGGAAAGTATTTATCCCGAAGGCAGTACGGCGCGACGCATTCGGTTGGGCGGCGAACTACTCCCCGGCCTCTCCGGTGCCAGAGCCTATCCGGCGTTTACCCGTGCCGTGCATATCAAGAAACAGCCGGAGATTACCTTTCGTCGGCCCTTGTGCTGGTGCTGGGACTTCAATGTGGAACCGATGGTCAGTGTCATCGGGCAGCGTGACGGGTCGGTCTTTCGGGTGCATCAGGAATTTGTCTTGGAAGAAGGCAATGTGATGGAGATGGTGGAATATGTGCGGAGCCAGTATCCGACACATGGCTCGGAAGTGTGGGTGTATGGCGATGCCACAGGCAAGCATCGCACCGCGCAGACGGCCCAAAGCGGCTATCAACTGATTCTCAATGCCATGCGGACGTATCCCGCACCCGTGCGGTTGAAAGTGCCGGATCGCAACCCGTTAGTGACGGATCGCATCAATGCGATGAATCAAGCCATGCGGAATACCGAAGGCGTGACCAATGTCGAAATTGATCCGCGCTGCGTGGAATTGATTGCCGACCTTGAACAAGTGCTGCGGGATGTGCGGGGCGGCATTAAGAAAACGACGAATCGGAAAGACGCCTACTTTCGGCGCACCCACGTCAGCGATGCCGTGGGTTATTGGGTGACGACGGATGAACCTGTGGTGGCACATCGCACGTTAGCCCGAACCCCGATGACGGTGGAGTCACCCGGCTATGGCTTTACGCGATAACGACCCGCCCCTCTGTCGGGGCTGCGGGGTGACGCTCCGCGCTGGCGGCCAGCGTCGGCTCGGTGTCTGTGTCCAATGCGTGGCACGGCCTGTGGTGGCGCCAGCGACGTCGGTTCCGGCTCCGGGGTATCGCTGGGGACAGGAGGAGTCGTCGTGATGGAGGAGGACGTGCAACTCTATCCGCCTGTGTTGCCGAAGACGGGAGATGTCGTTAATCATCCGCCGCATTACACGACGGGACAGATTGAATGTTTGGACTATATTCTCGATCAGCAACTGAATTATTGTGCCGGACAAGTGGTGAAGTATGTCACGCGGTATCGGTACAAAGGCCAGCCCGTACAGGACTTACAAAAAGCACACTTTTATTTGAAGCGACTCCTGCGTGACGTGCAAGCGGAGGAGGACGGCTCCATGAAATAATTTTTTGTCAAAATACTGTTTGCACATTCACGGAAAGCATTATAGGGTCACAGACGGACAGAACCTCTGGAGCGAGATAAAGGAACGGTATGGCACGACAACGACCACGCAAAGGTGAGGATCATCCGATTACCCCGGATGAATCCTTAACCATTCTGAACGCCATCCGCGAAGCGCGGCATGAAGCCGAAGAAGCGAAGCGGGAACGGCGGCAGCTATCGAAACAGAACAACGACGCCTTCTTAGGGAAGCAGGACTGGGGACATAAACAGCCGGGGCAAAGCCGGGAGTTTTTGCCGATGGTGTCGATGGCGATGTGGACCTCGTCACCGGAGGCGAGTGTGAAGT
>CAZGQK010000040.1:0-1188 GCA_964527645.1 uncultured Legionellales bacterium | reverse complement strand
GATGGTGTCGATGGCGACGGAACAGATTGCGGCGTTTATTAAAAAGTCGCTCGTCGATCATCAAAACTGGTTTAGTGTGGAGTGCCAAGGCCGGGCGGCCAGTGTGATTCGGCCTGAACAGGCCGTGCGGCTGTTACAGGGCGTCTTGGACAGTCGTCCGCTGGTGGATGCCGGGCAATCCGACCTGGCCACCTTGATGGGCGATGCCGTGAAGACGGCCTTGTGGGGATCGCTCCTGATCTTGAAAGTGCATGGCCGGACGATGACGCCGGAAACGCTGGAGGGGACCGCCGAGATGCCCCCTTTCTGGACGCTGCAAATTGACTTGATTAACCCTGATGACTACTTCCCTGATCCGACAGGACGCGGGTTGTATGAAATTCATCGTGTGGAGCGCGACCTGCATGAAGTGGTCGCCCTCGCCGAGCAAGGGGTGTATGACAAAGGGGTCGTGTCGAAGATTGAACAGGACTTTTCCTTGAAAGAAGAAGAACAACGGACGATAGCGATGAAGAACCAGTCCCAAACCACCTCGCCGGATTGGCGGAAACGCGTGGTCTTGGAAGAATACTGGGGAACGCTGCTGGGATCGGATGGCCGGGTTGCGGAGTCGAATATTGTCTGTACGATAGCCAATGATCGCTGGATTATTCGGGAGCCGGAACCCAATCCGTTCTGGCATGGGCAATCGCCGTTTGTGGCGGCCCCGTTAGTGCGTGTGCCGTTTAGTGTCTGGCACAAAGCGCTGCTCGATCAGGCGACGCAACTGAATTATGCCGCGAATGAACTTTTTAACCTCATGCTCGATGGGGGCATGGCGAGTGTGTGGGGAGTGCGACAACTCCGCCCCGATTGGTTGGAAAATCCCTCGCAAGTGAGTGCGGGGATTCCGCAAGGGGCCACCCTCGCGGTGAAAGCGGAAACACCAGCCAACGCCAAAGCCGTCGAGCAAGTGACGACAGGGAATATCCCGCCGGAAGCCTCGGCCATGCTGAATTTGGTGGATCGGCAATTCCAGTCGGCGACCCTCGTCAATGACATTAAACTCGGCCTCTTGCCAGCCAAGCAGGTCAAAGCCACGGAAATCATGGAAGCCTCGCAACAAAGTGCGTCGTTCTTTGATGGGCTGGTGCGGGACATTGAACAACAACTGATGGTCCCACTCCTGACGAAATCGTGGCTGACTAC
>CAZGQK010000039.1:0-8165 GCA_964527645.1 uncultured Legionellales bacterium | reverse complement strand
GTTAAAATACGCATTCAAGCTGTGAGGGCTATTGAAAATTCAACGCAAGCAAAAATACGGCGCCTTGCCTGAAAGAAAATCTCATCGAAAAAAAATTCTTCACCCAAACTTGTCGCGTTACTGAACTGTTAAAATACGCATTCAAGCTGTGAGGGCTATTGAAAATTCAACGCAAGCAAAAAATACGGCGCCTTGCCTGAAAAAAAATCTTATCGAAAAAAATTTCTTCACCCAAACTTATTGCGTTAGTGAATTGTGCAAGTATTCGTGGCATTCCATGGTTTAATTACACTTCTTTGTCATTCCGCGATTTGATGGGGTCTGTGCCGTCACACCGTCATTTAGCGACTTGATCGCGGAATCCAGAAAATTCAAAAAAACTGGATAGCGTGGCTAAACCACAGCACGACGAAGGTGGTGTTATTTCATAGCTTGAAAAAGCTATTTGCAAGCGTAAAGCTAGTGGGCCTGTATTTTATAAGCGTATTAGAATAAACCAATTTATTCCTGATTTTACAGCATTGCCCACTTCCATTATGATAGAAGCAATTGCTGGGACGATAGGGAGGTTGTCATGAAAGTATCTCTGAGGACGCTGTTGGGTGGGGCGGTTGGTAATATCGTTGAATGGTACGACTTTGCTGTATATGGCTTTACGGCGTCGATTATTGCGCCTTTATTTTTTCCGGCAGCGAGTCATGATGCCGCTTTGATAGCTACTTTTGGTGCTTTTGCGGCTGGTTTTTTGATGCGCCCGATAGGCTCGCTTTTGTATGGCTATTTCGGCGATAAGTATGGGCGCAAAACGCCGCTGGTCTTTTCCGTTATTTTAATGGGGTTACCGACCACGGTATTGGGTTTAGTTCCTACTTTTAAAACGATTGGTTTGTGGGCTCCAGTCATATTGATTGTAGTGCGTTTATTGCAAGGTCTATCTGTGGGTGGTGAATATGCGGGATCAGCGGCTTTTATGACTGAACATGCCGGGGCGGGCCGTCGTGGCTTATATGGTTCCATCGCTTCTACCGCCGTTATTATTGGCATGTTGTTGGCTTCAGGCTTGGGGGCTATTTTGTCGGCTTGTTTAACACATCAACAGCTCAGTGCCTGGGGTTGGCGCATTCCCTTTTTATTGGGTATTGTAGTTGCCTATACAGGTTATATTATGCGGCGTAAAATGAGTGAGAGTCCGGTTTATCAAGAAATTAAGAGCAAGCATGAGACCAGCAAAAGTCCTGTTATCGATGCTTTTAAGTTAGAGTCAGCAAGTATTTTAAAGTCTATTGGTATCGTGTGGATGTCTGCTGTGGGCATCTATACTTTATTTATATTTATGCCTACTTATTTAACTAAATATCTGCATTATTCGCTGCATGATGCTTTGATGTTCAGTACTATTAATATGGTTACCTTTGGTGTGTTTACCATTATCATGGGTGTCGTATGCGATAAAGTAGGGCGCAAGCGGTTACAAATTATTGCTTGCATTTTGTTGATTTTATTTTTATGGCCCTTGTATCTTTTAATGGTGCGGCATAATATTGCTAGTCTGTTAATAGCGCAATTTTTAATGACCGTTATTATTAGTATTTTTGTTGGGCCACTGATGACTATTTTAGCGGAATTATTTCGTACCAAGGTGCGCTACACAGCAATGTCGATTGGTTACAATGTGGGGTTTGCTGTTTTTGGTGGCACCGCACCGTTGGTGGCTACTGCGCTGATTATGTACTTTAATAGCGTTATCGCGCCGTGTTTTTATATCATTTTTAGCGCAATTATTACCTTAATAACGCTTATGTTTGTCAAGGAAAGTGCTTTTGATAAATTGCGGTGATAAATAAGTTGGCAGCTAATTCCTTAATTGCTTGAGATAATATTATGCAACTTATACCTTTTAGGCCATCACTTTTGTTGAGGAATGCCCATCTGCAGACAATGCTGCCCGATATTTTGACCCATCGGAAAAAAGACAATTTGCAGTTTGAGATGTTACCGACGCCTGAGGACCATGTTATTATGTTGGCTTGTCGCGCAGGATCTGAGCAAACACAGAAAAGAATTATCAAGTTGATTATTCCAGGCATTGAAGGAAGTCACATGTCTGCTGTGATCAAATTATTGCTGCGTGCTCCAGAATTAAAAAAGGATACGTCATATATCATGTCCCATCGCGGTATTGCTTGTCCGAGTCCTTATATTAGCTTTTATCATGCAGGATTAACTGATGATTTAGCTTTAACCGTTGCGCATCTTCAGGTGAAGCATCCGGGCAGTGTGATTCACGCCATTGGTTATTCGATGGGAGCGAATGTTTTATTAAAATACCTTGGTGAGGGTGGTGCATCTATTGCGTTGGCAACAGCCATTTCTACGCCTTATTCATTGACTGCTTGTGCGAATAAAATGCCGTTATTTTACCATAAAATGTTATTGCACAGTATTCGTCAGCGCATGAGCAAGGGAAAGTTACCTGACAGTCAATCATGGAAGATTAAGTTGGATTGGCGTAAAATTAAGACGCTGGTGGATTTTGATCGTGTTGTTACCGCACCTTACTTTGGTTTTGCCGATGTCGAAGATTATTACCAACAAGCAAGTTGTAATAAAATATTGCAGAATATAACCAGTCAATGTCAATTAATCAGTGCGCACGATGATCCTTTTGTGCCCCCATCGTGTTGGCCTGATCCGCTTACGTTACCTCGTTGCTTAGAATTAATGACACCACAATTTGGTGGTCATATGGGCTTTGTGCATAATCATTGTGGGCTTAATACCTGGATTGCTAAAGTTATTCATTATAATGAACAAAAATATTTCCAGAACATAGCGAAAAAATAGTTTGCTGTCCAATTTAGTAGATAAATAGTTTGGTTTCAGTGCGGGTAAGCAAACTACCTTGCTTGCTGGTGCTCTCACAATATTATTCTGTTGTACTGGTGTTAGTGTGAAGCATACAATTGATACTATCTAAATATTGATTAATGTTTAGTGTGCTTCTCACCAATTTGTGAGCCAAGCTTGTTGTGTTAGTGAAAATTTGCAGTGAGGCTCTTATTTTTTGCGCATAAATAGGTTAATTTTGAGCTTATGGTATGTTAACATAGCTTACTTGGCACACTTGCATGGATGGGTACATGGCTAATCGTTCACACAAACATATACTATGGCTCATTGCATTGTCGTTATGTTGGTCCACCACGTTTATATTTGTAAAAATTGCCGATCATGATTTTGATCCCATTACCTTAATGGCTGGCAGAGCCGTTATTAGTTTTCTTTTCTTGTTTATTTTTTTGCTAATCACGAAAAAACCGTTGCTTGCTTATCTCTCGCAACCAAAAAAGCAAATTGTATTTTTGCTTTCAGGTGTTACTATCGCCTATATGTGGTACTCCATTGCCATGTGTGAAAAAGTATTAACGGCGTCGATGACTTCTTTTTTATTAACTGCATTGGTCATATTTTCTTGGATTATTGCTACCTTTTTTACCAGAGAAAAGCCGTTTTATGGCTTAAACTTTCTTGGAATCATTCTGGCTGTTTTTGGTGTCATAACCATGTTGGGGTATCACAATATATTTTCTGGCAATGAAAGCATTTGGTATGCGCTGTTGTATTTGAGTGGTATAGCCGTGTTTTTAATTGGTGTGGCAATTAATAAAGCTAAATGTAGAGACGTTAATCCTTTTGTTAGTACGATGTATGGTTTATTTTATGCAGCAGTGATATTGGTTTTAGTTTCGCTTATTTTTCAGCATCCTTGGCAACACCATTATCATGTGGCGAGCTGGTTATCAGTGGCGGGGCTTGGACTTTTTAGCACAGGTATTGGCTATCTTATATTTTTCTGGTTAGTTGTCGAGGTGGGTCAAGTTTTTGCTTCTATGAATGGTTATCTGGTGCCAGTGTTTGGATTTTTAATGGGGACCTTGTTACTGAATGAACCCTTTTATTGGTATCAAATTATCGGAGTATTGTTTGTTTTCGTTGGCATGTTTTTGACTGAACGCAAACGATCTAGCGCTTAGCACCCCCATCGTTTGTTTGCACAAATACAACAAATTACGTAGACTGGGCAGACATTGTGGCAGCCTTATTTGGCTCAGAGAATTAGTGGATAAAACAGTATGATACGACCAGTTTCTCTATATATCGGCCTGCGCTACACGCGCGCACGTAAGCGCAGTGGGTTTATTTCCTTCATTTCATTGGCCTCTATGCTGGGAATTGCGCTGGGTGTGACTGTATTGATTACCGTTTTGTCGGTGATGAATGGCTTTGACCAACAAATCAAACAACGTTTTTTTGCCATGGCGCCACAGGTAACGGTGACCACGGCCATCAGTCAATCACATCGTTGGGCGGATCTGCAAAAGACTGTGCAGTCTGTGCCACAGGTGGTGGCGAGTGCGCCCTTTGTCAGTGGTCAAGCCATGTTAACTAATGATGGTCAGGTCTCGGCGGTGAATATTTTGGGTATTGATCCGGCACAAGAAGCGGAGGTCTCCGCGTTATCCCATTATTTAGTGGCAGGAAAACTTAAAAGTCTGCAACAGGGTAGTTATCACATTATATTGGGTAAAAAACTAGCGGAAAGTTTGGGTGTGCAAGTCGGTGGGAATGTTAATGTGTTTACCCCGCAAACCAGTATTTCACCTTTAGGTGTTTATCCGCGTTTTCGCCGTTTTTATGTTAGCGGTATTTTTAGCACCAATAGTGCCTTTGGTTTTGATAGCTCTATGGCTTATATTAACCTGAACGACGCTGCAGCATTATTTCCACCGCCGCATGGGGTGCAAGGGCTACATATTAAACTGCATGATCTGTACCAAGCCGGACTGGTAACTCAGGCGTTACAGCAAAAGTTGGCGCCTTATTATTCAATTAGCAATTGGATTATACAAAGCGGTGACTTTTTTCGTGCTCTCGCGATGGAAAAAATAATTCTTTTTGTTATTTTATTTTTAATTATTGCGGTGGCGGTGTTTAATCTGGTGTCGAGTTTGGTGATGATCGTCAACGATAAGCGTGCAGACATTGCTATTTTGCGCACCATTGGCGCTTCGCCGGGCATGATCATGTCCACTTTTGTTATTCAAGGTGCGGTAGTGGGTTTGATCGGTACGTTTTTAGGTTTAATCGGTGGTGTTTTGTTATCCTTGAATATCACACGTCTGGTGAATGCCATTCAAAGTTATTTTCATGTGCAACTGCTCTCAGCGCAAGTTAATTTTATTAATTTTGTACCCTCACAATTGCAGTTTAGCGATGTTTGGCATGTCTGTGTGTTGGCCTTTGGCTTGAGTTTATTGGCCACCATTTACCCGGCTTTTAGTGCGTGTCGTACGCAACCGGCGGAGGCGTTGCGCTATGAATGAGAAAATAGTATTAAGTTGTGAAAATTTATCGCGCACGTTTGCTGACGCTAAGCGTAGCATCGTCGTGTTGCAACAAGTTAATTTATCAATAGCCGCTGGTGAAATGGTAGCTATTGTCGGTGCGTCAGGTTCGGGTAAATCAACTCTGTTGCATTTGTTGGGCGGTTTAGATAAACCGACCGCAGGCTCAGTGACAGTGGCGGGCGAGGCATTGGCCGGACTTAATGAAAAGCAAAAAGGGCAATTACGTAATCGTTGCTTGGGTTTTGTTTATCAGTTTCATCATTTATTACCCGAATTTAATGCGCTGGAAAATGTCTGTATGCCACTTTTAATTCGCGGGCTCACACCGCAAGAGGCAAAATTAAAAGCACAAGCGATGATTGAGCGCGTGGGTTTAGAAAATCGTAGTAAACATCGGGTTGGAGAATTATCCGGCGGTGAGCGTCAGCGCATCGCGTTAGCACGTGCATTAGTGACTGGACCACAATGCGTGCTTGCCGATGAACCAACCGGTAATTTGGATCAAAAATCCGCTGAGCAAGTCTATCAATTGATGCTGGATCTTAATCAAGTGCTGCAAACCAGTTTTGTCATTGTTACGCATAATGAACAATTGGCGCGGCGCATGAATCGAACTTTAGCCTTGCAGGGTGGTGTGCTTAGTTCGACAGCTGAGGAATAAGCTGGCTATATTTTTCTTGTTACCCTGCGTTTTTTCACGTTCACCTGGTTGTTTAACGTTGATATCCAAGCTGCACTGTCATTCCGCGACTTGATCGCGGTATCCAAAAATCGCGGACAAGCCGCGGCAAGTAGGGCGGGGGGGTTACGTACCGCGATTTATACTTCCCCCACGTACCGCGATCCTCCTTTTTTCCCATTGTTATCCTTCTTGAAGGGGGGGGCAGGGTATGACAGGCTACATTGTCATCTTTACAGGGCAGCGAATTGTCACTTTTTGTCAGATAGAAAGCTAACTCATTGATAATATGAGGTCCTCATTTTTTATGTGAAAAAATAGTTTTTTGCCCCACTGTTTTAAAAGTAAATTTATTCTGTCGTTATTAATATTTTGTTAATATTAACGTGATATGCTTGGTAAACATGAGGCGAATTATGCCTGTAACTACTTATATTTATTAGTAAAAGGGTAGCAGAGTGAGCAAAGCTATATCAAAAGTGTTTAAGAAAACGAGCATCTTGATTTTGGCAGTGAGCTCGGCTCTCATGCTTGCTATTTGTGTGTTGCTATACGCAGAATCTGACGCGCATTGTCCGCATCAAATGGTGGCAGATAATAACCACTTTATATCGACCCGTAGTGAAGCGCTTTATCAGAAAATTAATCAATGGTTAAATGGAGCTCCTGTTAATAATCATATCAAAGCCTTTCCTCTTGCCAACAAGCATAATAGTGATGCTGCATAGCGCTTAATTTTTTATTCCCCTGAAGTTATCAAGTAAAAAATAAAAAGAAATAAAGTTAGCAGCACTCGGACTATCATTATTGAAAGCTCGCGTACTGCTAACATATTTTACTTAGTCACAAGTGATGCCATGACGCCATATCATTTTATGACAGGTTAAGCCAAACTCATTGCGAATCTTAACCGTAATCGGGATAGATAGGCCAGTTCCAGTGCTGGAGGACAATTGGACTTTGATAAGCCTAAAACCTGGGTTGAAGAGCTTTTCCCACTTCTGCCAGGTCGGCCACGCTGTCTTGTTGGTTACAAGAGCCAGCGTCTGATGATCCTTCAGTGTAACGGACGCATGATGATGGCTAAGGAGCCGTGCACTAATAGATATGTACTCCCCCGTGTTATTTGTAATAGATATACAGGTGCCGAAAAGGCTGTCGAGGGGATGATGAACTGCGCACCACGAGGATCCGGCCGTTGCAACACCTGTGCAGAGCAGCAATGAACATGATAGAGATAAAAGTTTTTTATTCATAGTGTGTTTCCTTTTTTTAATTATAAGTTATATTTTATGTGCTGATATACATTAAGGGAAAGTTAATGCACCGTCAAGAGATATATTAAATTATTTTAAACCCATAAATTATAGTAACAATATTTAAAAAAATATTAATTAATATATTTTAAAATATAAATTAAACAATTAAATAAATTTATTTATATTTTAAGTAAGATTATAACTTTCCATAAAATACTGCGCTTGCTGGACTATGCCCTAAGCATAGGGCATCTTAAGGAAAAATGCTCTAAGCCTCAGGCGCACTAGCATACTGTTATCGAAGGTAGATTCTTTGTCGCTACACATGGCCGCTGACTTTTAACTTGGCACGTTTATACCCTAATGTTGGCGATTATTTACATGTAATCTAGCCCATAGATGACTATTCTTTATTATCACAGGATAATCATTTTAGTCACAAATGGTTTGCTTTTATTCTTGATGCCATGGACAGGCCATAAGTAATCTTGATCTCTTTCTTGATACAGAACTCAATTTACTTCATATCAGCGATAAATAAATTCATTTAGCTTAATTACTTAATTGATAAAAATCATCCTTTGATGATTTTCCTTTATTTTTAATATTAATTAAATTTCTCAACCATAAGAAAATAATTTTATTTTAAAAAAAACCATAAAAAAATTATCATTCTTAATATTTTCTTAATATTTCCTTAAGGCTCCAATGATATCATGGGCTGGTTTTCTTATTAATCAATCAATTAGACTGATGGACAGGCGAATCAGATGAAAATAAGATCAATGGCGGCGTTTTTTTCTAGTGTTTTAGTCTTTT
>CAZGQK010000038.1:0-8569 GCA_964527645.1 uncultured Legionellales bacterium | reverse complement strand
TAATGATGGCTCCCATTGCTATCGGCATTGCCAATGCGTTACACGCCAGCATTGACCCTTTTTTAATGACCGTAGCTGTCGGCTCATCCTGTTCTTTCCTAACCCCCATCAGCCACCAAAATAATACATTAGTCATGGGGCCCGGCGGCTACAAATTTACAGATTATTTTCGCCTTGGCATTCCGCTAGAAATCATTGTTATTGTACTCGGGCTACCACTGATTCTGTGGATATGGCCAATGACGTAACAGATAAAAAAACAGCCAGTTTAATACTAAACTGGCTGTTCCTTGATAACCATTGTACTGTATTTTAATAACAACCTTTATTTGTTAAGACAAAGATTATAAACCCATGCAATTAAAGCACCGAGGATAAAGAGCTCAACAAACGCCCAGATAAAACCGTAAATACCACCCAGAAATGTGGGCGCTAAACCAATATAGGCGCTGGATAAAACCCGCGTGTAAAGCACGCCCCAGCCCCACCACCAGCCAGCCCAGCCTAAAAGTAATGTGGCAAGACCACCAATTAACGCTAAAGCAAAACCAAAACGACTAGCACTTAAACAACAGCAATTATCACCAGACATAACACTCTCCCTATGTATTAATGTTGACCATACAGAACCATCATTATACACATTTTTACTAAAAAATCATATTAACCTCTTGATTTTCTAGCTATCAAAAACACGAACAAGCCATGGCGCTGCTTTAACCCAAATAGCCACTGACCCAAATTTTCGATAAAGTCATGGTGCGAGGACAATATTGATAAACAATAATACCCGGACCATTGAGGCGACCACAGACCAAAATATGCACCTTTGCTGCACTAGCAAAGGTTTCACTGGCCACATAAGACATAACATTTGGCCATGGGTGCTTTCCCAATGCAAAATACTTAAGTGGAAAACGAGAATGAACAGAATACAAAATAGCATAAGGCACATAGGTGCTAAAACGAAGAAAATGTGACGCATCAATGAATTTTAAACTGAGCACAGATGACGATTTTCCACTAATTTCTGTCACAAAACCCTTGGGCATTGGCAGACAGTACTTTGCCGCATGGGATTTTTTGAACAATGCCACACAAGCACGAAAAAATAGCGGTGCTAAAAAAAACTGCCGACTAAAGTGATGGCCTTGTTGCCAAACAATCACCTCTCCTTCTTCGTCTCCTGAAACAATATAGTGATCCAATGGTGAAATTGCCGCTGAAGATTTAAAAACATTCCCCGAGAAATCAAAGCGAGGGCTAGCCGTTTTGCTATTCCACAACATAACACCGCCTAACGACTGCGGAAATATGACAGATTTAGCTTTAGAGAGAACAGCAACCGGACGACGCACGCCATCCTGCGGCAAAGAAAAACCTGCCGTTAACAGCCATGGATGCCGATGCGCTAACGCAAGGGATAATAATTTACCCGCAGACAAAAAATTATTCAACGCATCACTTGGTTTAAGTACCTGTGTGTTAGATCCCTGTTGCTTGATAATTTTCCAATCCTCGCTGCTAGCATAATAATTTTGCAAGTTTGCAGACATAACCTGGCCATACACAGGAAACATATGAAAATGCGTTATTATTTTTCGATGAATGTTTTCAAGCACCACTTGCTGGGTCACAATATTTTGCCAAAGAAAATCATCTGTTTTTTTTATAAAATAAACACCGTAGCGGTTACCATTTAACGCCACTAATTGTTTTTTATGCGACCACAAGTCCCACAAAAAAACTTCACCTCTTAAATTAACACTGATAAGATAATGACCATTAGACGCAAGACTCAACTGAGTAATTCTATTAGTAGAAGTTTGCGCAGACATGCTGGTTTCGGACGATGCTTGCAAAAACCATAGCACCAGAGTAACCGCCAGCATTGCGTACACCAATTTAGCTAACATCTCAAACAGTTGCATTTAAATCTTTGCCAATCAACCGATAAATATGTGCCACAACCTCTGGTGAAGGAACTTTCATGCCCGAATGGCTATACAACCATCGGGTTTGATCTACCACCAGTAATTTACGTTCACGAATCAGCTGTTCTATTAGCGGATCAGATCTATCAGGCCCGCAATAACCTAAAGCCTCCGTGGGTCGATAGG
The DNA here is from genome assembly GCA_964527645.1 of uncultured Legionellales bacterium. Lineage (GTDB taxonomy): Bacteria > Pseudomonadota > Gammaproteobacteria > CAZGQK01 > CAZGQK01 > CAZGQK01. The sequence goes on along the minus strand of CAZGQK010000038.1, from coordinate 6,449 downwards.
GTGTTTGCAAAAAAAACGTATTAATTAACGTTTGCGCGCCACAAATAGCTGGTTTATTATCAATTAAATTGATGGCCATAGAAAAAGAATGGGTTTTTGTCACTAAACTATCCTCAAGCCATCCTATCAGGTATCCATAGCGCAATAAAATTTCTGCTGTGCTCATCAACGAAGCAAAATAAGGGCGATGAACAGCTATGAGATCCTGGTTAACATAGGATTGCGTTTTTATTAACTTATCTAACAACACTTTGTATAATCTTTCATTACACGAACGATCTTGAATTATCTGATCGTGAAAATTATTGGGAAATTCACGGCCATTTTTATCTACAGGATGATATTTTATCCAATGCTGGTAAATGTTTTTTTGATTTTGTTGTTGGAATAATTCATTAATACTTATCCCCGCCCAATTAGCAACACAATAAAGACTATGTAGCCCCAAGTGCGTCAAAATCTCGGCTGGCAACAACTCCTGCCAAAACGGCTTCATGGCAATTACCTTGTTGTGAGCGACTCCTGGTGGCTGCTTTGCTAATAGCGGCCCTAAAATATTATCATTTTTACTATACAGCACAATAATTTTCCTCACAGCTTCATGCGCCCGTGGAAAATGCCATAAAGCATCAGGTTGCTTAGATGATTTGCCCAAACAATTATAAGGAACCGCAGCATTCCACAAAAATACACGATCAACCAGCGTATTTTTATATAAAAATCGACCCCTCGCCAATTTTTGTAAACAATGGAGCACGACCGCATTACCCAAGCTGTGAGCAATAATCTGAACTTTTATTTTCACATCCAATAACTGTTTAACCAATGAAAATAACCTTTCGCCCGCGCTAGGATATTGTTGCACAGCATGCATATAATCTATACTTAAATCAGGATCTCCTGACCAAGTAACCTGGACTAAGCGCTTATATTTGCGATAATCTTTGCCTTCAAACCCCAAGGCTTGATTAATGTTATACTCCATATGTACAAACCAATTATAAGCACCGCTGCCATTGATCACGTCATCCTCTAAACCTTGTATCGGCGGCTTATGTTCCCTTAAGGCAGAAAATTCCTGCTTTAACGATTGGTAGTCCCGCTTAACCGTTGCCCGAGCCATAGTCGGCACAGTTTCCGCCCATATTTTTTTAGTCTGCGTAATTATTTTTTGTTTGCTGTGTATTTTTATATCTGAAAAATATCTACCATAATCACCAATACCAACACCATAACCATGCACAAAAAGAATGGCCTCATTATTACAGCTTTTAAGGTATGCAATCTGCTGTGAACTTAAAAAGCGTTGCTTATCTCTCTCTTTTTCCTGCACAACAGGATTGCGTATATTACAAACTATCGGTGGAAACAAGCAACTTAACTTTACCTTAACCCCCGATTTATTCAAATTTTTTACTTTTATTGATTGTTGGTAAGATGGGTGTTCATAGTTTGGATCTAGAACCTCCAAAGATAATAATTTATTTTTATTATTATCACTTTGATAAGCACCCCCCGCGGCTGTACCTAAGGGTATATGGCTTAACTTTGCCCTAGCATCAATGACCCGCGCATGATTAAAGGTTTTTACTAGTCGATCATGATCACAAAACCGTATGGTTGCTGCATTAAACGGCAGCGTAAGCTGAATAACTGCTTGATTTTCTATGGCAACAGTGCGCGCACCAAACAACCAGGCCGGTTGAATAATCACTGTCGTTAATAAACATAAATGATTTTGGGATATCTCGCTCATCACGCCTACAGCAGAAACTTTGAATATAAATTTAACTAGCCCATGTTTTCCGCTCCGTGCCTTTGTTTTTTTGCTAATGTTTTCATCTGGATATTTCCAAACAATAATTTTTTCCCCCGCCGCACTCTCAATTTTACTATTTTGCTGATCTATCAAAATTTGTTGTGCTCCATCTATTGCATAAACTGCAAATACGATAGTCTCACCATCAGAAAAATGGTGCACGTCAAAACAAGCCTGCACTGTATCGCCAATCAAAGCCCAGCCACGATCCCAATGAAGATTGCTGACTGATTTATGCCCATCACTAGTAATGGCTTGCCACTTTTTAACTGCCATTAGCGCTGGTAATGATTGACTAATCCATGGCTCCCCTGGTACAAAAAACGGATTCACTTCCCCCGCTAATGCCACTGCTCCTGGGCAATTCAACGCAATGCGTTGGCCGTATATATCAATTTTTCCTGCTGATAAATGGATAGCACTCATTTTTTGATTAATGCAAATTTCTTTGCTCGCATTAATTACTATTTTTTTATCTGCTGCAAGACGATGCTGGTCGGATTGTAAATTAATGTGCTTACTCTCTATTAAAATGCTTGCTGCTTTTTCCCCAATATAATTAATATCTCCCCCCGCGCAGTAAGAAATACTATCCCCTTTGACCATACCCTCTCTTTTTGAAAATAAATTAATAGCTTTGCCTGATTGGTAATAAATGTCTTTTTGTGTTTTTAGCTGTGTAACCTTCTGGCTGCTTATTGTAACTGCTTGCCCAACAGTATATTTGCAACCCCCCGCTGTAGTTATCTTTATTGTGGTCCCCGCATAAAAGTTAAAGTTCCCTTGGTTACTGAGAAAACAAAAGGAAGTTTTCTCTCCCGTGCTAAACATTTTTAATTGATTGGCACTTTCGGGTTGATGAAAAAAAATACCTGGCATCTTCTCACTATCATCAAAGCACCAACTATTTCCTTTGCGACTAAGCTGTATATTTTCAAACTTATTACTTGGCTTTACTACTGATGAACTATTACTATTGGGTAATGCTGCGATAATAATAGGCTGATGAGGATCTCCATAAATAAAACCGACAGCCACTTCAGCTCCAGGGTAAAGAGGAAGGTGCCAGCCTATTTTTAGCTGCGACGTCTGCGCCCCGCCATACGGCGCTAGCCGTGGCACCTGTGCACTAGCCCATTCGGACTTAGCCGACGTTAAATCAAAAATAAAGCGCAGGCGATAATAACCCTTGGCATCTAATTGCGGTATTTTATTTTTCGATGCAATCTTAGCCGTTAATAAACCCGGAAGATTTAAAAAAAGCAATTTGGTGCGCGCACATTTGTTGACTATCGGACTTAATTGCAAACACGCATGATACCCTTTGGCATAATCGCTCAGCCCTTCCACTTTTGCCGCATGAACAACACGAGTCACGCGATAGTGACCATTAACCGACAATGGATACTTCTCAGCTACCAGCTCTATACATCCTCCAACTTCAAAATCACTGCTAAAAGTTTTGGCAATTAATGCAAGTCTTTCAGAACCTGATGCGACTCCATAAATTAGCTCATAAATAACCGATTTTTCCTGCACCACTAGTCCACTTGTGGGATGATAATAAACTTTTGTACAGTCACCTAATTGTGGGCTATTGTTATCGCAAAAATAAATATGCTCTTGCTCGCCTTTGGTAGCAAAGAAAAAAAACCAGCCTTCACCAGCACAAATACGCTGCAAGAACCGCCAATCATCTTCTCCTGGAATTTGACAAATAAAAGATTTTTTATGCTTACTCTTAGTTAACGGCCAATGTAACTGTTGTGCTAAATATCCATGCTGAACCAACACTTCATCAATGATAAATTGAATGGTTTTTTCCACCCACACCCTTGGTTTACTATTGTTTCTAAGAAAAAATAATCTTGATACCAGTGTTATAATAATCTTCTGCTGGTTTTCTGCCATGATCTCAACGTGTTTAACCGCGAAAACTATTCCTGAAAAACAGCGTTTGCTATTGATTTTAAATTGTGCCGCCTGCTGCAGCAGGTTTGCTAAATTTTCTGAACCTGGCAGCAGCAGCGTAAGATATAACTGCCAAGGTTGTGAAATGCATTCAAACCCCTGCCACGATGCAACACTATAGTTTTTAGATAAAAGGTGCAGCTCAAAACGCTGCTTGCGGAAGCTTGTGCTTGGCATAATTTCTCCCAATAATCATGCCAATTAAACTCGTCCACAGCGCTATCATGCAATATCGTACTTTTTCTGACTACTAAAAAAAATCACAACAAAATCGTGGGGGACGAATCTAGACCTCTATTTAATATTGCTTTATGATGAATTTTTATCATAGAAAAAAGTGATCTAATTATGAACCGTATAAAACTGCTAACCATGGGCAGTATGGCTCTTGCCATTAACCTATCAACTCTTGCCTACGGGAAAACGGTAAATCAGCCTCCCACAACAGCATGGAGCCAACACCATGGCACCTATGTTGGCGTTGCTCTCGGCTTTAATCTCGTTGATTTTAATTTCTACGGACTGAATACGAACAATAAGATGGTTACCCAAGAGCTAAATATAGGTTATTTATTTACCCCTCACCTGGGCATTGAAACAGCGATCGGATCCTATTTTAGTGGCCTTGGCCTTGGTCTTCGTGGTGGTGCCAAAGGTGTCTTGCCAATCACTAATCGCTTGAGCCTCTCCGGTCAAATTGGTGCATCCTATATCAGCACCTTCCTAGAAAATGGTTTCATCGGTCCCTATCTCAGTGTTGGAACCGCCTTTGCGCTTAGCCCTAAAATTGAGTTTAATGTCAATCTTAGTGACATTATTACTTCATATGCACTGGGCAATACTGTTAATGTGAGCGCCAATTTCTTTTCTGCATTAGTAGGATTTACTTATCACATTGATCTGTAACAACTGATGCTGTAGTTAAGTTAAGTTAATATAATATTCATTTAAAATACGAATGTTTATTACCATTAGCTAGGGTGATCCGCTAAATCAATTACCCGAGAGCGAATACAAATTTCTGGAATACAGGCAGGCTCGCTAAGTGATAACACAAAGCGCACCGCTTTCACCAAATCTTCTGGTGCTATCATTTCTTCCGGTGACATGGAAAAGGAAGTCGTCATCTCGGTTGCAACGGCACTGGGACATAATGTCGTAACTTTGATACCATCGGCCAAAAGCTCTTTGTACAATGCTTCTGAAAACCCAGTCACAGCAAATTTAGACATTGCATAAGCACCTAGAACGGGCATCGCTCTTTTGCCCGACATGGAACTCATATTGATAATGAGCCCACTTTTTTGTTTTTTCATAATCGGCACAACCGCATGCACAAAGTTGTAAACGCCCAAAATATTCACTTGCATTAATTTCTCAAAATCCTCTACGGCTATTTGACTTGCTCCTTTACGCATGATCCCTGCACTGTTAAACAGCAAGTCAATTCGATGATGCTGTGCCATAATGCCTGTGATTGCTGCATGCACTGCTGCATGGTCTGACACATCTAAAGAATAAACCTCGGCCTTAACATCACCCTGACTATTTATTGTTTTTTTAACAACATCAAGCTTTTCTTTATTAGTAGCAATTAATGCCACATCAAAACCTTGTTTCGCTAAATCGATGGCAACTGCCTTACCAATACCACGGCTGGCTCCCGTTATTACTGCTAGCTTATTTGACATATTTATTCCTCATTAAAATAAACCGCTAACCAAATGGTTTCTTGCGCTGGATCTGTCCACTCAACCCGATGACGCTGATGCGCTGGAATGTTTAAACAACTTCCTGCAACTAAAGGTATAAGATCCGCAGCATTTTCAAAACGTATTTTCGCCTGCCCCTGCAACAGCAAAACCCATTCCTGTTGTTCTTGATCATACCACTCGCCAGCAGGAGTTACATGTCCTTTAGAAACAATGCGCTCAATTTTAATACCAGCAGTTTGCACCAATGTTTCTATGAATTCTTCAGACAATGGCTGCGGAATTTTTTCAAATAAATTTTTTATCTGATCACTCATTGGATATGATCAAGGATACCGTCTAACTCATCGACACTGTTGTAATGAATCACCAGTTTGCCGCCTCCTTTGGCATCGTGAGCAATCTTAACGCGCGCACCTAGCTTATCGGATAAATCATTTTGCAGCCGCTTTATATTAGGATCGAGGTGAGGGCGGGGGGCATAATCACTGTGATCAGCGTGCATAACGCGAATCATTTGCTCTGTTTCTCGCACAGAAAGACGGCTTGCAACAATTTTTCTTGCCACTGCGCTTTGTTCCTCGCCACTTAAAGACAACAGTGCACGCGCATGGCCCATATCTAGCTTACCTTCGATCATTAATGTTTTTACGTCTTCGTTTAAGTTTAATAAGCGCAATAAGTTACTCACCGCCGTGCGTGATTTACCGACGGCTTCGGCCACGCTTTGGTGTGTCATCTTAAATTCATCCAGCAATTGTTGTAATGCTTGCGCTTGCTCTAAGGCATTTAAATCTTCGCGTTGAATATTTTCAATCAACGAAATACCTAACGTGTCACGATCCGACAGCTCACGAATCACTACCGGCACTTGTTCTAATTCAGCCAACTGCGCTGCGCGCCAACGTCTTTCGCCAGCGACAATTTCATAAGAATCACCGTTTAAA
>CAZGQK010000037.1:0-10331 GCA_964527645.1 uncultured Legionellales bacterium | reverse complement strand
ATATCGATGATAGTCTCTGACAGCTTAGCTACATCGAATGATAACCAAAATAAAAACACATAGGTGATTTTTAATAGATTAAGAACAGCTTTAGACTGCAGGTCCAACGTTTTAACTTGTTTTGAAAATTCAAGCAAAGCTTGAAAAAAATCTGCATTGGTTATTAGACTTCTCAAATCTTTAGACAGGGGAACCCACCAACAGGCACCCAGGTTGTCTATTTCTTGGTATACGAAAGTAATATGAGATAACAAAGGTTGCTTTGCTTTTACCTCTTGCAAATGGCTTGAAAAAGCGAAGGCACAAGCCAAAGTTTTTTGATTAATATACTCTGTCTTGATGCTAGGATAGACCACGTTCTCTTTTAGTAGGCCATAAAAGCTTAGATTCTCATAACTGAGGAGCTCGCCTGTGTTTATTGAATCCCATACGGAATTCCAACTGGGGAGACATGTTTTCAGCTCTTCATGAATATTCATGCGTTATCGCCTAACTCTAGAATGACACTTGCTTTTTGCAGGTGTTGGTCCAAAATCTATCCCTGATAGCCTAACTGACCGGTTTGTCCTAACCCTTAAAGTAAAGTAGCATAGCATCTAGACCAGATTAAGTAAACTAGACGGTATAGTTTATAGGAGCAATTTATATCTTATGAAGAAAAGCAGCGCCCAGGGGCGAAAAAAGTCGACACTAAAGCGTGAACAGATCATTGAGGCGACATTAACACTCATTTTAAAACAAGGGTTTAATGATACATCTATGGATCAAATCAGTGAGTTAGCTGGCGTTTCAAAAAAAACGATTTACAGCCACTTTAGTAGTAAGGTCAAGCTGTTTCACAGCGTGCTTGAGCACTATTGGGAGACTGCCATGGTCAACATCACTCAAGAGATAGATTTTGATCAGCCCCCCCGGATAGCGCTAAAAGAGTTTTCTATTGGTTTTTTTAAAGTGCTTGAGGCTAAAAATACGGTTCCCTTGTTTCGTTTATTGATAGGCGAGAATCAACGTTTTCCAAACTTGATTGATGCCATTGATGTCAGCAACAAAAACCCGCTTAGTGCTTCGCTTACTAAATATCTGACGCATCAAACCGAGCAGGGTAACCTGAATATTTCGGATCCTTATATGGCCGGTGTCCAGTTTATGGGCCTGGTGAAAGAATACGATTTTTGGCCGATCTTGATTGGTAAAGACATGAATCGCAGTAGGGAAGAAAAGCTCAAAACGATTGAGACGTCGGTTGACATGTTTGTTTCTTATTATGAAGTAACTTAATCTGTTATATAAAAAGTAAGAGCGTCACAATAACTTTAAATAAATAGTTCCCGAGGTGAGTAGGCACGGGCGTCGATATTTAGGATTGGAAAATCTTCGGCGATTTTCCTTGATCGATAGCGTCTGCGATTGTTGTGTGCTAATTTTTGGTTAGGCGATAAGTTACTGCAAAGCAGGGCGCTATTCAGCCAATTTAACATCCGCAATACTGTCAACGATTTGATCTGGAGAAAAACTATAACTCTCGGCTTTTTCTCGGCTGGTGATGCCTGAAAGCACCAGGATAGTTTTGCAACCCATTTGCACGCCACCTAAAATATCGGTTGTCATTGAATCGCCAATCATGGTGGTATCTGCTGTACGCATATCGAGTTGCTTACGCGCCATGCGTAGCATTATTGGACTGGGTTTGCCAACGCTAAAGGCACGATGGCCGGTGGCTTTTTCAATCATGGCGACCACCGCACCGCAACCGGGTCGTATACCGCCGGGCATGGGCCCGCTGGGATCTAAGTTGGTGGCAATGAGTTTGGCGCCACGATGTACCAGATTGACGGCTTTGTCGATTGTCTCCATGCTAATGGAGCGACCTTCACCGATAATCACATAATCAGGGTCGTGGTCGACCAGTGCGTATCCTGCTTGGTTCAAAGCGGTTATGAGTCCACCTTCGCCAATGATAAAGGCGGTTCCATGCGGGTGTTGTTGAGCAAGAAAACGCGCGGTTGCCATCGCCGAGGTAAAAATACGTTCAGGTTCAACGGCAATGCCCATTGTTTTTAGCTTGGCTGTAATATCGCGGCGTGAGCGCTGGCTGTTGTTGGTTAAAAACAAAAAGGGGATATTGCGTTGCTGCAGTTGTGCAATGAAGGTATCGGCTCCAGGAATCATTTCCTGTTCGCGATAGATAACCCCATCCATGTCGATCAAGTAGGCTGCGCTCATTCGCTATCCTGAAAATCTGCCCACAGCGGTTCTTCATCGTTAGCATGCTTGAGATTTGCCTGGTCGCGCAGCTTATGAATGCGTTGATATTTGGCTATTTCCGCTTGCTGGGAGTCTGCTGGTGGATGTTTGGCGTCAAATTCACGCAATTGACGATCAATGTCGCTGACGTAATGTTTGTCCACTTTTTTCATGTTCATCTTCCACTGCCTCGATCTTGATTATGCTACCGTTTTTCCTGCGTTAATGGTAGGCTCTACGCCCAGTAATAGCAATTAGTAGCAAGCGTATTTGGGGTAAGCGTGTCCACTTTATCATTGAAAAGCTTTGAGTTTGCCGATTTGCATTCATCTGCCGGTCTCGCAGAGCTAGATGCGAGGTTTTTGGCAACGCTCAAAGCACAAGATGCCAGTCTGCATGAGCGTTTGTTGGCTTATCGTCAAGGCGGTTTTACCGCGCAAGAAACCAGCCAGTTGGTATTGGATGGCGCACCGTTGTTGGAGCAATTTATCGCGGAGCTGTTTCAACTGGAAAAACCGGTGGCAGCACTAACAGCAGAAACCGTTGCGCATGCGCCTATTTTTATTTTTAAAAATTATTATCTGCGCCAAGCCAAACGTCGTTTAACCTCAGCGCAGTCATTGGATTTTAGTCAGCTGCATACGCAATTATTAACGCAATTAACTATTGAAAATCATGATCTAGAACTAGCTATTTGTCGTTATGGACAAAGTTTATTACAAGATGAAAAACAACAACAAGCAGCGATTGATGCTTTAATTGATTGGTGTGTTGCTGCCTTAACCACATCAGCAGGGCGCGCATTAACGCAACATTGGGTGAGTTTAAAATTACCCAAGCGCTTGGATTTTGCAAATTTAGTGAAAGTGGCCGCTGTGCAAGACGATGAATTAGAGCGTCTGCAAGCAGATCCGCAAACTTTTCGTCAACGCGATGGATTTGATTTAACCGACCAGCGTATGAATGCGCGTGAAGTGCAATCGGAAATTGATTATTGTGTGTACTGTCATAAAAACGAAGGTGATTTTTGCTCGAAAGGTTTTCCCGTTAAAAAAAATGATCCCCAGCAAGGTTTGAAAACATCACCGGTGGGCGATGTGTTAACCGGATGTCCGCTGGAGGAAAAAATATCAGAAATGCACGTGTTAAAGAAATCGGGTTTCAGTATTGCTGCCCTAGCAACGGTGATGGTTGATAATCCGATGTGTGCGGCGACCGGGCATCGCATTTGTAATGATTGCATGAAGGCTTGCATCTATCAAAAACAAGAACCCGTGGATATTCCACAAGTTGAGACACATGTTTTAACCGATGTCTTAAGCTTGCCTTGGGGCGTGGAAATTTACGATTTGTTGATGAAATGGAATCCGTTGCGCGACAAACAATATCTACCGAAGGCTTATAATGGCTTAAAAGTGTTAGTGATGGGCATGGGGCCGGCCGGATTTACCATGGCGCACCATCTATTAATGGAAGGTTTTGCGGTTGTTGGCATGGATGGTTTAAAGCTTGAACCTTTGCCGGATGACTTCCATAATCCAATTAAAGAATACGCCACCTTGCAAGAATCATTAAGCAGACGTGTGATGAGTGGTTTCGGTGGTGTTGCTGAATACGGCATTACTTCGCGCTGGGATAAAAATTTCTTAAAATTAATTTATATCAGCTTGATGCGACGCAAACATTTTCAAGTGTTTGGTAGCGTGCGTTTCGGCGGTAGTTTAAAATTAGAAGACGCTTGGCAAATGGGCTTTGACCATTTCTGCATCGCCGTGGGTGCTGGGCTACCACGTGAATTACACGTTGAAAACTCATTGGCTCCTGGCATGCGTCAAGCCAATGACTTTTTAATGGCACTGCAATTAACTGGCGCGGCAAAATCCTCGTCTTTGGCCAATTTACAAGTGCGGCTGCCAGCCGTGATTATTGGGGGTGGTTTAACCGGGGTAGATACTGCGACTGAAGTGCAAGCCTATTATATTAAACAAGTTGAAAAAATACAGGCGCGCTACCAAATTTTAAGTCAGTCCTTAGGCGAAGCGCGCGTACGTGAACATTTTGATGAAAACAGTTTATTGATATTGGATGAATTTTTACAACACGCGCAAGCAGTGGCGCAAGAACGTGCCCTAGCAGAGCAAGAAAAACGTGAGGTTGATTTTATTCAATTAATTCATGCGTGGGGCGGAGTGAGTGTTGTTTATCGTCGGCAAATGCAGGCATCACCCGCGTATCGACGCAATCACGAAGAGCTCGCCAAGGCCTTGGAAGAGGGCGTGTTTTATGCCGAAGGCTTGCAGCCTGTGGCAGTTAAGCTGGATAACTTCGGTGATGTCAAAGCGTTAGTTTGCCAAGCTAAGTTTTTTGATGAAGAGGGTAATTGGGTCAACAGCGATCAGAAAAAAGTGCTGCCAGCACGTGCTATTTTTGTTGCCACCGGCGCACAACCCAATATTGCCTATGAATTTGAACACCGCGGCACGTTTGCACGTGCGCATAAAAGTTATCGCACTTATCAAGACATCGACAATAAATTACACGCCATTGAAGCTGAAGCGCACTGTAAATTGCCGGTGTTTGGTCCTTTTACCAGTTATGCCGAACAGCATCACCGTGTTAGCTTTATTGGCGATACTCATCCCATGTTTCATGGTAGCGTGGTGAAAGCCATTGCTTCGGCAAAAAGAAGTTATGAAAAAATAACGCAATCGTTAGCGCGCAACATTAAATCCTCAGCCAGTGAAGAAGAATACGCAGCATTTGCCGCTAACATGCAAGATTTTTGTAAAGCAAAAGTAGTGGATGTTAAACGTCATAGCGCTGATATTGTCGAGCTAATTGTACGTGCACCGCTGGCGGCGAAAAATTTTCAGCCTGGGCAATTTTATCGTATTCAAAATTATGAACGCCTAGCACAACGAGTAGAAAATACACGTCTACAAACCGAAGCGTTGGCGTTAATTGGTATTCCTTCAGTGGAGCAGCCGGAAAATTTAAGTTTTTTGGTAAAAGAAACGGGCGCCAGTTCGCGCTTGGTTGCTACTTTTAGCCAGGGGCAGTTTTTATCGGTGATGGGGCCGACGGGTAATCGTGCACATATTAACGATGAAAATAAAACTATTTTATTGATTGGTGATGTGTTTGCTGCAGCGCATTTGCGTTCTTTAGGTCCTGCTTGGCGAGCGCGCAATAATCGCGTGTTATTTGTTATGCATTTAACACAAGCAGACGAATTAATTTGGCAAAAAGAAATTGAACAAGCCTGTGATGCGGCGCTTTTTATTACTTCTCATGGCGACCCAGTAAAAACCCATCGACAGCAGGATGCGGCATTTGTCGGTGATTTAATCAGTGGACTGCTGCACTACGATCAAGGTGATTTGCACGCACAGCCTATTCGTTTAGCCGATATTGACCGCATTATGTTGGTTGGCAATAGCTGTTTGCTGAAAAAATTTCGCCAAGCACAAGCCGATAGCTTAAAGCCACATCTAAAAAATCCACAAGTGACGGCCTCAGTTTATAGTTCGATGCAATGTATGCTTAAAGGCGTTTGTGCTCAATGTTTGCAGTGGCAGATTGATCCGCAAACCGGTAAGCGCACCAAAGCAGTGTACGCTTGTTCTTGGCAGGATCAGCCGTTGGCCTGGATTGATATCGATAATCTTGACGAGCGGCAGCGGCAAAACCGAGTACAAGAGGTTTTAGGAAACCTTTGGTTGGACCATTTATTTGCAAAACATGCGCTAAAACGTGTTTAACTGATTGTTTTATATGAAGACGTTGACTCTGGCTTTTATCTGGCAACAGTGGTAAATTGCCATTTTGACGCTTACAATGGGAGACATGATGATGTTTCAACAAATTGAACACGACGAAGCCGATCAGTTGCGCAAAAACGATAACCTGGTGATTGCCGATGTGCGTGATTTTGAGTCATACCAAATTGAGCATATTCCCGAGTCGGTGCATCTTTCTATGCAGCTTTTGAAAGAGTTTTGTGCGCAAACGGATAAAACACAGCCGGTACTAGTTTATTGTAACCACGGCATTAGCAGTCGTTCGGTGGCGCAGCATTTAGTCGATCATGGATTTACGGAAGTCTATTCACTTGTTGGTGGTTTTGAAGTGTGGCGTGAACATCACCCCACCTCAGATACCAGCAACAAATAAACTCAGCCTATGAAAGATCTCAGCCATTCATCTCCAGCAACTGTCGATAGGCCCATCATTGATAAGCCGGTTGAAGAACAAATTACGCGCATTAAAAAGTTATTGCAGCAACGCGATGCTGTGTTAATTACTCATTATTATACCGATTTTAATGTGCAACGCTTAGCGGATGAAACCCAAGGTTTTATTGGTGATTCATTAGCCATGGCGCATTTTGGTCATGCACATTCAGCTAAAACTTTAATTATTGCCGGTGTGCGTTTTATGGGTGAGACAGCAAAAATCCTAAACCCAGAAAAACGCGTGTTAATGCCAACGTTAGAGGCGACTTGTTCATTAGATATAGGCTGTCCGCCGAGTAGCTTCCAAAATTTTTGTGATCAGCATCCGCAGCGCACGGTAGTGGTTTATGCCAATACTTCAGCAGCGGTTAAAGCGCGCGCGGATTGGGTGGTGACTTCCAGCAATGCGCTTGCAATAATTGATCATTTAGACAGTGAAGGGCAGGCCATTTTATGGGCGCCGGATCGTTATTTGGGTGGTTACATACAACAAAAAACCCAAGCCGATATGTTGATTTGGCAAGGTTCTTGTGTGGTGCACGAAGAATTTAAAGCGCAAGCATTAATCCAGTTAAAACAACAATACCCAGTGGCGGCGGTGTTGGTGCACCCGGAATCACCGTCGGCTGTGGTTGAACAGGCCGATGTGGTGGGTTCAACGACGCAATTGTTAAAAGCCTCACAAGCGTTGCCGAATAAAACTTTTACTGTGGCCACCGACCGTGGTATTTTCTACAAAATGCAGCAAGCTTCACCGGATAAGATATTTATCGAAGCACCCACAGCAGGTAATGGTGCGACCTGTAAAAGTTGCGCGCACTGCCCATGGATGGCAATGAATCAACTGAATAATATCGAGCAGACTCTAATTAATCAGGACAATGAAGTGCGTATTGATGCTGATATTATAGCACAGGCGAAAATCCCTCTAAAACGCATGCTGGCGTTTAATCCCACCCCCGCATAAAACTTATTTTTCATTTAATCTAAAAGAAGAAGATAAAAAGCTTATCCTAAAAAAGCGTGAAGATATGTATAAGTATCTATATGGTGATAGTTATAAATCGCAGGACTCACGTAGTGATGTTGGGGGGGGTGTAGAACAAAATATGGAGAATTAATGACAAAAGGGGCGTATATTCGGCCATATATTATCACGAAAAGACTGATAACTGGCATTATCAGTCTTTCTGAATTAGATTTTAAGAAAAGTATATATGCCTCAAAAAACAATTTAGTTACTAGAAAAGAAATTGATTCTTATTACCAGCTGTTTTCTAATGTCGAAATAATAGATATAGAAGAGGCTGGACACTTTTTGTTTTTAGAAAAACCACAGCTAGTTGCTGATATTGTTAATGATAATCTTAGTTTTTTCTAGTTTGTGCTGGAGGACGTGTCAACGACCATGATATAACTCAAATGCGTTTGAGTACATTACTTTCATTAGCTCAGATTGATTAAAGGTGTCTATAAACAGATTTAAATCTTCATTGTTGATAAGTCGTGGTGCCCTTGTGCTTGGCAAGTCACTGCCAAACATAAGACTGCTTGGGTTAGCATTATATATATTTCGCATCACTTTTTTAATGTCAAAATTTAATATTGAGAACCTAGTCGCCTTAATATGAGCACCATTTTTCACTAGCTTCAATAAATCATCAAATCCATCAGAAGTAAGTCCTAAATGGTCAATGCTTATTTTGGGTAACGTTAATAAGAGAGGCATAATTTCTTTTAAACTCTCTGTATTGATATATAATTCTACATGCCAATTGGCCAAATCATAAACTCGTCTAGCAAGGGTTTCAAGATGATCTAATGTCTCTGATCCACCCCGGTAAAGATTAAACCTAACAGCCCGCACTCCCATTTTGTGCAAAGAGAGAATCTGGTCATCATTCACATCATGTGACATATTAACCACCCCTATATATTGAGGGCCTAATTGGGTTAATGTATTTTTAAGGTACGACGTATCGAATGCTTGAAATGACCCGGAAACTACTGCACCACCTTTAAGGGATATGTTTAAGTGGGAAATTTCTTCTAAGTATTTATCAGATGTAAAGGGTTTAGGCAAAAAGCCCTTGTTGGGGACCAATGGGAATTTCGGGTCAATAATATGAAAATGGCTATCAAAACATGGAATGGGTTCGGTCATGCTCCTCCCTCTGTTATCCTTTTTAAGCTAGGCGTTATATTCTATTGAATGTTTTATGTATGAGATTATAACCTTTTTCTTTTCTATTAACAATTATATTAGATTTAGATATAGATATTTGGATGCATTAGTCTTATGATCTTAATGTTTTAATCTTTTTTGCATAAGCTGTCGGTGCATACTGAACATTACCGCTCCATTTTGTATTTTGTTAATAGTAAAATTAACATCATGATAAATTGTCATAAGTTTTTCTTAATTCTTAAAAATTTTTGGCTATTAATGTGCTAATTACACGCTTCATATTCACCTTGAGGTCCATAATAATGACATTGTGACTCGACAACCGGCGGCTGGCTAGCAGCATTTGCGATTGCTCCTACAGCAACGGCACCGACAACAGTAGCTGCTATTCCAACCGCAATCGCTTGACGTCGTTGGTGCCGAAACCAGCGCCAAGGGCCTGGTCCTCGACGCCAATGATGCCAGTGATTAAACCCGTGATGATGCCAGTGATGAAAAGGTCCCGCTTCAGCCGATAGGCTCACACAACAACTGCTGAATCCTAGCACTAATGCCATGAAAGTTGATGTAAGCTTTTGATAATTCTGTTTTTTATTTTTCACATGCTTGACCTTCTTTGTTTATGGTGAAATCAGTGTATTTCTATCTGGGATGAATTACTTGACATTTTTTGCGCTTCTCCACAATAATGGCAAGGATATATAAGATAACGAGTCAATTCATGCCATCAGCCTCTAATCAATATCAGCAGCGCATCACCCGTGTGCTCATTTACATTCAAGAGCATCTCAGCGAGGAGCTTTCGTTGGAAGAATTGGCTAAGGTAAGCTGTTTTTCGGAATATCATTTTCATCGTATTTTTAAATCTATCGTTGGTGAACCGGTCAAGGAACATATTCGCCGGTTACGTTTAGAGCACGCATTGAAATGCTTAGTTCTGGGGAATCAATCTATTACTAACATTGCGCTAGATTCGGGATTTAATAGTCATGAAAATTTCATTAGAGCATATAAAAAAAATTTTGGGCAAACGCCTTCGACACAAAGAGAGATTCTTAAAAAGCAATTAGATTCATTGAAAAAGCCCGCAGAGAAAATTCATATAGAAAAAACAAATAACCAAGAAGATCTGATTAAACAAATTCACGTAGAAACTCTAGATGACATTGAAGTTCAGTTTATCAGGTATATTGGTCCGTATGAAGAAGCCTATAAAGCTTGGTTGCGGCTTGTGGAGCACGTGGGTCCAAAAACCTTTTTCCAAGACGATTGTAAAAAACTAAGTATCACGCATGATATTCCAGGTATTACACCTAGCGATAAATTACGTTTTGATGCCTGTATCCACACACAGAAAAATTTTCCAGAATTGAATCGCCAAATACTAAAAGGCGGACTTTATGCCATATTAGCACACCATGGAGATATCAATTCTTTGGAAGGCTCAGTGGATCAACTAGTTCGCATTTGGCTGCCTAATAGTGGCTATGAACCTAGGAACCATCCGCCCTACTACACGCATAAGAACTTTAATAAATTTTTAAACTTCAAAAAAATAATTACAGAAATTCATTTTCCTGTACAAAAAATTCTTTGAACTGGTTAACTAAATAAAAAGCCGAGAAATGGCTCTCGGCTTTATTATTTTTTCAGGTAAAGTTTAC
>CAZGQK010000036.1:0-13075 GCA_964527645.1 uncultured Legionellales bacterium | reverse complement strand
GGAGGTCACGAGTCCATCCTGCCCGGGGCACACCAGTGTCTTATAAAACTCATTTAGTTAAACCATTACAAAACTAACCTAAAGGTAATTCGAACCTGCGACAAGCAAAATAAGCCGTGTTCGGAAAATCGGCAGGATAGCCGATTTTGGCGCACAAGCGCAGCGCGTGCGGGCGCAGCCCGAGTGACAGGGAGGTCACGAGTCCATCCTGCCCGGGGCACACCAGTGTCTTATAAAACTCATTTTACCTACTGGATACGGCGGTTAAACCGCGCTATGACGAAGGTGGTACATGAAGTCCCTGCTAGACTATAATCTTAGGAGCACTCACCACCCCTTGGAAACAGACTATGAGCAAACTCACCTATGAATACCACCACATAGGCATACCAACCGACAAACCACAAGAAAATGAGAAGTATAGCTCTAAATTTAAGATGTATACTACGGACGGGAATAATAAATTTCATATTCAATGGCACCGCTTTGAAAAAGGCTGTCCACTTCATCCATTAGTGCAGTCTGTTCCCCATCTGGCATTTAAGGTCAGCAGCATTGACGAAGCCATCAAGGGTAAAACAGTGCTATTGCAACCCTACTATCCCTTCGAAGGTTTTCGCGTTGCTATGGTTGAAATAGCCGGCGCTCCTGTTGAGTTTATTGAAACAAATTTAACCGAAGAGGAAATTTGGGGGCAATCGCATAAAGGTTCTGTGATTTACCCCGAAGATGACAACTAACGCTGCAAAAGGCATCTATACAGCCAGATAACTGCCCATAGAATTCACGCCAGCACCCTGCTATATTTGTAGGTAGACAGCTTGGCGCATGCTCATTCAGGGCAGAAAATTCAAGCAATTTGAGACCAACCTGGACCGCGAGGAATCTTATGAAAACATGGATACTAATTGCCAACGCCGCAACAGCTACTTGCTACGAATCCCCAAATGCGCTCTCCAGTGAACCCAAACTTAGCGAAGTTAATCACTTCGAACATGAAGCAAGCCGACAAAAAGTAAATGATTTAATTGCTAATGACAGGCCCGGACATTATCAGAGTCATGGCATCAACGGCGCCCTACCGGAGTCCGATCCTAAGCAAACAGAAGCCGAACAATTTGCCCGTGAAATATCACACTATTTAAAAAAACATCACGAAAAGAAAACCTTTTCCCGCTTAATTCTTATTGCACCGGCGCAATTTATCGGTCTGCTACGCAAACATATCGATTTTACGGCTGACACAATAGAATGTGTTAAAGATTATACGCAACACACCATCCATGAATTGCCTAAGATATTAGCCAAACAGCTGTATGAAAAGTAGCAAAAAATAGTGTCCCTGTTTATTTTATAGTTTAGCTATTATCGATACACTCGCCCGCCCATGAAGTCCTTTGGTGCCGAATCAGCATCTGATCCAGTTCCGCTTTTCTCAAGTCCATTCTTTGCCCGCGTCAAGTCCATTCTTTGCCCGCGTCGAAATCATCGTTTTCAAGTCCTCGACGAGCAACCCAAGATATTCTTTGCGGCCTTTTCTCAGCGCTCTCCGACATACTGTTTTATCCCATCGGGTTAGTTCTTCCAAGTTTTCAAAGCGGAAATTGGGGTTGCTATGACGCATAAGTTTTATCCGTCTGTGAATTTCGATAAATATCTTAATAATACCTTGATCTTTTTCATCGTTAGACTTAAAAATCACGTGCTCGAGTTTTATTTCTAAATTTTCAAACGATACATCATGAGCCACCTCAGGATAAAAATAAAGGAAGCCAGCACTTTGTCGGTAGGAATCACAAGCTTTTCCGAACGGACGAGGTTTATCTTTTGATAAACCAACCAAGTATTCATAACACTCAATCAAAGTCAGAATATGAGATATATAAGGGCTAATGTCTGAGTTTTCTTTCAGAGCATTCGCAGCAAAGCAACAGCACCTACAAACCACGTCTCCTTTCTCTGCTGCTGCATTTCCTTTATTCGTTGACTTATACATATAAATAATATTACCAGTCAATTATTAAGGAAAAATTAAAATAAAATTTATATTTTGCATTAATTATATAAATATAATGAATTTTTAATGCCAGTCATAGTCATCTGCTGCAAGCGTATCACTACTAACTCATTGACTTGGATGTAAAAATGTTCTAGCCTGCTGCCCACGCTTATTGAAAGTACATCTGCCATCAGCTACCGATGCCCCCAAATTGAGCGAATTTACGCCACATAAAGCTTCGAGTATGCTATGAGCGATTACCCAGATAAAAATAGGCAACTATATGATTAAATCTATTTTACAATGGAGCTAATTGATTCAGCCCATTGAAAAGAAACAGCAATTTACTATAATCCAAAAGACGATCAAGAGAGTGACATGATGCGTAGAGAAACCTCAGAAAAATCAGCATTGATAAAGCTATTGCCGCTTTTCTTTGTACTTTTTATCGACAGTATGGGGCTCGGGCTACTCTTTCCAATTTTAAATAGCCTCATCATTGATCCTAGCTCCCATTTTTTAGCACAACATACTTCGCTGGCCATGCGTGAATTTTGGTATGGAGTGACCACTGGCATCTTTATGTTGTGTTGGTTTTTCGGGGCAGCTATTTTGGGTGATTTGTCCGACATGATCGGGCGTAAAAAAGCCTTATTAATTTGTTTAATCGGTGCTTGTTTGGGCTATTTATTAGGTGGTTTCGGTATTGCATCTAAAAGTTTGTGGTTGCTTATTTTAGGCCGAATAATTGCCGGTTTTACCGCTGGATCACAACCCATCGCGCAAGCCGCTATTGTCGATGTCAGCAAGCCGGAAAATAAACCGCGCAACATTGGTCTTATTTTATTAGCTATTTCTTTGGGATTTATCTTTGGTCCAGTTATCGGTGGAATACTTTCAGACAACCAACTCAGCTCTTGGTTTGGTTTCTCCCTGCCACTTTATTTTGCAGCTGCTCTTTCTTTGATTAATGCGCTATTGCTTTGGTTATTTTTTAAAGAAACCTTTGTCAAAACTGAAAAATTAGATATTCGCCTACAACATGCCTTCAATATTTTTATCTCGGCCTTTAAACATGAAAAAATACGCATGCTCTCCATTGTCTTATTAATCATGATATTGGGCTGGAGCGGTTATTACACCTTTATCTCTACCTTTGTATTGGAAAAATTTCATTACCCCGCGCATACAGTATCTTACTTTATGGCAGTCTTAGGTTGCGGTTTTGCTCTGGGGTGCGGTTATTTAGTTAACCTAACCGCCAAATATTTTTCACTAAAACTGCTAACCGTTATTAACTTGTTTGTCACGGGTATCGCTATTTTAATCTCTGTTTTATTCCCTATCCCTTGGATAATTTGGAGCTGTGCTTTTATTATCGGTACCACCCTGGGCATTGGTTATTCCGACTTAATCGTCTTATTTTCTAATCAGGTCGGCGAAAATGAACAAGGCTGGGTCATGGGTGTTACCGGTTCGGTAATGGCACTGGCCTTTGCAGCAACCAGCTTTATTATGGCAACATTGGTTTCTTACAGTATTAATTTGCCGTTAATAACGGCAGGCGTTGGTATTATTTTATCTGCTATTATTATGGCTTTTGTGAAAAAATTGAAATAAAGACAGCGAAACTAATGACATTTTTTTTCGCAACAACCTAAAGATCTTCTTCCGCCGTATGCCTTTTAGCAATCAGGGTATACATAGTTGGCACGACAAATAGGGTAAATAAGGTACCAATCAGCATACCAGTGGAAATGACTAAACCAATAGCAAAACGACTCCCTGATCCCGGACCAACAGCTAATAACAAAGGCACAACCCCTAACACCATTGCTGCTGTCGTCATTAAAATTGGTCGCAAACGCACCGAGGCGGCCTCTTCAATGGCATCACGAATACTCATACCCTGCTTTTGTAGATGGTTAGCAAAATCAACCATTAAAATCCCATGTTTACTAATCAAACCCATCAAAGTAATAAAACCAATTTGCGTATAAATATTCACAGACGCAAACCCTAAGTTAATAAATATCAAAGCTCCGCAAATGGACATGGGCACACTAATTAGTACAATAAAAGGATCCCTAAAACTTTCAAACTGTGCAGCTAACACTAAAAATATAACAACTAATGAAAAGAAAATTGTGTAAGTTAATGCTGAGCCCTCCTCTATTAATTGGCGCGAAGAACCCGAATAATCATAAGTAATATCTGACGGTAACAGTTTAGTTGCCTGATTACGCAAAAATTTTAAACCCTGAGCTGTACTCTTCCCCGGCATCATCATACCGCTCAAAGTAATTGAATTTAGCTGTTGAAATTGATTCAAACTACTCGGCACTACTGACATGTGAAAGTTCATAAATGAGGATAATGGCACCAACTTTTGATTATCACTGGTGCTCACTTTAAGATCTAGAAGGTTTTCTGGATTATAGCGCGATTTACGCTGTAGCTGTGGAATAACTTCATAATTCCAACCACCCATACTAAAATAGTTAAGACGAGAACCAGCTAATGCGGTCCCCAAAGTATCCGACAAATCTTGCATATTAATGCCCATTTGTCCTGCCTTATCACGATCAATATTAAAGTTAAGCTGCGGTTTATCAAAATACCAGTCCGGGGATAAAAACATAAATAAATGGCTGTTCATCGCTGCTTGATACAATTTTTCCTGTGCCTGCCAGAGATCCTGGTAGCTACTGATAGAAGTTAAAACAAATTGCACTGGCATCATCCCGCCCATACTTGGCAACGGTGATGGGGTAACGGCCATTACCCTTAAGCCTGCATTATTGGTTAACGATTTATTTAATCCTGCCGCTATCTGTACGTCAGTTTGCTTGCGCTCGTTCCAAGGTTTTAAAAACAATCCGCTAAAAATCCCCGACGACGTTGGAAAACCTGAAACCGTTAATGTATCCTTTCTTCCTGAAATCGCCATAAAGGATTTTTGCACCTGAGCAACGTATTTCTCCAAATAATCAAGATTAGCATATTCAGGTCCATTACCAAAAACCCACACACCACTTAAATCTTCATGCGGTGCTAAATCATGCTTGCTACTCGAATAAAGAAAGTAACAACTACCCAAAACTACTGCAGCAAACAACACGACAACTGAACGAAACTCTAGCACAGAATGTAAATGGCGTTTATAAAAAGTCTTTAGTCGTATAAAAAAGGCATCGACTAAATTCACAAAGCGGATTTCCATTAAGTCCTTACTTAAAACTTTTGAACACATCATGGGTGATAGCGTTAGCGCAATAACACCGGAAAGAATAACGGCGCCTGCCAAAGTAAAAGCAAATTGCGTAAATAAAGCACCAGTCATGCCACCCATCAAGCCAATTGGCGCATAAACGGCTGCTAACGTAATACTCATGGTAATGACCGGTGTGGCAATCTCGCGCGCACCTTGAATAGCAGCCTCAAACGGCTTTATACCCTTCTCAATATGACGGTAAATGTTTTCCACAACAACAATAGCATCGTCAACAACCATGCCAATCGCCAACACCATTGCCAATAAGGTCAACAAATTAGTAGAAAATCCTAGAGCTAACATAACACTACCTACACCAATCAATGATAGTGGAATAGTCACCAGCGGTATCAACACGGTCCTTAATGAACCTAAAAACAAGAATATCACCAGCATAACAATAATAGCCGCCTCAACAATGGTGTAAATCACCTCATCAATTGCTTGACCAATATAAACACTTTCATCATGAATAACCGTCATTTTTAACGAAGGTGGAAATGTCTTTTCCATGCTTGGCATAAGTTTTTTCACAGCCTTTAATACCGTTAAGCTATTAGCTGTTGGCTGAACATTAATGGCTACAACTACTGCTTTTTTACCATTAATGCCTAATGATACCGAATAAGTAGAAGCGCCCAACTGCACTTTCGCAACATCACCCAAACGAATTAAGGTACCATTCACTTCTTTAACCACTAAATTTTTGAACTGCTTCGCCGTTTCTAACCCTGTTTTAGCGAAAACTGTATAGGTAACATATTTACCCTTAGTCATCCCTGAAGCCGCTTGCACATTATTATTGCTTAACGCTGCACTCACATCCTTAGTCGTTACTCCCAGTGCTGCCATACGCTGTGGCTCCATCCAAATACGCATAGCATAGGCACCCGTGCCCATTATTTGTGCTTCTGCCAAACCTTGCACGGCATCTAATTTTGGTTGCACGATACGTTGCAAATAATCATAAATTTGCTGTGAACTCATATGATCACTGAAAAAACCAATATACATCGGAGCTACCGATGACCCTGTTTGCTTTTTAATAACTGGATCGTAGACAGCATTGGGCAACTGCTGGCGCGCCTCAGAAACTTTACTCATAATATCGGTAAATGCAGTTTCTGAGTTATAACCCAATTTTATAAAAGCATTAATCGTGCTAATGCTATCTGTACTGGAAGCTGTTAAATAATCGATACCATCAGCACCGGCAATAGAAGTCTGCAAAGGCGTGGTAACAAAACTTTTAACCAGTTGTGCATTAGCACCTGGATAAGTCGTTGTTACAGTTATCTCACTCATCTTGAGCTCGGGGTACTCACGCACCGTTAACAATTGTAAGCAACGCAGCCCCACCAAAAAAATCAACAGACTAATGACAGTAGCTAATACCGGCCGATGAACAAAAATATCGGTGAACTTTTTCATAATACTTAGCTGCTTTTTTTGCTTGTTACATTATTATTAATTTCAACCAAAGCTTTATCGTGTAATTTAAGTTGCCCCGACGTCACTACCAAATCGCCGGGTTTTAAACCACTCAAAATCACTACCGACGCGCCACTACGCTCACCCGGCTTCACAAACACTTGATAGGCACGCAAAACGGATTTGCCTTCTTTGTCCTTACCTCCAGGCTTTACCACATAACTAATATTTCCATACAAACCAAATGTAACCGCTGTTTGCGGCACCACCACCACATTCGATTGCTTTGGCAGTAACACTTGCACGCGCGCAAACATACCGGGATAAAGCAGGTATGCTGCATTAGGCACTGTGCCCTGTATCAAAATATTACGCGTTTGATTATCGACTGTAGAATTAATTGCTGTGATTTTCCCAGTAAATGTTTTCTTTGGGTAAGCATCCAAGCTGAGTTGCAGAACTTGATTAATATGTAATTTTTGCAAGTCTTGTTCAGGTAAACTAAATTGTACGTAAAGTGGATTCATCGACTGCAAATTAACCAACGAATCTCCGGCATTGATATATTGGCCTAAGTTCACATTACGAATACCAATTTTTCCAGCAAACGGGGCGCGTATGGTCGTACGATCAACAACAACTTGTTGTTGCTGCATAGAAGCTAAATCTTGTTGATACTGCGAATGCTTTTGATCTAAAGCTTGTTTAGAAACGCCTCCTTGTGGATAGACTTTTAAATTTCGTTGATAATCCAACTTAGAGAGTTCTAATTGCGCCTGGTATTGTTGCAATACCTTTTGGTCTTTCGCTGCGTCTAATTGTATCAAAGGCTGACCCTTGGCAACCAATTGCCCTGATTTAAATAAGATAGCAATAATTTTTCCTGGCTCTTGAGAGGAGACATTCACACCATTAACCGCCAGCATGCTACCTACTGCATTTAATCGCGGCTGCCAAGAAGTGGCCGTGACTTTCACAGCAGAAACCGTTGCAACAGGTTCGGGCAGGTTGGCAAAGTACTTTTTAGTGAAATAATCACGCACCATATTCCAAGCAAACAGACCACCGAAAACCACCAACAAGGCGATAATCATGATTGTCATACGTTTTGCCATAAAATCCCCCAACTCATTCAACTATCATGCTGATTTAGAATAACATAAAATTAATTGCTATACAGCCACGGCTTATTATGAACAACCGTTGTCCTTTTATTAATCAATTGCAAGCTAGCTGGCTCCCATTGGAAAATGTATAAACAATCCTATATACCTCTATTTAAGCCATGAACAAAAAAATACCATTCTTTTGTTGAGAAAGCAATCAACTTTTTCTGTGTAGTTAATTATCATTAACCAGAAATCAATCTATCAATTGCTCATTGTTAAGGTGACCATGGGTGCTCCAAGCACCGACTTTAACTAACTGCAGCTAAGGGTCCAGTTCATCTTCTAATAATTCAGGCAATCGTTTATTTTTAGGTTTAGGCCAAAACTTTTCTGGTGAAATTTTTGGCAAAGTGTTAGTGTACTTCAATAGCAAAAAAATACTTAACAATAATGAAATAGATATAAATAACCAAAATAAATAAGCACCCATATGTGACAAGGGCTTAAACGAAATATAATTTTTATATTTCATGGTTAAATCACCGATAATAGTTTTACTAGACTGCCCCGCCTGTATCCTGGCATAAATTTGCCCGCGAATATTCTGTGCAAAAGGTGCATTAGAGGCGGCACCATTTTTATTCAGACAAATCAAACAACGCAATTGTGATGTCAGCTGATAAAACTGATGACGATTCTGAGGGCTGGTAAACGGATATAAATTACTCGATAATCCAAAGCTGGAAAAACACAAAAGAAACAACCATCCATATTTCATCTTAACCATCCTTATCAAAAACAGATACCCTATCGGTATGAAAAACAACCCTCCTTGATTCGAAACAGCCAATCCTAGCGTCGCACACGTTAACACAAATCCTGTAAATAGGATACATAGTTGCACAGAGAATCTGCTTAAATAACGATATTTTTTCTAAATTTGGTTATTTTTTGATCGCGGCCCGCTCAAATAAAGATAATGATAGGCACCATCTAAATCACAGATTAGCCCCCACCACATAAGCACTGTGGTAAATTTCAATGGTTTTGTAAATTAAACCCTGTGGAGTGAGGATTTATCAGATTATAAAAATATGAAGAAAAAATACTGCTCGCGAACAGTAGAAAAACAATCCGTTTATTTTAATAGTTCTCGTCGAGCACTCAAGCTAAAAAACCCGTATTGCATCCCATGTGGAACATTAGCTATCTTAACGATACGTTAATGTTTGTTTATTCTATGGAGGTTTTTATGAAAAAAGTCAGTTTGTTTGTATTAGTAGCAGCGCTAGCATCCATGAGCAGCGTGTATGCCAAATCACATACCAACTCTGCTCAAAAATCAGTTAGGCATGTTAAAAAACATCGTTCGCATGAATTAAAAAATGATGGAACCATTGATGTCAACAATTCAGATGCCAAAACGCTGATGGAGTTAAAAGGTGTGGGTACTAAAAAGGCCGAAGCTATTGTCACCTATCGAAAAAAGCACGGCAAGTTTAAGTCCGTCGATGACGTCGCCCAAGTCAAGGGCATTGGCGATAAATTGCTAGCTAAAATTCGTAAAAATAATACGGAAAAAATTACCGCTAAATAAAGACCCTACACAAATACCTTTGTCATGCCGCGGTTTAACTGCGGCTGGCACCTTACTTAGATACTTATCATTGGGATAATAATTGCCCTTTTATAATTTCTAGGTTCCGCGATTGATTCGTGAGATACGATACGTACTGGACCGCATCAAGCGCGGGATCAAACCACCTTCGTCATCCCGTGGTTTAGCCATGGGATCCAGTTTTTTTAACCTTCCTGCATCTACCCAAGGAGGGCACCGGCCGCGATCAAGTCACGGGATGGCGGTGCGAGGTGAATTCCGCGGTCAAGCTACGGCACACGTCTTTAAAAAATAACGCAACAAAGAAAACTAAGAAAACTAAGAAAACTAAGAAAAAGAAACATAACAGAAATGGCTCTTTTGTGCCAAGACGCGAAACGAAGATTTTTAAAACACCGGAATTTACTGGCGCTAAATGAGGATTTTTAAAAATCTTCGTGACAAAGTATTGGTGCAAAAGAGCCATTTCTTTAGCGAATCTCAAAACCCAAAACAGGCCGCACCCCCTCCCACTCATAACACCCCGGACAACACCAATAAAGTAAATTACCGGCAAAGCCACAATGATCACAGCGATAGGCAGGAGCCACAGCTAATAATTTAGTGATCAAGTCGTTGAGAATATTTAATTTAAACTGTTCACTTTCGCTGGTATCAGGGATATAGAGTTTTAGTAAGTATTGCAAACAACGCAAGGAAGGATTGTCTTTTATTTGCTGCGTTATAAATTCAATTGCCTCATGCTCTCGCTGCTCCAGTTTATAACACTCAGCTAAAGCCAATATAATCGCTACTTGCGGCTTTTTCTGCAAACAACGCTTTAAGAAGTCTATTAAATCTGAGCGATCAAACCCCTGCGCATAACATTGCAATAAAGGCTGCATTACTTCTGCAATAAAAGCTTTATTTTGTTCCGCCACTTGCTGGAGACTTTTAATCGCTGCAGCATAATCACCCTCCAGAATTTTTACCTTAGCATAAATAATATTCGCGCGAACACAGTCTTTATCTTGCGATAATGCTTTTTCAATAAAAAAGTAAACTTGATCGGTTGTGTTACTCTGCCTATTTTTTTCAGCCAATTCACAATAATAATGCGCTATTTGTCGCCGCGTTGACTTGCCACTGACAACCGCTAATTTTTCTGCCATAGTGATGGCCTTATGCCAGTCTTTTTCCAATTGATAAAGGCGCACCAAATAACGAGCACTGACTAAACGTTCATAACCACAAGACATTAATTCTAAAAACATATTCTCTGCGCGATCTAACACACCAGCATTTAAATAATCTTTGCCCAATTCCAGCAAAGCATGCATCCGATGCTCTTGACTCAATTGTGGACGCTCAATAAGATTTTGGTGAATGCGGATGGCACGATCAACCTCACCACGCCGACGAAATAGGCTGCCTAACGCCAAATGCGTTTCTACCGTTTCTGAATCTACTGAAATTAATTTGACAAAAATATCGACCGCTTTATCTGGCTGTTCATTAATCAAATAATTTAACCCACGGAAATAATCACGCCGCAGGCCGGATACCACCTGTTGTTTTTTGTTTGGTGTTTTCTTCGCTAGATACCACCCTAGTGCAACAGCAATAGGAATAGCAGTAAATGCAAGTGACAGCATAATCAGTCATCGTCCTTTATCGGTAGAGCACGTAAGTTTTGCACTTCTTCCTCATGCTTTTTCAAACGACGACGTAATCTACGGTGGCGGGATTTTAAACGGATGAGGCGCGGCAACAAGACCAAAATACCTAATAATGCGCCAATAACAAACACTAGCAACATAAGCAATGGCAACGAAACTTGGCGAGTGCCAAAATAGTAATTAAGTGCAACATGTTCGGCGTTTAATACTGCAAAACTTATTGCCAGAACAAATAAAATAAACCAAAATATATAAGCTATGTAACGCATCCTATCCCTTATACGGTACCCACTTTAAGTTAAGTAAATTGCTTCTCCGCTAACTTTACACCTTTCGTCAGCGGAGAAAAAGCCATTAACTATTTTTTGTCTTCATCATCCATATGTTCTTTCAGCAAATCGCCCAACGTTGCTTTCTTAGTAGGCGTTTCTTTTTTAGCTGAACGAGGAGCAGGTTTGGCTGCTGGTAACGCTTTATTAGACAGCTTCAACATACCAATGGCGCTGTCCTCACCTATAATTTTTACCGGTAACTCAGCATCAACCTTCAATGCTTGAGATAAATCTTTAACTGTGTCATCAGCATAATCAGCTACAGCCAACTGACCCTTTATTCCTGAATCAAACTCAAGTGTCGCTTCATCTGCTGTCACTTCAACAATTTTCCCGGTTAACACTCCGTCTTTATGACTGGCTATAAAATCACCCAGCGGAGCTGGCTGCATTTGTTTTAAGCCTAATGAAATTCTTTCACGCTCAGAGTCAATCGCTAAAATAACTGCTTCAACTTCATCACCTTTTTGGAAAGCTCTAACCGCCTGTTCGCCTGGCTCAGTCCAAGAAATATCAGACAAATGAACTAAACCATCGATGCTGCCGGAAAGACCGACAAAAATACCAAAATCGGTGATAGAACGAATTTTACCGCTAATTTTTTCGCCTTTTTTATGTTGGCCCGAAAATTCTTGCCAGGGATTCTCTTTACACTGCTTAATCCCTAATGAAATTCGACGACGATCGCCATCGACTTCTAAGACCAGCACTTCAATTTCATTGCCAACCTGCACAACCTTCGAAGGATGAATGTTTTTGTTGGTCCAGTCCATTTCTGACATGTGCACCAAACCTTCAACGCCCTCTTCTAATTCTACAAAACAACCATAATCCGTCACATTGGTCACACGACCTTGTAATCGTGTATCGACCGAATAACGTTGAGCGATGTTAACCCAAGGATCTTCACCCAATTGTTTTAAACCCAAAGAGACACGGTTTTTATCTAAGTCAACTTTTAGAATTTTAACTTTTAATTCATCACCAACATTTAAAAACTGACTAGGATGCTTAACACGTTTCCAAGCCATATCCGTAATATGCAACAAGCCGTCAACACCGCCCAGATCAATAAATGCGCCGTAATCTGTGATATTTTTTACGATACCAATAATCTCTTGGCCTTCTGTCAGCTCATCTAAGCGTGACTGACCTTGCGCATCGGTTTCATCCTGCAATACAGCACGACGAGAAACAACAATATTGCTACGCTTAACATCCATTTTAATAATTTTAAATTCAAGTTCTTTGCCTTCTAAGTGCCCCGGATCACGCACTGGCTTAACATCTACCAAAGAACCCGGCAAAAAGGCACGCACTGCGCCTAAACTCACTGTAAAGCCACCTTTAACTCGCTCAAGAATCGTACCGGTAATAAGCTCACTAGATTCGAATATTTTTTGCAAATCATCCCAAGCACGCAGGCGTTTGGCTTTTTCATACGATAAACGTGTTTCGCCAAACCCATTATCAATACTTTCAACGTAAACATCGACTTCATCACCAATGGCAATTTCTTCATCACCAAATTCAGTTAACAAAGTAATGCCCTGTGATTTACTACAAATATCAAGTTCAACATAACCTTTTTTGCGATTAATGTTGGCAATAGTTGCCTTAGCAATGACACCTGGAGATAAATCTATCTCGGCAA
>CAZGQK010000035.1:2054-13449 GCA_964527645.1 uncultured Legionellales bacterium | reverse complement strand
AAAAGATGAAAATAAATTGCAACAGTTGGTCGATATGAATTTGATTATTCCGCACCAACCAAATCTAAGAATAGTCGGTTAGCTAGGGTCAGGGTATCCTTGCATTATGTTTGTTGTTTTTTTCGCGTTTTTTGGATTTGCTCTTTTGATTTGATCTTTTGTCCGGGCTGGAGATCTCGACGGCCTTGCCTGAGTCTACGCTTGCGACCAGTGCATCACACACTTGTTGCCCACTGACCTTCCACTCGCCCCCTGGGAGGATTGCAATTGCAAAAACTGATGAATATGATTTCCTGCGCGGACCTCCACTTTTTCTCTTGCCAACATTGTCTTCCACATATAATTTCCAGCCGTTCTTTGCTGAGCCAAAAACATGTAACCGGAAGCGCTTGTTAGGTCCAGAATCCCAGAAATGATCATCTTGTTTAAGAGTGATCATACCCTTGGTAGCTTTTATGTTTTGTAATAATTGATTGAACTCCTCTTTCAGCTCTTCTAGCCTCAGTAAATCAATATGCTGATAATACTTTCTCCACTTGCCCTTTTTTTTCGCCTGCCTTCCTGATTTCGTGAATAAAGATTTCCACAAAGGAACAATTTTGCTCCCTACCAACAACACCAAGCGACCTGGTACTTCGACTCTAGGCGCGCGCTTATCAGCACTAAATAAACCTAGTCTTCTCCTCGCTTCTGCCTCCCATTCTCTGCAGCGCCCTTCTTCATGCTCTTTCGCCTCATCGGGGGCCCCCACTACACTACAAGCTACTGCCCTGTGTTTCCTTCTATACGCGTTTTCTCTGGCACGGATTATCTTTAATATCTCTGCGAATTCCTGCCTAACTGGAGTAGCACAGGCGCAAGCCGCAGCCGCAGCCGACCACTGATAATCGGGGTTGTTCACAGCAGCCCAAGCTTTCGAACAACGCGCATACAGCATGCCTGCTGTTCTAAATTGGTATTGGATCTCTCGGTATCCAATAACTCGCGCTTCAATAATCGGCGTCCCTGAACACCCCGGTTATGGAACCACACCGTTTAAACATTCAAAAAGCATTGGTAAGGCGCCTGGGCCCGATATCCGCCGCAAATATACAATAGACTCATCATGCGGATTGTAATAAAAATACAGATGCTCCGAATGATCGGAATGGTCTGGATCGTCGCTAAAATCTGTGGGAAGACATCGCTGTGGGTCACCCTTAATTTTAATTTGCATCGCCACAAAATCTGGGAAACCAGCGCTTTCGGCTGGGCGCGGATAAAAAGCGTTTCCAGCAAGCCCACATTCTGCCACACAAGCTGCGTCTGTAAAAAAATGGCGAGTGCTTGCCCACAGATTGTGTTGGCGAAACATCACGCCCACTCTTCTGTTAGTCACAACAACCTTCACCGCTGGCGCAATTTCTCTCCGTATGACTTTTTCTAAGCCTGGAAAATTATCAAGCACTGCTTGTGTAGCACAACCCGCCAATCTCTTAACCCCCAATTTATGCGACACACAACAATGATGCCATGCCCCCGCTGGATATTAGTTAATATTGTGTCCGTGATTATTTTGTGCCTATGATAGAACTTTAATGGACTGATTTATACTAAAAATACCTGAAAATCTTCGTTCATCGATCGGAGTGTAATTAGCTCAAAGTCTTCAAGCTATTATTTTCCTATATTCCACTGTAACCCCCCCCCGATGACGGTGGTCGTCACTAAAGATCATAGTATGGCAGATTAGAAAGGCTTGTCTAGACTGTCCTAGATGTAACGCTTACAAGCTACCTCTAGTGCGATCCCTTTACGCATAACACACTAGCCTTTTGCGGCATCTTCCTCTGGCTGCGAGGCAGTTTTCCTCGTAGGTTTTTTCCAATTATCCAGGGTACGTTGACGCTCTCGCGCTAACGTCAGTTTTTCTGCTGGTGCGTCTTGAGTAATTGTAGAACCTGCGCCTATAGTCGCATCCTCACCAATGGCAACCGGTGCTACTAAAGAAGTATTGCTACCAATAAAAGCGCCATCGCCAATTTTGGTGACATGTTTATTTTGGCCATCGTAATTACAAGTAATCGTCCCCGCACCAATATTCACGCGTGCACCAATAACAGCATCACCTAAATAACTTAAATGGCTTGCTTTACTACCTTTGCCCAAAGTAGCTTTCTTGGTTTCAACAAAATTACCGACCTTGGCTCCTTGCTCCAACACCGTACCCGGACGAATGCGAGCAAAAGGACCCACTGTGCAATCATCACCAATAATAGCATCTTCGATCACACTGTTAGCCATAATTGTTACATTTTGACCGATTTCAACATTACGTAAATAAACATTCGGACCAATAACTGTGTTGGAATCAACAATTACTTTCCCTTCCAAAACAACATTGACGTCCAAGGTAGTATCTTGAGCTAACTGCAAACCCTCTCCACGCACATCCAAACGCTGGGGATCCATTACGGTAACACCTTGCAAGGTTAATTGGTAAGCTGTTTGTTGCTGATAATAACGCTCTAACTCGGCCAATTGCCAACGGTCATTAACACCTTTAACTTCCTCATGACAGTGCGCATGCACACCACCAACTGGACAACCATCAGCAACAGCCAAAGAAACAATATCCGTTAAATAATATTCGCCCTGTTTGTTTGTATTACCTAATTGTGGCAGCCAGTGCTGTAAATGCTTAGCTCGCGTTGTCAAAATACCGGTATTAATTTCTTGAATTTTTAATTGCTCTTCGTTGGCATCTTTGTGTTCGACAATGGCGGTAATATTGGCCATTTCATTACGAATAATACGGCCAAACCCGCTGGGATCTTGCAATTCTGTCACTACCAAACCCAACCCTTTTTTAGGTGTGTTTTTTAATAATAATTTTAAGGTTTTAAGAGAGATTAAGGGTACATCGGCATAAAGTACCAATATTTTGTCTTCCGGATCGCAATGTGGCATAGCCTGCAATACCGCATGCCCCGTGCCCAGCTGCTTCGATTGTTTTACCCAGATAACGTCGAGATACGCCATGGCATCGTGCACCATAGATCCACCATTGCCATGCACCACTTGTATGCTTTTCGGTTGCAAAGACTTTGCCGTATTAACCACTCGTTCTAACAGTGGGATGCCACCTAGAGGGTGCATCACCTTCGGCAGCATAGAAGACATACGTTTACCGCGCCCCGCGGCTAAAATAATAATGTTAAGAGCCATACTCTAATTCCTTTTAGCAATGGTCCAATTGACAAAAATATATCACAGCACTCAATCTCTCAGTGACAAAAAAACATTAACGCCGGCGATCACGCAACATTTGAATCGCACGCAACTGCGCCATCGCTTCAGCTAATTCTGTTAATGCGGCACCGTATTGTATTTCAGCTTTTTTATCCGTTAAAATTTTCTCGGCACGTTCTTTCGCCGCGATAGCTGCTGCTTCATCCAAATCTGCTGCGCGCGCGGCTGTATCCGCCAAAATCGTCACAATCTTGGGCTGCACTTCCAACATACCACCAGAAATATAAAACACTTCTGCCGAACCATCAACTAATGCCGCCTTTACTTGCCCCGGTTTTAACGAAGTTAACAATGCCGTATGGCCAGGATAAATTCCCAGTTCCCCCATGCTGCCAGTAACGGATACCATAGCAACTTCACCGCTAAAAATTTCGGCTTCTGCACTAACAATATCTAACTGCATGGTTTTTGACATAAATCAATCACTCAATTAAAGTTCTTTCGCTTTTTCCACCGCTTGCTGAATGCTCCCCACCATATAAAAGGCTTGTTCCGGCAAATGATCGTATTCGCCTTGCAAAATACCTTTAAAACCCTCAATCGTGTCTTTAAGCGACACATACGTGCCAGGCGCACCAGTAAAAATTTCCGCTACAAAGAACGGCTGAGACAAGAAACGTTGGATCTTACGCGCACGTTTCACCGTCAACTTATCTTCCTCAGATAACTCATCCATACCTAAAATAGCAATAATATCTTTTAACTCTTTATAGCGCTGCAACGTTTCTTGCACTCCGCGAGCAACACGATAATGTTCTTCACCCAATATCAACGGATCTAATTGACGCGAGGTCGAATCTAATGGATCAATCGCGGGATATAAACCCAACTCCGCAATTTTACGCGATAACACCACGGTCGCATCCAAATGCGCAAAAGTGGTTGCTGGTGATGGATCCGTTAAATCATCGGCCGGCACATAAACTGCTTGTACCGAAGTAATGGAACCCGTTTTAGTTGAAGTAATGCGTTCTTGCAAATTCCCCATTTCTTCCGCCAATGTGGGTTGATAACCTACTGCAGAAGGCATGCGGCCGAGCAGGGCGGACACTTCCACGCCCGCTAGTGTGTAACGATAAATGTTATCAATAAAGAGCAATATATCACGGCCCTCATCACGAAAACTCTCCGCCATGGTCAAACCCGTTAATGCAACACGCAAACGGTTGCCCGGCGGCTCATTCATTTGTCCATAAACCAAAGCCACTTTATCCAACACATCTGATTCTTTCATTTCATGATAGAAATCATTTCCTTCACGCGTACGCTCACCAACACCCGCAAAAACCGAGTAACCCGTATGCTCAATCGCAATATTGTGAATCAGTTCCATCATGATGACGGTTTTACCAACCCCCGCACCACCAAACAAACCAACCTTGCCACCTTTTGCAAATGGACATAATAAATCGATAACCTTCACACCCGTTTCCAACAACTCCGTTGATATCGCCTGGTCAACAAACGCAGGCGCTGAACGATGAATGGGTAATGTAGTTGCTGCGCCGATGGGGCCCTTTTTATCAATGGGTTCACCCAAGACATTCATAATCCGTCCCAGCGTTTCTTTACCGACGGGCACTTTCACCGGCCCATTGGTATTGGTCACCGTTAAATCACGTCTTAAACCTTCTGTTGAACCTAAAGCAATGGTTCGTACGACACCATCACCCAATTGCTGTTGTACTTCTAACGTTAAATTAGCCTCATCAACAACCAATGCGTCATACACTTTAGGCACCGCGTCCTTTGCAAAACGCGCATCCACTACTGCACCAATGACTTGATTAATTTTGCCCTGACTCATGCACTTACCCTCTTGATCAATAATCAGTTTAAACTATTTTCGTTACTCAATGGCTTCTGCTCCACCAACAATCTCAGCGATTTCCTGTGTAATGCTAGCTTGACGCGCTTTGTTATAAAGGAGCTGCAGTTCATTAATTAATTCATTCGCATTCTCAGTAGCGCTTTTCATCGCCACCATTTGCGCTGCCATAAAGCAAGCAATATTTTCAATCACGGCCTGGTATACCTGTGACTCAATATAGCGGGTGAGTAATTTATCTAACAAATCTTTGGAAGAATCTGGCTCATAGATATAATCCCAATGATGGCCTTTGTCTTCTTCAGCAATTTCCAAGGGTAACAATTGTTGAACCTCAGGCTGCTGATTCATGGTGTTAATAAATTTATTGCTAGCGATAAAGACAGCATCCAGTTCACCTTGGTCATATTTATCAAACATAACTTTTACCAGTCCAATAAGGTCTTCTACTTTTGGTGTATCGCCCATGTGCGAAGCAATGGCCAATACATTGCCGCCATGACGTTTAAAAAAAACTTCCGCCTTGTGACCAATTAAACACGAGTCAATTTCAACGCCTTTATCGTGCCATTCTTTCATGGTTTTAATGGTTTTTTTAAATAAATTAATGTTCAAACTACCGCACAAACCACGATCGGATGAAACAACAATAAAGCCAACGCGCTTGAAGCTTTCACGCTGTTGCAAAAAGGCATGGTGATATTCACTGCTGCTCGCCGCCACATGGCCAATCACTTGACGAATTTTGATTGAATAGGGCCGCGCAAACGCCATACGCTGCTGTGCTTTGCGCATTTTACTGGCAGCCACCAACTCCATGGCGCGCGTAATTTTCTGCGTGCCTTTAATGCTGCCAATTTGCGTTTTTATTTCTCTTATTTGTGCCATAATTTAAAACACCTACATTACCAGCTTTGCGTTTCTTTAAATTTTTTCAATAGTTCATTCAACTGCTTTTCCACTTCATCGGTTAATACGGGCGTCGCATTAATGGATTTCAATAAATCGGCATATTGCGAACGCGCATATTCAAGCAGCGCCTGGCAGAAATCTACAACTTTTTTCAAATCTACATCGTCTAAATAGCCACGATCCGCCGCAAACCAACTCAATGAAATCTCAGAAACACTGAGCGGTGAATATTGTGGTTGTTTCAAAACCTCCATAATCCGCTGACCACGTTCCAACTGTTTGCGCGTTGTTTCATCTAGATCAGAGGCAAATTGCGCAAAAGCCTCAAGCTCGGTGTACTGCGCAATAGCAATACGAATGCCACCGGCGAGTTTTTTAACAATCTTAGTTTGTGCCGCACCACCCACACGTGATACCGATAACCCGGCGTTAATCGCCGGACGAATACCTTTGTTAAATAAACCTGTTTGCAAATAAATCTGACCATCGGTGATAGAAATCACATTAGTCGGAATAAAGGCAGAAACATCACCCGCCTGCGTTTCAATAATAGGCAGCGCCGTTAGTGATCCAGTTTTACCTGTTACTTTACCGCCCGTGATTTCTTCAATATATTTTTCATTCACCCGTGCAGCACGTTCTAAAAGGCGCGAATGCAAATAAAAAATATCGCCTGGATACGCTTCTCGACCTGGAGGACGTCTTAACAACAAAGAAATTTGTCGATACGCCCATGCCTGTTTGGTTAAATCATCGTAAATAATTAAGGCATCTTCACCTTTATCACGAAAATATTCACCCATGGCACAACCCGCATAAGGCGAAAGATATTGTAGCGATGCTGCATCAGAAGCATTGGCCGCGACAACAATGGTATGCTCCATGGCTCCGTGTTCTTCCAATTTACGTACCACATTAACAACTGAGGATGCCTTTTGACCAATGGCGACATAAATGCACTTAACTCCGGTATCTTTTTGATTAATAATAGTATCAATCGCAATCGCCGTTTTCCCTGTTTGCCGATCGCCAATAATTAATTCCCGCTGACCACGGCCAACCGGTACCATTGCGTCAATAGATTTTAAGCCCGTCGGCAAAGATTGATTAACCGATTGACGGTCAATCACGCCTGGCGCTTCTTGTTCTATCGGTGCTAATTGCGCTGCATCTATCGCGCCTTTGCCATCAATAGGACGACCCAGCGCATCAACCACTCGTCCCAACAGCGCCTCACCAACCGGCACTTCTAAAATACGCCCGGTGCAACGCACCGTTTCGCCTTCCTGCAAGTGCTCATAAGAACCGAGAACAACCGCACCAACCGCATCCTGTTCTAAATTAAAAGCCAATCCAAACGTGGAATCAGAAAATTCAATCATTTCGCCAAACATCACCGAATCCAAACCATGAATACGTGCGATACCATCTTTTAAACTGATAATGGTACCTTCTGTACGAACTTCAGGTGCAATATCAAATTCACTAATGCGCTTTTCAATGATCGCACTAACTTCCGTCAATTCTGCCATAGTATTAACCTCTAATTACTAGCCAACTGTTCTTTTAAACGGCCTAACGCCCCCATTACTGAACCATCCATAATCCAATTGCCAACACGAATAATCGCACCACCAATCAAGTCCTTATTGCTTGCATAATTAATTTTTACTTTCGAATCAAGCCGCCGCTCCAGTGCTTGCGCCAAACGTTGCTGTTGTTGGGCAGATAAAGTATTTGCCGCCGTCACGTTAACGTCAATCACCTCTGCCAACGACATTAATAACTCGTGGTAAAGTGCTTGTATCTCCGGCAACAGCGAAAATCTTTTGTATTGCGCTATCATTTTTAAAAAATTCTCCACTTGCTGCCAAAAACTCTCACTAACTTGTTGCAAGTTTGCGTGACAAACACTCATTAAAACGGCCAACACTTGCTGATCTGTTACCTTAGGGTTGGCAATCAAGCGGTTAAGCTGTTCATTCATAGCACTTTGCGACAACAAATCCAGTACCTTCGCCCACAAAGGTAAATCACCCGCCGCGCGAGCATGCTCAAAGATGGCGTGTGCGTAGGGTCGTGCTGCAGTATAATTACGTGCCATCACCCACCTC
The DNA here is from genome assembly GCA_964527645.1 of uncultured Legionellales bacterium. Classification (GTDB taxonomy): domain Bacteria; phylum Pseudomonadota; class Gammaproteobacteria; order CAZGQK01; family CAZGQK01; genus CAZGQK01. The sequence goes on along the minus strand of CAZGQK010000035.1, from coordinate 5,304 downwards.
TTTAATTAACTCGTCCAATAAACGGGAATCAATAGTGTCATTTATTTTTTCACGAATAATTTTTTCAGCACCTGCAACCGCAATCGTAGTAACCTGTTGCATCAGTTTTTTGCGAGCTGCATGAAATTCCTGCTCAATTTCACCCTGTGCCACTTCCAGCAAGCGTTTACCTTCTTCACGTGCAGCAACTTTGGCTTCTTCAATAATTTTATTGGAACGCTGACCGGCTTCTTCAATGATATGCGCCGCTTTGCTTTTAGCCTCAGCCAACATTTCATTGGTTTTGTGGCTGGCTAATTCCAAATCGCGCTGACCTTTCTCTGCTGCAGCCAACCCATCGGCAATGGTTTTGCGTCTCTCTTCCAACACCTTAATGATATGTGGCCATACGTAGTGCATTGTAAAAAATACAAACAGCGCAAAGGTAACCATTTGGCCAACCAAGGTGAAATTGAGATTCATCATAAATGATACCTTCTTCTAAAAATGTCGCGTTTAATGCGTCACCGCTTTTGCGGCTTTTAACACAGCGCCTAAAAACGGATTGTTGGCGAAAAATAAAATAAAGCTCATTACCACGCCAATCGCCGCAAACGCATCGACAAAACCCACCATAATAAATAGATTCAGCATTAATTGACCTTTCAACTCAGGCTGACGAGCAATCCCCTCTAAGAACTTACCTCCCAAAATACCAAAACCAATAGCCGTGCCCATGGCAGATAACCCCAATAAAAGGCCTGCTGCAATAGCGGACATACCCTGAACTTGTGCGATTAAACTTGCTAGACTCATATTTACCCCTTCATTGTTAGTTAATTAATGTGAATGACTTGCCATACTTAAATAGACTATTGTCAACATCATGAAAATCAACGCTTGTATCGTGATAATCAAAATATGAAAAATAGACCAAACAATGCCAGGCAACCACTGAATCCACGGTGGCAACACGGCAATTAAAATAAAAATCAGCTCGCCAGCAAATAAATTACCAAATAGTCGAAAAGACAACGAGATTGGTTTAACCACTTCTTCTAATACGCGAAAAATGACGTTAATCGGCATTAAGTACCAACCAAAAGGCTTGGATAATACCTCTTTAAACAAACCAGCAAAGCCCTTCATTTTGAAATTGTAAAAAATAATGAGAAAAAAAACGGGAATGGATAGCGCAAAAGTCATCATGGGATCGGCCGTTGGCACAGCACGAAAGTACTGCACGCCAAACAATGCCAAAATACGCGGCAATAAATCTACCGGGATCAAGTCCATAAAGTTCATTATGAAGATCCAAATAAAAATCGTCAGTGCTAACGGACCAATGAGTTTACTTTTCCCATGAAAAGATTCCGTCACCAAGCTGTCCACTTTTTCTACAGCCATCTCAACAAAATTCTGCATCTTCCCTGGCTCACCAATCACCGCTCGCACACTAATCCTACGAAACAAAAATAGAAACAAACAACCAACAACCAAAGAAACCGCCAGAGTATCAACATTGAGTGTCCAAAACCCTTGGCTGGGCCCAAATTTCATCGTATGTAGATTCAACTGAAAATTCTGCAGATGATGTTGTATGTATTCGCCAGAAGTCATGTACGTCCTCATCCTAGTCACCCCTCACGCGGTAGCGAATCGCTAGCACTAGCGGTAAGATAAGGTATCCGAGATAAGTCACTGAAAAACCCGTCAACAACGGTAGCACACTAAGTCTAAGCCGAAATAGCGACCATAAAACCAAAGTAACTGCCAAAGCCAACTTAATGATCTCTTCAATGACTAGACGCAGTAAAATTTGTACCCCAGGGCGGAGATCTCCCTGTCCAAAAAAACGAAAAGCAAATAAAGCATTGGGCAACATGCAGCAGATTCCACCCAAAAATGCCGCTGCGCCGCTTGTTGAATCCACTTTTATCCACCAAAGACTGGAAATCAAGAAGACCACGACCAGCTGTACAGCCATTAACCAGTAAACCGTATAATGGGCCAGGCTTATAACAGGACTATGTCGAACGATTCTTTGAGACAAAAATACCCCTCCGCTCCCACCTACGATTTTGATTGGGGCGAGTATAAAGAGTTTTCAACTATTGTGCAACGCTGTGTATACGGCTATGGTAGCCACACCGACTTCCATTGCTAGGCCCAAACATGAAGTCCTGAGTCTCTTAAAAATGCGCATTAGAGATCAAGAGCTCGATTATTCGCTAAATGCCCTGACTAGGGCGCGTCCCCATTGTCATCACTAGGCTAGCAAACAAACTAAACTGATTGAAATAAATGCCACTTTTTTATTAACCAGTTCAAATATTAACCATGCATTCCATCTCAACTGTCTTTTTTATCTCCACACCCGCAATTTCAGAAACACTAGCCCGACATAAGACGCCCACTTAAGCTAATTTGATGACCTCCTCTAAGTAATTTCTATCCTCTTTGCTTAAGCAATGAAAAATATTTTTATCTGCTAGAATTTGCTCTGCCGACAAAATAAAACGTTGATTCCTACCTATTTCTTGAATACAAATTTGATTCTGACTGCGTATATCCTTAATAAAATACCGAATTTTCCAGCAACGAATAAAGCGCAATATAGCCTTCGAAATAGCATATAATGTATTACTTAATAATATTTTTTTTCTCATAATATCTTCCTTGATACTGTATGCAACCATCCTGGTTAATACTAACTTGCCTCATTATGCTCTACTAAATCGTCCATCAAATAGCTTGAACAAACTAGACACCAATCCCTACTTCATTTCTCTTTTTGCAAAATAAATAGCTAAATTCCTCCTTGATTTATTCACACCTGCCCACAAACATGTTATCTTTTCTAACTAAAACAACGTCCTAGGTGTTTCGTACAGTTAGTAAAAGTTCATTTTAGTAATAGTAAAAACTTTTGACTTGTTGGTCAAATTTTTATTGCAAGGATCTCTACAAGTAGAGCAACAAACCAGGAGCGCTCAAAAGCCATGTCAGAATCTACTCATAATCTTGATGAGCTAGGCACCTCAGCTGAAAGCTTGTCCTTTGGTGATCGCGTGATGATCGTCTTACAAAAACAACGCCGCACAAAAGCGTGGCTGGCTGAAGAAATCAATATTTCTAAGCAAGCAATGAACTATCTATTAAATCACTCTGTGAGGCCGAAATACGTCGAAAGTATTGCAAACGTATTAAAACTCAATGAAAGCTGGCTGCGTGATGGTACCGGCATGATGGCTGAAATGTCGCGTCTGCA
>CAZGQK010000035.1:0-2044 GCA_964527645.1 uncultured Legionellales bacterium | reverse complement strand
TGATGGCTAGCGATGAGGTACTTAAAAAACAGTTATATCGGGTGCCCATTATGCCTCTCCATGAACTACAAAACTTACAACAATGCGCGCAAATAAAAGAGAACTACCCCTGTGTAATCATGGAGCCAAGACCTTCTCAACAATGCTTTGCCTGGCAGCTTGATAATGCCAGTATGGAGCCAACCTTCAAGAAAGGAAGTTTGTTGATTTTTGATCAATCACTAACCGCAAATAATGGCGACTACGTTTTAATCTCTCTGCCTGCCAACGACAATATCCTATTTCGACAGTACCACTCTGACGGCGCTGATATTTATTTCAAAGCAGAAGACAAAATGTATCGCAATCTTATCAATGAGCCACATACCATCCATGGCACCTTAATCGAAGCCAGAAAGATGTTTTACTGATTTAATTGTGTAAAGTGGTGGCCACACAACCATGGACCCCCTAGGGAAGGTATGGCAGTATAAGAAGTGGCTTAATCGACATGCCTAGGATGGGGCGCAGTATTGATCATGCATGGACCAACAATCTTATTTGCTATTTTACTTGTTGCCCTCGTTTTATTTATTTGGGGACGTTGGCGTTATGATATCGTTGCTGCTATTGCTTTACTGGCTGCTATTCTCTTTGGTGTCGTCCCATTCTCACAGGCCTTCACTGGCTTTAGCAATCCAGCCGTTATAACCGTTGCCTGCGTTATGATTATCACCTCGGCAATTACCAAATCCGGCATCCTAAACCGGTGGGTCAATCGCCTAACCCCGTTGACAAAAAATTCTGTGTTGCACGTCGGCTTACTCTCCGCCATTGCCGCCATCCTATCCGCTTTCATGAACAATGTTGGCGCACTAGCTCTGATGATGCCCATCGCCATTGATTCGGCCAACAAATCCAAGCGCTCCCCTTCGCTGATTTTAATTCCATTAGCTATTGGCTCTGTGTTAGGTGGCATGACAACCGCCATTGGCACGCCACCAAATTTGCTTATTTCCGCCTACCGACAACAAGTAACCGGGCATGCTTTTACCATGTTTAACTTCGCACCAGTAGGTTTTCCTCTGGCTATTGTTGGCATTATTTTCCTCGCCTTAATTGGCTGGCGTTGGTTGCCTGAGAGACGCAAAGCAAGCAGCAAAACGGCGGAACACTTCCAAATCGAAGATTATATTACGGAAATTCGCATCCCTAGCGAATCCTCTGCCATTGATAAAACGATCCGTGAAATAGAGAATCTCATTAAAGGAAATGTGATTGTGGTTGGTCTTATCCGCAAAGATGTCAAGCGTTTACTCTTACAAGCCAACAAAAAGGTCTCTGCTAATGACATATTAATTATAGAAATCTCCCATAAAAATTTGGATGAATTTCTGGATGCTGGAAAATTCGAGCTGGTTGGTGAGAAAAAAATTTCCTCAGAAATACTGCGATCAGAGAATATCACCACCATAGAAGCCGTCATCCCCCCAGGCGCGCGCATAGAAGGGCGATCCTCACGCGGGCTACGACTACGATCACGCTACAAAATTAACCTGTTGGCTATTTCTCGCCGTGGAAAACCTTTTCGCCAACGCTTGCACCACGAAACATTACAAGCAGGAGATGTTGTTTTATTTCAGGGTGAAATTGAAACTCTACAAAATAATTTAGTACAGCTCGGCTGTTTACCCCTCGTTGAACGGGGTGTCAGTATTAACAAACCTAAAGCCTTTCTTCCTATTGCTATTTTTGCAATTGCTATTATTCTTACCTCCTTGCAGTTGCTACCTGTACAAATTTCATTTGCTGGGGCAGTATTAGCTTTGGTGGTTTTTAACACAATCCCCGCGCGCAGTATTTACGAAAATATAGACTGGTCTATCATTGTATTGTTAGCCGCCATGTTGCCCTTAGGTCATGCTCTGCAAACAACAGGCGGCACTGATCTCATTGCCAATGCCTTTATTCATCTAACAGGACAAATCTCCTCACCCTACCTCATTCTCGGGTTGCTACTCATCATCACCATGACCTTATCCGATATTATGAATAACGCAGCTAC
>CAZGQK010000034.1:0-13588 GCA_964527645.1 uncultured Legionellales bacterium | reverse complement strand
CTCTGGTGTTCCGGTTGTCACGCCAGTGGCATTGCCGGGTAGCTATGTTCGGAAGGGATAACCGCTGAAAGCATCTAAGCGGGAAGCCCACCTCAAGATGAGATCTCCCTGAATCTGTTAAGATTCCTGAAGGTTCGTTGAAGACTACAACGTTGATAGGCTGGGTGTGGAAGCACAGTAATGTGTGAAGCTAACCTGTACTAATTAACCGTGCGGCTTACCATACAACCCTAAATGGTTTTTAGGGTCTGGGTATTTAAGATACAATATTACGTAACGCTTTACTTTGTTTACCATTATTTGTTTAACCGGTTTCCTGGCGGCCTTAGCAAGTGGGTCCCACCTGATTCCATTTCGAACTCAGAAGTGAAAACGCTTAGCGCCGATGATAGTATGGGATTACCTATGCGAAAGTAGGACACTGCCAGGATTTTTTTTTCTAAAAACCCCTTGAGAGTACAGCTCTTGAGGGGTTTTTTTTTGTGCTATACTCATTTTTTTAGTACGGGTTTATCCCTGGTTGTTGATGAGAATTTAAGGAGCAGTGATGAAGCAGGACGCTGTTGAATATTTTGATGGTGAGCAAAAGCTTATTGGCCAATTAATTTATGATGAAAAGGATTCGGGGTCCAAGGCTACCGTTATTGTTTTTCCAGCCTTTGAAGGCATTGGTGAATTTGCCATTGATTATGCTCATCGATTGGCGCAAGCGGGATTCAATGCTTTTGTTGCCGATGTTTATGGTAATGCGGCAACTGCTGACACCATAGAAGGTTGTTTTGCCTTAATTACGCCGTTTTTAGAAGATCGCAGCATGGTGCGTCGGCGTTCGGTACTAGCCTGCGAAGCAGCAAGTGGTTGTGCGCCAGTGGATATCCATAAAATAGGCGCCATTGGTTTTTGTTTTGGCGGCATGTGCGTATTAGAACTAGCACGTTCGGGGGCGGATTTAAAAGCAGGCGTCTCTGCGCATGGTGTACTACCTAAATCAGATTTAACCACTGAAAAAATTAAGGCTAGCCTTTTAATCTTACATGGTTATAAAGATCCGCAAGTACCACCTAAGTGTTTGCCAGGGTTTGCTGAAGAAATGGATGCCTCGGGTGCTGATTGGACCTTTACTTTTTTTGGTGATGCTAAACACGCGTTTACTGACCCAAAAACCGGTAGTTTTGATGCGGCGAAAGAGCAAGAAATGGGACGTGTCTACGATAAAACAGCCGCGGAGCGGACTTATCGTTACGCGTTGGATTTGTTTCATGAAAAATTGGGTTAAGGCATGAGTCAACCAATTGGTATCTTTGACAGCGGTATAGGTGGCCTAACGGTTGCTCACGCGCTCGCGCAATTGTTGCCGCAAGAAGATATGATTTATTTTGGTGATACCGCACATTTACCCTATGGTGATAAATCAACAGCGGCAATCGGCGCGTATGCGATAAAAATTACCGATATGCTGCTAAAACAAAATTGTAAACTTATTTTAATAGCCTGCAACTCCGCCTCATCTGCTGCTTATGAATTAGTAAGCGAATATGTCGCTAGTAAAGCGTTGGTTGTGGATGTGATTGATCCGGTGATCGAATTTGTGGCGGCGAATTACGCCAATAAAACGGTTGGTGTGATTGGCACTAAACAAACGATTTTGTCGAATATTTATAAAAAGAAATTTGATGAGTATGCTATTCGTTGCTGCTCAACTGCGACGCCATTGTTGGCGCCGGCTATCGAAGAAGGCTTTCAGCAACATCACATTATTGACGAATTATTGCAAGAATATTTAACTCACGATGAGTTAGCTGGCATTGAAGCCTTGATTTTAGGTTGTACGCATTATCCGATTATCAAGCAGCGCATCGAACGTTTTTATGAAAACAAAATCCCCATCATCGATTCGGCGCATATTGTGGCCCAGTTTGTCCAAAAGTGCCTAACCCAGCGCGGAAAATTGAATCAAGATGGCGGTAGTCGAAATTTTTATGTTTCTGATTATACCGATTCGTTTCTGCATGGGGCCAAGTTGTTTTTTGAAGAAGAGATTGAATTGCAGCATTACCCTTTGTGGGAATAGATCATCCAGGCGCTAAGAGAATACTATGATTAAATTGGATCATCGACAACGCATTTGGTTAACATTGGCCATTGCTCTCGCATTTTTTATGGAAATCTTGGACGGTTTTGCACTCAATACCAGTGTGCCTCGCATTGCATTTGAGTTTGGTATTAATGCTGTGTATATGAAAGCCGCTATTGTCAGTTATTTATTGAGCACTGCTATTTTCATTCCCATGAGTAGTTATATTGCTGAAAAGTTTGGTATTAAAAAAACCTTTATCGTTGCTGCATTGATTTTTTTGTTGAGTTCCATTGGCTGTGGCTTATCGCTTAATTTAGCCATGTTGGTTTCCTTCCGTATTCTGCAAGGCATTGGCGGTGCCTTTTTGGCGCCAGTGGCACGTTTCATAATGGTTGCTATTTATAAAAAATCAGAATTACATAAAGGTCAGGCGATAACGGCCTCGCTTGCCTCGGTGGCGGTTTTTATTGCGCCGTTAATCGGCGGTGCGCTGACAACTTTTTTAAGCTGGCGGTATATATTTTTTATCAATGTGCCGATAGCCCTTTTATCCATGGTCGCAGTTAATCACCTATTGCCAGTGATGCCGAAGCAGCCCATTAAGCGCTTTGATTTACTCGGCTTTGTGGTGGTGTCGCTGGCTATTGTCGCGCTCATGTTGTTTTTTGACGTATTGCCAAGTCGATCGCTGACTACGTTGAGTAAGATATTAACGCTTATTTTTTCATTGCTCATGTTATTGTCTTATTGCTATCACAGCAAATACAAGAAATACCCCTTGTTTATGCGCCAGCTTTGGCAGCAGCGAACTTTTATTTGTGTGGTTACTGCCAGCTTGTTGGCTCGCTTAGCCTTTGCTGCCATTGCCTTCTTAATCCCGATGATTTTACAGGTGTGTTATCACTATAGCGCTTTTCAAGCAGGTTTGATGCTGATGCCTTTTGCCATTGCGTTTGTGGTGTCGCGCTGGCTGTTTAATAAACCATTTTTTGGCGCGCGCTATCCAGGTAAAGCCGCACTTTTTGTGTTGATTTGTTTTTGTTTTTTAATCATGAGCTTAACAGTGCTGGCTTATAAATTGTCAGTGCCCTTGCTTATTTTACAAATATTTTTACTCGGTGCGGTGCAAAGCCTATTAATCGGTTATTTTAATGTAACGGCTTATACCAATTTAGATCCAGAGGTGCAAAATCAAGGCATTACTTTAAATTCCATTGTGATTCAGTTAGGCCGCAGCTTTTCGGTAGCCATTGCGGCATTTTTAGTAATTATAAATACGCCGCATAGTTTGCGCTCCAGTACGCTAATTCCTTTGTCTGCTTTTCACACGGTTTTTTTAGTGGAAGGTGTTTTTATTCTTCTCTCTGGGCTTGTGGTGTGGCAAATACGCTATAAAACTCACAGCAATTGACTTTGTGCCTCACTAAGATCTGCTAAAAATACATCACCAGAAAAATACTGATATTCCAAAAAACGACTCTCGGCGATGGGGTCATTGGTGTCATTGGATGCCAACCCCGGGTGGCACATAATTAATCCGCCGTTTTTAATCGATTGCAGAAATTTCAAAAAATAAGCGCGATAGTTTTGTGCTTGTGAAAAGGGATAAATACCTGCAAAGCTTGTGTTATAGGGAATCTGATGTTGTTGTAATAGTTTCTTTAATGCCAAAGAGCCTGTTGCACTAATCATTAAGCTTTTGCTTTTGGCGACTGAGTCTTGCAGTGATGCGCATAATCCATTGCTGGGCAGGCGTACAAAGCAAGTCCCTTTGATATTTTTTTGATAAACATCAAGCAGCGCTTGGCGCACTTGTGGTAATTGATGTACGTGTTGATGGCCATCGATAAAATCGGGTTCTTGTCCTATGTATTTTGTAAATTGTGCAATTTGTTGTTGTATTTCGTTTTCTAAAGCCTGTTTATCTAATTGGCGCAGATAGGCTTTGATCATGAATTGATGGTGACTGGGAAAGCCTGATTGTGTGCCATTGAAACTACTTGTACCTAAGGGTTTGCCGTCGGTGAAATTTAAGTGCAGACCAATGGCAACTTTATTTTTGCAGGGTAAGAGGTTGGGCGCCAGTGTTGGCCAGTTCGGCATGTTGGTCATGCAGCTAGTGGCGGAAAGTCGTTGTTGGCTTATCAGGTTAGTAATGCCGTGGGAGACTTCTGCGTTGCAGCCGTAGTCATCTGCACAGAGGGTAAATTTTTTTTCTGCCATGCCCGGGATTGTCCCTTGAGTCCGTTAGCGAAATGCCCAAAATTTACTTAACGTGAAAGTAAATGCAGATACTGTTGCCAAGACGATGATCAATGCAACAGGATAGTACATGTTCAGGCCATGTAATAAATAGTAAAATAAACTTTCATTCATCACAAAGCTCATGGTGGCGATGGTGAAAAAGCGTGGCAGTGATGCGGTTGAGAAAGATTTATCAGCACGGGCAAAGGTAAAATGACGGTGGCCAAAATAACTCACCGAAAAAGCAGTAAGAAAAGCAATAACATTCGCGGTTAATGGCAGCAGTTGGCCAAATTCAACCAACAATACTACAACTGTAAAATGTACGAGGGAAGAAAGTCCGCCGGTAACGCTAAAGCGTAGTAGTTCGGCTAGAGTGTTGTGTTTAATTAATTGATTGTTCATCATAGTGTTTCTCTTGTACTGCAGCTGGTTCCTGTTTGTCCTTGGTAAAACTGTGTACTTGCGCGATGATGTATGGCGGTCGTTGTTTGACTTCCTGGAAGATACGCGAGACATACTCACCTAAAATGCCGATGGAAAACAATTGAATGCCTCCAAAAAAGATGACCGCTACAATAATTGTAGCATATCCAGGCGTTTCTACACCGTAGATGAGGGTTGAGGCGATGATATAGATCGCGATGCAAAATGACAATAGCGCTATCAGAAAGCCCGTGAGGGTCCATACCCGCAGGGGGATGTCTGAGAAAGCGGTGAAGCCGGTTAAAGCCAGCTCGGTTAATTTGCTATAGCGCCATGAGCTTTTGCCAGCACGACGTTTGTCTGGCTGAAACGGGATGCCAATGGATTTATAGCCAACCCAGGCATAAAGCCCCTTCATAAAGCGCGTGCGTTCTTCGCAGGTATTGAGTGAATCAACAACTTTGCGGTCCATGAGGCGAAAATCACCGGCATTGGGTGGGATTTTAATTCGGGTGATGGCTTTTAATGTTTTATAAAATAAAGAGGTAAACCAGCGTTTGAAGATCGATTCATCGGCACGGTTTTCCCGCACACCGTAGGCCATGTCATAACCTTGCCCCCATTGTTTGATGAACTTATCAATCAGATTGAAGGGGTGCTGAAAGTCGGCGTCGATGATAATCGTGACGTCTTGAGAACTGTGTTTGAGGCCAGCAGCGATAGCATTTTCTTTACCAAAATTGCGCGAAAATTGAATCAGGCGAACATATGGGTTGTTAAGCTGTTGAATGTGTTGCGCTGTGGCGTCTTCGCTACCATCATCAATGAGGATAATTTCGAATTTATCAGTATGTTGCTGTAGTTTTGCTTGTAACTCTTTGATAAATTCGACGACGTTGGCTTCTTCGTTGTGCACGGGCACAACGCACGAAATACCCACGTTTCTCGCAGCTAAGTAATTGATTCTTTGTGATGTTGGTATGTTCATAGAATGGCAGATTCTACCAATTATGCGCCAAATAGTACAGTTGGGGTTTTGTGGGTTTTCAAGGTTCTAACTAGCTGTAGTTGGGGGCTTCAGGTGGATGACTTCCGTGTTGTTTGAGAAAAGTGGTAGGGTGATTGCTTTTTGCCGGTAAAATGCCTATCATTTTGCGTTCCAATATATGCTGGCGTAGCTCAGTTGGTAGAGCAGCTGATTTGTAATCAGCGGGTCGGGAGTTCGAATCTTCTCGCCAGCTTCAATAGAATTCTTGAATTTTATTTTTCGCAATGATTTGCTTAAGCGCACGGGGGATCCGAACTCCCGACATAGCTTCTAGAATCATCGTGCTTTGATTTAGCTGGTAGGGGTGTTGGGTTTAAAGCTATGCTGGTGTCTGTCAAGGTCGCATTCAAAGTGTGAAAAGTATAGAATCGGCTCACTATGAATCGGCTGAGAGATGTGGTGCTATGTTAAACATTGTCAGGTGGCTGTTTGGCAAACCGAAAAATCCGGTCTCATTGCACAATAAAGAGAGTATTGCGCTTATTGCTTTTTTGGCTTGGATTGGACTGGGGGCCGATGGTCTGTCGTCGGCTTGTTATGGTCCAGCATTGGGCTTTCAAGAATTACACCAATATAATCACTTGGCTTTGTATTTGGCCCTGCTTACTTGTTTGACAGTTTTTATTATTGCTATGAGCTACAACCAGGTCATTGAGTTATTTCCCAATGGGGGAGGTGGATATAAGGTGGCAAATTCATTGTTGGGCCCGATGGCCGGTGTTATTTCTGGTTCGGCTTTGCTAATTGATTACATGCTAACTATTGTGATTTCTGTTGTTGCCTGTGCGCGCGCGGTTGCTAGTATAATGCCGCATAACTATCATATGCATATGTTATTGGCAGAAGTGTTGGCTGTTTGTTTGTTGTCATTGTTAAATTTAAAGGGCATGAAGGAATCGATTAAATTTTTACTTCCGATTTTTTTAGGTTTTGTTATTACACATCTTTTTATTATTATCTATGGTATTTTTATGCACGGTAGTCAGTTACCGAACATGATTCACCAAACCGTCAGTGAAACGCATCAGGCTGCGCAGAGCGTTGGTTTATTTGCCATTATAGCCATATTATTACGTGCTTATTCATTGGGTTCCGGTACCTACACCGGACTTGAGGCAGTTTCGAATAATGTCAATGTATTAGCTGAGCCACGTGTGCGTACTGGAAGATGGGCGATGTATTATATGGCAGCATCGTTGAGTATTATTGCTGGTGGTATCATTGTGTTGTATCTATTGTGGCATGTTCATCCGCACGCGCATATGACTTTAAATGCAGTAGTGTTCCAAAAAATTCTTGGCTCTGGTTACTGGGGACATATCGGCTTAATCGTTTTGTTATTTTTTGAAGCGGGGTTGTTATTGGTGGGCGCTAATACTGGCTTTTTAGGTGGTCCTGCCGTATTGGCAAATATGGCGCAGGATGACTGGGTGCCGCGCCGATTTAAAGGGTTATCTGCGCGATTGGTAAAGCAGAACGGGGTCTTGTTTTTTGGTTTGTTTGCCATTTTTACTTTGATTGTAACTAATGGAAAAATTGAAATGCTGATCGTTTTTTACAGCATAAATGTATTTATTACCTTTGCTGTTTCACTGCTTGGCTTAAGTGTCTATTGGGTGAAAAACCTAGCTAGCAAAAAACATTGGTGGCGGCGCCTATCGTTATCACTTTTGGGCTTTTTTATTTGCTGTATTATTTTGAGCGTTATTGTTGTTACTAAATTAGGAGATGGTAGTTGGGGTGCTCTTCTGGTGACGGCTGGGGTTGTTTGTGTCTGTATGGTTGCGCGTCGCTATTATAAAAAATACGATGCATTGAAGAGAAAGCTGGATAAAACGCTGCGTGTTAAAATAACAGATGTTGAGGAAAACAGGTTAGCTATTGATACTTTGGCTCCCACTGCGGTGTTTTTGGTTCGTGGTATTGGAGCGACTTTGCACACTATCTTGTGGGTGGAGCGAATGTTCCCCAAACATTTTAAAAATTATGTATTTATTCATTATGGCTGGGTGGATACTGGCAGTTTCGGTAGTGATGCAGCATTACGAAGATTGCAAAAAAATACGGATCGTATTACCAATTATCTAGTAAAGTTTTCGGCGAAAAATCGGGTTGCACTAGAAACCTATACACATTTTGGAACGGATCCAGTAGAAGATGTAAGTACGTTAGCCGCTGAAATCAATGATAAGTACAATAATGCCGTTTATTTTTCCTCACGCTATGTATTTAAAAATGAAAAGCTATTGACGCGTATTTTACATGCCGATTTTTCATTAATGGTGCAGCGGCGCTTGCAGAATATAGGCACAAAAATGCTAATTGTTCCTTTAACATTAGATCCTTAAGATTTTTAGGAAGCTAAATAAGCCTTGGCAAAAAGAAACAGGGTAATAGCAGTTACTAAGATCAAAAATAAGATGCGAATGGTGTTGGTTTGTTTTTTAATGACGATGTGTGTACCGGCATAAACCCCGACTAATTGTCCAACACCCATAATCAGCCCCGCCAGATACGCGACGTGATGGTCGAAGGCAAACAGCGCAAAGGAAAAAATATTGCCGATTAAGTTTAACGGTTTCATTTGCATGGCCGCTTCACGAATATTCATGCCGAGAAATAACATCAACGCTGCCACCCAGAATGAACCCGTATTGGGGCCCAAAAATCCATTATAAAAACCAATGAGTAAGCCGGAAATCATATAAAAAATGCTGGGGTTGTTTTTTCTTTTATTGGATTTTTGTAAAAAATAAGGCGATACCCATACGTAAAAGAGAATAATTAATAATAAAAAGGGAATAAACTTTTCTAGAAACGCTGGGTTTAACGATTCCACATACAAAGTGCCAGCAGCGGTACCTAGCGCGGCAAACAAAAGGCCTATCCATAATTTTTCAAATTTGATGAAACCTTGTGACAAATAGCGTAAAAAGGCAGTGCCTTCGCCAATGCAGGATTGGAAACGGTTGGTGCCTAAGGCTGTCAAAGGCGGTAATCCCATGCTCAATAATACAGGGACGGTAATCAATCCACCGCCACCGGCAAGGGTATCGATAAACCCGGCAATGACTCCGGCGATTATGGCCAGTAGTAACGTGTGTTCATTCATACGTGGTTTTTTGTGAAGTTATTTTTGCGGATGGAATAAAATTCATCCGCGCTTGCAGCATAGTGCCAATTATTTTTGTATGGTTGTCTATTTTCGTGATATTAAAATCGGGATTAAGTGGTTTTAAATAACGATTTTCGCCATCAACCAGAAATTGCTTAAAAGTCACTACTTTTTGCGTGGCTAAGTGAGCAACGACATAGTCACCGTTTTGCGCTGAGTGTTGCGGATCAACAATCAACAAAGTTCCTTCGGGAAAACGTGGCAGCATGGTGGAATCTTGTAATTCCATGGCAAAGGCTTGTGGGCTAACATTAATATCTGAAAATACGTAGGGGTCGTTGTGCGGGTTGCTGGTTGGCCAAAAGATCGCTTGGCTTGGGCTAATTAAAGGGATGGTGACTAGATGACGCCGACCGCTTTTGTTGGGGTCATGCGCCATATTTAAAGGTTCATCACCCATTAATTGGCTAATGGACACGCCAAAAAACTTAGCCACTGGGCGTAGGGTTTGTACTTTTGGGTTGTGGGTTTCTCCCGAGAGCATGCGATGGATAACTGGTTGACCAATGTCTGTTTGTCGAGATAATTCAGACTCAGACAATTTCATTTTGCTCATCAATGAACGCAGTATGTTCGTGAGTGCTTGCATGTCAGCTTCCTATCCCAGGGGTTTATATGGCTGTATAAAATTGACACATATTTGGCCATTTAATCCCTTGTGCGTAGTTTACACAGGATCGTTAAGAAAACTCAAATAATGTGTTGACGCATTAAATATTATGCATTAAAGTATAATTACTGCAACTATTTATTCCTTAAAAAATAATTTTAGGTCAATTTTGATGTTTTAAATAATAAAAATCAATTGCTGACTTGGAGTTATGCAGCTTTTCTAAGGAGGGAGCAAGTGGGTTACAGGGAAGAATACGGTTCTTATTTGCGTCTTCGAATCATTATTATGGTTGTTAATAGAGTTTGGAAATCGGGGTGAAAACCCGGTGTGTTTGGAAATGGAATTTTCTAATTCGACCAATAGGAGCAAAGGATGAAGTATTGGGATTCTATACTTGCAGAAGTATTAAATAGGGACGATGAGTCGACTAAATTTGTTTATACCAATTTGGGTAAACGTAAAAAAAAACACAAGTGTGTGCATGAAGCTACGTCGAGTGGTGGTCAAAAGAAGCAAGAGCCAAAGGCGTACCCCTTGGGAGAAAAATATGGTAAAAACTATTTCACCCGTCGAGAAGCGCAGTGCATGATGCAATTGTTGCACGGCAAAACCTTTAAATTAACCGCTGAAGCCTTAAACCTATCGCCACGAACCGTGGAATATTATGTAAAAAACATGAAAGATAAACTGGGTTGTCGTACCAAGCCACAGTTAATCGAGCGCGTTATTGCTAGCGATTTTTTGCAGCATGTTGATTTTTAAATTATATCCATGGATTCTCGCATGCTAATGCTGGCGTGTTTTTCATGTCCTGGCATTTTCGTGCGCATCGCTAAATAATTGGCCAAAGCATAGATGCCTATGCTGAAGACACCGACCACAAGGAAATCTATACCAAAAGCAATCGTATGGTTGCCACCAAAACTGCTAAAATAACTGATAACCCCCATGCCGATCATGTAGGCGATGATCCAGCTGCCGCGTATAATGTTTAAATCTTCCATTTGATGGGAGTCTTTTTCGCGTAAGATTTTTATACCCAAAATAATATAACCGATTGTAAACAAAATCATTATTTTATAAATAGTTTGCCAGCCAGACCAAAAAATCATTAAATTACAAATATAAAAAGCCAACAGGCAGAAAGCTTGCATCCATTTTTTTGAAATATTGCCAAAGCGTTCTGGTTGGGTTCGGCTTAAAACCATTAAAGACATAGGGCCGACAACATAACCTAATACCAAACACGACACCAAAAATCCAACCATGTGTTGCCAGCTTGGAAAAGGCAAGAAAAAAGCGAAACCAATTAACATATTAATCAACATGGCACGTTTGGGTGTGCCTTGTTTGTTGGTGTGCATTAACCATTTGGGGAAATAATTGTTTTGACTCATTGCATAAGTCATGCGGCTGGTTGCCATGGCTTGTACCATGGCTGTGCCAAAGGGCGAGACGCTAGCATCAATATATAAGGCTTTTACAAACCAGACAAAACCAAAACCGGTTAACAAACCGACGAACGGTCCGTTATCTCCAGCAAAACTAATGGCAGACCAGCCGTGTTGTATACTGTGGCTTGGCAAAGCGGCAATAAAAGCTGTTTGCACCAAAGTATATAAAATAATGCAAACGATCAAAGAACCAAACACAGCAATGGGAATGGCTTTGCGTGGGTTGACGGATTCGGATGCCAATTGAATAGCAGGATTAAAGCCAATAAAAGAATAAATTACCCCAGCCAGTGGCAAAGCCGAAAAAATACTTTGAATGCCGTGTGGCATGAAACCACCGGCATGGCTGAAATTTTGCATATGAAAATGCGTATGAAATAACAACACAGCCGTAATGGCCGGGATCATCAATTTAAAAATTAAAATAAAATGATTGACCTTGCCGTAAATGTGTACCCCGCAGCTGTTGATGATAGTGATGATGCCCATGCAACCCATCGCAGCCATTATGCCGATCGGTGTTAACACGGGTGATGTGCCGGTTGTCATTAATTGTGGCAAGTAGCTCGAGCTGTATTGAATCAATGCCATCGTTTCAATCGGTGAAACGGCGATCCACGCCAACCAGGCAATCCAGGAAAAACTAAATCCAGCAAAATGTCCGTGGCTTAATTGAAAAAAGCGTACTGTGCCGCCAGCAATTGGCATAGCGCGAGTTAATATCACAAAGGTACCAGCAACCACCATCATCAATATGCCGGCGATTAACCAAGTTACAGTGGCGGCGGGGCCGGCAATTTTGGCGCAAGCCATAGGACCCAATAACCAGCCTGAGCCGACAATGCCGGCAATTGCTGATGCCAATAACACAAAGCTATTGATTGATTTTGACAAAGCCACGGAACTTTCCTCGAATTAATGCATATCTTTTAAACAAATCGTAACACGTTGGTCATGATCAATGATTGCAGAAATGTACAATATTTGATATTATTTAACATAATATATCAATATTTTTATATATATTGATTTTTTATGCTAACTATATAGAAAAAAAAGCAATAATGTGGAGGTTGGTGTGGATCGGATTGATAAAAAGATTCTTGAGTTATTACAATCAGATAGCCGTATCAGCAATCAGGAGTTGGCGGATCAGGTAAACTTATCACCATCGCCTTGTTCTCGGCGTGTGAAGCAATTGGAAGAAGAGGGCTATATCGATAAGCAAGTTGCTTTGCTCAATCAGGAGGCGCTTGGGTTACAACTGACGATTTTGGTGTTGGTGGGGCTGGCTAGTCATGCGCCGAGTATTTTGGATCAATTTGAAAAAACCATTCGATCTGTGTCTGAAGTTGTTCAATGCTATATGATTACGGGCCAGTCGGCGGATTATTTTTTAAAAGTGGTGGTGCCCGATATGAATTATTACCAAAAGTTTTTATTGGAAAAATTAACGCGTATTGATGGGGTAACCAGTGTGCATTCAAGCTTTGTGTTGCGCAGTATTGTCGAAGAAACCGCATTGCCGCTGGATCATTTGTGAGTACATCTATGAACTTGATTAATTGGCAGTTTCCAGAAAAATTTCCCGTTTTACAAAAAGATGAGGTGCACGTTTGGTATGCCGATTTGCAAAAAGTAGCGCTAGATCAGTGGGTGCTTGAGCAGTGGTTATCTGCTGAAGAAATTGAGTACATCGGTAAAATTTCAGTACAGCCGTGGCGTGATTACTATACGGCGGCACATTTGGTGTTGCGCAATTTGTTAGGTGCTTATTTGCAAAAGCCAGCCGATGCTATACAGCTGGTCAAGGGTGAACATGGCAAGCCACGCTTGGCGGGATCAGGTAACCTACGTTTCAACATGTCACATGCGCAGTCGGTGGCCCTGTATGCCTTTGCTCTGGATCGAGAGGTTGGCATTGATGTGGAGAATGATGTGCGTGAGGTCGAAGTGTTAGAGATCGCCAAGCGCTTTTTTGCTAAAGCCGAATACGAGTACTTGGTTAGTTTACCTATTGAGCTTCAGCGAAAGGCTTTTTTCCAAATTTGGACGTGTAAAGAGGCGGTGGTGAAAGCCGATGGGAGAGGATTGTCTTACCCTCTGTCGGATTTTGTGGTTAATGTAGCGGGAGAAGAGTCGCTCGTGCAAGGGGTTTCATGTGTCAGTGAAGCATCCTGTCCCTATCAAGTAGTTTTGTTTCGGGCAATAGCCGATTTTAGCGCGGCACTGGCCGTTTCGGGAGCTAGTATGGAGCGTCATTTTTGGCGTTGGTCAGCCTTAGACTTCAAAAGGAAGGCAGGATAAATTAAATTTGCCTGACTGCCTCATTTTCATTGACATGTCAAGAGTACTTGCGCACAATATCCTGCTTAATTTCGTGGAGGGGTTCCCGAGCGGTCAAAGGGATCAGACTGTAAATCTGACGGCTTAGCCTTCGGAGGTTCGAATCCTCCCCCCTCCATTTGTTGTGGGTAGAGGTAGAGGTTAAAAGGTGCGGGTGTAGTTCAATGGTAGAACCTCAGCCTTCCAAGCTGATGATGTGGGTTCG
>CAZGQK010000033.1:0-15488 GCA_964527645.1 uncultured Legionellales bacterium | reverse complement strand
CTGAGCTACGTGCCTACGTAGTTAACCCTGAAAAACGCCATATTAGCACATGAACTTTGTCACGGCTGCGCTTCCCCTACTCAAGTACCAATATACATTGCGTTGCAGTTCTCGCCGTTTCGCGTTCAAGCGCGAATCTGACACTAACCATCCATCCAAACGAGCAATAATAGCCCTCTAGCTGGGTGGGTGCAACACAGCGTGTTGATAGGGAAAAAAGATCATTATCATAAGGTTAGCGTTTAACCGACAAATCCCCCAAAGTGCTTCAATTCTTTGGTGCTTTTTTGCTACAATAGCGGCTCTTATCTGTACCATGAATTCGAGGATTTTCTATGTCTCAACTAAGAACTCACACACTACCCACGGACCGAAGTCTGCTTGCCAGCCATATGTGAGCAAAGTCTACGCCTGGATGACCTTTGGTGTTTTATTGTCTGGCCTGGTGGCCTACTACTTAACCTCGCACGTTTATCTAAGGCAAGCGATTATGACCAACAGAGGACTATTTTTTGGTGTGATCATCGCACAATTAGCTTGCGTGTTTGCTTTTTCTTTTATTCAGCGTCGTGCGCGCGCCGGCACACTCACCCTATTATATCTGCTGTATTCTGCGTTAACCGGTTTAACCTTTGCTGTTATCGCGTTTGTTTATACACGTCAAAGCATTGCGTTGGCATTTATTGCTACCGCGGGAAGTTTTTCCGCTTTGAGCGTTTTTGGATTTGTACGCAAAAAAGATTTAAGCGGATTAGGTAGCTTCTGTTATATGGGTTTGTTTGGCTTGATTATCATGTACGTGCTTGGTTGGATTTTTCCAAGCCTAATGGGTAACACCACACAAAAAGTACTCGCCGCCATTGGTGTGATTGTGTTTGCCGGGCTAACCGCTTATGACACACAAAAAATCAAACAAGACTTTGATCCACGCGCCAGTGATGAAGCGCAGAAAAAAATGGTAATCTCCGGCGCACTGTCGCTTTACCTAGATTTTATTAACCTATTTTTAAGCTTGCTGCGCCTATTTGGTGGCCGCCGCTAAATTTAAAAACTCCCTTCCTTGCAAAGCCAGTTTATGTAACTGGCTTTTTAATAGAACAAAAAAACCCATCCTAACATCCTATTAATAAGCCTATTCTAAGATTTTTATTTAAAAAGACTTAGATTGCAAATACAACGCCTCCCAAAAATAGCTTCTAAATAAATTACATCTTCTTAAATGAACTTTTTGTACATCTAAACGTAAGGTTACATAATATTTTTAAACTAATGCATTGTCATTAATGATTAATTATATTAATATCCTGAATTGAAATATTATATGGATAGATGATGCAGATGTGTCAAGAACCAGAAGCTCTAGGTCCGCTGTTACAGCAACTCTCCAAAGTGGTAACGTGGAGGCTTGCTGAAGCCGAACGCCAATATGGAGCAGCCCACCGGAAGGCAAGAGCCGAAAGTAACGTGCCTTACGGCCAATTCTTCATGGACGGCAAAAAAGATAAGCGACCTATAGAAGCGCGTAATGATGCCAGTTATTGGCAAGAATGGTGGGGGGCAATAAGCAAACATGTCTGCGACATGCGCCAAATGGTCGCGGACAATCCTGATGTGGCATGGACAAAAGAGAATGTCATTACTGGCTATTTCAATAAAGTGCTTGCTAATTATTTAGATACTTTTGAATTAAAAATCTATAGGGAGGGCGAAAAAACTGAGGACAACGCAATACTGGCTAAAGTTTGGGAACAAAGAGGTAATATGCCTGAGCTACTTAAAAGAGGCGATTTAATCACTAAATTAGAACCCATCTTAAAAAGCCTATGTCGTACAGTGTGGGGCCAAAGTAAGCCAAAAAGCCTAGAACGCAATCAACTTCATAAATCTGTCTCGATGCTAAATAGGTTAGCTTCCCACAAAAATGGGATATCTGACCTGCTGACAGAACTGATTCAAAAGCAAAAAAAAATATCACCGGCTCACGTTTAATAACTCCCTGACAATAATCAAGTATCAATCGTGCTGTACATTTCAGTGTGCCCGTGCCATCTATAACAAAAAAATAAAGTTCTTAATGCTTTCTTAAGTTTTTTGCTATTAACAAGGGATTGTTTTCAAGGGAGGGGATAAATTATTTTTTGATAGATGTAGCACTATGCTAGAAAAACACCTATCCTCCCCCCCTTGTTGTTAGCGTTAGAAATGATAGGTCAGGTTGGCCGAGAGTAATCCTGCATTCGCGACACCGTATAAAAATCCTGAATATTCTGTACCTATCTCAATGGAATGAGACACGGAATAGCTTACACCAATAGCGGTGTACGGAAGGACGATGGAAGGACTAGTGTTATCATCTTGATCGGGGTCATCAGACGAGTGTGTGCCCGTGCTGCTACCGAAGGCATGCGCATAGGCTATGCCCAGTTTGCCGTATATCGAAAAGTGGTCTCCTATGGTTAATAGGCCTTTTATGGAGGGAGCAACCAGATATCCATCCGCGCTCGTGCTGTAATCATCGTCGACGTTGCTATCGACTATGTTTTTGCTGAGGTTCACATGGATCATGTCAACTTCCATTCCGAAATGAGGGCCTGTCTGGTAACCGACAGCGAGAAGCTCCCCGAGCCCACCATGAGCGGCTGAATAGTCAAAGTTCGTGTTAGATTGCATTGAAGCGAGAATGGTGCCCACACCGCCTTGAATATAGACTCCATGGTGGTCATTAGCGGGTGTTTCTGCTGTTTGCTGAGCAGCGGGCCCTGTATTTGACAGTATCGTATTTCGCTGATTCAGTGATGACACTGCTGAATTGGCTAGTGCACAATTTAAGGTCGCGGCTAATACGGCGCAAACGACAGTTGTTTTTAAGGCTTTGTTTCTCATTGTTTTTTCCTCTTATTTTGTTTTTATAATGATTTTATTCAGTTATGGACAAAATTATCCATAACTTGTTGACAAGCTTATGCTGAATTTATTATGATTAGAATACAAATAAAATATAATCATTGTTAAATATAGTATAACAATAGTGACCCCTGCCCTGCGCACTACAGGGAGGAAAAGGAGCTGCCGTGAAGCATTCATTAGATCAAATCTTGACGTTTATCCACGTGGTTGAGGATGGTAATTTTACGCAGGCCGCTGAAAAAATGGAATTGTCTAAAGCGATAGTGAGTCAGCATATCAAAGCCTTAGAAACGCATTTGCAAACGACGCTCTTTACGCGCACTACACGCAAAGTCGTTCTAACCGATGCCGGGAAAGAATTTTATCATAACGTTCACGGCATTTTTAATCAGATAGAAGGTTCTATGGAAGCGGTACGCACTCATCAGTCGGTCGCTAAAGGAAATCTTCGAGTCTATTTACCTTCGGCTATCGCGCGTTCGATGGGGGACAAAATGATACCGCAATTTATAGAGCAATATCCGCTCGTTACTTTGGACTTGATCATTGTGGATAATCCTCTGGCTTGCTTAGATCGTGATTTTGATTGTTTAATCTTACCGCATATTAAAGGTTTGGCATTGCCCGATTTTAATTTTGTTGCTAAAAGTTTGGTGACGTCTCCGGCGGGTCTATACGCGACACCGCGCTATATCAAGCAATACGGGATACCGACAGACCCTGAGGCTCTGCTCAAGCATAATGGTGTCGCTGCTTTTTCGGGTGCGTGGCCCTTTCAGCAGCGCAATGGTTCTCTGTATTATGTGAAACCGCCCAGTAATGTAAAAGTCAATAACGTTGATATTTTGCATTCGATCGTTATGAGCGGTTTGGCAATAGGTTACGCCTACCCCCGTTTATTTGTCGATGAAATACAACAGAAAAAAGTAAAGCCGATGTTGCAAGATTATTTACATTTAGAGATAGAGGTGTTTGCGATTTATCCTCAAAGTTATTATATGCCTTATAAGCTACGGGTCTTTTTGGACAGGCTCCATGCTTTTTATCTGCAAGAGCAAAAAATAATTACTGACGCGATTGGCTAATTTGTGTATGTATTTGCAACACACCTAACGTATTTTGACACCGAAGTTCGTTGGCCCTCGCTCGACCACTGACATTGACGTTTAAAATGCTTCGGGTATATTGCTAAATGTTGTCGCTAGTTGCATTGTTGTTTACTAGCTTCTGCGCTTTTCTCTGTCGAGTGAGGTTTACCGTCATCGGCTAGATGCTCATAGCGTGGTTGAAAGGGCGCTAAAAAGCAACTAAGCAAAGCTATTAGTAATGCGCTAACCGCTACTGAAGAGGCTCCATTATTAACCCCGGTGATTGGCGCTTAATACTTTTTTCTAGCACAGGCCTATTGTTTGCCGAGCTCATCAGCAAAAATACACACAGGTCGCGAATGGTAGTGCGTTTACAACCTATCCTAAAAAATAAATCATTAGTAAAATAGAAGTTTGCCGCGCGAGCCTTAACCCCGCCCCGCGCGTTTGCGTTCATTAGCTTTTAATACTTTTTTGCGTAGACGTGTGGCAACCGGTGTTACTTCTACTAATTCATCGTCGGCGATAAATTCTAGCGCTTGTTCCAGGCTTAAAACAGTAGGTGGCGTTAGTTGAATATTTTCATCGGTACCTGAGGCACGCACATTGGTTAATTGTTTTTCTTTGCAAGGATTTACTACTAAATCGCTATCGCGTGAGTTTTTGCCGATAATCATGCCTTCATAAACATCAACTTGCGGACCAATAAACAAAGTGCCGCGCTCTTGCAAATTCCACAGTGCATAACCAGTGGTTGTGCCGGGAGCATTGGCAATTAACACGCCGTTGTTACGCGCTTTTATAGCACCTTGGCCTACGTCACCGTAATGATCAAAAACGTGGTGCATAATGCCAGTGCCAGAAGTGAGCGTTAAAAATTTGGTGTGAAAGCCAATTAAACCGCGAGTAGGAATAATATAATCCAAGCGCACACGACCATGACCGTCGGTTTCCATATTTTTTAATTGACCGCGGCGTTCAGCTAAATTTTGCATAATGGAACCCTGGTGTTGCTCTTCGATATCAAAAACCAGGCTCTCATAAGGTTCGCATTTTTTGCCATCAATTTCTTTAATAATAACTTCCGGACGCGAAACGGCTAATTCATAACCTTCGCGGCGCATGTTTTCAATTAAAATCGACAAGTGCAGCTCGCCACGCCCAGAGACTTTAAATTTCTCGGGTGAATCACCCGGCTCTACGCGTAACGCGACATTGGCAATTAATTCACGCTGTAGACGTTCGCCAACGTGTCGACTGGTAACGTATTTGCCTTCACGCCCGGCAAAGGGTGACGCATTGACCTGAAAGGTCATGCTTACCGTCGGTTCGTCTACTGTTAATGCGGGCAGCGCTTCTACGCACTCAGGGGCACACAAGGTGTCGGAGATACGTAAATTTTCAATACCACTAATGGCAACAATTTCGCCCGCTTCTGCGCTTTCGACACTTTCGCGCTCAAGTCCCATAAATTTTAAAATCTGCAGCACACGACCACTGCGTGTTTTGCCTTCGCTGTCGATAACTGTGACGTTAGCATTTAGCGTTAAATTTCCGCGTGTGACACGCCCAATACCAATAGCACCGACATAACTGGAATAATCCAAGGCACTAATTTGCATTTGCAAAGGCGCATCGGCGTCTACTTTTGGTGGACTCACGTGTTTTACAATTGCTGCAAACAAAGGTTGCATGGATTCATCAGGATCACTGAGTTGCATTTTGGCATAGCCTTGCAAGGCAGACGCATAAATAACCGGAAAATCTAATTGTTCGTCGGTGGCACCTAAGTTAACAAATAAATCAAAAACCTGATCGACCACCCAATCAGGACGCGCACCATCGCGGTCAATTTTATTCACCACTAAAATAGGCTTTAGTCCCCACATAAAGGCTTTTTGTGTAACAAAGCGTGTTTGTGGCATAGGGCCATCAACAGCATCGACTAATAATAAAACCGAATCCACCATCGATAAAATACGCTCAACTTCGCCACCAAAATCCGCGTGTCCTGGGGTGTCGACAATATTAATATGATAGTCTTGCCAAGTGATCGCCGTGTTTTTCGCAAGAATGGTAATGCCGCGCTCTTTTTCCAAATCATTGGAATCCATCATCCGCTCAGTAGGTGCTTTGCGCGCCTCTAGCGAGCCAGATTGCTGTAATAGTTCATCTACCAGCGTAGTTTTGCCATGGTCAACGTGGGCGATAATCGCTACATTTCTAATCTTTTCAATCACTTAACTTCTCAACCTCAGTTCAACAGATCGGCTAGTGTAGCAGATTGTCGCTTGCTGTGTAATGGGATATTTTGACAGATTTTTTTCATAGATACCGGGGGTTAGCCGCGGAATTCAGTTTTTTTGACCTTCCTGGATCTACCCCGGAGGGCACAGGCTGCGATCAAGTCGCGGGACATGTTTTTAAAAATATTCGCGACAAAGAAAGCTAAAAAAAAGAAACGCGGTAGAAATGATTTATTTTTCTTGCTGGCGCGACGCGTTGTTTTTTAAAACACCGGATCTTATTCAACATAAGCGAGGATTTTTAAAAAATAATGCAACAAAGCCGGCAGGAAAAAGAAATATTTTTATTTACGACGCCGCGCCCGCCGCTCCTTTATAATAGGCCAAATCATCGGCAAAAATGATAAAAACACCACAATAACAATCACCAGCAATATATATTTATCAGCATCCGGAATGAGTGCACCTAAATAATAACCAGCCAGGCACAACCCCCCGCCCCACAACAAGGCGCCGAGTAAATTATACATAAAATAATCCCGATACGTCATACGTGCCATACCCGCCGCTATAGGAATAAAGGTGCGCACAATCGGCACTAAACGTCCTAGAATTATGGCTTTACCACCGTGCTTTTCATAAAATTCTTCCGCTTTATAAATATAAGACTTTTTAAACCAAAAATGATCTTTGCGCGACATCAACCACCGCCCTAGCCTTTTACCAAACCAATAAGCTAGTGTATAGCCTAAAAAAGCTGCCACAATCAATGAGGGCACCAACCATTTAATTGGAAATATGCCTTTGGAAGCCAACAAGCCGGCGGTAAAAATCAGGCTGTCGCCAGGCAAGAAAAAGCCGACAAATAATCCGGTCTCGACAAAAATAATTAACACCACACCAACAAAGCCAATGGTGGTGATCCATTGGGCAATATCAAAATGAAAGAACTCGCTCATACCAACTCCCTTTTCACCTAAAATCCTCACGCAGTTGTGCTATCTTATCACGACATTGCGTGGCTTGCTCAAATTCTAAATTTTGTGCATGTTCGTACATCCGTTCTTCTAGCTCGGCAATGTGTTTGGCCTGTTCTTTTGGTGACATGGCCAAATAAGTGGCATCAGAGTCACGGATATAACGCTCGGTTTTGGTTTTTAACTTACCGCCCTGGCCAACTTCAAGAATCTCATGCACGGCCTTTTCAATGGTTTTCGGCGTGATGCCATGTTCTGCATTATAGGCCCGCTGTTTTTCCCGGCGACGCTGAGTTTCATCAATGGCTTGTTGCATCGATTTAGTAATAAAATCGGCATACAATATGGCTTTGCCATTAACATTTCTTGCCGCACGACCAATAGTTTGAATCAAAGAACGAAACGATCGTAAAAAACCTTCTTTATCGGCATCTAAAATAGTCACCAGTGAGACTTCTGGCATATCCAAGCCTTCACGCAATAAATTAATACCAACCAATACATCAAACACGCCTAGGCGCAAATCTTTAATAATTTCCACACGCTCTACAGTGTCAATATCGGAATGTAAATAGCGCACCTTAACACCATGGTCAGCTAAATATTCGCTTAAATCCTCAGACATGCGTTTGGTTAAAGTGGTGACGAGAACGCGCTCGTTTTGTTGTACGCGTAGGTGAATCTCCGATAATAAATCGTCCACCTGATTGCTAGCAACACGCACTTCAATTTCCGGATCCAATAATCCCGTCGGGCGCACCAGCAGCTGAACCGGTTCACCGGCTTTTTCAGCTTCATAGGTACTCGGTGTAGCAGAAGTGAAAATAATTTGTGGTGCTAATTGTTCAAATTCATCAAAACGTAGTGGACGATTATCTAATGCTGAGGGTAAACGAAAACCGTAAGCGACTAAATTTTCTTTACGCGCACGATCGCCGCGATACATGCCGCCAATTTGTGGAATAGTCACGTGTGATTCATCGACAATTAATAAAGCATTATCTGGCAAATAATCCAATAAGGTTGGCGGAGGATCACCAGCATTGCGTCCGGATAAATAACGCGAATAGTTTTCAATGCCTGAGCAATAACCCAACTCTAACATCATTTCAATATCATAATTAGTACGCTCTTCTAAACGTTGGCGCTCGACTAATTTATTGTTTTTTTCCAATTCCGCCAAGCGCTCTTTTAATTCTTCCTTAATAACGCTAATGGTATTTTGTATGGTTTCCTTCGGTGTTACATAATGGGTTTTGGGGAAAATAGTCACGCGCGCGACGGGTTCAACCATTTTATTTAATAACGGATCAAACCAGGAAATAGCTGTAATTTCATCATCAAATAATTCAATACGAATGGCATTTTGTTCGGAATCTGCAGGAAAGACATCAATAACATCACCGCGCACACGATACGCCGCGCGGTGTAATTCAACATCGTTACGCTTGTATTGCATTTGCGCTAAGCGTTGTAGAATAGTGCGCTGATCAATTTTTTCGCCACGACTTAAATGCAATACCATATCCAAATACGCCTTTGGATCGCCTAAACCGTAAATCGCCGAAACCGTTGCCACAATGATCGTATCTTCGCGTTCCAATAACGCTTTAGTTGCCGATAGACGCATTTGTTCGATTTGCGCATTTACCGAAGCATCTTTTTCTATAAACGTATTGGTGCTCGGCACATACGCTTCGGGTTGGTAATAATCGTAATAAGAGACAAAATATTCGACCGCATTGTTGGGAAAAAATTCACGCATCTCCGCGTAAAGCTGTGCGGCTAAGGTTTTATTGGGCGCCATGACCAAGGTGGGCCTTTGTACGGCGGCAATGACATTAGCCACGGTGAAAGTTTTGCCGGAACCCGTCACCCCGAGCAAAGTTTGATAAGCAACCCCCTGCTCCAACCCATCAACGAGCTGAGCAATGGCCTGCGGTTGATCGCCCGCGGGAGCAAACCTCGATTGTAATGAAAATTTTTGTGACATCAACGCACCACAGTTGCCAAAAAGTTGCTATTATGACATAACTCGGTCAAAGAGCCACGGATATTGGAGAATTACAGCCATGAATCATGAATTAGCCAAGCGCATGCAAGGCATACAGATGTCGCTAACCATGGCGATTAGCGAAAAGGCGAAAAAATTGCGCCAAGCGGGCAAACCAATTATCAGCTTAAGCGCTGGCGAACCTAATTTCACCATGCCTGAGGCGGCCAAGCAAGCGGCTATTGCCGCCCTTGAACAAGGTTTTACCAAATACACAGCAACCGACGGTATTGTCGAGCTCAAAGATGCCATTATCGCCAATTTAGCCAAAGAAAATCAGCTTAACTATGAACGCGGCCAAATTATTGTTAGCGCCGGGGCGAAACAAGGTTTGTATAATTTAATGCAAGTGTTGTTGAATCCTGGCGATGAAGTCATTATTCCAGCACCCTATTGGGTGTCTTATGTGCCGATGGTGCAATTAGCGCAAGCCAAACCGGTGATTGTTAATTGTCCTTTGTCGGCGCGATTTAAAATAACCGCCGAGCAGCTGCAAGCCAGTATTACCGATAAAACAAAGCTATTTATCTTAAATAATCCGAATAATCCAACCGGCATGTGCTATAACCGAGAAGAGATTTTGGCGTTAGCAGAAGTTTTAAATCAACATCCGCAAATTTATATTGCCTCCGATGATATTTACAAAGAATTAATCTGGAATGGTGAATTTCACAGCATTGCTAATGTTGGCCCCGATTTGCTCCAGCGCACCTTTATCTTTGATAGCTGTTCTAAAAGCCATGCCATGCCCGGCATGCGCATTGGTTACACAGCCGGCCCAGAACCCGTGATTGCCGCCATGAAAACGCTGCAATCTCAAAGCACCTCCAACCCCAATTCAATTGCGCAAAAGGCGGCATTAGCTGCCCTGCAAAGCGATCAATCCTGGATTGGTGACATGAAGCAAGCTTATCAACAGCGCCAAGATTTGCTTTATAACGGCCTAAACCAACTATCTGGCTGTGAATGTGTACCCGCCGATGGTGCTTTTTATGTGTTTGCTGATGTCAGCGCAAAAATCAAACAATGGGGACTAAAGGATGATCTAGCCTTCAGCGCCAAAGTGCTTGATGAGATCTTCGTCGCCATGGTGCCCGGTAGCGCCTTCGGTGCGCCTGGTCACGTTCGTCTTTCTTGCGCCGCCGCTGAAGAGGACATACGCACGGCTTTAGAGCGCCTAAACAAGCTGTGGGCGGATTAGCCGGTTTTTACAGTCTCATTCATACTCCACGGTTTGCAGGATCAAACAGAAGATTCCGCCACCTTATCTGACTATTGACGTCAGCGCCCGCGCTCGCTAACATAGCCAGTCACGCCATTCCCCGGTAGCTCAGTTGGTAGAGCAGGTGACTGTTAATCACTTTGTCGGCGGTTCAAGTCCGTCCCGGGGAGCCAACACTTCAGTTTCTGCAATACTATATCAACCCGGCTGTTATCTTTAATGTGAGGCGCTTGTTGCACCGAACAAGTGAATTTAAAGTATAACTCATTTTCTCGGCTACTTTTATTGTTTTGCCACTATCGGCTTAACAAAATAAATCGGTTGTTTACTACGTCGTGGTTTCTCGAAATAAACAGCGACAGGAGCATTGCGAGGTAGCACAAATTTAGTAAACTGGAAAACCTGCAAAGATTTTGCTCGAGGACGTTTACGCATTTTTACATGATAACTTACTAGGAGATAGCCCTTTTTAAAATATTTTTTTGATTCGCCAACAACTCCACCAATTAAAGCTCCGGCGCCGACACCTACAGCTAGAGAAGTCAGGGCAATCATAGGACCAATCACAGGAATCCAAACCCCAACTGTGCCAACCATCAGGCCACCCACCACGCCAGCACCGACAACGCCATAAACAGCCCCGGCAACCGCACCCGTTGTCGCGCCAACGGCCACATCATGCGCCATATAGGTTTTGTATTCCCCAGCTGTTTTTGCCACTACTTTACTACCTTTAATAGTGCCATAACCTAACATGGTCTGTCGTGGAGCTGTGCTGCAGCCCACTAGCGAAAAACACATGATAAACAACATTAACCCCGTCAGCTTTTTCATAACATACACCTCGTTAAGGCCTAACTAGTTATACTAGTTAGAAGTAATTATAGTTTAACTTAAGCAGGATTCAACTATTCCTAAACAAAAAACCACACAAGCTCACGCCACACTCTAATGTGCGCTTGCCGGCCTTCTTTGCGAGCGTAAAGCCTTTAACCCCGTGTTGCCACAATACCTTGTACCCCGCTAGTGGCGGCGTTTGGCGGTGCTAGATTGTTGTTTTAAGTTTTGGTTTCTCAACACCTAAAGAAACCCCTGGTCCCGCCTCTTCTTTTGAGGATAGTGTAGATAGTATAATATCGATGAGCTATAGATTGCAGGTAAATAATCGCCAAATTACGGGCATAAGGCAGCCAAGTTGCAGGCTTAGTTGCCATATGTAGCATCAGAGAATCTACTTTCGACAACGGCATGCTGGACAGTTTGATGTCTAGGCCTCTTTTCTTTAGAATGCTTTATTCTTAAGCCATGCCAACAGACAGAGATATCCAATGAACTCACACTATCAACACTTAATCGCCATTTTCATTGTTATTTTAGTTGTGTTAGGCCTGTTTAGTTTCCGCCTCTCGCGCTTAAAAAAGCAGGGAGATACACGAAAAATAAGCTTGCGACGCATCGTGCTATTATTCATCTTGTTAATTTATGCCAGTATCGTGCGGATTATCAAACATCCAGAATTAGCGCAGTCCTTAACTTTAATTTGGCTGCTGCCTTTAATGGTAAGCGCATGGATTTGTTATCGCAATGCGCAACAGCACCCTATTTCTCGAGATGAAAAAACGGGACATTATCTGGTGCCCAATAAAATTTATTTGCGACTTTTATATATACTCCTTCCCTATGTCATCATTATTCTTGTGCTAGTTTTAATAAACCCGGCCTTGGCAAACAGTTCTAACTTTCTACTAATAACCACTTTTATCAGCGGCATAATCAGTGGCTTTTATATGGGATATGGTGTTGGTTTTGTTGTGCAGGGACGGCGTCAAACAAAAGATTAATCGTTAACTAAACAAAGCCAAATTGCCGCCGGTATGAGCTTAATTTTTGCTATACTCAATTAACATAACCCTAATTTTTAAACATTACTTGTTTTTTGCCACATATTGCTGATGATACTCCTCGGCTTGCCAAAAAGTATCCGCAGCTAGTAGCTTAGTATTGACTGCGTTAGGAAATTGCCGAGTCTGCGTCAGTTGTGCTAATTTTTTTTCAGCCACAAGACGTTGTGATTTATTATGATAGTAAATAACGGAACGATATTGCCAGGTGTTTTGAGACACACTTATATCGCAGGATCTGCCAGATTGTTTCTTTAAGAAAATATCTAATAAGGCTGCATAATTAATTAATGAAGAATTAAAGCTCACTTCGACAACTTCAGCATGCCCTGTTATTGCAGCACAAACTTGTTCATAGGTGGGATTAGCCGTCTCGCCTCCCATGTAGCCGACACGTGTAAAGGTGACACCTGGTGTTTGACGAAAAGTCTCTTCAACTCCCCAAAAACAACCACCCGCGAAAGTGGCTTTATCAGCTTGATGATGCACAAAGCTTCCTTAGCAAAAATAACTTAATTGTCTTCCTTGGGTTTATCCTCTTCTGCTGGCTTTTCTTCGGCTGCAGGTTTGGATTCTTCAGCTGGCGCTGGTTGTGCTTCAGCCTTTGGTGCGGCAGTTGCAGCTGCAACAGGATTTACATCGTTGGTTTGTTGGCGCAATTGCTCGATGTCGTTGAACAATTCGTTAACTTGATGATTAAGATCATTCAAATTCTGGGTCTGTTGTGCGTGTTGTTCTGACAGCTCTTGCAATCCCAAACTAATGGACTGAAGTTTTTTACCCAATTGATCGCCATCAACCGGCATGGGTGTTTCAGCATCTGGATTAATCATGGTTTTTAGGTTATCGACAATCCCTTGGAAGTTAAATTTTGGTGCATTCGATTTTTCAGACATAACCAAACCCTCTATTTTCAACGTTGGTGTAAGTATAGCAAATTTGCTCACAATAACCACTAAAGTGTACGATGCTTCTCAATTAAATCAACAATTTGCACAACAGAATCAAAATCATACTGATTAAAGCCATGAGCAGCAAAATCCAATTGATAGCGTGACTCCAATTGTGCAGCCAATTCAACCACCTGCAACGAACTTAACCGTCTCGATATCACCAATGAATCCTCATCGCTAAACTGCGGATCTTCCTCTAAAAGCAGCAGTTGCGCCCTAATCAACGCACGCACCACCTTTACTTTGTCACTGTGCTGCTCACTCATAACCCCACCAAATGCGCCAAAAATTGCCAATCCACGGATAAATTCATATCCTGATAAGGCGTATTAAAAACACTGAGTATAGCAAAAAAGCCGATGACAATAATAGGCGTTACGACAAAACGTTGCCACTTTACCTGCGGTTTGCGTCGCTTTTGCTGCCGCAATTGCGAAAAGAAAATACCAATACTTAAGACAAGACCATAAAAAGCATAGCTTTGCATCATTTCAAGTGAATGCCATAAACCATTTTGCAAGGCAAAATTGATATTTTTAAAATAATGATAAATAAAATTCCCCACGCCAGCCGCCATAAAAGTAGCAAAAAATAAACGTAGCTTAGGATAAGATTTAAAACAGGAAAAATAAGTCGGGTAAAAGAATACCTCAACTAGCAGTTCCTTAAAATAAAAATAATAACGATTCCAAAAGTCAGCAATCGACTTGGCAAAAAATGGTTTGTCCATGTTGCGTGCAGCATTAAATCCAGCCATACGAACAACAGCAATAATTAGGTGACTATTGTAAGCATAGAATAAAACCCGTGAGACAAAATGAGCCCACCAAGACAGCCAACAAACAGCAATGGCGTAATGTTGTTGCCCTGCCCCTTGTAAAACTTGGCTTAATGCAGGAATTTTCCATATCGCAGCAGCGTAAATTAAAGCTTTATAAAAAACATACCAAATTAACGCCAAGCCCAGTAACTTGTAAGCACTTAATTGTAATTGGCTAAAACTGTTGTTATCTTTAACTTCAATTTTATCTAAATAGGTTTTTCCTTTAGCGAAAGGAACTGCTGTACCACCCCAAAATGGTGCAAAGCAGCTAAAATGAGATAATGACTGACAGTAAGTATGACGCTTAGCTTCGAGCAAACTGTAGCTAAAATACCAAATTAATACAGTTGAAATTAACAAAAATCCAGTAAGACACTCGCGCGTTAGTGCATTGGACACTAAATTGGTGCCAGCAATCAATGCAAACATCAATAAAATTAAACCCAATATAGGCCGACACCAGCGACGCTGATAAAAACGTCGGCAAAATGCCAAATAAGCAGCAAAAAATAACAATACCGCAACCATTACCGACATCATCCCCGACGGCTGCAATAACCAAGACAATTGACTCACGCCAAAGGTTTGCGCCATATACCCCCAATGAAACCACGGGAGCATCAACCAACTTAACATAGAAAAAAAACCAACAATGCGTCGACGATAGTGCGGAAGATACGTGGTTAAACACAAAGCTATCCCTAACATCAACCACCAGGGCTGATTAGTCGGCCCCGGCCACCAACCCACATAAAGATTAAAGCTGGTAATTACCGCAATAAAACCAAACAGTAAAATAAATTTTGCCCAGCTGGTTACCAAACAACTTGTGCCCTTAGCCATGCACTGATCTTGAATTAATTCGCCACTCATGCCAATACCTTGGCCAAGGCTTGGCGGTCAATTTTACCACGCGCATTTAACGGCAAGCTCGGCAAATAATGGTATTGCTCAGGAATCATATAAAATGGCAAGGTCAAGGCTAATTGTTGATTAACCTGTTGCGCATTGATTGCCTGTTGCGTAGTCACAGCGACCAATATTTTTTCGCTCTCTGCTGCTCGCTGCTGAGCAAAAACCACAACTTCGCCAGCTATTAAGGCTTTTAGCGCAGATTCAATGGCCTCGCATTCCATGCGTCGACCACGTATTTTAATTTGATTATCGACGCGCCCAAGAAAATAATACCTGCCTTTTTCATCACAACGCACCCAATCACCACTGCGGTACCAACGTTGTAATCCATATTGCGGATGTGCGCGGGTTATAAATTTGTCAGCGGTTAATGTCGGATTATGCAAGTATTGCTGCGCTACCT
>CAZGQK010000032.1:0-16222 GCA_964527645.1 uncultured Legionellales bacterium | reverse complement strand
ATTGAGAGCGCAGCAATGCAACACAGATGCGTGACTAAGGATAAACCAGCGATTTCAGATCAATCGGCTGATTGGCTTGTGAAGTATCAGGAAATTGATCAAGATAACTGATTTGAAAAATCGGTTTACTGGCCTCTGAAACCAAAGTTTGACCCTCATCATTTTCACCATAGTTCTTCAGCAGTGGTAAAAATACAGATTCACCAATCACACTTCTACTGCTGCCATTTGCAGGAGACAGTCCCCACAAGTTTTGGTAACTCATGGCCAACTTTGGACGGGAGGGTTCTTTGCCAACATACAAAATGATGTGCCCACCAATGTATATAATGGTCATTAATGGATGACCATTTTTTAACAAATAATTCAACCGCTGATTCATAGAACGGCTACTCAAATCCACCATTTCACCCGCCGTAAGCTGCGTGGAAGAGTGGCGCGGCAACCATATGGCAAAGGGAGCAAACAAGCTTTTTAATGCTTGCGAGCAATCGTTATCAAAAAACATGCCGCCCCAACCATAGGGACGATTTAATAATGTAGCTATAATATCGGCAAAATGATGCGGAGTAGCCGCTAAAGGCATCGGTGAAGCAGCACTTGAAGCAATAGTTGCTCTATCTATAAGCGCGAAACCATCTTTAGCCATTTTAGGAATAAGCATCACTATTTTTCCATTAGCACCATCAGATATCATGGGAAAAACCGCGCCAACATAAGCGCTAAAACGAAAATGACCTTGCGTATCAAACACACTGGTTTGGGTTTTGGTAATCGCCGCTAACTTTAGGGTTGATCCCGTTTTAATAGAGCTAGTCCAGAGCTCAACAAAACTTTTTGTCGCGCGGGCGATGCCCGTACTTTTTACCCAACCAAAATAACTCGGCGCAATCACGTAGTCCCACACTTTATCTTGTGTTTGCGCAACAATATAGACTGGCGTGCCCGCCCACAAAGAAGATACTTGTAAATTATCAAAAGGAAACCCTTGTCCTGGCTGGATAAAGTCATAATAAGCAGGATCATTAGTTGGCAATACTCGTGCCTGTAAGTTAGTTATTGCAATCGCTCTGTTGTGCGAATCATAAGTTAATGAAGAAAACTGACCAAGATTGACGTTCTTTCTAATCTTCTCAATCCATGCTTCGCTAAGAGGATGAAAGTTTTCCCCGTAATTAATATTTGCCGGGGTCTTTCCATTATCAAACATATCTATAATTTCACTTTCCAGCGTTTTAAGGTCCGGTTGTTGCTGAAACAATTCGTTTACATAGGTTTTATTCCAAGGTGAAGAATCTCCATACAAATGGTTATAATATTCCTGCAGGCGTTGCTGTTGAAAAGTGGAACTCACCAAGGGTTTATTATAATTTGAACTAGATGAAGGAATCCATTTATTAATATCCTGACTGTAATTTTTCATAGAAAAAAGTGATAGAGGAACATTGACTGCATCAGTTTGCGCCGATAATAAAAAGACACAAAAGATGGAAAGTAAAAAACAAACACTACGTTTCATAACAACCCTCGAATTGATAGTAAAGATGGAAATTGTAACAGTTATTTTTGACCTTCATCAGTTTTGATCACTTGGAATCTTAATGCGTGATATGAAGAAAAAATTATACAAAATTTGAGTATAGAACACAAGACATACCCTTGTTTAACACCCGGAGATTTATTTAAACAATCAATACCCAAGCGTAGCAAAAACTTGATGGCAAATAGTAAACAAGAAGCCAGGCAGAATACCCAACAGCAACACCAGTAACCCATTGATTGTAATCGCAGTACCCACACCTTTACCGCAGGAAACGCTGTTCATCTGCGGATGCGGTGCATCAAAATACATCACTTTGACCACGCGCAAATAGTAAAAAGCACCAATGATAGCGAACAATAAAGCCAGTACCGCTAACCAAACGAGATGCACACTAATCAAAGACTCCAACACACCCAGCTTAGCCACAAAACCAACAATGGGAGGAATGCCTGCCATGGAAAACATCAGCAATAACATCATAAAAGCCAACCAAGGATGGCGATCGTTTAGGCCCGCAAAATCAGCAATGTTTTCACACTCAAAACCCACACCGCTCATTAATACCAATAAACCAAAAGCACCTAACGTCATGATCGCGTAACTGATACTGTAAAACATCGCCGCCGCATAACCGGCTTTTGTCACAGACAATAAACCCAATAGCATATAACCCATTTGCGCAATGGAAGAATAACCCAGCATGCGCTTGATATTGGTTTGCACAATGGCAACTAGATTACCGATCGCCATGGATAAAATAGACACGACAATTAATACCTGCTGCCACTGTCCATGCAGCTCCGGCATCGCCTGCACCAACAAACGTATCGCTAAAGCAAAGGCCGCCACTTTCGGTGCCGTGCTTAAAAACAAAGTCACCGAATTCGGCGCCCCTTCATACACATCCGGCACCCACATATGGAAAGGCGCCGCACCCAATTTAAATACAATACCGACCAACATAAATACCAGGCCAAATATTAAAATTAAATTATGTGAAACAGTGATGTGGTCTATAGCATGGGCAACTTGTTGAATATCCAAACTGTGCGTGGCACCAAAAATCATTGAAATACCATAAAGCAACATACCGGAGGCCAACGCACCAAAGACAAAGTATTTTAATGCCGCTTCGATACAGGGCCCTTGATCGCGGCGCAAAGCTATCATCACATAAATCGGCAAAGACAATAATTCCAATCCCAAATACAAGGTTAAAAAGTTATGCGCTGAAATCAATACCATCATGCCTAAAGTAGACAACAAGCCCAACACATAATATTCACCGCGAAGCATATTGCGATCATCCGTGTATTGACGCGAATACCAGAAAACAAAGAAATTTAAAAAATAAACTACCAGTTTCAAAACAATCGCAAACTTGTCTAGCACAAAAGTATCATGGAATGTTACCACTGGTGCCAGTGACCATTGAGACCAAGTCAAACCAGCGGCTATCAACAAAGTCAATTGCACTAAATAATAGGCAATATTGAATTTTGTGCGACAAAACAAATCGATCAACAAAATAATACAAGCCATAGTCAAGACGAAAATCTCAGGCCCGGCCGGAATAAATGTCGCCAATGTCATTTCCATAATTACACCTTTAAATTACATACCATCACTACAGCCGAGACTGCAAACTTAACGTCAACAAGTGGCCTATCGAAGCATGCATTACATTTAACAAAGGATCCGGGTAAAGACCAATAACAATCAAGGTAATACCTAGCAAACAAAAAACCCAAAAATCCCAACCATGCACATCAGTCAATTGTGATATCTTCTCGTTGTGAATCGCACCATAAAAAACACGCTTATACATCCACAAAGTATAAGCCGCACCAATGACCAAAGTAGAAGCAGCAAAAAACGCCACCCAAAAACTCGCCTTAAATGCGCTCAGCAATATCATAAACTCACCGACAAAACCCGATGTCCCCGGCAAGCCCACATTCGACATAGCAAATAGCATAAAAAAGGCGGCAA
The DNA here is from genome assembly GCA_964527645.1 of uncultured Legionellales bacterium. GTDB lineage: Bacteria > Pseudomonadota > Gammaproteobacteria > CAZGQK01 > CAZGQK01 > CAZGQK01. The sequence continues at coordinate 12,687 of CAZGQK010000032.1, read as the reverse complement.
ACACCGGCATCGATTGCGCAATACCACCAAAGTTTTTAATAAAACGCGTTTGCAACTGTACATACAACACCCCAAAACCAAGAAACATGGCGCCTGAGCCAAACGCATGCACAATCATTTGCACCAAGGCACCTTCGAGACACATATACGCATCGTGAATATTTCCGGTACGCCCAACAATAATGTAAATCAAGAAGCAACCCAAAGTCACAAAACCCATATGCGCAACCGAGGAATAGGCAATTAACTTTTTCATATCCACTTGTGCTAACGCGATAAAACCTACATAAACAATAGCGATTAACGACAAACCAATCATTAACCAATCTAAATGTCGCGAAGCATCCGGCACAATTGGCAAACTAAATCGCAAAAAACCATAGGCACCAATTTTTAACATCAATGCTGCCAACACCACAGAACCACCGGTGGGTGCCTCGGTATGCGCGTCTGGCAACCAAGTATGCAAAGGCCAAATGGGCACTTTAACACCAAATGCCAATAAAAATCCGACAAATATTAATGTTTGTACCGGCATAGTCAGCCTAAGATGATAAAAACTTGGGATATAGAAACTGCCCGAATGAACACGCAAATACAACAAAGCCACCAATAACAAAGCTGAACCAAAAAACGTATACAAGAAAAACTTCATTGCCGCATACGAGCGATTGGTACTACCCCAGATGCCGATGCTTAGATACATTGGTATCAACATTGCTTCCCAAAAGAAATAAAACAAAATTGAATCCATCGCAGCAAAAACACCAATAACCGTACCTTGCATGACTAAAAATGCGGCTAAATATTGCCCCACTTTATCTTTCACCATAGTCCAGGAAGCCATAATCACGATCAACGTAGTAAAGCTGGTTAAAATAATTAACGGCATCGAAATACCATCGACACCCAAATCGTAGAAAATTTTATAGCTAGGAATCCAGGATAAATGTTCGGTAAACTGCATCGCTGCCGTATTGGCATTAAACTCTGTATAAAGTGGCACGCACAACAATAAGCACACCAATGAAATGATCAACGCCAAAAAGCGCGCATGATTAGCCCATCGGTCCCCTTTTAAAAAGCCAACCGGAATAGCGCCTAAAATCGGCACCCAAATCAATAAACTTAACAGTGAACTATGTAACATCTACCTACTCATCACCTTTTATTTAAAAAACAACAACCATCCCAAAAAGCCCAACAGACCAACGATCATGACAAACACATAATGATACAGATAACCTGTTTGAAAACTCTTGGCTAAGCGGGATATCCGATTAACCCCTCGGGCCGAACCATTCACCAACCAACCATCAACCACTTTTAAATCTAACACCTGATAAAAAAACTGGCTAACACTGCGCGTTAGGCGCACAAAAACAAAGTCATTAAATTTATCAAAACCATACTGCCCGAGCAAAATACGATGAATCCAGGAAAAACGCTTAACGACAAAGTCGGAGGATTTAGGCACCAGCACGTACATAAACCAGGTGATCAATATACCAGCCACCACAAACCAAAAGGGCAGCGTGAAAAAAGCCGCATAAATTTGCGCCAGCGCACCGTGATATTGTGCCGCCATACCGGCCAAAACATTATATTGCGACGCCACATAAACACTACCACTTAACCAAGTGTGTTTAGCGTATAACATATCGTTAGCCATTAACGCGCCTAAAATCGTCGCCGGAATCGCTAATAAAACCAAGGCAACCAACATCACCCAGGGGGATTCTTTAATCTTACCTTTTAGCGCTGCATCAAAGCGTTCTTTGCCGTGAAAAGCCAAGAAGAAGGCACGAAAAGTATAAAGTGCTGTCACTAACGCACCAAACAGTAAACAATAATACGAGTATTGTGATCCGAAAATAGTGCTACGATGCACGGCCTCAATAATCGCATCTTTGGAATAAAAACCAGAAAACGGTGGAAATGCAGCCAAAGCTAGGCCACCAATCAAAAAGGCAACATAAGTAACCGGTAAATATTTTCTTAAATTACCCATCTTACGTAAATCTTGTTCGTGATGCAGAGCAACAATCACCGAACCGGCTGATAAAAACAACAGCGCCTTAAAACAAGCATGCGTCACTAAATGAAAAATACCCGCCGAAAAAGCCGAAGCGCCATTGGCCGCCATCATATAACCCAACTGTGACATGGTTGAATAAGCAATCACGCGCTTAATGTCGTTTTCCGCCAACGCTAAGATACCTAAAAACAAAGCACCCGACGCTCCAACAATTAATACCAAGCTCAGTGCCGGCGCCGATAATTCATACAGAGGTGACATGCGCGCTACCATATATACACCAGCGGTTACCATGGTTGCCGCATGAATCAACGCAGAAATAGGTGTTGGGCCTTCCATCGACTCGGGTAACCACACATGCAATGGTAGTTGCGCCGATTTACCCATAGCGCCAATAAACAATAAGACACAAATGACCGTGATCAACGAGACCGGGTGATGAGGAATCAGCGCAATAGTGGTGTGCGAAAGGCTAGCTGCGTGCGCAAACACACCCTTATAGCTCAACGTACCAAAGTAATCTAGAATAGCAGCAATGCCTAAAATAAAACCAAAGTCACCGACGCGATTAACAATAAACGCTTTGAGACTACCTTCAGCGGCAGATTCCTTTTTAAACCAAAAACCAATCAGCAAATAAGACACCAAACCCACGCCTTCCCAACCAAAAAATAATTGTAGAAAATTATTAGCCAAGACCAGCATAATCATAAAAAAGGTAAACACAGACATGTAACAGAAAAAACGCTGATAACCCGGATCATCGCGCATATAACCCACACTGTAGATATGCACCACCAAAGACACAAAGTTAACAATTAACAGCATCACTACGGTTAGATGATCAACCAAAAAGCCAACGTAAAAAGAAAAACTACCGCTTTGCCCCCAAGTGTAAATATTGGTGCTGAGCGTAGGGTGAGCGAAAAAAATGTATTCTATAAATAAGTATAGAGAACACAAAAAGGCAATGGACATGCCCAGGATAGTCACCCAATGCGCTCCTTTATGGCCAATGCGCTTACCGGCTAACCCTGCTATCAACCCGCCAACTAATGGGGCTAAAGCAGTAAGTAAGGTAATATCTGTTATTGCATTCATGCAACTCAACCCTTTAACTTATTAATATCATCAACGTTAATACTTGTCCGCTGACGATACAATAAAACCAATATCGCCAAACCAATCGCAGCCTCCGCCGCCGCCACTGTTAAAATAAAAAATACAAAAATATCCCCCGAAACCAGCCCAAGATAATGAGCAAAAGCCACAAAATTGGTATTAACGGCCAGCAACATCAACTCAATGCTCATCAGTAAAATAATGATACTTTTTCGATTGATAATAATACCCACCAGGCTCAATCCAAACAAAATAGCACCTAAAATCAAATAATCATTTAAAGGTATCATTTTTTCTCCACCTTCATCTTAACAATACGCAGGCGATCACTTACCTTAGTTTGCTGCTGCGCAACAATATCTTGCGCCTTAGCATTGGCTTTACGTCCATCAAAGGCCAAGGCAATGGCTGCAATAATAGCCACCAGCAACAAGACCGCTGCCAACTCAAAAGCATACAGATAATGAGTAAATAACAGATTACCCATTGCGCGTGTGTTGCTATAATCTGCGCCATGACGCACCAAATGCGTCACCACCGGAAAATGTTTCGGATTAACAGTAATGATCATCGCCCCAATCAACAGTGCCATAACTAGCACAGCAAAAGGTAAGTAGCGAACAAAACTTTGTTTCACACTGACAATATCGACATTTAACATCATCACCACAAACAAAAACAAGGTCATCACCGCGCCGACATAAACAAAAATCAAAACCAATGATAAAAACTCTGCCTGTAATAACATCCACAAAACAGCACTGCAGAAAAACGCCAATACCAAAAACAGCGCCGACCAAACAGGATTACGCGGCACCACTACCATCACTGCAGCAATAACTAGCATGACGCTAAAAAAATAAAAAACCAGTTGATCAACCCACATAATTCACCTTTTAACGATAATCTTTATCCGCCGCGCGGTCTTGAGCAATTTGCTCTTCATAAATATCACCAATCATCAATAATTTTTCTTTGGTTAAAATGTTCTCGCCACGATTTTCAATGTGATAGTGCATTTCCGAAGTACAGACAACGGCATCTACCGGACAAGCCTCTTCACAAAAACCACAATTAATACATTTAAACGCATCAATTTCATATTTGGTAGTACGTCGCGAACCATCACTCGCGCGTGGTCCCGCGTCAATAGTAATCGCCGCTGCCGGACACACCGCCTCACACAATTTACAAGCAATACAACGCTCTTCACCGTTGGGATAACGACGCAGCGCCAGCATACCACGAAAACGCGGTGAGATTGGCACCTCTTCTTCCGGAAACTGCATCGTGGATTTTTTACGAAAAAACACACTCCCGGTAAGGCGAAGACCTTTAAAAAGCTCCCACAGCGTAAATGCTTTTAACCAATGTTTAATCTTATTACTCATTAAGTACTCTTCTTATTAATGAAACCACGGCGGTAAATGCAGTTCAACGGCTAGGCCAACCACAACAATCCACACCAAAGTCACCGGAATCAACACCTTCCAACCCAAACGCATCAACTGATCGTAGCGATAGCGTGGAAAAGTTGCCCGCAACCAAAAATAGACAAACATAAAAAATACGATTTTAGCTAAAAACCAAAAGATTCCCGGCACCCAAGCAAAAGCATGCCCTAAAATCGGGATTCCCTGAAACGGCGATAACCAACCGCCCAAAAATAACAAAGAAGCAATGGCAGAGACTAAAATCATATTGGCGTATTCCGCTAAAAAGAATAGCGCAAACATAATCCCCGAATATTCAACATGAAATCCTGCCACAATTTCAGATTCACCCTCACCGACATCAAACGGCGCACGATTGGTTTCTGCTACACCAGAAATTAAATAGACAAAAAATAGCGGCAACAATGGCAACCAATACCAGTGCCATAAACCACCACTTTGACGCAGCACAATGGTCGATAAATTCAAACTACCCGCCGCCATCAACACACCCACCAAAGCAAAACCCATGGGGATTTCATAAGAGATAATTTGCGCAGCGCTACGCAGCGCGCCCAAGAAAGCATATTTTGAATTCGAAGCCCAACCACCCACCAATACCCCATAAATACCCAAAGAAGCCATGGCGAAAATAAACAACAAGCCGGCATTAACATTGGCCAACACCCAACCCTTAGTAAATGGGATTACCGCCCACGCCACCAAAGCAGGCGCTAGTGCTAAAACAGGTGCAATAATAAACAAGTAGCGATTTGATCCACTGGGAATAATAATTTCTTTTAATAATAATTTAACCGTATCAGCAAGCGGTTGTGCAATACCGCGAATACCGACTCGATTAGGTCCAATGCGAGATTGCATATAACCCATTACCTTACGCTCAGCAAAAGTCGCTAGCGCAACGGCCACCATTAACGGTATAACAATTATTAATATTTTAGCAATAATCCATAATAATGCTAATGATTGGTCTAACACTATCGACTCCGTCGCAAAGTAATCTCGCCCATACCCAAACCAAAACCAGCCGTTTCTGACAAACCAGCTGGCAACAACACGACACCGTCAGCCACACGTGCATCGATCATTAAGGCTAACTCAACCTGACTGTCACCCTGTAGAGCAACAACTTTTTCTCCCGCCTGCAATTGCAAAGCATCCGCTGTTTTAGCGTTAACAGCTGCGCTTTTTTGCGCTTCTTCTATCATCGTTTGCAGCGCATCTGCGCGGCGCACCAAAGCATCAACCCGATACATGGGCCAAGCATTTAAACGTTGCAGTGCCGATGTCGGCACTGCCAATGGACCCGGCATGTGATCATTTGCTTTCACATCCGACATTGCCGCCACCTGGTGTTCTAATTCATCGCGCACAGCCGCGATAGTCTCTTGTTCAAAACCTGGTAATTGCATTAATTTACCAATCACACGCAATACCTTCCATCCCGGCTTGCTTTGGCCATGCGGTACTGAGGCCGGCGAAAAAGTTTGCTTTTTCCCTTCAATATTTATTAACGTGCCTTGCATTTCTGTCACCGGACTAATAGGTAAAATAAAATCCGCATATTTCAACATGGCCTGATTTTTAAACGTTGAAAAACAAATAACTAATTCGGCGGCTTTTAACGCAGACAAGGCCAATTGCGCATACGCACAATCCAATTCTGGCTCAACACCATAAACAATATAACCCGGCAGTGATTGCGCCAACATCTCCTGCGCATTAAAACCTATTTTTTCCACACAACCTGCCGCAGGACCTCGATGCGCAACCGCCCCCGCCAACCAAGCACCGCTGGCATTGGCACTATCAGTTAACACGCCACAGCCCGCGCCACTCAACTTTGCTATTAAGTTAGCCCAACGTTGAATTTCGCTCGCATTGGGGTGATTTAATACATCGGCACCTAAAATAATATGTGATTTTTTTTGGGTTAATTTTTTCGCCATACCACGCGCGGCATCACTGATTTTAACGGCGGATAAAATACCCGTTACCTCATTACCAAGCGTTTGTTGGCTTTGTTCTGCTAACGCTTTGGCAACTTGCGTCAAGGCTTGACTAAAATTCAAACTACTGACCAGCATCTTTTCACTTAATTCGAAGGGAAAACTGTAATCTAACGTATTAATCGCCATTATATCGGCTTGCTCTAAATGCGCTTTACGCAAACGCAAAGCCGCCAGCGGTTGTTCTTCACGAAGATTAGAACCAATTAACAACACCGCTTTTTGCTGCTCCAACTCGGCAATGGTACAACCCAACTTTGGCATTAGTGGAGCCTGATCTTGCCCACTAAAATCTTGCTGGCGTAGGCGATGATCAATATTGTTGCTGCCCATGCTGCGCAACCATTTTTGCAATAAATACAATTCTTCCACACTAGCATTTGCCGATGCCAAAGCACCGAGTTTTTCCGCACCGTGGCGTTTTAATAAATCCTGTAAGCGAATCAACATCTCTTGCAAAGCTGATTGCCAATCCAAAGCCTGCCATTGATTATTAATTTTAACCATCGGCTCTTTGACACGATCCTCATGCTGCAAACCTAAATAGCTAAAACGATCGCGATCACTTAACCAAATTTCATTAACGGCCTCATTTTTGCGTGGCAACGTGCGCATCACAATTCTTTCCGGAGAATGCTCCTGCCCACGTGTATGCACGTACACATTAGATCCCAAACAATCATGCGCCGCAATGCTAGCATGTTCTTGCAACTCCCACGCACGTGCACTGTAACGAAACGGTTTCGACGTTAACGCGCCAACCGGACATAAATCAATAATATTACCCGATACTTCAGAGCGCATAAAATGCTTCACATAAGTACCAATATGCATATTTTCACCGCGATCCGTCGCCCCCAATTCACGCAATCCAGCGATTTCTTCACCAAAACGCACGCAACGCGTGCAATGAATACAACGGGTCATTTCCGTTTCTATCAACGATCCCAAATCGTCACTGGCAACGGCACGCTTACCTTCGCAAAAACGTGACACACCTTTACCATAACCCATGGCCAAATCTTGCAGCTCACACTCACCACCTTGATCGCAGATCGGACAATCCAACGGATGATTAATTAATAAAAATTCCATCACCGAGCGCTGTGACTTTAAAGCTTCCGGCGAACGCGTCATCACTTTCATTTCTGCCATTACCGGTGTAGCACATGCCGGCAAAGGTTTTCGTGATTTTTCCACTTCTACTAAACACATGCGGCAATTGGCCACTACTGATAATTTTTTGTGATAACAAAAGCGCGGAATATAAATACCCGCTTTATCGGCTGCCTCAATAATGGTTGAACCATCCGGCACCGTTATTTTTTTGCCATCTATCTCAACTTCAATCATGTCTCACTCACATCATCAACTGCAACCATTGAACGTTTATGTTCAATGTAATATTCAAATTCATCACGAAAATGTTTTAAAAACCCGCCAATAGGCCAAGCAAAGGCCTCGCCAAAGGCACAAATGGTACGCCCCTCGACATTTTTTGCCACATTTTGCAAACGTTCTATATCACCCAACTCACCTTTGCCATCGGCAATTTTTTTCACAATGCGATACACCCAGCCGCTGCCTTCACGACAAGGCGTACATTGACCACAAGATTCATGCATATAAAATTTGGCGATGCGCTGACAGACTTTCACCATGTCGGTTGTTTCATCCATCACCATCACACCACCGGAACCCAACATCGAACCAGCCGCCATTAAACTGTCATAATCCATGTTGGTTTTAAGCATAATCTCGGCAGGCAAAACTGGCATTGAGCTACCACCTGGAATAACTGCCTTTAATTTTCTATCTTGCCACACGCCACCAGCCATTTTTAACAACTCGGCAAATGGCGTACCCAAAGATACTTCATAATTTCCTGGTTTGTTAACATGGCCACTCACTGAAAATATTTTCATGCCACCGTTTTTAGGTAACCCTAGCTCAGAAAACCACTTGGCACCTTTTTCTAAAATAATCGGCACGGAAGCATAAGTTTCCGTATTATTAATATTCGTCGGCTTGCCGTACAAACCAAAGTTCGCTGGAAAAGGAGGTTTAAAACGTGGCATGCCGCGCTTGCCCTCCAGTGAATCCATCAATGCTGTTTCTTCACCACAAATATAAGCACCAGCACCAATAAAATTATGCAACTGAAAATCAACTCCAGACCCTAAAACATTATCACCCAACAATCCCGCCTCACGCGCCTCAGCTAATGCTTGTTCACAACGCTGAAATGGCTCCCAAAATTCGCCGCGCATATAGTTATAACCAACCGTCGCGCCAACCGTATAACCAGCAACTGCAATACCTTCTATTAATTGATGCGGATTAAAACGCAGAATATCACGATCTTTAAACGTACCCGGCTCACTTTCATCGGAATTGCAAACGACGTATTTTTGCCCTGGTGCATCGTGTGATAAAAAGCTCCACTTCAAACCGGAAGGAAATCCGGCACCACCACGACCACGCAAATCTGAAGACTTAAGTGTTGCAATAATTTCAGCTGGCGGAGTTTTTTCTTTAAGTATTTTGCGCCAAACTTTATAGCCACCCACACTTTCATAGGCTTTTAATGTCCAGGACTCTGGAATATCTAAGGTACGATAGCAAACTTGATTTTTCACGCCACCCCTCCTTGCTTAATTTTCTCAAGCAGGCTGTCAATTTTCTCTGGCGTTAAATTTTCATGATAATCTTTATTGTCCACCTGACACATCGGCGCACCACCACAAGCTGCCATACATTCTACTTCTACTAAACTAAACTGACCATCCGCGGTAGTCTCACCCAAACCCACACCTAAACATTTTTTAAAATGCGCAACAATTTCATCACTACCACGCAACATACAGGAAACATTGGTACAAACCGCAATTTTATGTTTCCCTACCGGCTTATGATAAAACATGTCATAAAAGGTACCTACTTCATAAACCGCAATTTTTGGTAAATCTAAATACTCCGCCACCGCATCCATTAAATCAGCCGTTAACCAACCGCCATTTTGCTCTTGCACTAAACGCAGAGCCATCACCACCGCTGAACGTTTTCCCTCAGCAGGAAATTTAGCAACCCATTGATCGATTTGTTGCGATATAGCAGATGTGATTAAAGATTCTGACATCAGCGGTCGATCTCCCCAAACACAACATCAATACTGGATAAAATAGCCGCCATATCGGCAATCATATGCCCCTTACCCATCTCATTCAAAGCTGCTAAATGCGTATAAGAACCCGCCCGCACTTTTAAGCGATAAGGTTTGTTGGCACCATCAGAAACTAAATACACACCAAATTCACCCTTAGGATGTTCAATCGCAGTATAGACCTCGCCTTCTGGCACGCTATAGCCTTCGGTGAAAAATTTAAAATGATGAATCATCACTTCCATATCTTCTTTCATTTCACGCCTGGGTGGTTGCGTGACTTTATAGTCATCTAACAAAACAGGACCTGGATTTTTGCGCAACCAATTAATGCACTGGCGAATAATGCGCACTGATTGTCGCATTTCTTCCATACGCACTAAATAACGATCGTAACAATCACCCTTGGTACCAACTGGCACATCAAAATTAATTTTATCGTAGACTTCGTAAGGCTGTTTTTTGCGTAAATCCCATTCCACGCCAGAAGCCCGCAAAACCGGGCCAGTAAACCCAAGTTGTATCGCTCTTGCAGCAGAAACCACACCAATATCGACAGTACGCTGTTTAAAAATACGATTATCTGTTAATAAAGTTTCATATTCATCCAGGATTTCAGGAAACCGCTGCGTGAAATCATCAATAAAATCCAATAACGAACCTGCACGTGCCGCATTTAATTCAGCAACTTCTTTTTCATTATGCCAACGTGAGGTTTTGTATTTTGGCATGCTATCGGGTAAATCACGATACACACCACCCGGACGATAATAGGTTGCGTGCATACGCGCACCGGAAACCGCTTCATAGCAATCCAATAAATCTTCGCGCTCGCGAAAACAATAAAACAGCGGCGTCATTGCACCAACATCCAGTGCAGCCGCACCCAACCACAATAAATGATTTAAAATACGTGTGATTTCATCAAACATTACACGAATATACTGCGCCCGTATCGGTGGAGTAATACCTAATAATTTTTCAATCGCCAACACATAACCGTGTTCGTTGCACATCATCGACACGTAATCCAACCGATCCATATAACCGATACTTTGATTAAAGGGTTTGGATTCAGCTAGCTTTTCTGTAGCACGGTGTAATAAACCCACATGCGGATCGGCATGGGTAATGACTTCGCCATCCAATTCCAAAATCAAACGCAACACACCGTGCGCCGCTGGATGTTGCGGACCAAAATTAATAGTGAAATTACGTAACTCAGCCATCTTGGTTTTCTCCCTTTTCATAACGGCTGTCTTGACGAATCACTTTCGGCACTAGAACTCTCGGCTGAATACTCACAGGCTCATAAACACAACGCTGTTGGGTAGCATCGTAACGTAATTCAACTTCACCAATCAGCGGAAAATCTTTACGAAACGGATGGCCCACAAAACCATAATCGGTTAATAGGCGACGTAAATCCGGATGGCCATCAAAGACAATACCAAATAAATCGAAAGCCTCGCGCTCAAACCAATTGGCAGCAGCCCATAGTTTCTCTACCGAGGGAACGCAAGGTGCTTGTTCGTCTAAAAAAACGCGTAACCGCAACCGCTGATTATGATCCATGGATAACAAGTGGTAAACCGCGGCAAAACGTGGCTTATCCCGCGCAATTACGCGCTCAGAATTCTCTTCCTGCGCACCGCGACTAAAACCAGAAGTGGTAGTTTCTTCCGTGCGCCAATGACTAATACCGTAATCTAAATAATCAACACCACAGATATCCATCAACATAGAAAAGGCAAATCGAGGCTCATCCCGTAACGCCGTGCAAACTTCAATTAAATGTTCCGGCGCTATTTCCAGCGTCAACATATCATCGCCGGGAATAATTTCTATTATTTTACCGGCGAAATGTTGTTGTATTTGTTGTTGTAACGAATCCATTGATCCCCTATTCATTTTAAGCTACTTCACTGTCTTTTTTCGGTGTCGCTTAATCACTTTATTACGACGACGAATTTTATTTTGTAACTGAATAATGCCATATAACAAAGCCTCTGCTGTTGGCGGACAACCGGGCACATAAATATCTACCGGCACAATACGATCACAACCGCGCACTACTGAATAAGCATAATGATAATAACCACCACCATTGGCACAAGAACCCATCGATATCACCCAACGCGGCTCTGCCATTTGATCGTAGACTTTGCGCAAGGCTGGTGCCATTTTATTGCATAACGTACCCGCCACAATCATGACATCCGATTGTCGCGGACTGCCACGAAAAGCACCGGCACCAAAACGATCCAAATCGTAACGTGGTGTCGACACTTGCATCATTTCGATAGCACAACAAGCCAAACCAAACGTCATCGGCCACAACGAACCACTTTGCGCCCACTTAATCAACGCATCAACAGAAGTCAACATATAGCCTTGAGTGTTTAATTTTTCAATTACTCCCACTCGAGTGCTCCTCGCTTCCATTCATAAATAAAACCCACCACTAAAATTAATAAAAATAACATCATCGCGGCGAAACCAACCCACCCCAGATGACGAAAAACCACCGCCCAAGGAAACAAAAAGGCAGTTTCTAAATCAAAAATGAGAAACAAGATGGCAACCAAGTAAAAACGCACATTGAAAGGGATGCGTGCATCTTGAAAGGGTTCAAAGCCACATTCATAAGCAGAGGTCTTGGCTTTATCCGGATGATGCGGGGCAAGTATTGCTCCGATAGTAATTGCGGCAGCGCCAATTCCCAGTGCTATGACCATAAACACAAGAATTGGAAAATAATGACTCAACATTCAATATACTCCGTCACTGGGCACTTAATCCCTCAGTGACCTATCATCCTAAATTTCAACCACTCGGGGACAATCCCCTAAGATTGTTTGCTTATTGGATTTCGCCTACGCGGGAGACCCGCGTTGTCGG
>CAZGQK010000031.1:0-17463 GCA_964527645.1 uncultured Legionellales bacterium | reverse complement strand
ATACTGCTTAAAAATAAAAAAGGAAAAAAGAGTCCGTGCGTTTAGATGCGTTTTTATTTAGGTGTTGCGGGCAGGGATTATTTTTTTAAAATCGATGGGGATTCGCTTCGCACCGTCATCCCGCGGCTTGATCGCGGCCTGTGCCCTCCTGGGGTAGATCCAGGGTTTCTTTTCCTCGCTGGCTTTGTTTGTTTTTTGGGGGGTTCACAGCTTATGAGCTGTACTCTCTTTGGTTGCTCTGTGTTATAAAAAAACCGCCTCAACTAGTCGCACAATTAATTGTTGTGTTTTATTATTTTGATCGCAATTGGGGTCAAATTCGGCAAATTCAATGCCGATAAAAGGAGCCTTGGGTTTAATTTGTTTGAGTGCTTGACATAAATCTTCCGCCTTTATGCCGCCGGATTCGTGCATGCCGGTGCCGGGTGCGTCGCTAGGGTCAATGCCATCAATGTCGATACTGATGCCAAAGCCGGCTGTTTTTTTCTGGACGATATTTAATGCTTCTTGCATCACTACAGCGAAGCTGCGCTCAGATACTTCATCCATATAATAAATACGCACGCCTAATTTATCGAGTAGATTTTTTTCTCCTTCTTCGTAACTGCGAATACCAATGAGTACGATATTTTCAGGTTTGAGTTTTTTTATCTCAGAAAAAACTTCGGTTAATGCCGCATCACCATAACCTAATAAGGCAGCTAGCGGCATGCCATGTGGGTTGCCTGTTGTTGATGTTTGTGGCGTGTGAGCGTCCATGTGAGCATCAATCCATATTAACCCCAATTCTTCGCCTTGTGTGTCCAGTGAAGTACTGGCGCCACTCCAGGTACCGATAGCACAAGAGTGATCACCGCCAAAGCTGATAAATGGCTGTTTTTGGTTGGCGTATTGATAGCTAAGGCTGGCGAGTTTTTCACAGGATTGTGCAATGGTGGGGATGACGGCGAGGTGCTCTTCATGACCGTGGGCATAAATAATGGGTTCCCATTTGAGTGCTAACGCGCTGTGTTCCCAAGGAGCGGGATCTTGTAATTCTACAGGGCCCATGGCGCATCCGGCATTAGCGCCGGCAATGCCAATGGCGTAACCAAAGGTAGGAATTGTTTTCATAGCGTCTCCATTCAAATTTAAAAGCGCTCCCTAGGGGACTCGAACCCCTGTTCCCGCCGTGAGAGGGCGGTGTCCTAGGCCACTAGACGAAGGGAGCCTGAACTTTAGTCGCTCGTATGAACAGACTAAACCGTTACAATTTGTTTTGCTGAGAGCCGCTACCCATGGGTTTCTTTGCATTTTCCCGCAAAACGCCTTAATCTACCAGACCGGCTGTCTTCTTGCTATGCCTTAGGCTGTATTTTTAGGCTAGTAGGTGAAAAATTTGCTGTGCTGGGCTTATCGCTGGTGTTTGGATAGATAGAGTACGATTGCTCTGGTCGTTTAACGGGATGTGTATTTGTTAAATTTTCGTCTTTGGCCGTGTTTAAAACGGTTGTTGCATAGCCAACAAAAAGTCACACCGGCTGTGGTGAGGTTAAGTGCGCATCCGATTAAGGTTGACGATGTCAGTGTCCACGCGATTAAAGTGATTCGGCATTTGCAGGCGAATGGCTATGAAGCATATTTGGTCGGTGGTGCGGTACGGGATTTGTTTTTGCAAAAAAAACCCAAAGATTTTGATGTGGTTACCAATGCTGTGCCTGAGCAGATTCGAAAAACATTTCGTAATAGCCGTATTATCGGCCGACGTTTCCGGTTGGTGCATATTTATTTTCCGCGTGAAATTATTGAAGTTTCTACTTTTCGTGCCGGTCTAGATCAAGAGCAAGAACAAGAGCGCACTCAGCACGGCATGATTTTAGCAGATAACACTTACGGTTCATTAGAGGAGGATGCCTGGCGTCGAGATCTTACCGTTAATGCCATGTATTATGCTGTAAACGATGATTCGATTATTGATTTTACGGGTGGTGTGAAGGACATGCAGCAGCATTTGATTCGTGTGATTGGTGATCCTGCAAAACGCTTTCACGAAGATCCCATGCGCATGTTGCGTGCGATTCGGTTTGCGGCCAAACTTGATTTCAAGATTCACGCAGATACCGATAAAGCTGTTCGTAAGTTGAAACATTTGTTAAAGCAAGTGTCAGTCTCGCGTGTTTATGATGAATTTGTTAAATTATTTCAAAAGGGACACGCGCAACAAACGTATCAATGTTTGCAAGATTATAGTTATCTGGAGACGTTGTTCCCGCTGTTGGCAAATGCGTTAAAACAGGCAAAACCTGCAGAAAAAGCCTTGCTCAATTGTGCCCTACAGGTAACAGATGAACGCTTTAATGAGGGTCAATCATTAAACCCTGGCTTTTTGGTGTCTATATTTTTATGGTTACCGCTACAGCAATTGTTGACTAAGAAAATGGCTGCTGGTGAGAAATTTTTTCAAGCATTGCACACCTCAGCGTCTACCATTATCCGCGAACAAGCACAAACCATGGCAGTGCCGCGACGAGCAGCGGTGATGATGCGTGATATTTGGTTGTTGCAGTATCATATGCAGAAACGGCGCAAAAAACGTGTTTATCGTTGTTTGTATCATCGCTATTTTCGTGCGGCGGTTGATTTTTTACAATTACGTGCTGCTGGCGGGGAGGATGTGCAGGAGTTGGCGCAGTGGTGGTTTGATTTACGTTTTGCCGATAAAGCAAAGCGCGAACAGATGCTGGAAGAATTAAAAAGATAGATCAATGCAAGCTACACGTTGTTATATTGGTATTGGCAGCAATTTAAATCAACCTATAAAGCAGGTGTGTGCTGCTATTAATGCTTTTAAAAATTTACCACAGATTTTTTTCAAGCAATCCTCATCACTTTATCAAAGTCGCCCAATGATGGGTTCACCTTCAGGTCAAGCTGATTACATTAATGCGGTAGTCGCGCTCAACGTTGCGTTAACACCGTTACAATTGTTGGCGCAGCTGCAAACCTTAGAGCGTGATTTTGGTCGTTCGCCACAGCATGCGCATTGGGGTGCGCGTGAGTTGGATTTGGATATTCTGCTGTTTGGCGAGCTTGAAATGTCTACCGAGCAGTTAACGATTCCGCACCCCGGCTTAGCGCGGCGAGAATTTGTTGTATATCCATTATTTGAATTAGCGCCAAATTTGCTCTTGCCAGCGGGCGAGGACTTAAAAACCGTAAAAGATCGCTTTGCTGGGGGCGGTTTACGCCGCCTGACGGTTGCAATTGAGACGGCAATCCCCTAGATTGGTAATCAACAACAGGAGCGTAGCTGATGGCAAATGGCATCTTATATCCGGGTACTTTTGATCCGATCACCAACGGGCACGTAGATTTGGTGCGTCGTGCACTTGAGTTATTTGATGAGGTTATCGTGGCAATGGCTGAAAATACGGCCAAGGCACCGCATTTTCCCTTGGCAAAACGCCTGCAGCTGGCGCAAACAGTGTTGGCGGATTTTCCACAGGTGCGGGTGATGAGTTTTGCCGGCTTAACGGTGGATTTTGCTGAAAAGTTGGGAGTAAAGGCTATTTTGCGTGGCTTGCGTGCAGTATCGGATTTTGATTTTGAATTTCAGTTAGCCAATATGAATCGTATTATGAATGCGAATATTGAAACGATTTTTCTGCCTGCTGCTGGCGAAGAAACTTATGTGTCTTCTTCGTTGGTGTGTGAGATCTCGTCTTTGGGTGGTGATGTTTCGCCGTTTGTCGATAAACGTATCTTAAATGATTTAAAGTCGTAGCTTGGGTGAATTGTCATGGCGCTGAAAATTACCGAAGAATGTATTAATTGTGATGTGTGTGAGCCAGAATGTCCAAACCAGGCGATTTATCAAGGTGAGGAAATTTACGAAATTGATCCCAACCGTTGCACCGAATGCCAGGGACATTTTGATGAGCCGCAGTGTCGCGTAGTTTGTCCCGTCGATTGTATTCCGATTAATCCAGATCATATTGAAAAAAAAGAAGCGCTTTTAAAAAAATATGAGCGGTTGCAGGAAGAGCAAGAGGTTTAGGTTTGTTTTTCTCGAGGTATTTCTGTTGAGTTGGATCGATGGCATTGAGGCTCTGAGCCTAGCAGACTCAGTAGCAAAGCTACGTCTTAATGAGTGCGCACTCATTATGATTAATCATTAATTGCCCGTATGTAACGCTTCGTTGATTGAAGAACGGCTGCTTTTGCATTGCTGTCAATGATCGTTCCTCCGCCCAATACTGCTGAGTTGGCTGACCAAACAGAATAAATGCGATCAAACGCAATTGGCATAATCATATCATGGATAATTTTAATTTTATTTTGGGGTAAAGGAATTGCGTTAGTAAAACTATGCAAAAAGGTAACTGATTTAAGATCCATGTTTACAAATAGGGTATCTGAGGAAAAAACAACGCCTCGATTTTTGGCTCCTTTGCTCCAGTGTAAGATTGAGGACCCATCGAAATGACCGCCTAGGCAATATAGTGTTAAATCATCCGATAATTTATGGTTATCGCCAGTCCAGTATTCAATATGTGGTGTTGGATTAACGACCCATTCTTTATTTTTTTCATGAGTAATGATCTTGCAGTTAAAGGCAGAGGCCCATTCATTCATTGTCGAGAAAAAATGTGGATGAGAAATTGCTATTTTCTGAATACCGCCTAGTCCATTGATAAGCGCCTTAGTGGCATCATCTAAGATGCTATAGCACTCCCACAAAATATTGCCTTCCTGTGTTTGAATTAAATATGCATTTTGTCCAATAGCAAAGCGTGGTACAGTATGAAACGCTAATAAATTTGGTTCCAAACACAGGCAAGCACTTGCATATTTTTGTTGAAGAAGCGTTTCAAGTGTTGTCCACTTTTGTCCACCGGGACGGACATATTGGCGGTCATCTTCACAAATTAGACATGAAGCAGGTTCACGTTCACTTTCAGGAAATTGTGTCCCACAAGTTATACAAATAAATTTAGGCATATTCACTCCATCCAAATGATTAACTTTATAGCATGATTGCTACTTTGAGTATAGGAAGTATAAACCACCTATTTGGCAAATGACAGGACTATTGGCCCGGTTTAGAGAGTAGTTATATCGTCGTTTTCAGTCACTTTTATCAAATGTGAGGCGATAATATGGGTGTGCGCTCTGTTGAATTGCGTGTTTTATAGGTAATTATCTTTGAAAGTAAGTTATGCAGTACCGAGACATTCCCGTAAAAGTGCTTAGCGATACTGTTTGATGAATTTCATAAGACCAATGTTAGATATCCAATAAATATTATCAACCATTTTATTTATTTGGAAAATATATGATGCTGCTTATCTAACCCATTGATAGTAATGTCTTAAAAAACTTATTTTTTTAATATTTTGTTAATCTTAGCAGTGCTAGTGACATTTATTATTAGTTTTATTACTGTCAGCAGTCAGCAGTCAGCAGTCAGCAGTCAGCAGTCATTAGCCATTGTGTATATTGTGCTATCGCTTGTGGCGTGGCTTGCGTGCAGTATCGGATTTTGATTTTGAATTTCAGTTAGCCAATATGAATCGTATTATGAATGCGAATATTGAAACGATTTTTCTGCCTGCTGCTGGCGAAGAAACTTATGTGTCTTCTTCGTTGGTGTGTGAGATCTCGTCTTTGGGTGGTGATGTTTCGCCGTTTGTCGATAAACGTATCTTAAATGATTTAAAGTCGTAGCTTGGGTGAATTGTCATGGCGCTGAAAATTACCGAAGAATGTATTAATTGTGATGTGTGTGAGCCAGAATGTCCAAACCAGGCGATTTATCAAGGTGAGGAAATTTACGAAATTGATCCCAACCGTTGCACCGAATGCCAGGGACATTTTGATGAGCCGCAGTGTCGCGTAGTTTGTCCCGTCGATTGTATTCCGATTAATCCAGATCATATTGAAAAAAAAGAAGCGCTTTTAAAAAAATATGAGCGGTTGCAGGAAGAGCAAGAGGTTTAGGTTTGTTTTTCTCGAGGTATTTCTGTTGAGTTGGATCGATGGCATTGAGGCTCTGAGCCTAGCAGACTCAGTAGCAAAGCTACGTCTTAATGAGTGCGCACTCATTTTATCTGAATTAGGGATACCGGCGGCTTTGGCCAGTTGCCGCAAGATTAAATTGACCGACTGGCCGCTGATAGCCGTTTCACTCACGCATGACACGTCACGCGATCAAGAAGCTTCATCACTTGCTCACATAGTGCAACAATCTCCCTGTTCCCTCTTTTTTCTGTCCTCTTCTTTCTCAGGTAATGCTGTCTTCGGTGAGTTGTTAACACTATATTGTGGCTTAGCTTTAGTCCCCTCATATACAAAATGCTGGGAGGTTTCTTGCAAGTCCACACGGATAGTCCTAGGACCCATAACCTCCTCCCCCTCGGTGGGAGGTGGCAGTATTTTTATTGTGAGCAAGGCTGCTAACATTTCTCTAGTGGGAAAATCCTCGCGACTTAGAAACTTTTGTTTAATTGTGTCCCGTAAGAATGTTGGGTCTACTTCCACTCGCCTCGACCACCTCACCTCATGGGAAGGGCCGCAATTGCCAAACTGAACGTTATAATGGAGTTGCCCATATGGGAGAGTCTTAGCAATTCTCCGTCTTCCGAGTTCCCAACAGAACCGGCAGATGCAATTCTCCTTATGAACATGAGGATCATGAGGATCAGAATCAGCAGCGCTCGAAAAGAAGATCATCCCTAATTATAACTATATATTATTAATGAAATCTTAAAAGAAGTGAAATTTTTTGCTATTAATTTTCAGTGATGCGGGCCTCAGCGCTGACAGCTTGAGCAATAAACGCTGCTGCGTTGGCCAATGCGTGTGAGTTTGAGTGGCTGTTGGCAGTTGTGGCAGGGTTGTTGCTCGCGGCCGTAGACGTGGAGTTGCTGGTGAAAGTAACCGGGTTTGCCATCGGCGGCGTGAAAATCTTTAAGCGTTGTGCCACCAGCGCGGATAGCACGTTGTAGCACTTGCTTGATAGCCTGCGTGAGCAATTGATAGCGTTCGCGACTGATACGGGCAGCACAGCGCTGTGGATGAATGCCGGCGATGAACAACGCTTCACTGGCATAGATGTTGCCAACGCCGACAACGATTTGGGCATTCATAATAAAAGCTTTGATAGCCTGTTGGCTTTTTTTTGCCCGCTGATGCAGGTAAGTAGCGTTAAATCCTCGCTCAAGCGGCTCTGGACCAAGCCTCGCTAGTAATGGGTGCTGTTCGGGTGAGGTGTCTGTCCATAGCAAGCAGCCGAATCGACGTGGATCGTGATATCGCAAGATAGTTCCATTTTTACAGATGATGTCGACATGATCGTGCTTTTTAGCTGCTAGTTTTCTTTTGAGCAAGCGCAGTGAGCCAGACATGCCTAGGTGGCAGATTAACCAACCTTTAGGCAGCTCAAATAGCAGATATTTGCCGCGACGGCTGATGTCGGTGATGGTCTGCCCAATGAGGGTGCGTTTTAGGTGGGCGGGGATTGGCCAACGCAATTGCCCCTGGCGAATGATCGCTTGGCAAATCTCTTGGCCTAATAGGTGTGGGCGAATGCCGCGGCAGGTGGTTTCAACTTCAGGCAGTTCTGGCATGTTGGTGCTTTGTCCTTTGATTGTGCCCTGGGGTATAAAAAAACCCACTTGGTGTGGGTTTTTTGAGGGGCATGCCCTATGATTATTTGATTTTGTCTTCTTTGAATTCTACGTGCATGCCGAGCTTTTTCTTAATCTTGTCCCAGGCGCGTGGGTCAAACTTTTTGCGGCGCAGCTTCTCGGTGGTGTTGCGCTTGTTTTTCGCAGTTGTATAGAAATAACCGGTGCCTTCACCCTTTTCGGTGGTGCCAGTTGAAACTAAACGAATCTTTTCGCGAGGCGTTTTTGCGCGTTTGCTTTTCTTTTTAACGGCCATACTGAAATTCCTTAACCCTTAGCTTTATCTTTTTCATTAAGTTTTTCTAAAGCCGCTTCAATGCCAATCTTGTCGATCAGGCGCATAGCTTTAGTGCTTACCCGTAGGCTAATGAAGCGTTTTTCGCTGGCTAGCCAGAAACGGTGTTTTTGTAAATTAGGCAAGAAACGACGTCTGCTTTTGTTTTTGGCGTGCGAAACATGGTTGCCCGACATGGGGCTCTTACCAGTGATTTGACAGGTTCTACTCATTATACTGACTCCGGCATCTATACCAATATGTAAGGGGCCTTTTATACCAAAATGCACCCAGCCAAGCAAGGGCTAGGTAGAACAAGGTTTGAGTGTAACACAAGTATCATGCCAGCATGCCTAGTTCAGCCATCGACAGGCTTTGGTATTGGCTCACAATAATGTGGTCCAAAATAGGAATATCAATCAAATCAAGGGCCTGCTGTAGGTGTTTGGTGATGTCACAGTCTGCGGCGCTGGGGGTGAGGCTTCCGGAAGGGTGATTATGAGCTAATACCAAGGCAGCAGCATTATGTTGCAAAGTGCGTTGCACTACTTCGCGTGGGTGTATGGTGGCATGATCAATGGTGCCAAAGAAGAGTTTTTCCATGTTTAGGATGTGATATTGGCTATTGAGAAAGACTACGGCAAACACTTCTTGTGGGTGTTGGCCTAGGTGGGTTATCAAATAGTGTTTGAGGTGTTGTGAGTGCGTGGTGACAGGCGCTTGTTGCAGGCGTTCTTGTAGGTAGCGGCGCCCCAGTTCTTGTACGGCTTGTAGTTGGGCGAATTTGGCCATTCCTACACCTGGATGCTGTGAAAGCTGTTGCCAGCTGGCCTGAAACAGGCCATGTAAATCACCGTAGCTATGCAGCAGTTCGCGGGCTAGATCAACGGCGGATTTGCCGGGGGAGCCACTGCCGAACAGCAAGGCAAGTAACTCAGCATTGGATAAGGCACTAGCGCTTTGATGCAGCAGCTTTTCACGTGGGCGTTCGAGCTTGGGCCATTGGCAGATTTTTAACTTAGGTTGGGTCAGTTTGTTCATGCGACCTTGGTCCGTGCTTGTTTTTGGCAAATTGGCGCAGGCGTTTCGCACTTTCAGCGTGCCGCCGCTGCCTGTGTTGGAAAACACCTATTATACAGTCAGGCTTAGGGGGCGGGTAACCGTACAAATAGCGGGGATGGCTGTTGTCGCTTTGGCAAAAAACCGTTAGTCTTGAGCTTTTCAAATTTCATCAAGGAAGTTATATGTTGCATACGGTGGAGTTAAAAATATTGGATGATCGGCTGGGCAAAGAATTCCCTTTGCCGGAATATGCGACGCCGGGATCGGCAGGATTGGATTTGCGTGCCTGCTTGGATGAGCCGTTGTTGTTGTTGCCTGGGCAAACGCAGTTGATTAGCACCGGGATGGCGATTCATATTGGTGATCCAGGGATGGCGGCGACGATTTTACCGCGATCGGGTTTGGGTCATAAGCACGGCGTGGTGTTGGGAAATTTGGTGGGTTTAATTGATGCCGATTATCAGGGGCCGTTGATGGTGTCGTGTTGGAATCGTGGTGAAAAAACTTATACTATTAATCCCGGAGAACGCATTGCGCAATTAGTGTTGTTGCCCGTGATTAAAGCGCAATTTAAAGTGGTGAATGAATTTGAAGAAACGGAGCGCGGCGTAGGTGGATTTGGTAGTTCGGGATCACAATAATGGTTGAAAAAAAATGACAGCTTATAAAACATTGACACAAGTGCCTGCCGGTATTTTTCGTGCCTATGACATTCGTGGTGTTGTAGAACAAGAATTAACAGACGATGTCGTTTACACCATTGCTTTAGCGATTGGCAGTGAAGCACAAGATCAAGGACAAAAAGAAATTATCATTGGCCGTGATGGTCGATTATCGAGTCCAGCATTTGCCGATGCATTGATCGGTGGATTGCGCGCAACGGGTATTGATGTCATTGATATTGGCTTGGCGCCATCACCGGTTTTGTATTTTGCTACGCATCGATTGGCAACAAACTCAGGCGTGGTCATTACCGGTAGCCACAACCCGGTCGATTATAATGGCATTAAAATAGTATTAGCTGGAAAAACTCTGGCAAGTGATGAAGTGCAAGCAATTTATCAGCGTATTGTTAAGCAAGCTTTTTATTCAGGAGCAGGTCAGCTTAGCCAACAAGAAGTTGTGCCAGATTATATCGGTTATATTTCTGATCATGTGCAATTGTCACGTTCGCTTAAAATTGTGATCGATTGTGGTAATGGTGTTGCTGGTTCGATTGTGCCAATATTATATCGTGCGCTGGGTTGTGAAGTGGAAGCGCTATTTTGTGAAGTGGATGGACGTTTCCCAAACCATCATCCCGATCCTTCGGTTGCCAGTAATTTACAAACATTAATTGCTGCTGTGCAAGCCAGTGGTGCCGATTGTGGTTTGGCTTTTGATGGTGATGCCGATCGTTTGGGCTTGGTTACCGAGGAGGGTGCAATTATTTGGCCGGATCAACAAATGATGTTATTTGCCAGTGATGTGTTAGCGCGTAATCCGGGAGCGGATATTGTTTTTGATGTAAAATGTACGCAACGTTTGGCTGAGACTATTCGTGCGCAGGGCGGTAACCCGATTATGTGGCAAACAGGGCATTCCATTTTAAAAGCGAAAATGCAGGAAGTAGGTGCGCCTTTGGCGGGCGAAATGAGCGGACATATTTTCTTTAAAGAAGATTGGTTTGGCTTTGATGATGGTATTTATGCCGGAGCGCGATTTTTAGAAATTTTAGCTCGGCAAGAAAAAACGGCCACGCAATTATTTGCTGATTTTCCAGTTGGTGTCAATACGCCGGAATTAAAAGTATATTTGCCAGAAGCGGAAAAACAGGGGTTTGTTAAGCGCTTAGTCGATGAGGCTGAATTTGCCGATGCTAACATCATTACCATTGATGGTCTGCGGGTTGAGTTTTCCGATGGTTGGTTGTTGGTGCGTGCTTCGAATACGGTGCCGTGTTTAACAGTACGCTTTGAAGCCAATAGTGCTGAGCGTTTGGCGCAGTTGCAAGCGCAGTTGCGCGGGCAAATGTTAGCTTTGAATCCTGAGCTGGAGTTGCCTTTTTAATTAAGAGATGTGTTTTGTCTAAACGTGTATTAATTGTCAAATTGTCATCGATGGGAGATGTGCTGCATATTCTGCCAGCGGTTTCGGATGCTTGTCGAGAAATGCCTGGGATAAAATTTGATTGGTTAATAGATGAAGCTTTTGCTGATATGGCTAGCTGGCACCCAGCAGTTGATCGTGTGATTCGTTGCGCACATCGACGCTGGCGTAAAAATTTTTGGCAAGCTTATCGCAGTGGCGAGCTGAAAAAATTCTGGCGTCAATTAAGACAACAGCGCTACGATGTCATCATCGATGCGCAATCCTCACTTAAAAGTGCGTTATTTACGCGCTTAGCAAGAGGTTTGCGCTGTGGTTTAAATGCGCGTTGTGTGCGTGAAAAAGGCGCGCAACTGGCTTATCAACGACGTTATCAAGTGGCTAAGCAGCAGCATGCCATCGAGCGCTTACGACAATTATTCGCGCAAGCTTTGGGGTATACTTGTCCAACCACTGCTGCGGATTTTTCGCTTGATGTCAGTCGATTTTCTCTGCCCGATTTAAAATTGCCGCAACGCTATTTTATTATTTTTCCTAATACCAGTTGGACCAATAAATGTTGGCCGGTTGCGCATTGGCAAGCATTAATAACCACTATGCTGGAAAATAAGGCCAGTGTTTTAATTTCTTGGGGCAGTGCTATGGAGCGTGAGCGAGCGGAGCATTTGGCAGAGGAGCATGAACAAGTCATGGTATTGCCGCGACTTAATTTGTCGGCTTATGTGCCGATTATTCATGGTGCGATGGCTTATGTGAGCTGTGATACAGGTTTGGGGCATGTGGCGGCTGCCTTAAATATTCCTGGCGTGACTTTATATGGACCAACTGATCCCAAATTAATTGGTGCCATTGGTCTTAATCAGCAGCATGTGATTGCCGATTTTGCTTGTGCTCAGCGTTGTCGTCGTACTTGCCATCATGATGAGCGGGTGGTTGATGATGCGGCCTGCATGCAAGCCATTACACCTAAAACAGTTTGGCAACACTTGCAAAAATTATTAGCGCCGGCGCCGTTGTCAAAAAAGAAAAACAGTAATGTGGAGGAAACTCATGCGCGTGGTCACTTGTAATGTTAATGGTATTCGTTCGGCTGCAAAAAAAGGTTTTTTCGATTGGATGGTAAAGCAACGCGCTGATGTTTTTTGTTTGCAAGAAATACGTGCGCAAACATCACAAATTGAAGATAGCATCTATCATCCCAAAGGTTATCATGCGTATTTTGTTGCGGCAAAACGCAAAGGTTATAGTGGGGTTGCTATTTATTGTCGACAGCAACCGGACAAAGTGATTGAGCATTTGGGTTGGGCGGGCGCTGATGATGAAGGGCGCTATTTGCAGGTTGATTTTGGTAATTTAAGCGTTGTCTCCATTTATTTGCCATCAGGCAGTAGTGGCGATGCGCGGCAAAAATTCAAGTACGCTTTTATGGATCACTACATTAAAGTGTTAAGACGGCAGGCTAAAACCGGACGAAAATTTATTATTTGCGGCGACATTAATATTGTCCATAAAGAAATTGATATTAAAAATTGGAAAAGTAATCAAAAAAAATCAGGCTGCCTGCCCGCAGAACGCGCTTGGTTAGATAAAGTGTTTGATAAGATAGGTTTTGTTGATGCTTTTCGTGTAGTTAACCAAAAGCCCAATCAATACACTTGGTGGTCGAATCGCGGGCGTGCGCGTGAGAACAATGTTGGCTGGCGTATCGATTATCAAATTATTAGCCCTGACTTGAAAAATAAGGTTAAATTAGCCAGAGTCTATAAAGACAAATGGTTTTCCGATCATGCGCCGTTGATTATGGATTATAATATCGCAGGTTAATTAAGTAGTGAAGGTTGTTATTGCGCTAACACCTTTTTCTGTTCTGTAATAATCTGACGAATACCTGTTTTAGCTAAATCCAGCATTTCGTTTAATTGTTGTGTTGAAAAAGGCGCGCCTTCGGCGGTGCCTTGTATTTCAATAAATTGTTCTTGCTCGGTCATAATCACATTTAAATCGGTGTGTGCTTGTGAATCTTCGGCATAATCCAAATCCAAAACCGGTTCGCCTTGATAGATGCCCACCGAAACAGCACCGAGAAAATGTTTGAATGGATCTTTTTTAATAATTTTTTTGCGTTGCATAGTGTTCAAGGCATCGATTAGAGCAACGCAGCTGCCGCTAATCGCAGCGGTACGTGTGCCTCCGTCAGCTTGGATAACATCGCAATCTAACGTAATGGTGTATTCGCCCAGAAGCTTTAAATCGACAACCGCACGCAAGCTGCGGCCGATAAGACGTTGGATTTCAACGGTGCGCCCAGATTGTTTACCGCGCGCGGCTTCGCGTGACATGCGCTCGTTGGTTGAGCGAGGCAACATACCGTATTCGGCGGTTAACCAGCCCTGTTTGGCATCCTTGAAGAATCGAGGAACGCCGGGGACAATACTGGCGTTACACAAGACTTTGGTGTTGCCGTAGCAAACCAAAACGGAGCCTTCAGCGTGTTGGGTGAAGTGGCGGGTGAAAGAAATGGCTCGCATTTCATTGAGTTGTCTTTTGCTGGGGCGCATATTTGTCCTCGTTTTTTTGTGGTGTTAACTTGCTATAGCCTAGCGGCACCGCCCTAGTATAACCATTTACTGGTGAGAGTAAATACAGGTGTTTTTCACTTGCCAGGTGAAAGCGGGTTGAATAACCTTAATTTTTATGTGAGTTATGTTATTATTCACGCAATAATAATGGAGAGGGAAGAAATCATGATTGCCAGTATGACGGCATTTGCCCGCAGTGCCACGCAAGCGCAGTGGGGTTCATTGACTTGGGAGTTGCGCTCGGTCAATCATCGTTATCTAGAAGTGAGTGTGCGCTTGCCCGAAGCGCTGCGGGTGATTGAAAAGCTAGCGCGCGAACAAACAGCGCGTGTTCTTAAGCGTGGCAAGGTGGAATTGAATTTAAAATTTTACCCAGGCGAAGACGTTCCTTTCGACTTTGAGTTCAACGAAAATCTAGCCAAGCAATTAGCGCAAACGAGCAAACAGGTGAGTGATATTTTTCCGGTAGCAACAACCCAGGTTGTTGATGTTTTAAATTGGCCGGGTGTTTTGCAAATTAAAGAAACCCATATGCAACAAGTGAATAAAGAAGCTTTGGTTTTATTGCAACAAGCGCTTGAAGAAATGTTACAGATGCGTTGCAAAGAAGGGGAAGGAATAAAAGATTTTTTAATGCAGCGCTTGGCTGTGATCGAGGAACAAGTCGAAAAAGTAACGCAGGAGCTACCTGTTTTATTGAAAAAACAACGCGAAAAAATTCTTGCACGTTTTGAAGAAATGCGCCTTGAGTTAGATAAAGATCGCCTAGAACAAGAAATGGTTTGGCTGACGCAAAAAATGGATGTTGCAGAAGAGTTGCAGCGGCTTAAATCACATGTCGAAGAGGTGCGGCGTATTTTAGGTAAAGGCGGTGTGGTGGGGCGACGCCTAGATTTTTTAATGCAGGAATTGAATCGAGAAGCTAACACGTTAAGCAGTAAGTCAGTCGATGCTGGCTTAACGCAAGCAGCGGTAGAATTAAAGGTTGCTATTGAGCAAATGCGCGAGCAAGTGCAAAATGTTGAATAAAAAAGATTAGGGAAAAGTTTGCAAAAGTGTGTTTACAAACTTAAGAATAATGGGAGGAGTTATGCAGGGTCGGTTGTTTGTAATTGCGGCACCATCAGGAGCGGGTAAAACATCTTTGGTGACAGCGTTGGTGGAGAAGGATCCGCAGTTAGTGGTTTCTATTTCTTATACCACTCGCGCGCCGCGGCCGCAGGATCAGGACGGTGTGGATTATCATTTCGTAGATCTCAGCCGCTTTGAGGAAATGATCAAAAAAAATGAATTTTTAGAATACGCCAAAGTGTTTGATCACTATTATGGGACGTGTCAACGTTGGGTAATGGAGAAATTGGAACAGGATTTGGATGTGATTTTGGAAATTGATTGGCAGGGGGCTCAGCAAATTTTTCAGCAATTTCCGCAGGCGATTTCGATTTTTATTGTGCCTCCTTCAATGGAAATTTTGCGTCAACGTATCTTATCGCGCAAGCAAGACGCGCGGGCTGTCATTGAGCAGCGATTGGCTGCGGCACGTGAGGAAATAGCGCATCATAAGGAGTTTCAGTATTTGTGTGTTAACGATCAGTTTGATCAAGCGCTTGCTGATTTGGGTGCCATTATTCATTCACACCGCCTCGCGCGCGGTGTTCAGGAACGAAGATTTCGAAATCTACTAGAAGATCTGTTGTAAAATTAGTAGACTGAGGAACACGAGTTTGAGTTTATGTTTATTCAGTAGACACCTCAGGAAGCTAACTCATTGATTTAAGAGGTAAAATATGGCAAGGGTAACCATTGAAGATTGTTTGAAACATGTGGAAAATCGTTTTGACTTGGTGTTAAAAGCCAGTAAACGCGCTCGAGATTTGCAATTGGGTGGTGTTGAAGCCACAGTTCCTTTGGATAACGACAAACCTACGGTTGTAGCGTTGCGAGAGATTGCCGCAGGCAATGATATCACTAGGAAGCCTGTTGAGGCGCTGACGGAAGAAAACATTTTTATTGACCCAGCGCAAAAGGCGATGGACGAAGTTTTTGGGGAACAAACTGAGGCGGCAGTTGATGTGACTGAAGTCGAGGTCGAGGTAAAGGTTGAAACTGAGCCAAAGGTTGAGGCACCTGCGGAGACTGATGAGACTAAAACAAAAACAGATTCAGAGGATGATTCTTCAGATCCTCTTTCCTAAAAAAAGGTTTGAGTAATTAGGAGCAGAGAACTTAATGCGTTTGCTGAGAAAGTTGCGTCGTAAGTGTCAATACTTACTCCCCGAGCAAATTGAAGCAATTGAGCAGGCCTACTTGCTTGCTTTTGAGGCGCATCAAGGACAAAGTCGCGTTTCTGGTGAGCCTTATATTACCCACCCCCTAGCAGTTGCTTGCATCTTGGCAGAGTTAGAAATGGACCATGAAACCATCATGGCGGCGCTTATGCACGATGTCATCGAAGATACTCCGGTGGATAAACAAAAGTTGATAGAAAAATTCGGTGAGCAAGTGGCCGAATTAGTCGATGGTGTGAGTAAGCTGACACAAATTGAATTTATTACCCGTGCTGAGGCGCAAGCAGAGAATTTTCGCAAAATGGTTTTGGCCATGTCGCGAGATATTCGTGTTATTTTGGTAAAGCTGGCGGATCGTTTGCACAATATGCGTACTTTAGGAGCTTTGTCGGAATCTAGAAAAAATCGTATTGGGCGTGAGACATTGGAAATTTTTGCCCCCATCGCCAAGCGCTTAGGCATGCATGAAATATCAACCGAGTTAGAAGAGCTCAGTTTTTCTGCTCTGTATCCGTTGCGTTATCGTGTATTAAAAGAATCGGTGCGTAAGGCACGTGGGGATCGTAAAAAAATATTGAATTTAATTGGTAAGGCATTAAAGGATGGGTTAAAGGAAAGTAATCTGCCTTCCTGTACCATCTCGGGTCGAGAAAAACATCTCTATAGCATTTATCGTAAAATGCACAGAAAACATGTTCCTTTTAATGAGATTATGGATGTTTATGCTTTTCGTATTATCGTTGATAGTGTGGACACGTGTTATCGAGCATTAGGCGTGATTCATCGTTTGTTTAAACCGGTACCTGAACGATTTAAAGATTATATTGCTATTCCAAAAGCCAATGGTTATCAGTCCTTACATACAAGCCTATTTGGTCCTTATGGTCTGCCGGTTGAAGTACAGATTCGTACCCTGGATATGCACCGCATGGCAACGACCGGCATTGCGGCACACTGGTTATATAAAGGCTCGGATCAAAAAATGCATAGTTCACAACTTCGCGCAGAAAGATGGGTGAAAAATTTGTTAGAATTGCAGCAAAGTAGTGGTAATTCTTTGGAATTTATTGAAAGTGTTAAGGTGGATTTATTTCCTGATGAGGTGTACGTATTTACGCCGAAGGGAAATATTATGCAATTGCCCGTTGGCGCGACGGCAGTAGATTTTGCCTATATGGTGCATACCGATGTGGGAAATACTTGTGTGGCAGCAAAAATCGATCGACAATTGGCGCCACTATCTTCACAACTTTCAAGTGGCCAGACAGTGGAAGTGATTACCACCCTTGGAGCAAGGCCAAACCCAGCTTGGTTGGATTTTGTGGTAACTAGTAAAGCACGTAGTGGTATTCGCCATTTTTTAAAAACACAGCGACGTGGGGAATCTGTGAGTTTGGGAACGCAATTATTAAAACAAGCATTGGCGAATTTTTCTTTATCATTTAAAAAACTACCACAAACAGACATTGACTTTGTGGTGGTGGAAGCAAAATTAAATAGTTTTA
>CAZGQK010000030.1:10734-19542 GCA_964527645.1 uncultured Legionellales bacterium | reverse complement strand
CAGTAAGTGGGGTGAACGATGGGGCTTGAACCCACGACCGCCGGAATCACAATCCGGAGCTCTACCAACTGAGCTACGTTCACCACGTCTACCAATACGCTACTGGTGCGCCTGGCAGGACTCGAACCTGCTACCCTCGGCTTAGAAGGCCGATGCTCTATCCAAATGAGCTACAGGCGCCAATCCTACGCTATTTGATCGGGGTAGAGGGATTCGAACCCCCGACATCCTGCTCCCAAAGCAGGCGCGCTACCAGACTGCGCTATACCCCGAACTGACACCATAAGATAGGAGATCATACTTGGCCGATTGTGCAACGTCAATTCTTGGAAGAATCTCGCGCCAAAGACACACAGCTCCTATTTTGATCTAATTTTACCTGTGCTTAGTTAGTTGACCAACACAAAGAACCAAGCAAACAAACCCTGACCTCACCTTTATAAATTTCTAGCGAAAAAGCTATTTCGCCCAACCAAGCCCAATCAGCATTTCTTGATTCCCTAGCAGCATTGCGGTTAAATGAAATCACGATCAAGTAGCCAACCTAAGGGCCCCCATGGATGCAATAAAACAACTCATAGAAACCATTTTCAACACTGATCAACCACAGAATTCCCGTGAATTAAAAGAAGCCTTACAAACTATTATGACACAACTCAACAGCGGGCAAGCGCGTGTTGCTGAAAAAATTAATGGACAATGGCAGGTTAATGAGTGGTTAAAAAAAGCGATTCTACTATCTTTCAAATTTGGCAAAAATCAAATAATCAGCGACCATTTCACCCATTATTACGATAAAGTCGCGTTAAAATATGCCGATTATGATCAAGCACGTTTTGCTGCTGATCAAGTCCGAATTGTCCCTCCCGCCTGCGTCCGTGAAGGTAGCTATATTGCCCCCAACTGTGTGTTAATGCCAAGCTATGTCAATATTGGTGCTTATGTAGACAGCGGAACTTTAATCGATACCTGGGCGACCGTTGGGTCCTGCGCGCAAATTGGTAAAAATGTGCATATTTCCGGTGGCGTTGGTATTGGCGGTGTTCTCGAACCCCTGCAAGCCAACCCCACTATTATTGAAGACAATTGTTTTATTGGGGCACGCTCAGAAATTGTCGAAGG
The DNA here is from genome assembly GCA_964527645.1 of uncultured Legionellales bacterium. Classification (GTDB taxonomy): domain Bacteria; phylum Pseudomonadota; class Gammaproteobacteria; order CAZGQK01; family CAZGQK01; genus CAZGQK01. Next base: position 18,420 of record CAZGQK010000030.1, on the reverse strand, counting down.
TGTCGTCATTGAAGAAAACGCCGTGATTTCCATGGGGGTTTTTATTGGACAAAGCACACCCATTTACAATCGCCACACAGAAGAAATTATTTACGGCCGTGTGCCCGCTGGTGCCGTTGTCATTCCCGGCAATTTACCCAGCAAAGATGGAAAATACAGCAGCTATGCCGCCATTATTGTTAAACAAGTTGACGCTAAAACACGCCAAAAAACGGCCATCAATGAATTATTACGCATGCGGGATTAAACTTTTATGAGTATCGACATCACTTCACTTTGCCAAGAGCTCATTAACCGAGCATCCGTCACACCAGACGATGCTGGCTGCCAAGCATTATTAACCAAACACCTTGAACGACTCGGATTTAAGCTCACCCATTTACCGTGCGGTGATGTAAAAAATCTTTGGGCGCAACGTGGCGAACAAAAACCTTTAATCGTATTTGCCGGTCACACCGATGTGGTGCCGCCGGGTCCAACAGAGGATTGGCAATCGCCGCCATTTACCGCCACCATTCGTGATGGTTATTTGTATGGTCGCGGTGCAGCCGATATGAAAAGTGGCTTAGTTACTATGCTTCATGCTAGCGAACAATTTATTAAAAAGCATCCTCAACACCAAGGCTCTATTGGTTTTATGATAACCAGTAACGAAGAAGGCGATAATATCGGAGGCACACCGAAAATTGTCGAATATCTGCAACAACAAAATATTCAACCACAATATTGCGTGGTCGGTGAAGCCAGTAGTGTAAAAAAAATTGCCGACACCGTTAAAATAGGCCGCCGTGGTAGTTTGCACGGTGATTTAACCATTTACGGTAAACAAGGTCATATTGCTTACCCAGACCAAGCCGATAATCCGATTCACCACAGCCTTTCCGTTTTACAGCAATTATGTGAGCTCCAGTGGGACAATGGCAATGAACACTTTCCCCCCACCGCTTTTCAAATTTCCAATATCGCCAGCGGCGTCGGTGCACTCAATGTCATCCCGGGCAGCCTTAGCACGCAGTTTAATTTTCGTTTCTCAACAGCCATTACTGCCGAACAAATAAAACAGCGCCTGGAAAAATGTTTGCATGAATCCGGCCTAACTTATGACATCAAATGGCAACTCTCGGGCAACCCTTTCTACACACAGCCAGGTGAGCTAACCCAAGCAGCTATCAATGCCATTACCGATACTTGCGGCTACGAGCCTAAACTCAGCACCAGTGGCGGTACTTCCGACGGGCGCTTCATTGCACCCATGGGCTGCCAGGTGATTGAGATTGGCCCCTGTAACGCCACCATTCATCAAAGCAATGAATGCGTAAAATTAGATGATTTAGAAGCGCTTAGCCGTATTTATGAACAAATATTGCGACAAATATTAATCTGACCTTAACTTTATGTAGTGACACAAAGGCTCAATCAGATTGCATCGTTAAGACTATCTTAAGCTCCACGTGTTACCCTATCATCCTGATTTGGAAATTGGAATTGCGAAAAGTAGCATTCTAGTTTAATCTTCGGCTCGGGGAGAGGTGCCCGAGCGGTCGAAGGGGCACGCCTGGAAAGCGTGTGTGTGCTTCACGGCACACCGAGGGTTCGAATCCCTCTCTCTCCGCCAGGTAAGAAGTTTGATAGAAAGAACAAGTTTGCTAAGCTGGCAAACTGGAATCAGAAGGATTCGAGCCCTCGGTTTATAAAAAGCGGGGTTCGGCAAAATGTGCAGGAAAGCACATTTTGAACGCGCAAAGCGCGGGCCGTAGGCCAAGGGGCCAGGGACGGCCCCGAGTAATCCCTCTCTCTCCGCCAGGTAATAAGTTTGATAGAAAAGAGTAGCACTCCATGGGGCGCTACTGTAAACATGGTGGGCACATCGGTTCCCTCGCGGCGATATATTGTAAACTCCGCCAGGCCTGGAAGGGAGCAACGGTAGCAGTAAATTCGAGCGCCGAGGTGTGGCTGATGTGACCGCCACCAAATTGAGTAAACGTGAAGGATAAGAAAATAAATGAGCGCACAAGCATTAGCACGCACTTGGCGGCCTAAAAATTTTGAGCAAATGATTGGACAGTCTCACGCTGTTCAAGCGCTCAGCAATGCACTAAATCAACAACAGTTGCATCATGCTTATCTATTTACCGGCACGCGTGGTGTCGGCAAAACCACTTTGGCACGCATCATTGCTAAATGTCTTAACTGCGAACAAGGCATCAGTGCTAATCCCTGTGGGGCTTGCAATCACTGCAACGAAATTGATGCCGGACGTTTCATGGATCTTTATGAAGTGGATGCTGCTTCGCGCACTAAAGTCGAAGACACACGCGAATTATTAGACAATGTGCAATATTTGCCAACCAAAGGCCGCTACAAAGTTTACATTATCGATGAAGTCCACATGCTCTCTGGACACAGCTTTAATGCGCTATTAAAAACATTGGAAGAGCCTCCAGCACATGTCATATTTTTGTTAGCCACTACTGATCATCAAAAATTACCAGCTACCGTATTATCACGTTGCTTACAATTTCACTTATTACAAATGACACCTGAACAAATTGCCAAACATCTACAGCATATCCTGACACAGGAAAAAATTCCCTACGAAGAAAAAGCCACCCAATTAATTGCTAAAGCAGCTACCGGCAGCATGCGCGATGCCTTAAGCTTGCTGGATCAATGCATTGCTTATGGCAACCGCTGTGTGAACGAAGTAGACGTTAAATCCATGCTCGGCACCATCGAACCACAACATTTATACGAGATCTTACTCGCACTCGCACAACAAGACGGCAATCAATTATTAGCTAGCAGCGCACAATTAGCACAACAAGGCGTAGACTTTAAACGGGCACTGGCTGATTTGCTCGCATCGCTGCACCAAATTGCCATCAAGCAAATGGTGCCAAGTGCAGAGGTTGAGTTGCATGAAAACATGCAACAAGTAGTGACACAATTATCACCCGAACAAGTACAACTTTATTATCAAATAGGTTTAATGGGGCAACGCGACCTACCTTTTGCACCGTCCACACGCACCGGCTTTGAAATGACACTACTGCGCATGCTCGCCTTTGATCCCGTTACTGACGCAACAACCGCCACGATTTCTTCTGGAAAACAAAATAAGGCACCAACAAATACCATCAATACAGCACCTACAGCCAGTACGACCAATAGCAGTACCCAGTCTTGGCAACAATTAATTACCGCCATCGATTTAACCGGCCTAAGTTTAAGTTTGGCACAAAACTGCTGTTTAATTGAAAAAACTCAAGACACTTTTCACCTGCAGCTGGATACAAAACACAAAGCCTTGCTCAATCCCCGTCTAATTGAACGCATTAGCGAACAATTAAGCACACATTTAGGCAAAAAAATGTTAGTGAAAATTGCAGTGAGCCCAGTTACTATACTAAATACACCGGCTAATGCTAACAAACAACAAACAGCAAAAAAACAAAACAATGCGGAAAAAAATATTCAACAGGATCAACAAGTACAACGAATTATTAACCTATTTGACGCCACCATTGTCAAGGGTAGTGTTCAAGTAAAAACCGACAAAAACACATAAACAATCACTAAAATGAGGATATAACAATGGCAGATAATAATGATATTTGGAATCAGTTCCAATCGAGTGTTAAATCTGAAAATCCAGGTTTAAAAGTGGTAAATAGTGATGAAGATGACAGCGGTGATGCTGGCAGCAGTGGCGGCAGCAACGGTGGCATGGCAACCATAGGCGGTGGCTCTAAAGAAAATTTATTGCAAGATATCCGCTCCAGCATGGAAGGTATGCAAACACAAATGCAAGACACCTATCAAGGTTTAGAAGGTCTTGAGGTCTCAGCAAAATCACTGGATGAAACAGTTATCGTTAAAATGTCAGGAACAGGTAAATTCGTGGATATCGATTTTACTGAAAACGCACTACAAGGCGGCATGAAAGAATTTAAATGGCGCTTACGTGAGGCTTTTAAAACAGCAACAGAAGAAGTTCAAAAAGTAACCCAAGAAAAAACCATGGAATTACTGAATGGCATGCAAATACCTGATGAAATTAAAAACTTAAACGTTAATGAAGAAGAACAAGGCTAATAATTAAGCGTATGCTAAGCCAACTGACACAACAATTGATTGATGCACTAGCACAACTGCCAGGGATTGGCCCACGTACAGCACAGCGCATGGCTTTTCAATTATTATCCTCATCTGGCAAAGCCAAAGGACTGGCTTTAGCCCACACACTCAAAACTACACTTGAAAAAATCGGCTATTGTGAACAATGTCACACCTACACTGAACACCAACAGTGTCAACTGTGTAGCAACCCAAAACGCGATCGTCAGCTTTTATGCGTGGTTGAAACACCCGCTGATCAAATTGCCATCGAGCAAACCCACGCGTTTCAAGGCCTGTATTTTATATTACAAGGCCATTTATCGCCCCTGGACGGTATTGGTCCAGAACAACTGGGCATAGCACAATTATTACACCGTATTGAGCAAGAGGATTTTACCGAAGTTATTATCGCCACCAATTCTACTGCAGAAGGTGAAGCGACAGCGCATTATCTTGGCGTACGGATTACAAAATTAAACACGCCCTGCACACGTATTGCACATGGCGTACCTGTTGGCGGCGAACTGGAATATCTAGATGGCAACACGTTGGCCTTTGCTGTTAAAAGCCGCGCAGCCATCCTAACTGAAACTGAATAATCAAACTGTAAGGAAATAAAATGAGTAAATTTAATTTGGGCAGCCTACTAAAAAATGCTAAAAAGATGCAAGAAATGATGCAAGAGGCACAGAAAAAATTAGAACACACTGAAGTGTTTGGTGAATCCGGTGCCGGCGCTATAAAAATAACGATGTCAGGTCGCTATAGTGTTAAAAAAGTAGACATCAGTGATGAAATATTAAAAGAAAATAAAGACATCGTTGAAGATTTAATTGCTGCAGCCATTAATGATGCCACACAGAAAGTTGAAGCATTGACTAAATCACAAATGACCGATGCTAGCGAAATGTTTGGCGACATCTCAGATGAATAGCTGTTATGGCCAAAAAAACCCTTCTGCCATCAATCTAATCAACACAACAAAATCCAAGGCAGGTTGCCCCAATCTACCCCTCACTTTCGCTCTTGATAAAAATCTAACCCACTGAGTAACATAAAGAAAAAGCTATCATTTACACAAGTTCCGCTGTCATCCACTATAATGAGAAATAGGTAGACAAGTCTTGCTATTCCTATAAAATAAGCGCATTCACGGCGAATAACAAACTAACATTGAATGCAAAGGAGCACCCAAATGTCTAATGAAAAATTCTACCAACATCTACGTGACGAAATAGGCAACATTAAGGAAGCCGGTGTTTATAAATATGAACGCGTGATTGCCTCACCACAAGATGCAGAAATTACATTAGACAATGGAGATAAAGTTATAAACTTTTGCGCTAATAATTATTTAGGACTTTCCAATGACCCAACACTAGTCAATGCTGCACAAAAATTTGTAAAAAAATATGGCTACGGCATGTCATCGGTGCGTTTTATTTGTGGCACACAAACAGTGCACCAACAATTGGAAAATAAAATTTCTGAATTTCTACATATGGAAGCCACTATTCTCTATGCCTCCTGTTTTGACGCTAATACCGGTTTGTTTGAAAGTTTCTTAACTACTGATGATGCCTTAATCAGCGATCAATTAAACCACGCCAGCATTATTGATGGCGTGCGTCTTTGCAAAGCCAAACGTTTTCGCTACAAAAATAATGATATGCAAGATTTAGAAGCGCAGTTAAAAGCCGCTGATGAGGCGGGTGCACGTTTTAAATTAATTGCTACCGATGGCGTATTTTCTATGGATGGCATTATTGCCAACTTAAAAGCCATTTGTGACCTGGCCGATCAATACAAAGCACTGGTGATGGTCGATGACTCTCACGCCACCGGTTTTGTGGGCAAACATGGTCGCGGTACTCCTGAAGCTTGTGGCGTTGAAGGACGCATTGATATTTTAACCGGCACGTTAGGCAAAGGCCTAGGCGGCGCCTCTGGTGGTTACACCTGCGGCAAACCTGAATTAATTAAAATATTAAAAAATCGCTCACGACCTTATTTATTTTCCAATGCTGTAGCACCTGTCATTGCCGCCACTTCTATTGTGGCTGTTGATCTAGTAGAAAAAAGCGATGAACTAAGAGAAAAATTACAAGCCAATCAAAAACAATTTCGTGATGGCATGGAAAAGGCCGGATTTGACTTAGTCCCCGGCAACCATCCGATTATTCCTGTCATGCTCTACGAAGAACGCGTGGCAGCAGAAATGGCCGATAAATTACTTAAACACGGCATTTATGTGATTGCCTTCACCTATCCAGTTGTACCCAAAGCGAAAGCGAGAATACGCACACAAATGTCAGCAGCACACACACCAGAACAAATAGAACGCGCCATTAAGGCATTTACAGCTGTTGGCAAAGAAATGGGGATTATATCATGAGCAAAATGAAAGTATTAGCAAAATTAAAAGCAGAACCTGGTCTGTGGTTAAGCACAGAAGATGTGCCAGAAATAAAAAACCACGAGGTTTTAATTAAAATCAAAAAGACAGCTATTTGTGGTACCGATTTACACATCTACAACTGGGATGCATGGGCACAAAAAACCATTCCCGTGCCTATGCACGTAGGCCATGAATTTGTCGGTGAAATTGTTAAAATAGGCGATAATGTTAATGGCTTTGCAATAGGTGATCGTGTCTCCGGTGAAGGCCACATCACTTGCGGACACTGTCGTAATTGCCGTGGCGGCCACACCCATTTATGCCGCAACACTTACGGCATTGGCGTTAATCGACCCGGGGCCTTTGCTGAATATTTAGCATTACCAGCTTTCAATGCCTTTAAAGTCCCAGATAGCATTGATGACGACCTGGTTTCTATTTTCGACCCCTTTGGCAATGCGGTACACACCGCCCTATCGTTTGATTTAGTCGGTGAAGATGTGCTTATTACCGGCGCCGGACCCATTGGCATGATGGCAGCAGCAGTGTGTCGACATGCGGGCGCGCGCCATATTGTCATTACCGATATCGTCGATTACCGGTTAAAATTAGCCGAGAAATTTGGCATCACCGAGGCCGTTAACGTTTCTGACTGCAAAACAGCTGAAGATATGGCTAAAAAGTTACAAGAGGTTATGCATAAAATAGGCATGACCGAAGGTTTTGATGTTGGTCTAGAAGTCTCTGGTTTCAGTAACGCCATTAACGCCATGATTGATGCCATGAACACCGGCGCACGCCTATCCTTATTGGGGCTATCCGGTCAAGAAACAGTGGCTATCGATTGGGATAAGCTAGTTTTTCGTGGCTTATTTTTAAAAGGGATTTATGGCCGAGAAATGTTCGAAACCTGGTATAAGATGGTCGCCCTATTGCAAAGCGGCTTAGATTTAACACCACTCATAACCCATCATTTTCCTGCTGATGACTTTGAAGAAGCCTTCGCGGTCATGAAAACCAAACAATGCGGTAAAATTATTTTGGACTGGCAGTAATCTTTCACTCATGCTCTCAATCCTACTTGCGGAATAAGGTCCTGCATGACACTTGCATCAATGTGAAAACCAAAAAAAGAAGTAAATGGTAATATGGCTGAAGAAGATATTTAT
>CAZGQK010000030.1:2368-10724 GCA_964527645.1 uncultured Legionellales bacterium | reverse complement strand
AGAAGTAAACGCACCCTGCCAGTTTCTATCACAGCCGCTCTAACACACTGTAATTTTCTAAAATACTCTCTCTAAGGGTTTCACCAAAGGCAATAGGTTTATAACGCACAGGATGCTCCTCACTCACACAGGAAGACAAAGGCGCCACTACACTTTCAAAATTACAATTATAAAAAAACGGTGCCGCATAACGAAACTTTGTCGTACTTTTATTAATAACCCGATGCGGCGTTGCTTTTAATAATCCGTTGCTCCAACATTCCATTAGATCACCAATATTTAAAATAAGCGCACCTCGCTGATATGGCACATCCAACCAAGGACCACCCGGATGTTGTACCTGCAAACCTCCCACCTCATCTTGCAAGAGCAACGTTAAACAACCATTATCCGTATGTGGAGCATAACCCATTAAATCTTGGTCGCCATTTTCTATCGACGGCGGATACCGAGACATGCGCATAAAAATATTGGGATGAGTAAAATAACTAGCCAAACCACCGAACCCCTGTCCTAACATTAACGCAAAAACCCGCATCAATTGAGCCGCAAAAACTTCCATTTTGGCGTAATACGCCAAACTCACTTGCTTAAATGCAGGTAATTGCTCAGGCCAAACTTGCCTACCAGCAAACGGAGTCTGACCAAATCGTTCTTGTTCAGTCAACGTCAGCTCATTAATAATCATAAAAGCTGAATTTTGATTTGGTTTGGTAACCCGTGCCAACTTAGAAGTCCGCATAGTCGAAGAATTCAGTGGAATAAAACCACGCAAGCTTCTCGCGCGCGTTAGCTGCATTTTTTCTCGCAGAGGCAACGAGTGAAAAGCATGCATGACATCAAACAATTGATCTGTCAAAGCTTGCGGAATAGGGTGGTTAATCAAAACACCAAATCCCAGCGTAGAATAGACTGAAAAAAGTCTCTCCGCCAATGCGGCTATATCATCCTCATTACCTGATTGCAGTGGCCCCACATCGATGATCGGAATCATCTCCACCTCCTTGGCTAACTAGCCATAACTGAACTATTTTTTTAGCTCATCCGCACGCAACGTTGGTGCTAATTTATCTAATACCGCATTCACATACTTGTGCCCAGCTTCTGCACCAAATGCTTTGGTTAAATCTAATGCCTCATTAATCACGACTTTGTACGGCACCGCCAAACAATGCACCAACTCATAGGTTCCTAAACGTAGAATAACCAATTCAATAGGATTTAAACTCGCCAAGCTACGATCAAGCTGCGGTTTAATTAATAAGTCTAAATTCTCTTGCTGCGCGATAATGCCTATTACTAATTGTTTAAAATACTTCTGATCAAATGCTGCTTCAGTATTCTGTTGTATAAACTGCGCCACCAAATCCTCGGCTATCGTGTGATTAAAATGCCACTGATATAAGGCTTGCACCGCAGCGCTACGCGCATTGTGCCGAGCATTAGGTTTCTTGTTTGTCATTTTTCAACTTCTCTATTTCAACATGAAATTCACTAACGTCCTGAAAACAGCGATAAACAGAAGCAAAGCGCACGTAAGCGACCTGATCTAAATTTTTTAACTGTTTCATTACCATCTCACCAACTAGCGCTGAATTCGCTTCACGCTCACCACTCGCACGCAGGTCATGCGTAATTTGATTCACGGCCCGATCAATTTGTTCCGTGCTAACGGGTCTTTTTTCCAAAGCGCGCAAAATACCCGCTCGCAATTTTTCTACATTGAAATTACTGCGACTACCATCGCGTTTAATAATGCGTGGCAAACCAAAATCCGCTGTTTCAAACGTGGTAAAACGTTCTTGACAATGCAAACACTCGCGGCGACGCTTAACCTGCACACCATCTTCACTCAAACGTGAATCAATGACTTTGGTTTCTTGCGTACTACAAAACGGACAATGCATGACAGAAGCTCCTCAATCTTAATCCTGATAAACCGGAAATTGCTGACACAACACCGCAACCTCATCACGCACACGCTGCACCACTGCGACATCGTCAGGCTTGTCCATAATATCACAAATCCAGTGCGATAACTGCTCACATTGTGCTTGTTTAAAACCGCGTGTGGTCACCGCCGGGGTGCCGATGCGCAGACCAGAAGTAACAAACGGTGATTGCGGATCTCCCGGCACTGTGTTTTTGTTAACGGTAATTTTCGCTTGATCAAGTAAAGCTTCAATGGCCTTGCCGGTTAAATTTTTACTGACCATGTCAATTAAAAATAAATGATTGTCCGTGCCACCCGTGACCACATCATAGCCACGTTCCAAAATCACTTTAGCCATTGCCCGCGCATTATCAATCACCTGCTGTTGGTAGTCTTTAAAATCCGCTTGCAACGCTTCTTTAAAAGCAACCGCTTTCGCTGCGATGACATGCATTAATGGCCCACCTTGTGAGCCGGGAAAAATGGCGCTATTTAAGCGTTTTTCTAATTCGGGATTACTTTTCGCTAAAATTAAACCACTGCGTGGACCACGCAATGTTTTGTGCGTTGTACTCGTAGTAACATCGGCAATGCCCACCGGTGATGGATACAAACCCACCGCTACCAAACCAGCAACATGCGCCATATCCACTAATAAATAAGCTCCAACCGCATCGGCAATATCACGAAAGTTTTGCCAATCAATCACCCGTGAATAGGCAGAAAATCCCGCCACAATTAATTTTGGTTGGTGTTGCTTGGCTAAATCTTCCACTACATTAAAATCAATTTCACCGGTTTCAGCTGACACCCCATATTGCTCGGCGTGATAAAATTTTCCTGAAAAACTCACCTTGGTGCCATGGGTTAAATGGCCGCCCTCACTTAAACTCATGCCCAAAAGCGTATCACCCGGTTGTATTAAAGCTTGGTAAGCCGCGGCATTTGCCTGCGAACCAGAATGTGGTTGCACGTTGGCGTAATCGGCCTGAAACAATTGCCGCGCACGCGCAATGGCCAATTCTTCTACTTCATCGACAAATTCACAGCCACCGTAATAGCGTTTGTGGGGATAACCTTCGGCGTATTTGTTAGTAAGCTGCGACCCCTGCATCTGCAACACATAAGGGCTAGCGTAATTTTCCGAGGCAATCAGCTCAATATTGTCTTCTTGACGCTGAACCTCAGCAGCCACCGACTGCCATAGCTGTGGGTCAAAATCAGCAACTTTATCATGACGATGGTACATAGACGCGCTCCTAGCAGATTCAAGACGCCCCTATAGTAACCGACTTTGATGAGATATTTAAGTAGGGTATACCTCCAATGTCTCAGCGAGCACAAGAAGCCCAACTATCGCTATCGCCACCGTCATCCACTGCCCTAACCTCAGCTTCTGCTGCTACTTCAAAAAGTCCTGCTTCTGCCGTCGATTACCGCGCAATTAGCTGTTGAAAGAGGATTAAAACTCGCCTGACTCAACCAAACAATCACCCTCACCACAACAAATCGTTAGCAAATAAGTCCGTCAGTTCACTGCAAGCGTGCACCTGCATGCCCGGTGGATTTTTTTTAGGTTTATTACCCAACGGCACAATCGCTTGTTTGAATCCGTGTTTTGCCGCTTCTTTTAAACGTTCTTGGCCACTGGGTACTGGGCGAATTTCACCACCCAAACCAACTTCACCAAACACCACGAGCTCGGCCGGCAAGGGTTTGTTTTTTAAACTCGATGCCACCGCCAACAATAAAGCCAAATCCACACCGGTTTCGTGCACACGCAAACCACCCACCACATTCACAAAAACATCTTGATCATAGGTGGCAATGCCGGCATGACGATGCAAAACCGCCAACAACAATGCCAATCGATTTTGTTCCAAACCCACGGTGACGCGACGCGGATTGGCCAAATGACTTTGATCCACCAACGCTTGAATTTCCACTAACAAGGGTCGACTTCCTTCCCACGTTACCATTACCGTTGAACCAGCGACTTTGGCATTAAAGCCCGATAAAAATAACGCCGACGGATTAGTGACTTCACGCAGGCCTTTATCCGTCATGGCAAACACGCCCAATTCATTGACCGCACCAAAACGATTTTTCACCGCACGAATCGCCCGAAAACGACTATCACTTTGTCCTTCAAAATAAAGCACCGTATCAACCATGTGCTCTAAAATACGTGGCCCTGCAATCGCACCTTGTTTGGTGACATGACCGATTAAAAATAAAGCCACTCCTTGTTGTTTAGCATAACGCACTAAATGCTGCGCGCTTTCGCGCACTTGACTCACGCTACCCGGCGCCGATTGTACTAATTCGGTATACATGGTTTGAATAGAATCAATCACTAAAATACTTGGCTTTTGCGTTTGCGCTAATTGTAAAATACGTTCGACATGCGTTTCAGCAATCACTTGAATATTATCTTGTTTAACCGCCAAACGTTTGGCACGCAACGCCACCTGCGCTAGTGATTCTTCACCGGTGACATACAAAACATCATGACGTTGCGACAAATTTGCCAACACTTGTAATAATAAAGTGGATTTACCAATGCCCGGATCACCGCCAATCAAAACCGCGGCATCGCTAACCAAACCGCCGCCCAACACGTGATTAAATTCTTGCAGCCCGGTATCAATACGTGGCGTCTGCTCGCAATCAATGCTGTTTAAAGTTTGCACAGATGTTTTTTTCGTCGCCACCACCGGCGAAATATGCGCTGCTTGTGGCGCATTCACTTCCTCAATCAACGTATTCCATTTACCACACTCGCCACACTGGCCCTGCCACTTGGGGAATTGCGCGCCACAGTAGGTGCAAGCAAAAATGGTTTTCGTTTTGGTAGCCATAACGTCCCTTAAGTTAAGCATTGATCTTACCTGCCGAGTCTAGAGTGATCAAGTCGTAAAATAGCCTCAGATAACTGGCCAAGAGGCATCACCAAAACTTATTCTGATTTTTTTGAACAACAAGTCTCTTCATCTATGGGGCTAATACTCTTATTCTTAAAGAAATATTAATTATCTTCTTATGTATTACTTATTCATATACCAATCCTTCTGTTTTGTTATTACTTAATCATTCTATTATTAATTTGGAGGTCTTCTTATGCCAGGAGTGAAAAAGATGCTAAAATTTTTCGTCATGACACTGGCATGTACTCAGACGGCGGGGATCTAGAGAGGTAGATTATTGCGATAAAAGAAGAACCGAGGCCGAATTCATCTGTGAATTTGGCATTCTCGCATTCGCAGGCTGCACCGCAGCAGAGCTGCCCTATGGACACGGCCCTGTATACGAAATGCAACTTGCCGAGAATATAAAGTCTCATATAAATGATATATGTGATTGCTCACAACGGTGGGTTTTGGGATGTCAGTTTGCCCACCCTGGGACCTCCGGAGACTACCCTTTCATATATTGGACCGGTGGTGGTGGAGCGCAGGGGAAGAAGAACAGGAAATTGGCTCAGTCGCTCTACGACAGTAATCCTGTGCACGCTCCCGATGATACCTGTCCCCATCAAACCAGCTGTTTAAGGCTAACGGCCCCCCCCGTCGCAGAAAATCCACCCTTGATTGCTGCCCACGGATCTAAATCGCTTTAATCCCCCAACAAAGCCGCTGCTTGTTTGGCAAAATAACTTATAATGAAATTCGCACCGGCGCGTTTAATGGCGATTAAACTTTCCATCATGACACGTTGTTCGTCTAACCAACCTTTTTCGGCAGCCGCTTTTAGCATGGCGAATTCACCGCTGACTTGATAAGCGGCTAAAGGAATTTCCGGAAACGTGTGTTTAACACGATAAATAATATCCAAATAGCTGTGCGCGGGTTTTACCATTAACATATCCGCACCTTCGGCAACATCCAACTTTGCCTCGCGCAACGCTTCATCGCTGTTGGCAATATCCATTTGATAACCGCTGCGATCACCCATTTGTGGTGATCCTTCGGCCGCTTCACGAAACGGTCCATAAAAAGCAGAAGCGTATTTAACCGCGTAACTTAAAATCGGAATAGCTTGAAAACCTGCTTGATCCAATGCCGTGCGCACTGCGGCTACCATGCCATCTATCATGCCACTGGGTGCAATCACATCAGCACCTGCGCGTGCTAAACTTACCGCTTGCTGGCCTAATAAAATTAACGTGGCGTCGTTATCAACAGTCCACTCATCAGCACGATAAGATGGCTGAATAACACCGCAATGACCATGATCGGTGTATTCACAAAAACACAAATCAGCAATCACCAACATCTCAGGATTGCGCTGTTTAATCACACTAATCGCTTGTTGCACAATGCCATCAGCCGCTAACGCCCCACTACCTTGCGCGTCTTTGTGAGTGGGAATGCCAAAGAGCATGACCCCTGGAATCTGCAACGCACTCAGCGCATCAATCTCACCGGGCAAATCTTGCAAGCTCAGTTGAAAGTGCCCAGGCATCGATGCAATCGCCACTTTACTGCTAAGTCCCTGCTTAACAAACAAAGGCAGCACCAAATCCGTGACTTGCAAGCTGGTCTCACGCACCAGTGCACGCAAACCTGGATGACGACGCAGACGACGCAAACGCGTGCCCAGCGTTGTAGTAGGCATGTTCACAGAGGCCTCTGTTGGGCCTTGCTCCGCTATTTGGCTCATTAGTATCTCCCGCAGTTGGCTTATGATAGACAAGCGCACGGCAAAAGACAATCGAGCAATAGCCAGCCATGAGTTTGGCGAGCAAATGTAGAAAAAAATGTTATAATGCAGCCAATTAGCTATCCGCTCAAAGACAAGGAGTTACTGATGAAATCACTAATCGAACAACTATCGCTCTATCACTCGCACCACACCAAACAGGCCACCAAGCTCACCCATTACATTGGCATCCCCGCGGTTATCATCGGTGTGTTGATTTTTTTAAGTTGGATTCACATCGATGTGGCCGATTGGTTTAGTGTCAGCTTTGCCTGGCTATTGGTGCTCGGCTGCTTGATTTACTATTTCTTTTTGGACTGGCAACTCGCCTTCATTGCACTCGTCGTTATGCTTCCATCCACCGCTATTATTTCTTGGCTGTCATCGCCCAGTCCTAATAAATATCGTCTTATTGCTTTTTTAATTTTCTTTGTTGGCGGCTGGATATTGCAATTTATCGGCCATGCTTTCGAAAAAAAAGCACCCGCCTTTATGAAAAGTTTGTCTCAACTGTTTATCGCGCCGCTATTTATTATAGCTGAGGCCTGCATAGCCTTAGGTTATCGAACTGATCTCAAGCAAGCCATAGAAGAGACCAGCGAAGATTCATCTAGCAACTAAAACAAGGTGGTATTATTCGGGCTGCGCATCTTGTTTTTGCTGTTGCCACATGGATGCGTAGACATTATTTAATTTGAGTAATTGTTGGTGCGTGCCCTGTTCAACAATTTTTCCAAATCTTAAGACAATAATATTATCCGCATGGACGACAGTCGACAGTCGATGAGCAATCATCACCGTGGTACGGTTTTTAGAAATCTCGGCAATCGATTTTTGAATTTCTTTTTCAGTATGACTATCCAGCGATGAAGTGGCTTCATCAAAAATCATAATTTTGGGATTTTTTAACAACATGCGCGCAATCGCTACGCGTTGCTTTTCACCCCCAGAAAGTTTTAAACCACGCTCACCAACTAATGTATCATAGCCATCTGGCAACACCTTCACAAATTCACTTAAATGAGCAAGATCCGTAACCTGTTTAAGTTCTTCCAGCGAACAATCGGGCTTGGCATAACCAATATTGTAAGCAAGTGTATCATTAAATAACACGGTATCTTGCGGCACAATGCCAACATGAGTACGCAAGGATTTTGCGCTAAAGTTCTTTATATCTTGACCGGCAACTTTAATCGAACCCGACTGTGGATCATAAAAACGAAACAATAAACGTGATATCGTCGATTTTCCCGACCCACTCGGGCCGACGATAGCAACGGTTTTCCCAGCAGGAACCTCAAAACTCACATCCGTTAAAATCGTACGCTCTGCTTGATAATGAAAACTCACACAGTCAAAAGCAACCGTAGTTTGCTCAATAGAAATGTCTGGGGCATTGGGTGAATCATGCTCTTCCGTTTTTTCAGCTACCAACTCAAACATTTTCTCCATATCAGTTAGTGATTGTTTCACCTGATTATAAAAAGCACCAATAAATCTTAACGGCTGATAAAGCTGCATCATTAACATATTAACCAATACAAAATCACCAATCGACATTTGTTGGTGCACAATACCCCGCGCCGCCAACAGCATAATGATTGACAAACCAACACTAATAATAAGCGCTTGGGCGCTATTGAGACCAGATAAACTGTACTGCGCTTTAATCATCGCTTGCTGATAATCTTTGAGGGCACCATTATAGCGATCAAACTCATG
>CAZGQK010000030.1:0-2358 GCA_964527645.1 uncultured Legionellales bacterium | reverse complement strand
TCATGCTGTTCGTTATTGAAATATTTAACCGTTTCAAAATTAAGCAAACTATCAACGGAAATAGTACTGGACCTATTGCTCGCTTGATTGGCGGCACGACGAAACTTCATGCGCCATTCGGTAATTAAAAAAGAGCAAGCTAAATACGAGAACACCGTTAAAAACGCAACTGCAGCAAATAACAAATTAAATTTAACGGCAAAAATAATACACACGACGATTAGCTCAAAAATATTGGGTAAAATATTAAAAAGCATAACCCATAAAACAAACTGAATAGCCTGCACCGCGCGATCAATAATACGCGCCAAACCTCCCGTTTGACGATCGAGATGAAATTTAAGTGACAATTGATGCAAATGTTTAAAGGTATCAAGTGCTGCATGACGCAGCGCATGCTGACCTACTTTAACAAACAATAAATCACGAAATTCGCCAAATAGTTGGCTTACTGCCATTGCCACACCATAAGCAACAATTAAAAAAACTGGCACTACTAGAATTGTGGCTTTTAGCGAAAGCGCATCGACTGCGTATTTATAAAAGAAGGGGATAGAAATGCTAAGCACTTTGGCAAGGATCAAGCACAGTATGGAAAACACCACACGCACACGCAAAGCAGGCTGATTTTGCGGCCATAACAATCGGCATAGCTTTTTAAACGTTTGCCAATGGTGCTGAGTTTTACCTTCGTCAAGGTCAAATGTGTTTGCCATTGCTAACCCTAAAATACCTTATTCAACCGCTTCGAGCTCACGCACACAGTGCCTTTTTAGACTAGAGGAAAAGTCACTATTTGTCCAGCAATAGCACGCTGGGTACCTGATCAGGATAAGCAATGCGCAATAATTCATAAGCAACCCCAGCCTTACCCATCATTAGGCCAACGATGCCACCACGACCTTGTAGATAGTCATTCACTCCATGTTGATGAATACGCGTCAACAACGCAGCACGAATGCCCTCCATTTGCACTTTATCCACTAACTGAGGACAGCGCTGAGCGGCCGTAAGCAATAAATCAAAATTACCTAAATCACCATGACAAAGCGATAATAGACCCTGATTCGAAAAAGATTTAATCGTTGTATTAATAGCCGCGCGAATCTCACCCTCTATTTTTTTATCATTGATAAATTCACACAAACCAATACGCCCCAACCCAATCCCCGCAGCACCATGACACCACGCTGACATATAGATCGGTCCCGACGAGGTTTTTGTCATCCCTTCAAGTGTACGAAAGTCGGGCCAATCCTGTTTGCTGACAGAAAAGCAAAGACGCTCATATACCAGCCCCGCCTTAATCCACCGCTTAACCTGTCCTTTAGCCTTAGTGCCACTATAACTGGCCAACGCCAGAACCATACCGGCTACACCGTGTGAAAAACCACACAATGGCTGCGTCGACAAGCTACTCATCTGATCACTTAATTGTGCTGGATCAGGATAGCAATGTAATAAGCGCTGCACACAGGCATCTGCTGCTTGATTATAAAGTTTTGGCGTTAAGCATTTTTTCACCCGACCCAACACCAATAATAAGCCGGCACAGCCGTCAATAATATCCAAAGAATTATCCTCAGCAATGACTTTTTGCGCTTGCACAACACATTGGCGCAGCAATTTTTTGTATTGCTTGCCGGGATCACACTGGTGTAAATGATAAAGTGTGTAAATAACCGAACCCCAGCCGGAAAAAGCGCCGATACTGGCAAATATACCATAAGGTTTTTTCTCAGTTTTAATAAAATCATCTAAGGTTTGTGAAAAATGCAAAACAATTTTATCCAACAAACGCTGCAAACGTGGCTGCGGACGTATTTTATTGGCCATAGCAAATAATAAAGCAAAGCCCATCGACCCATTGTATAAATTCATTTCGGTAAAGGCAGGATTCCAAGTCATGTCGTGTTGTATATCAATGGTCGGCCAAACCGCCGTATTTGGCCTACTAATCGCCGATGCAGCTAGCTCATCGACTAATTGAAAAGCCAAACTGTTCGCATGAATGCCTAACGAAACTGGTAAAACCACTTTTTTAGTGGGAGATACCAATTTATGTTTACTACGACCCAGTCGCTCCAACTCAATGTTCATCTGCATAGCTTCATAGCTGTTGGCAATAATTTTCATTTGACGTTGCAGGTCTTCTTCATTTAAACCGCGCTTGACTTGTTGTTGCAACAATTGCCAGCCGGTTTTTTGCAAGCGAATAGCAAGCGCGTTATCTTGGCTGTCTAATATTTTATTTTGATCGCAAATGCAAGAAAAATAGGGAATGTCTGTTTGCGTCATATCCGCTTGTTCAGCTCGAATAATTTCCTGATAATTCGGCGCATGTTCTAATATGTGATC
>CAZGQK010000029.1:0-21271 GCA_964527645.1 uncultured Legionellales bacterium | reverse complement strand
AGAGTCCGTGCCTTTAGATGGCTTTTTAAATAAATTTTGCTGGCATTAAAATCGATTGGGATTCCAAAGGGGAGTCATGAAATACCCCCTTTTGGTCGCCGATAACGCGGGCCTCCCGCGCAGGCGAAATCGAATAAGGAAACAATCTTGGTCGCTTGCGACCGGGTTGTTGAAAAAAACAACGCGCCGTGCCAGCAAGAAAAATAAATCATTTCTATTTTGGCTCTTTTCCTCGCTGGCTTTGTTGCGGGCGGGGAAATAAAAAATGGGGCTAGCAGTATTGGTGATATTTGCTCTCTCGCACGCCGTAAATACATCCCTGTAGGCTTGAACGCGACATCCCTGTCGCGCACAGCGCTCAAGCAAACATCACCAATACTGCTTAAAAATAAAAAAGGAAAAAGAGTCCGTGCCTTTAGATGGCTTTTTAAATAAATTTTGCTGGCATTAAAATCGACGGGGTTCACTTTGCACCGTCATCCCGCGACTTGATCGCGGTATCCAAAAATCATAAAGAAGTCTCTTATCGTTGCAATTTAATCGTTTAAACTCTTATGATACCCTGAACTAATCGGATAGCGGCGATCTTTGCCAAAAGCATGTTGGCTAATGCGAATTCCGGTGGGTGCTTGGCGGCGTTTGTATTCGTTGCGGGTGACTAGTTGAATAACTTTTTTTACAATTGCCGGCGTAAAGCCGGCAGCGCAAATTTCTTCGTAACTTTGTTCTTTGGCGATATAGCGATCTAAAATTTCATCCAATATATTATAAGGTGGTAAACTGTCTTCATCTTTTTGATCAGGGGCTAATTCTGCAGAAGGGGGGCGATCAATAATGCGCTGTGGAATAACATTTGAAATTTGGTTGCGATAATTGGCTAAACGATAAATTAAGGTCTTCGGTACGTCTTTGAGTGCTGCAAATCCACCCGCCATATCACCATACAAAGTAGCGTAACCCACGGCCATCTCACTTTTATTGCCGGTGGCTAAAACAATTTTTCCGGATTTATTAGACATCGCCATTAATAGCGTGCCGCGACAGCGCGCTTGAATATTTTCTTCTGTGGTGTCGACTTTTTTTCCAGCAAAGATTGGCTTTAAGTTATCAAGAAAAGCATGAAATATATTTTCAATATTAATCACGTGATATTTAACGCTCAACAGCTTTGCTTGCTCAGCGGCATCTGCAAGGCTGATATCAGCGGTGTATTGTGTTGGCATCATGACCGCTTCTACATTTTCCTTACCCAAAGCATCCACAGCAATAGCAACCATTAAGCCTGAATCAATGCCGCCGGATAAACCCAATAGTGCCCCGGGAAAATTATTTTTTTTCACATAATCTTTTACGCCTAACACTAACGCTTGGTAAATATAAGCTTCATCGCTTGGCAGGTCGGCTACGGGGTATTTTTGTGGGATGGGTGGATGATTGGTTGCAAACTCGGTGATTAATAATTCTTCTTGAAAAAAACTACCGCGTTGTGTGACTTCACCTTGTGCATTGATGATGACGGAGCCACCATCAAAGACTAATTCATCTTGTGCACCAACTTGATTGACATAAACAATTGGGCAGTTGGATTCGCGCGCACGTTTGGCCAGTAATTCTTCACGTTTTGAGGCTTTGGTGGCAGAAAAAGGTGAGGCGTTAATACTGATGATTAATTGTGCGCCGGCATCGACAGTTGCGCGTAATGGTTCTGGCTGCCACAGATCTTCGCAGATTAATAAACCAATTTTTGTATCTTTAAAATTCACAATGGCAGGATTTTTGCCGCGCGCAAAATAGCGCTTTTCATCGAACACGGTGTAATTGGGCAACAATTGTTTGCGATAAGTGGCGTGGACTTTGCCGTCTTCTAAAAAAGCAGCACAGTTGTAACAATTACCCTCGATCTGGCTGGGATAGCCGACGATGATGGCAATATCACGGACCTCAGCTTGCAAGCGTTGCAGGGCAGCATTGACGCGTTGATACAGGGCAGAGCGAAACAGCAGATCTTCAGGCGGGTAGCCGGTCAAACACAGCTCAGAGAAGACCACCAGATCAGCGCCAGCGGCTTTTCCCGCGCGTGCCTGCTCGATGATGCGTTCACAGTTGCCTTCGATGTCTCCAACTAACAAGTCAATTTGGCTGCTGGCGATTATGAGTTTCATTCCTTGCTCCTCTAGCGTATCAGCAGGGCGGCGGCAACTTCGCGACCTTCGGCGATTAGCGCCACAAAAGTACGGCAAGCGGCGGCGGTATCCATGCATTCTACACCAATATTGTGTCTAGTTAACTGTTTTAATAGAGATTTCTCTGGTAATTGAAAGCGCAAACCGGTGCCCAACAGCAGCACCTTGGGTTGCAACGCCAAAATACACCCCCAGTGCTCTGCTTTGAGCTCTGCGAGTGACTGTGGAGGCCAATCACTGATAAGCCGGTGGGCCGAGATCACCAAGCTGTGCGTATGTGTTTGATTATCCACTTTAATTTCCCCCGGTTGGTAGCCGCGGATGGTGTAATCACCGAGATTGTCATCTTCAAGAAAACGCATGTATTTTCCACTGGTTATCTGTTTTTCGCATCCTAGTATAATCGTATGTGATTGCCGCGTCAGTACACTAAGTAAAAATAAATAGTGATTTAGTCTTTTATTTTGCAGCAATCCATTTTATAATCGTCAGTAGTTCGAGGATCATAACGTGTTTATTTACAAACGGAATTTTTAATAAAACCTTAAGGAAAGCTTAAACAAATTTAATTTTATAAGGGGAATGGGAATGGCATATTCACCAAGATTGAATAAAGAAACATCAGGAGTATTTGACAATGCAGCGTCATTAGCTAACCAGCTGGAATTCTATAGTAGTTTGGAAGATGTTCATGGTGTTGGTAATGTGGATCTTAGCGAACATAGATTTTCTAAGGAGGCGCTTAATGCGATTGCTGATTTGGGGCGTGTTCAGTCTTGTACACTCTATAGTAGCTAGGCAGTAAAAATTAATTTATACCCCGCCACTTCGCGGGGTTTTTTTTAGGCAGTGGATTATTGGGGCATCGTCATGGAAATAAAAAAATATTATTTGTCTTGTGTGTCTTGTATTTCCTGTATTTTCTGAAAATATTCTTCACGCGTTTGCGCGTACAGATCAATATCCCAAGCGCGTTCTTGATAGAACTTATAATTTTTTAAAGTGCCTTCGCGAGTAAAACCTATTTTGCTGATGAGCTTGGCAGAAGGTTCGTTGGCCGGTGCAATAATTGCTTCTAGACGCAGCAAGCCGCGTTCTTCAAAAGCGTACTTGCACACCTTGGTGAGTGCTTGGCTAATCAGTCCTTGGCGCCAGTAGTCTTTGTGCAAATCGTAGCAGATTTCCGCGCGGCGGTGATGTGCGTTGATGTAGAGGCCGACCATGCCAATCATGCGGGTATCACCCAGGGTAGATACCGCCCAAAAGATGCCACGTCCGTTAGCGAACAAACCACGACAATAGTTCAAATCGCGTTGGGCGTCTTCCGGTGTTTTGGGTTTACGCGTTAAAATATAACGACCTACGTCAGGATCGTTGTAGTATTCGTGAAATGCAGGGCCATCGTGATCAGCGAGCTCGCGTAAGCGAAAATGTAGGCCTAAAGCCATGTTGGGAAAGGATGGTGGCGCTGCTAGCTTCATTAGGGATCCTCAGTTATTACTGTTTTGTGACAGTATAACCTACCTAACTTAACATAATATTAAAAGGTGTGCCTTATTTGAGTCTGGGTGGCGGACTTTGGCAGTACTTGCTTTGTGGCGTCAGTTTGTCATCATTAGGCAGTTATCAAGAAGGTTGCAAGATGGAATTGACGTTAATAGTGCCGGGCTTTAGTCGCGATTTGGAGCGCCATGCTTTGTGGTGGCAGCAATTTGTGCAGCATTCAAAGGCACAGGCCTCTTCGTACTCTTGTCAGCAGCAGTTGTTTCACTTGTTTGGCTATGAGGCTGCTGAGTCGTTGCCTATTGCATCAGTCACTGCCCTAGGAGATGGATTAGCGCCAGGTATTTATTTGCGTGTCGATCCTCTGTCGTTGCAGGTTGATGCGGCGCAGGTGAGTGTGGTCGATAATAGCCAATTACATTTAACCCAAGAAGAATTAAGCAGTTTAGCAAAAGCTTTAAATACTTATTTGCAGCAAGAGCAATTAACGGTGGTCATGCCGCATCCGCGGCGTTGGTATGTATCCTTGCAGCAAGTGCCACAGATTGAAAGCTATGATCCGCAGGTATTAATTGGCAAAGAGTTGGCGATGCATTTACCGACGGGGATTGATCGCGGCCGTTGGTTGCGTTTGTTTAGCGAATTGCAAATGATTTTGTATGCCATGGAAGTCAATCAGGTGCGGCAAAAACAAAATGCTGCAACTGTCGATGCTTTGTGGTTTTGGGGGGCGGGGAAATTAAAGCCCAAGCGTTCGCCAGTGACTTTTAGTGGCGCCTGGGGCGAGGATGTTTTATTAAAAGGCTTGTGCCATTTAACAGATACGCCACATGAAAAACAGGAAACAGAGTTTATTGAAAATTTAGCCAGCTATCGTCATCAGCGCGGGCATTATTTGTATTATACCGCTGAATTTTTACATCAAGGTCGAGAAAAAGATTATTTGGCACAGTTAAAGTACTTTGAAAATACTTATATTTCGCCTATTTTAACTGCTTTGCAAGCAAACGACTTGCAAGCGGTGCACGTTTATCTCAATGATGGCATGAGTTATCACTTGACGACAAAACGCTTGCAGCCCAGCTGGTGGAAAAAAATATTTAAAAAATCGGACTAAGGATTAACATGGAAAAAAAGCTGGTGGCGCGCTCATTTGTTAATGATGCGTTAAAAGATACAGATATCTCGCCTTTGTTGCGGCGTATTTACGCGGCGCGCGGTGTCAGAACGGCTGATGATATTAATTTAGGCCTAGATCAGTTATACCCACCGAGTCAATTATTACAGATTGATGCAGCCACGCAACGTTTAGCGCTGGCGTTAGAACAACAGCAACGTATTTTAATTGTCGGCGATTTTGATGCCGACGGTGCTACCAGCACGGCGCTGGTGGTGAGTGCTTTGCGTCGGTTTGGTGCCGAGCAGGTTGATTATATTGTGCCGGATCGTTTTACTTATGGTTACGGCTTAACACCGGCTATTGTTGAGGTGGCTGGCAAAAAAAATCCAGATCTTATTATTACCGTGGATAATGGTATTTCTTCGGCCGCTGGCGTGGCAAAAGCGCATGCGTTAGGGATTGATGTGCTGGTGACGGATCACCATTTACCGGGCGAGCAATTACCAGAACCTTGTATTATTGTTAATCCTAATCAATCGGGAGATGCTTTTCCGAGTAAAAACTTAGCCGGTGTCGGGGTTATTTTTTATGTCATGTGTGCTTTAAGAGCCCATTTACAAAAAATAAATTGGTTTTCTGCAAAGAATATTGCTGGCCCAAAAATGACAGAATTTTTAGATTTAGTGGCTTTGGGTACGGTTGCTGATGTGGTCGCCTTGGATAAAAATAATCGTATTTTAGTCAAGCAAGGTTTGGCGCGTATTCAGCGTGGGAAGTGTCGAGAGGGCATTAGCGCTTTAATTTCCGTGGCCGGGCGTAGCCAAGAAAAATTATGTGCTGCTGATTTAGGTTTTGCATTGGGGCCGCGTTTAAATGCCGCAGGACGTCTGCAAGATATGTCAGTGGGTATTGCTTGTTTATTGTCTGAGGAAAAAACGCAAGCACAAATGTTGGCGCAACAGCTCGATCAACTCAATAAAGAGCGTCGTGAAATTGAAAAAAATATGAAAGATGAAGCCTTTGTTATTGTGAAAAAATTAAATTTAACCGGCAAATTACCCAGTGGTTTGTGTTTACACGATGCCAGTTGGCATCAGGGCGTGGTAGGGTTGGTGGCATCGCGCGTCAAAGAAAAATACAATCGTCCCGTTATCGCTTTTGCAAATGTAGATGATGAGAATTTAAAGGGTTCTGCGCGTTCTATTGTTGGCTTGCATATTAAAGATGTATTGGATCGCGTGGCGACAAAATATCCCTATTTGATCGATACCTTTGGTGGTCATGCCCAAGCAGCCGGTTTGGCGATTAAAGAAAAACATTTAAACGAATTTTCACAAGCTTTTGCTGGTGCCGTGCGTGAGCAGTTGGGTGCAGATATAGGCGAGCCTATGATTGAAACCGATGGTGAGTTGGCTACAGATAACTTTAATTTACAAATAGCTCAACAATTACGTGCCGCAGGCCCTTGGGGCCAAGCCTTTCCGGAGCCTATTTTTGTCGGTGTTTTTAATGTGATTGAGCAGCGCTTAGTGGGCACTTACCATTTAAAGTTGACATTGGCTGTGCCAAAAACGGGGCAAATGCTGAATGCTATTTATTTTAATGTGAATCCGGATGAGTGGCCACAACATCGGTTGCAGACGCTAAAAATTGCTTATCGTTTGGATATTAACGAATTTAGACAAAGGCGTTCGTTGCAATTAATGGTCGAAGGCATGGGTGAATTAAGTGCTGTAGCTACTTAGTCATCTATGTTAAAGTTAGCTAACGAGAAAAATTTTAATCGCCAGTGGGTGAGTTGCAGGGGAACTTGGTAAGTGAGCGAAGCAGTTGGTTTTAGTGATTTTGTGGTGGTTAAATTTGGCGGCACCAGTGTTGCCAACTTGGACTGTTGGCTTAATATTACCACTATTTTGCAACAACATATAAAAGCTAACAAGCGTCCAGTTTTAGTTTGTTCGGCACCCAGTCGTGTTTCAAGTTATTTGCAGGAGTTACTGGATCTTTCCACCGGTGGTGAAGATACGGCCCCATTATTAAGTGACATTAAACAAATTTATCAAGTGCTGGCTGCTGAGCTTGAAGTCCCCTGGTCGTCTTCTTTGGGGGAGGTGTGGGATGATTTAGAGCATGTGGTTGCGGGGATTGCTTTGTTAAAACAGCACAGCCCTAAAATACGCGCAAAATTAATGGCTTTTGGTGAACTATTGTTAACACAGTTGGCAACAGATTATCTTAAGCAACAACAGTTGACCACTACCTGGTTGGATGCACGTGAGTATTTGCAAGCACCGCATCAACTGCAACAGCATTACGCACAAAGCTATGTGAATGCGCTATGTCACATAGAGCGCGATCCATCCCTTATCAAAGAATTTAAAAAAATTAAATCGGCAGTGATTATTACCCAAGGTTTTATCGCGAGTAATGAAGCAGGTGAGACGGTTTTATTAGGGCGGGGTGGTTCAGATATTTCTGCGGCTTATTTTGCCGCCAAGTTAGGTGCGGGTGTTTGTGAGATTTGGACTGATGTGCCCGGGATTTATACGGCTAATCCACACGTAATTGCTGAAGCTCGCCATTTAATTGAATTGACTTATGAAGAGGCACAAGAAATTGCGTTAATGGGCGCCAAAGTGTTACACCCGCGTACCATTATGCCTTTACAGCAGCAAAAAATTCCATTAATGATTCGTTATACAAAAAGCCCGCAACGCGAGGGTACGTTGATACAGGCGTATACTAACACAGCGCCAGCTATGAAAGCGGTTTTGATTAAAAATGATGTGATGTTGATTTCTATTGAAGCTTTTCGTATGTGGCAACAGGCGGGATTTTTAGCCACTATTTTTGCCTGTTTTAAACGGCATAATATTTCTATTGATTTAATTTCTACTTCGGAATGCAATGTCACCGTCAGTTTGGATGTTGCCGCAGAGGCCATAGATCAACAATCAGTAAAGAGTCTCATGCAAGATTTGTCTGAAATTGCGCAAGTTAAGGCGATTGGGCCGTGTGCAACCATTAGCGTTATTGGCTGCAAAATACGCACAATCTTGCATCAATTAAGTGGTTTTTTTAATGTGTTGCGTTCGGAAAAAGTGCATTTGGTTTCGCAAGCGGCCAATGACTTAAACTTTTCTGTGGTGGTTGAGCAAGCCCAGGCCGAGCGTATTGCTAAAGTCATCCATAATCAAATTATTGAGCAAAGCATTAATCATGAATGTTTTGGCCTTAGTTATGATCAAGAGTTTGTGGTTGCTACAACCAGAAATAAATCTTGGTGGGAAGACCATGTGCCATCATTACTAAAGCTCGCACAAGAATCGACACCTGTTTATGTTTACAGTGAAAAACAGTTGCAGCGCTCGGCGCAATCGTTGTTAGAATGTGATGCTTTGGACCAAGTTTTTTATGCGATGAAAGCCAATAGCCATGAAGGTATATTGCAAATATTGTATAATGCAGGCTTAGGCTTTGAGTGTGTCTCTATTTATGAAGTTGAGCGGGTATTTGCTTTATTTCCAACTATTAATCCACATAAAATTATCTTTACACCCAACTTTGCTGCTAAAACTGAATATCAACAGGCTATTGAGCTGGGTGTTTATGTTACTATTGATAATTTACACCCCTTGATCAATTGGCCTGAACTATTTAAAAATCGTGATATTTTATTGCGCATTGACCCAGGTTTTGGCAAAGGCCATCATCAGTATGTCGAAACTGGGGGCTCACGTTCAAAGTTTGGTATTCCACATGCGGAGCTGGAGCAAGCGCAACAATTAATTAAAGCGTGTGGCGCACGCGTGATTGGGTTGCATGCGCATTCGGGTAGTGGTATTTTGCAAGCGAATAATTGGGCTATTTTGGCCGAACAGTTGACGTTACTGGGTAAATTATTTCCCAGTGTGAAAATGCTTAATTTAGGCGGCGGGTTAGGTATACCCGAAAGTCATAAACAAAATAAACTAGATTTAGAGCAGTTTAATCAGGCTTTGTTGCAAATTAAAAGTTCCCATCCTAAGATTCAATTATGGTTAGAGCCAGGACGTTTTTTGACGGCAGAAGCTGGCGTGTTGTTGGCGCGCGTTAATCAGGTGAAAAAGAAAGCTTCTATTAATTATATTGGTGTAGACGCTGGCATGCATACGTTAATTCGCCCGGCGCTTTATGGCTCTTATCACCCCATTGTTAATCTCACCCGCATTAATAATCCTGCAGATCAGCTGGCGCATGTGGTTGGTCCGATTTGTGAAAGTGGCGATGTATTGGGTTATTCGCGCTGGATGCCAGAGACGCGTGAAGGTGATATTTTGTTAATTGATAAAGTCGGTGCTTATGGTGCGAGTATGAGTTCAAATTATAATCTTCGGCCATTGGCGCAGGAAGTCGTCTTTAAGGCTTAAATAATTATTGTGAGCTAAATAAGTTCTCAACATCCTCTTTGGAAAAATCAAATTCATTATTGCAAAATTCGCAGGTAACCACTAAGCTATTTTGTTCTTTTAAGATCTGATTTACTTCTGCCTCGCCATAAGTCAATATGGCATTTTGCATTTTCTCTTTGCTGCAGCCGCATTTGAAGTTGACCTTTTCTTCTTTAAAAAGTTCAATGTCGTGTTCAGGAAATAAAGATTTTAATAGTGTTGGTGTGTCCTGCTGTAATTTAACAGATTTACTATCCAGCATTTTACATAGATCGTGAAAATTAAGGCCTAATTTATTGTTCGTTTCTGGTAATTGTTGCAACAATAAACCACTGGCTTGCTGGCCATCGGTTTGCAGCCAAAAACGGGTGGGCAGCTGTTCCGATTTTTCAAAATAATGCTCTAAGGCATGCGCAATTTTTTGATCTTTTAACGGCACAATGCTTTGGTAGGGTTGAGTTTTTTGATCTTGGATCACGGTAATTACTAATTGCCCTTCGCCGAGTAATTGTGTGCTATCTTCCGGTAATGGTGTTTGCCAGCGTATTACGCCAGAAATATCACGATCTTGATTACACTTGGTCACCAATAAATTGACCGGCCCTTCACTTTGAAACTGCATGATCAGCTTGCCTTTGATTTTGATGGTTGCTGTGAGTAAGGCGCTAGCGGTTAATGCCTTACTAAGTAAGTGGCGAATATCATCAGGATAAGGATGTTGCTCAAGTACAGTGGACAGACTGTCATTTAAATGCACAATTTCACCGCGAACTGGGCTGTCTTTAATCAAAAATCGCTGTAATGTGTCTTTTTTCATCAGTTCTAAGCTCTAGGTTAAAAGATCAGTCTAGCAAATTTCTTGCATAAGTACATGATAAACCTTATTATCCAGGCATCATGGATGTAATTAAAAGATAGGTTGTTTTTATAGGCATTTATTAATCCAAGGAGGGATATTATGCGTCGTCTTATCATCTTGCTCACACTTTGTTTTTGCAGTTCTGCCGTGGTGGCTTCGGTGACAGTAGCGCCAGGAGTGACAGGGTTCTCTAACATGATTGTGTTTGGCGATAGTTTATCGGATGTGGGTAATTTTCCGGAAATTTCTAATGTCTACATGCCGCCGTCAACGACTAAGCCAGTGTCACCAGTTGATAGCGTTTATACGAGTCTGTATATTCCTGTTAATAATCCGGTAGATCTTTCAGCATCTTCTCGGGTAGGTTACTATCCAACGTCGAGTTTTATCACGGATTCAAAATTACCGAGCCAGCCACTAGTAACCTATAAAGTACCAAATGGCAATGCATTTTATGGTCGAAAAGGCCCGCATTCTGAACGTAGTTTTATTTGGCCGCAATATTTTCTTGCTGATGCTATTGATCAGAGTTTAACGACAACTCATGATTTAATTCCATGGATTAATGTAGCAAATGGTGCTCAGGCTTCAGCTAATGATTCAGTTGATTATGCTTGGTTTGGTGCTTTATCGAATGATCAATGCGCCAATGACAATCAAGATGACGTGCTGCCAGCGGCGTGTACTAGAAAGCAAATTATAACTACTTGGCAGGCTTATAATAACAATACGTTACCAGATGGTGCGCGAGTAGAGGGCAATGATAATTTAAAAGAAAAAGTATCAATTCCTGGATTACTAAAACAAATTGACCTTTTCCAAACGGATTTAGCGAATAAAAAGGTTGTTGTAGACACAAATACTTTGTATACGATTTGGATTGGAGGCAATGACCTTAGAAAAGATTTTGCTGAGCTTAAGTCAGGAAAAACACCACTTAAAGCGATCTATGGTCTATTGTTTGGCATTGCTTGGAATAATTATCTAGCGATAAATAAGTTGATTAAATCTGTAGGTGCGCAAAACATTCTTCTCTTTGACACGTATAATCCGACATACACACCACAGATTGCACAAGACTGGCCACCAGGGGAGCAGAAACTCGCGGTAGCTTTAATGACATATTATTGTGCTTCATTGAAAGCGGTGGTGGAGCTGGTACACATACTGCACCCACACATACTGTACCCAAACCTGAATATTCGTTTGGTGCCTATTTATACATGGTTTCATGAGATGGAGGAGGGGAAATATACAAACTTGCCAAAGTTAAATTTAAAATTGATTCCCGGTAAAGCTTGTGAAATACAAGATCCATTGTCAGTGTCGGGACCAAACTACACCAATAATTGTTATACAAATAACTCAGGCTATATGTTTTGGAACGGTATTCATCCGGCTATGCCTGCGGAGCAAATTATTGCCGACGATTTAGTTTGGTGGTTGCAGTCGTCATATAAATTGACGTTGCCGGACAATGCGGCTTTGGCGAAAAATGCTTTAACAACCGACAAAGCAAAACAAGCATTTTTGCTGCAGCAACTGCAATCTGCCGAGAAGTAACAGCAGGTTAAGATCACTATGGCCGGGGGGGATGAACTTCTCCGGCTTTTGTTGTTTTTTAAGCAATAACTTTCATGTCATTGACTTAGAATATCCGGCAATATTCGTTACAATGGCACTTATGAAAGCACGTAAGCTAGCGATAGCCCCGATGATCAACTGTACCGATCGGCATTTCCGCCGTCTTTGTCGGATTCTGAGCCACGAGGTATTGTTATACACCGAAATGCTCACCACCGGTGCGATTTTACATGGCGATGCTAAGCGCTTTTTAGCTTATGATCCTGCTGAGCAGCGGTTGGCCCTGCAGTTGGCAGGCAATGATCCGCAGGCGTTGGTGGCTTGTGCTTTGCAGGCTGAGGCGGCAGGCTACGCGGAGATTAACCTCAACATTGGTTGCCCGAGTGATCGTGTGCAGCACGGGCGTTTTGGTGCGTGTTTGATGTATGAGCCAGAATTGGTGGGTGCCTGTGTTAGCGCTTTGCAGGAGGCGATCAATCTACCTGTCACCGTAAAAACGCGTTTGGGCGTGGATGAACGTGATAGCTACGAGG
This sequence comes from uncultured Legionellales bacterium, assembly GCA_964527645.1. GTDB lineage: Bacteria > Pseudomonadota > Gammaproteobacteria > CAZGQK01 > CAZGQK01 > CAZGQK01. Next base: position 9,059 of record CAZGQK010000029.1, on the reverse strand, counting down.
ATTTGTTGCATTTTGTTGCTACGGTGGCAAAAGCCGGTTGTCAGGTTTTTATTTTGCACGCACGCAAGGCTTGGTTAAAAGGCCTAAACCCAAAACAAAATCGCAATGTGCCGCCGCTTAATTATGCGCGTGTTTATCAGTTAAAGCAGGATTTTCCTGAGCTGGGTATTGTGATTAACGGCGGCATTAAAACCACAGCTGAAATCACGCAACATCTGGCACATGTGGATGGTGTGATGATTGGGCGTGAAGCGTATAGCAATCCTTATTTGCTCGCGCAGTTTGATCAATTGTTTTTTGCAGCTGATCGCCCCGTCATTTCTCGGCAAGCGGCGTTAGCTGCCTATTTACCTTATGTGGTCGAGCAATTGGCGCAAGGTGAGAATTTATACGCGATGACGCGGCATTTATTGGGTTTATTTCAAGGGGTACCAGGTGCTAGAGCGTGGCGACGTTATTTAAGCGAGCATGCTTATAAAAAAGACGCAGATATACATACGCTGCAAAGAGCAGCCGAGTGCGTAATGGTTTAGGCTTATTCTTCCGACTTGTTCTCTGGCGCTTTGTTGGCTGCTTTTTTCTTGCCGTATTTTTGCTGAAAGCGTTCGATACGACGAGCGGTATCCACCATTTTTTGCTTGCCAGTGTAGAAGGGGTGACAGTTGGAGCATATTTCCAAAGTGAGGTCTTTGCCCAATGTTGAGTTGACCTTAAACTTGCTGCCGCAGGTACAGCTGACTTCGATTTCGGCATACTTTGGGTGGATCTTGTGTTGCATGGTTGCTCCTTATTGCTTGTAGAGCAGACTATAACGAATAATCCATGGCTAATCAAGGGGTTTAAGTACCCAGTTATTTATACAGGATGGCTAAAAAAATCATATTATCAGTTAGTTGAAGTTATTTTTTTGTGCTCAACCTGTTGATTGTGGGTTGTTGATTGTAGGTTGTGGTTTGTCGGTTGTGGTTTGTCGGTTTTAGGTTTCTGCCAGAGTGTCGGTTCTGTTTTTGATTGCACCGGCTGCTGCAGCTCCCGCTCCAGCTCCAGAATGTACTCCAGCTCCCGAATGTATGTATGATAGTATTCCTCATAGTTATTCCAGGCAGTCAGGTACAAAATATAGGCTTCCCGGATCGTGAGGTGGCGGGGTCCCGCGCCCGCGCTCTGCTGGTTGTGAATCTCTGATTGCTTATCTTCCTCAAGTTGCTCTAAGTCGTTGAGTCTCTCAATCACAGTATTGTATTGTTTATCTAGATCTTCTTTACTATAAGTGAGGGTCATCGATACTCCTTAAATATGATTATGTAGATGTTTTCTTTTGCTATAAGCTAATTTATAGCCTAGTTATTAACAAAGCATTGAATACGAAAAATATTTAACATTAATGGTGCCAAGGAATATCGTCCATTGACGATTTTTCCTTAATCTTTGCTGCCTTTTTTCCGAAGATACAGTTTCAGAAAATAGTCTAGAGTCCGGACCTATCGGTGGTACAATTATTTATTTTTATACCTTATTCTACCAGCTGTTTATTAACAAAATATTAACAAGTCTAATAATGTTATAAAAAAAAGAAAGGAGTTGTTAACTAATTGTTTTTTCTAATTTTAGGTGAGATAAATAAGCTTGGCTTAAGGTTTGTTAAGAATTTGTTAATATTTGGTTTTTATTTAAATAAGATGATAGAATTGAGTGAATCTAATTTATCAATCAATTATCTCAACTTTTGCCTATTTTCTTCGTATCTTATTACTATTTAATATTATAAATAATAATATTGTGATAGAATTTTAATCAAGTCCAGCAGGTATTAAGTGTCGCAATTGATACCTACAATATAATCATAGGCTAAAAAAGGGGTTCTAGACATGCGGAAGTGGTATAAATTTCCAGAAACATTGTGTAAAGATTCTAGTTTACCGAGGAACCTGGGGCTAGCATGCATAGACTATGAGGAGCCCCGGGCCGGGCACGGTCTCAAAGAATTGATTCTTGTGTTGGACATGAGTATTTCCATGCAAGGGGAGAAGCTTGTCGCCACCAAAAAGGCGGCTTTAAAACTTATTGACCTTATTAATAAAGGCGGGTATCCAAGTTTAACCGGTGTTCGTCTGGTCACGTATGGGGATTCGGATTGTTCTTCTGCACAAAGATTCGATGTTACTAGGGGTACGAGGAGTCTAGAAGAAAAGATCGGGGTTTTAAACGCTACTGGTGAGACTACCTTGATAGGTTATCTGTTCGAGCAGAAGATGATCCCAAGGACTACGAAAGGACCAGACGAAACTGCTGTGCTTATTCTAACTGATGGGGAGGACAAGAAGAAGAACTACCGTGGCAGAGATGGAGGTGAGTACGTAAGAGGAAAGCTAGCCAGGCGGGGCTATTTGAATGTAGTAGTTGTGGGGTTGGGCAAGGATGACTCCTCTGTACCTCACGGGTTTGTTGCAGGATTAAGTAAAAATGCCGGGATCGCATGCACTCCGAGTCAACTGTGTGGATCTTTAGACAGCGTGGGGGCCCTATTGCCGTGTAATGAGGTCCAAGTAGGGAGGGGTACTGTATTAGTGAGACCTGGAGGCTGGATCAAGGTATGTGAAAAACCAGTCGCAAGATTTGAGGAATCCTCTATAAGTGATGCTCCTGAATTGTGTAAAAGCAGTGTCATGTCTTATATAATAAGAGCGTTAATAGCCCGAAATAGCAAAGGCAATGTGGGTGAATTAGAAGAGGGTCCATTTGATTTACTTCGAAAGTGGTGTAGGCATTTGTGGAAGAAGAGTTGGAAAGAGCACTACGATCAAGCACTACAGCAACTAAAGGGCCTCAGCACTCATAAAGGCAGCGTCAACGCCAGACCGTCTACGAGTGCGTCTATGGAGGTTGTGAGGACCGCGAGCCTGGTCGCCGAGGACCGGGACCGGGACCCCGTCGAGGCCGCAGCAGTAGTGACGCTCCAGTCGATCCCCGAAGGGATGCGACGCTCCGATCGCGCCGGGGGGGGGGCTGCGGTCCCGACACTCCCCTTAGAACCGCGGTCCGACTCAGATAACAGTAGCGCGTCAGCAGAAACTACAAAAGCAGATGACAGTAGCGCGTCAGCAGAAACTACAAAAGCAGATGACAGTAGCGCGTCAGCAGCTAGCGTAGGAAGCAAAGGTTGTATGGCCTGGGTTTGCGGATTTTTCCGTACTTCAGGAAAGAAGAAAGGTGAGGAGATTAAGAAGCCTCTTATATCGGGAGCCCACAAAGGCCACAAAAAATACGGGAGTTCTGGGGGTGGAAGTTAGTAACTTTGCGGCGGAAAAAATTATTTTTAAATTTTTTATAAAATAATACAACTCAATAGTGGCAATGATTACGGTTGTTTAACGATTATTTCTTAATGTCTGCTACCTTGCAACGCCCCTCTTCTGCCTTTTTTTCAGAAGATACAGTTCCATCCAATAATCTAGAATTTCTACTTATCTGTGGTATAACTGTGTCGGTAGAACTTGTTGACTCTGATTTGGCTATTGAACTTTTGGTGGGTTTTCTATAGCTGGGGATTTGAGGGTCACCAGAAGCACATGTCGATCCGGATTAAGAGAAACAGGATGGGATCTCTCAATTATAGATTCATTCCTATATAATCGTTGTCGCTTTGCTTGGCAATTACCTTTATCCTTAAATTGAAAACTTCAGTTGTTTAGTAGGCCTTAGCAAATACGGTTAAAGCACCTGGTTTCCCACTAAAAATACATTTGCCAGTCTCTTCGCTGTCTAAAATACAGCGCGGGGTGATTTTGAGTTCTTCTTTAAGGCGTTTTTCAACCGCGTCATCTTCACACCAATAAAACTTAGCAAAACCAATATTGTTTTTAAAGAAATCATAAAGTTCTGCTTCGTTGTTTACTGTTTTAGTGTGTTGCTCACGATAATCCAGCGCGCGTTGATATAGGTTTTGTTGCATATCGTCTAGCTGTGATATAACAGTATCGAGAAATTCATCCAGCGGTTGATTAATTTTTTCTTTATAACCTTTGTCGCGACGCCCCAAATAGACAGCTTGTTTTTCAAATTCTTTTGGGCCAATTTCCAAACGCATGGGAATACCTTTTTTCACCCATTTCCAAGCTTTTTCACCAGAGCGTTGTTCACTGTTGTCGATTTCGACTTGTAGTGGTTGGCCGTGATAATTGAGTTCGGTTGTTGCTTTGGCTATTTGTTGGCAATAAGCTAGTAATGCATCTTTATCTTCAGCTTTGTTCAACAGCGGTAAAATAACAATATGGGTTGGTGCAATGCGCGGTGGCAAAATTAAACCGTCGTCATCACTGTGCGTCATAATTAATCCGCCAATTAAGCGTGTGGACACGCCCCATGAAGTGGTCCAGGCAAATTGTTCTTCACCCTTTTGATCGAGAAAACGCATATCAAAAGCGCGGGAAAAATTTTGTCCGAGAAAATGCGAAGTGCCGGCTTGTATGGCTTTGCCATCTTGCATCATCGCTTCAATACAATAAGTCTCAGTAGCGCCAGGAAAACGTTCGTTTGCTGTTTTGCGACCGTGTAAAACGGGGATAGCTAAATAATTGCTGACAAAATCAATGTAAATAGCCAAAATGCTTAACGATTCTTGTTGCGCTTCTTCGGCAGTAGCGTGTGCGGTGTGGCCTTCTTGCCACAAAAATTCCATGGTGCGTAAAAATAAACGCGTGCGCATTTCCCAGCGCACGATATTGGCCCATTGATTTAATTTCAGTGGCAAGTCACGATACGATTGAATCCACTTAGCAAACATCTCACCGATAATAGCTTCCGAAGTAGGGCGGATAACCAGCGGTTCTTCCAGCGGGCTGCTGGGAGTGAGTGTGCCGTTTTCATCGGTAGCCAAACGCGAATGGGTGACCACCGCACATTCTTTGGCAAAGCCTTCGACGTGGTTGGCTTCTTTTTGCAAACGGCTTAATGGAATGAACAGCGGAAAATAAGCGTTTTTGTGCCCGGTGGCTTTGAATTTGGCATCCAAGGTTTTTTGTATGTTTTCCCAAATACCATAACCCCATGGCTTGATTACCATGCAGCCACGAACCGGGGCGTTTTCCGCCAAATCGGCAGCTTTGATGACTTCCTGGTACCAGCGCGAAAAATTTTGTTCGCGGGTGGGGTTAATTGCTGGTTTTGTGCTCATTGCTGTTGTCCTAATGACCAATCGAATAGTGGACATTCTACACGATTTTGCCAGTAATGCAGCAGGATGGCACAGGCTAGATGCAGGCAGGGGTTTATTAAAAAAACGAATCCTCGCCAGGGAATTTGGGTAGAAGTTTTAAAAAAGCAGAAATAAGGTTGATTAAATATTTTGGGTGTGGCCAGACCCAGAATCGAACTGGGGACACGAGGATTTTCAGTCCTCTGCTCTACCGACTGAGCTATCTGGCCATATCCTTTTGGCGGGAATCATTAAACCTGCTTCATGCAATGGAGTCAAGTTGGCTAGTTGCTGCGCTCACTGGCGCTGGGATCAACAAAGCCAGCCGGTTTGTCGCTGCCGTCACCAAATAAAAACTTCATCATTTCATCGCTAAGAAATTTTCGCGCCTCAGGTTTAAGCATACTCAAACGGTATTCGTTGATCAGCATGGTCTGGTGATTCAGCCACTGTTGCCACGCTTGGGCGGAGATGTTGTTATAAATGCGTTGGCCAAGCTCACCAGGATAAGGTGGGCTAGCTAAGCCTTGTGCTTCTTGATTGAGTTTTTGGCAAAAGATTAGGCGGGTCATGTGGCTTCTCCGAGTTTGGTCAATAGTTTTTGCACTACAGCGCTGCTGCCACCGGGCAAAACTTGTCCTATTTTATACCAAAGACTGTCGGAAGATGCTACGCCTTTGGCGCGGGTTTTGCCGATATCAATGATTATTGGTTCAATATGTAGGGAAAAATGACTAAAGTGGTGCCAGATCTTTGGCAGTGCTTGATAGTTTGCGACTTGATAGCCAAGCGCTTGGCAGGTTTGTTCAAGCTGTTTGGTGGAAGTGCATTCGGGAAAGCTCCACAAACTGGCCCAAATGCCGGTGGGGGGGCGTTTTTGCAATAAGATCGCACCGTTGGCTTTGCGTAGAATGAGTAAAGCTACGGCGCGTTTGGGTTTTTGCACAGCATTTTTGCGCGTCGGATAAGCTTGTGGATTTCCCTGTGCGTAGGCGCAACAGGTTTTTTGCAAAGGACAGTTGCTGCAGTTGGGTTTGCTGCGTGTACAAAGGGTAGCGCCTAAATCCATCATCGCTTGATTGAATTCATGGCAACGTTTTTGTGGCGTTAATCGCGCGCTTAAATCCCAAAGTTTTTTTTGCACATCACTTTTACTTACCAGTCCTGCAATGGCGAAGTGACGGGTTAATACCCGTTTGACGTTGCCATCTAAAATAACGCCGTATTGTTGTTGTGCTAAGGATAAAATAGCGCCGGCGGTTGAGCGTCCGATGCCGGGCAATTGCATTAAAGTTTCTAAATCACGCGGAAAGCGTCCCCTAAATTGTTGTTGCACTATTTGTGCGGTTTTATGTAAATTGCGTGCACGATTGTAATAACCTAGTCCAGTCCAAAGTTGTAACACCTGATCCTCGCTGGCTTGCGCTAATTGCTTTAGGCTAGGAAAAGTCTGCGTAAAACGCTTAAAATAATCAATCACCGTAGCCACTTGTGTTTGTTGCAGCATAATTTCTGACAGCCAGACACGGTAACTGTTGACTTGCTTCTGCCAAGGTAAGTTATGGCGCCCGTGCTTAACAAACCAACTAAGTACGCGTTGATTGAATTTTTTAGCATCCATTATTTAAATAAATCTTTTAATTTATCATTGATTTGCTTCTGCAAATCAGTTTGCAAAAGTATTTTGCCTAATGCGATATAGTTTGGGGTAAACTCAGGATGTAAAATGGGCCCGTTGATGGCAATGGGCAGTACCCAAGCGTTTTTCGGGTTGCTGTCATGTTGAATTGTTGCGATTATTTGATATTTCATTAGCCCGTTATTTAAATTAATTTTACCCTTGCCGGAGATATGTGTCTTATGATTACTAATGCTTAAATCGTTGTTTTGCAAAATGCCGCTGGCAATATTAAAGCTCGCTTGCAGTTTAGAAAAACGTGCATTGCTCTCGCTTGGGGCACTTTTATTTTGCAGTTGTGCTAATTTTTGCCGCACATTATCCACGCTTTTTAATCCATAAATTTCGCCTTGGCTCATAGTGATTTCGCCACTGCCATTTAGGCTGGCCAACCAAGCGGTTTTGTTAAAACCTTTGGTCGATAGGTGCGCCGATAAGTTAGTGATAGCGCTGATATGACTGCTGCCGCGTATAGCATTGAGCAATTGTGATAATTGCATACCTTTAAGTGTTATTGTGCTTTTTATGGCGGGTTGCGTGCCACTTAAATCAAAAGTCATAGCCCCATTAAGCTTACCTTGATAAAAATCAGCGTTAATGGGCGAGACGGTTACCAGGTTGTGTTTTGCCAGTGTTTTTAATTGTACGTTATTGGCTTGCAGTTTCTGCCAGCTAAGTCGATTAATATCTAGGCTGCCATCGAAGCGTTGTTGGCCCAACCAATTTAACCAATGATTGTTGTTGATAGTCAGGGCGTAGGCGCAGGGGATAAAAAAGCAGTTGCTGGCAAGTTTGACATTAGATGATGAGCTGGCATAGTTGTTCATGTTTAATTGATTAAGGTGCAAGTCAAAAGTGGTATTTAATTGCGTAAAATTAGTAATATTAATATTTCCATAGCCGTTAGTATTATCAAGCGTAAATTTTAGTGCGCTTAATTTAGTAAATTTTGGCGAAGTTAAGAAATTAAATTGAGCAGAAAATTTGCTCAAAGCCTGTGGATTGCTTAAACCAGGTGACAACTTTACGGCTTGCAACCATTGGCGTAGATTAAAGGGTTGTATCTGCAGTTTGCCCTTAAATAACGGTGCATTTTGCAAGTGAGAGCCTATCAGGTTGCCAGTGGCTTTGAGGTTAGCTAGTTGTAATGAAAAATCATTAAGTTTTAGTAGCTGTGTGCTTGGGTTTAATAATAGTTGTCCTTGCAGTTTGAGCGGCATGGCTTGCGTGGTTGGGTTGATGAAGTGTGATATTTTGCCAATAATAATAAAACTTTTAAGTCCTATGGCATGTGTTTGTAAATCTAACATACCGTCGCCTTGTGCTTGTACGCTCATACCCATGCGCGGCTTTAAGTGTTGCCATTGAAAACTTAAGATGATTGGAAACAAGTGCTGATTAAATCGATATCTGGCGTTTAGGTTAATGTGTTTAATAACACTTAGCTGCTGGGTTTGTTGGTTGTTCCAGTTTATTTGTCCTTGTTTGATATCAATCGCTGTGATCCAAAGCGTATCTTGCAAATTAGCGGAGGATGATTGGTTCGCCGCTTTGGCGGTGTTAACCACGTTATTGCTTGGCAAGTTTACTGGGATTGGTTTTTTTATTGCCGGTGGGTTTGATAAATAACGCCAGTTGTTGTTGCCGGAAGGTAGCGTCAGCAGGTTTAAGGTAGGGTGTTGTAGGGTCAGTTGTGAAAATCGCAGTTGCCCGAGAAAGAGCGGTAGCAAACGTATATGCAAGGTTAATTTGTTAATTTTGAGTAACGGGGATGAATCAATAAACTGTGGTGAATTGTCAATTTGGATTTGGTGAAATTTAAGCGCCAAGATTGGCCAATAACTTAAAGATACCTGGCCTTTAAGCTCGACCTGCAAGCCAGTGCGCGCCGAGATCGACTGCTGCAAGTGGCTGAGCAGCTGGGTTGATTTAACCAGGTGTTTTAGCAATAGTGCCGAACTTAGCACCACGATAATGAGTATAAGCAATAAATAGCCCATTAATTTTAGTAGCTTGGTCATTGATGTGTCCTTTGCCTTCCTAGTCAAATTATTTTAAGCGGGTGATGGGAATCGAACCCACGCTATCAGCTTGGGAAGCTGAAGTTCTACCATTGAACTACACCCGCCTTTCTTCCTCGGCAGTTACTGTGCCGCGAACACCGGCCCGTCCATGCGGCCACCCTCA
>CAZGQK010000028.1:0-23948 GCA_964527645.1 uncultured Legionellales bacterium | reverse complement strand
GCGCGCCTGCGTTGGGAGCAGGAGGTCGGGGGTTCAATTCCCTCTACCCCGACCAGTTTGTACAAAATATTGACACAGTTAGCGAGGTGACGCGGGCCGTTAGCTCAGTTGGTAGAGCAGCTGACTCTTAATCAGCGGGTCGTAGGTTCGAGACCTACACGGCCCACCAAAAAGGGGGTAGGTATTAGGCCTGCAGTGGAAAAAATTGATTGTAAAAGTTTGGAGTTAGAGCACTAAATAAATTAATCTCTTCAGGAATTTTGAGCGAGAGTGGCGGAATTGGTAGACGCGCTGGATTTAGGTTTCAGTAGGGCAACCTGTGAGAGTTCGAGTCTCTCCTCTCGCACCATATTTTATTAATATTCAAAGGTGGAAATTATGGCAAGTATTGAGCAATTAGAAGGCTTACAGCGGCGTATTAAGTTGGTAGTGGCGGCAGATAAAATTGAGCAGCGCTACCAGGCACGTTTGCATGAGGAGCAAAAAAAGTATGACCGTAAAGGCTTTCGTAAAGGTAAGGTGCCTCTTGATGTTGTATCAAAGGACATTGGTGGCCCGTTACGTAATCGATTGTTGGGTGACTTTATTCAGGAAGCCCTGCAAGAAGCACTAAGCTTAGAGGCCATCAAGGTTGCGGGTCAGCCGAATGTCGATGTTGGTGATTACGAACCTAATAAAGATCTAGAATTTACAGCGACTTTTGAGGTCTTTCCAGAATTTACATTGAAAGAGTTGGAGGGTGTGAATTTTGAGCGTGAGTCTGCAGAAGTTGATGATGCGGATATCAATGATATGCTTCAGAGGTTGGCTAGACAGCAAGGTGAATGGTTGGATGTGGAGCGTGCAAGCCAAACAGGCGATCAGGTCGTTATTGATTTCGAGGGTCTTCTAGATGGCGAAGCTTTTGAGGGTGGCAGCAGTAAAGATTTTTCTTTAGAACTTGGTTCTAACTCTATGATCGAAGGCTTTGAAAAAGGTTTAACTGGCAAAAAAGCAGGAGAAGAGTTTGATCTTAAAGTGACTTTTCCTAAGGAATACCATGTGGCCAAATTGGCGGGTAAGCCAGCGGTGTTTAAAACCAAGGTGAGTAAGGTACAGGAGTCTAAGGCCACTGAGCTAAATGATGAATTTGCGAAAAAGTTGGGTATTGAATCAGGCGGTTTAGAAGAGCTGAAAAAGAAAATTCGTGTAAACCTAGAACAAGAGTTAAAGCGTACGTTGTCTCAAAAGTTTAAGGAACAAGTCCTTGATAAATTAATTGAACTTAATCCAATCGAAATACCTAATGCATTGCTTGAAGCGGAAATTTCGCACCTGCAAAATATGACTCGTCAGCAGTTTGCGCAACAGCAGCATATGAAAGAACTACCGGACTTGGATTTGCCGCGGGATCCATATGTAGAGCAGGCCCGTAAGCGTGTGATTCTTGGATTGTTGTTAGCTGAGGGTATCCGGATTCATGAGGTTAAGGCCGATGCAGAGGCGGTTCGGGCTAAGATAGAGGAGATTGCTGCAGGCGGGGAAAAGCCAGAAGAATTGGTAAAATACTACTATCAAAATCAACAGTTGATTGGTGAGATAGAATCGGTAGTATTAGAAGAACAAGTGATTGATAACTTGTTGAAACAGGCCGAAGTTAACGAAAAAACAATAAGTTACCAAGAAGCCATGAAAAAAACTCAAGAAACGGAGTAGGTCATGAATGAAACCAGCAACGTAGGGCGACAAGAAATCGTAGCCAATTTGGTCCCCATGGTGGTCGAACAGACTGCTCGTGGTGAGCGCGCTTATGATATCTATTCTCGATTATTGAAAGATCGTATTATTTTTGTTGTGGGTGAGATTGAGCAGCATATGGCGAATCTCATTGTGGCGCAGTTGCTGTTTTTGGAATCAGAAAATCCCAATAAGGATATCTCTCTCTATATCAATTCTCCGGGCGGATCAGTAACCGCAGCGTTGGCTGTCTATGACACCATGCAGTTCATTAAGTCGAGTGTAAGCACGTTGTGTATTGGGCAAGCTGCCAGTGCCGGTGCGCTGTTACTGGCCAGTGGTGCTGAGGGCAAACGCTTTTGCTTGCCACATTCAACGGTGATGATTCACCAAGTACTGGGTGGCTTTCAGGGGCAAGGAACAGATATTCAAATTCATGCGCGTGAAATTCAGCGCATTAGTAACGCACTCAATCAAATTTTAGCGAAACATACGGGTAAACCATTTAAAGAAGTGGAACAGGATACCAATCGTGATAATTTTATGACGCCAGAGCAAGCGATGGAATATGGATTGGTGGATGGTGTATTAGAACAACGGTTGCCAGCTGAAGCTTTGGTGGAAGATTAATGTATTTTAGGTTTAAAGAGGCAAACTCATGAGTGAAGAAAACGACAAAACGCTTTATTGTTCCTTTTGTGGTAAAAATCAACACGAAGTGCGCAAATTGATTGCTGGCCCATCTGTTTACGTCTGTGACGAGTGCGTGCAATTATGCAATGAAATTATTCAGGAAGAAGAGAGTTCTGTTAGCGAAGATTTTTCTTTAAAAACGCCGCGTGAACTGCATCGTTGTTTAGATGAATACGTGGTTGGGCAGGAATTTTCTAAAAAAGTACTGTCTGTTGCCGTTTATAATCACTACAAACGCTTAACCAGCAAGCATGATAAAAATAATGAAGTGGAATTAGCGAAAAGTAATATTTTGTTGATTGGTCCTACCGGTTGTGGGAAAACACTGTTGGCTGAAACCTTAGCCAAGATTTTGAATGTTCCCTTTGCTATTGCTGATGCGACTACGCTAACAGAAGCGGGTTATGTTGGCGAAGATGTAGAGAACATCGTGCAAAAATTATTGCAACGTTGTGATTATGACGTTGAGCGCGCCGAGAGAGGGATTATTTATATTGATGAAATTGATAAAATTGCACGTAAAAGTGATAGTCCTTCGTTAACCCGCGATGTTTCCGGTGAGGGCGTGCAACAAGCGTTGTTGAAATTAGTTGAAGGCACAGTAGCTGCCATTCCTCCGCAAGGGGGGCGTAAACATCCGCAGCAGGAATATTTACAGGTTAATACATCGAATATTTTATTTGTTTGTGGCGGTGCTTTTGCCGATTTGCATAAAATTGTCCGTGAGCGTACGCAGAAAAGTTGTATTGGTTTTTCAGCACAAGTAAAATCCAAAGATGATACCTTGACTGCCAGTGATTTAATGGAGCGTGTGGAACCTCAAGATTTAATTAAATTTGGTTTAATTCCAGAATTTATTGGTCGTCTACCGGTGCTGGCTGTCTTAGATGAGTTGGATGAGGAGGCGTTGGTTAGCATTTTAACCAAGCCTAAAAATGCATTGACCAAGCAATATCAAAAATTATTTCAATTCGAAGGTGTTGAGATTGCCTTTCAAGAAAATGCACTACGGGCCATTGCTCAAAAAGCGATTAAACGTAAATCAGGTGCGCGTGGCTTGCGTTCAATTTTGGAGCATGCTCTGCTGGATTTAATGTATGAGCTTCCTTCTACAGAAGGGTTGCAGAAAATTGTTATTGATGAAAACGTCGTGTTGAAAGACGCTAGTCCTTTGTTTATTTACGAGAATAATCCTGAACTCGTGGCAGCCGAGTAAATTTTAAGCTACACTATCTATATAATAATTTAGTAATGCCGTGTTGGTAGCAATGTAGCTTATTTTACCTAGGGATAAGATAAAATGGATAAAAAACAAAAACTCGAGCTGCCCTTGATCCCCTTGCGTGATATGGTGGTGTATCCCCATATGGTGCTGCCACTATTTGTGGGACGTCCCGAGTCAATAAAAGCTCTGGATATTGCGATGGAGCAGAATAAGCAGGTATTTCTGGTAGCGCAAAAAGATGCTGCAATGGAAAAACCGGCGGGTGATGATTTATACAAGGTCGGGGTAATTGCGACAATACTCCAGTTGTTGCGCCTCCCGGATGGCACGGTCAAAGTATTAGTAGAAGGTTTGGAACGGGCGAAATTAGTCACCTTTGTATCACAAGCTGAGTATTTAAGTGCTGTGGTTAAGTCCTTATCGGACGTGGGTGGTTTTGATGATGTTGAAATGGCCGCCTTAACGCGTACACTTTTTGTAAACTTTGAACAATTCATTAAGCTGAATAAAAAAGTTCCTGCCGAAATATTAGCAACACTAAATACTATCGAGGATCCATCGCGTCTAGCCGATAGTGTTATGGCGCACCTCAATGTCAGTTTGGAATCGCGTCAACATATTTTAGAATCACTGAACATTAAAAATCGAGTTGAGTTAATTCTTAAAGTGTTGGGTGAAGAATTAGAGTTGGCTGAGGTAGAAAAAAACATTCAGGAGCGGGTTAAAAATCAAGTTGAGAAGAGTCAGCGTCAGTATTATTTGAGCGAAAAGATTAAAGCGATCCAAGGTGAATTAGGTGAGTTGGAAGATAACGGACCTGTCGATGAAATTAAGCAATTAGAAGAACAAATTGTCGCCGCTGGCATGCCTACAGAGGCACAGGAAAAGGCAGAGGCAGAGTTGTCAAAATTAAAAATGATGCCACCGATGTCAGCCGAAGCGACGGTTTGTCGTAATTATTTGGAGTGGTTGTTGGATGTTCCTTGGAAGAAGCGTTCGAAAGTAGGTAAAGATTTAGTGAAAGCAGAAAAAATTCTGGAAACTGATCACTATGGGTTGGAAAAAGTCAAAGAACGTATTCTTGAATATTTGGCCGTTCAGCAGCGGGTGGAAAAAATAAAGGGGCCAATCTTGTGCTTAGTCGGTCCGCCAGGGGTAGGTAAAACCTCGCTAGGGCAATCGATTGCCAATGCAACGGGACGTAAATTCGTACGTATTTCTTTAGGTGGAGTGCGCGATGAAGCAGAAATTCGTGGGCATCGACGCACTTACATCGGTGCTTTGCCTGGGAAAATTATTCAAAAAATGGCTAAAGTTAAGGTACGTAATCCACTTTTTATGTTAGATGAGGTGGATAAAATGGCGATGGATTTTCGCGGTGATCCAGCCTCTGCCTTGCTGGAAGTATTAGATCCAGAGCAAAACAATACCTTCAATGATCATTATTTAGAAGTGGATTACGATTTATCAGATGTTATGTTTGTTACCACCGCCAATTCATTAGATATTCCCAGCGCTTTGTTAGATAGAATGGAAGTGATTCGTTTGGCTGGGTACACGGAAGATGAAAAATTAAACATTGCCATGAAATATTTAATCCCGCGTCAAATAAAGCAAAATGGGCTTAAAGCTTCTGAGATTAAAATCACTGAAAATTCTGTGCGCGATATTGTGCGTTATTATACGCGAGAAGCCGGGGTGCGCAGTTTGGAGCGAGAAATTTCTAAAATTTGTCGCAAGGTGGTAAAAGAGATTTTATTAGGTAAAAAATCAAAATCAAAGGCAAAGTCAAAAACCAAGTCAACAACAAAAATAAAAATGATAAATGTCACCCCGCGTAATCTGGAAAAATATTTAGGAGTTAAGCGGTTCCGTTTTGGTTTAATGGAAGCCAAAGATCAAACCGGACAGGTTACCGGTTTAGCTTGGACAGAAGTAGGCGGCGATTTGTTAACCATTGAGGCGGCTGTGATGCCGGGAAAAGGCAAATCAATTTATACCGGTCGGTTGGGCGATGTGATGCAGGAATCGATTCATGCTGCAATGTCGGTGGTACGCAGTCGTTCGCAAGCGCTGGGTATTGAAGAAGACTTTTTTCAAAAACACGATTTTCATGTCCATGTGCCTGAGGGAGCAACACCCAAAGATGGGCCAAGTGCCGGTATTGGCATGTGTACTGCTTTAGCTTCAGCTATGACGAAAATTCCGGTGCGAGCTGGGATTGCCATGACCGGTGAAATAACTTTGCGCGGTGAAGTATTGCCTATTGGTGGTTTGAAAGAAAAGCTGCTTGCGGCGCTGCGTGGTGAAATTAAAGAAGTTATTATTCCAGAAGAAAATAAGCGGGATTTAAAAGAAATTCCTAAAGAAGTGACCGAAGCTTTGACTATCCATCCGGTTAAGTGGATGGATCAGGTGCTTGAGTTGGCTTTGGTACGCCAACCAGAACCTTTAACCAAAGATTTCACTGTGATGAAAACATCCACGTCGAAAAAAAGTCGTAAAGCAAGCCAGTCGCGTACGGATACGCATTAAAGAATGAGTGCTGAAGACTTGGGAAATTGTACTGCATGCTGAAAAATTCCTCATTTCCAGAAAAACAATTGCAGGATAGATTGCAAGGGATTCTAGCAGTAGCTAAGCAGCAGGGTGCAACAGCGCTTGAAGCGTGCATTAGTGTGGTACAAGGATTTTCAGTTTGCGCGCGTTCGGGTGAAGTAGAGACGCTGGAACATCACGATTCCAAGAGTTTATTTATTACCGCCTACAAGGGCCAGCGTGTTGGCAGCACAGAAACCACGGATTTATCCGATCAAGCGATTCATAAATGTATCGAGAAAGCCATTGCTATTGCACATTATACCAGTGAAGATCCTTTTAATGGTTTAGCCGATAATAATTTACTGGCCTACGATTACCCAGACTTAAAATTAAATTATCCATGGGATATTACACCACAGCAAGCAATAACAGCTGCCATTGCTTGTGAAGCAGAGCTTTTGGCCAGTGACAAACGGATTAAACAATCTGAAGGGGTATCGATCGATACCTTTAACGGCCGTAGGTTTTACGCCAATAGCCAAGGTTTTAGCGGTACGTATCCCAGCACTAGTCATACGATGAGTTGTGATTTAATTGCTAGTGTTAAAGATGATATGCAACGTGACGGTGAATATACAACAAATCGTAACCCAGCAAAATTACAAGACATTAAAGCGCTGGGCAAAGCAGCAGTTGAAAACACGGTGCAACGCTTAGGTGCGCGTCGATTGACAACGCGTAAATGCCCGGTGATTTTCACAGCGGATTTAGCACGATCTTTAATCGGTAATTTTTTGGCGGCGATTAGCGGTGGTAATCAATATCGTAAAACTTCCTTTTTATTGGATTCTTTGGGTCAGCAGCTGTTCCCCGATTTTATCAGTATTGAGCAAAAACCGCATCTGTTGGGTGCCAAGGGTAGTCGCCCCTTTGATGCCGATGGTGTTAGAACACAAGATTTGGCTATTGTGGAACAAGGTGTTTTGCAAAGTTACCTTTTGAGCACATACTCCGCTCGGCAACTGAAAATGCAAACCACGGGCAATGCTGGCAGTGTGCAAAATATATTAATATCAGATAGTGGCTTGGACTTTAAAGCACTTTTGCAGAAAATGGAAACTGGTCTATTAGTCACTGAATTAATGGGGCAGGGTGTCAATAAAATAACCGGTGACTATTCCCGCGGCGCCTTTGGTTATTGGGTGGAAAAGGGTGAAATTCAATATCCCGTGCAAGAAATTACAATCGCGGGGAATTTGCGCGATATGTTTAAAGACATTGTTGCTATGAGTAACGATGTTGATCAGCGGGGCCGGGTGTGCAGTGGGTCGGTGTTGATCGATGGGATGACTGTTTCGGGGGAATAGCTCTAGAAATGTTTCTTTTTCTTAGCTTTCTTTGTTGCGTCATTTTTTAAAAACCCTCACTTATGTTGAATAAGCTCCGGTATTTTGAAAAACAACGCGTCGGCCAGCAAGAAAAATAAATCATTTCTATTAATTTTCTTTTTCTTAGCTAGCTTTGTTGCAGGTGGAAGATTTCCCCGCCGCAGGAGGGGAAATAAAAAGTGGGGCTAGCAGTATTCGTGATATTGGCCCTCTCGCACGCCGTAAATACACCCCTGTAGGCTTGAACGCGACATCCCTGTCGCGCACAGCGCTCAAGCAAACATCACCAATACTGCTTAAAAATAAAAAAGGAAAAAAGAGTCCGTGTGTTTAGCTGAACTGCAGAGTTTATCAGAAGAATCCGAAGAAAATTTTATGCCTAGAGGAGAGGGGCCTAGGTTTAACAATTAGAATTTTTTTATTCTTCCTCACCAAAGCGATCATTAATTAAAGTGACAACGGCGTCCATGGCGGCTTGTTCGTCTTCACCTTCAGCAGCCAGCTCAACTTCTTTGCCTTGACTAGCGCCTAGGGTTAATAAATCAATAATGCTTTTGGCGTCGACGGTGCGATCATTAAATTTAATGGTGATTTCGCTTTGAAAACGCGAGGCGGTTTTCATTAATTGTGATGAGGCGCGGGCATGCAGGCCTAATTTATTTTTAATAGTGAGTGTTTTTGTTTGCACGGATATTACCTATGGTTAAAGGGATTCTTTGTTGTCATTGCCAATGGCTCTTTCATATAAAACTTGGCTGCTTTTTGCTTCACGTAGCTTTTGACAAAAATCAGGTGATTTAAAGGCATGAGCTATACTGCTTAAAATTTCCAAATGTTGTTCGTTGTCTTCTGCGGGAACCAGTAAACCGATGACAATATCGACTTGGGTTTTTTCATCGGGGTCAAATTCAATGGGTTCTCTTAAGGTTACTAATACACAAATCGGTTTCTCAAGGTTAGGGACATGACCGTGAGGAATGGCGGCACCATTTCCCATAGTGGTTGAGCCTAGCTGTTCACGTTGCTGCAAAATGTGCATGATGGTTTTGTAATTAAGGGGCATGGTGTTGTTTGTCTGTTCCGCGGCTAGTTTGCTGATTAGCTCTAATATCCTCTTTTTACTGGTTTTTTCTTGGCAGTAGACAGTCAGTGCTGGCGTTAGTAACTTATTGAAATTTATCATAATTTTTTAAAATTGCTAGTTGCTCGGGTTGATGGGGAGTCATTATAGATCAAACTCGTGGCCTAAGTATACTTCTCTGACGGTTTGGTTTTGCAGGACTTCTTTCGGGGTGCCGGTGGCGATGATGGCGCCCTCGTTGACGATGTAGGCACGTTGGCAAATGTCCAGTGTTTCACGCACATTGTGGTCTGTTATTAAAATACCTAAACCGCGATCACGTAATTGGATAATCATGCGCTTAATATCGATGACGGAGACGGGGTCAATACCGGCAAAGGGTTCATCAAGTAATATAAATTTGGGTTCCATAGCCAATGCGCGTGCAATTTCCACGCGTCTGCGCTCGCCGCCGGAAAGACTGATGGCTGGCATTTTTTCTAAATGTGCAATATGAAATTCTTGTAGTAATTGCGTCATTATTTCTATGCGTTGTGCTTTGTTCAATTCAGATCTTAATTGCAAAACAGCCATGATATTATCAGCAACGGACAATTTACGAAAAATAGACGGTTCTTGTGGTAAATAACCAATGCCTAAGCGCGCGCGCTTGTGCATTAAATAGCGGGTGATGTCTTGTCCATTTAATAAGACTTGACCACTATCTGGATGGGCAAGTCCGACAATCATGTAAAAGCTAGTAGTTTTGCCAGCACCGTTGGGACCGAGCAGGCCGACTATTTCGTTATTTTTAATCGTAATTGAAACATCTTTAACCACGGTCCGTGATTTATAACTTTTCTTTAAATTTTTAGCTTGTAGTTCACTCATGATAGTGTTTTATCTTTTGATTGTTGCGCTTGAATTATAATAACCGTTGATTTTTTTTTGCCAGACGATTTTTTCGATAGTATAGTTTGTTTTTGTATGTTGTACCATATTTTTTGCCCATGAAACGTGTTTTGCTGTTGTTTAATACGTGCATTGCGCAATAGTAGCACTTTCTGTTGGGCAGGGAAATAGTAAATAACTTCTGCACGGGCATAAAGTGTATGGCTATGAAGTTTGGGTAAAGTTTGGTAGTGAGCTAGGTGTCCGTAGAGGATGATCTCTTTTATTTTTCCGTCTGTTGTGCGTTGCACGATCATTTTGTCGCCACGTAAGCGTGTTGTTCCCTGGCGGACATGCACCTGCTTTATATAGGTGGTGAGGTGGGTGTGACTATTGCGGATGGCTTGTATGGATTGAATATAGCAGGGTTGTTGGTTGTCGCTATCAAGTGCGTAACTCGCTAAGGGTAGGAAGGTAAAGCTCAGCAGTAGGCATTTAATGAGATTGTTCTTCATAAACGCCTCGAGTTTTCGACAACAGTCGGGTTGTCCCCGTTTGAAAATTAATGTTAGCACCAGTTGCTTTAACAACAGAATTTGGTCGCAGGATGGTAACTGGAGATTTAGTTTTTGCGAATTTTTTCTGTGGATAATAGGTTAGTGTACTGGTGTGCATTTTAAAGTCTGGATTTTTTTTACTGGCGGGTTGATGCACAATAACTTGTTGCCAGAGATAAATTTGCTGCTGTTCATTATTTTTGCTTTTTCCATGTGCTGCGCTAATGTGCCAAGGATGGTTGTTTTGGTCATACAGCGTGATGCGTGGCTCTGTGAAATAAGAGGTATCTTGATAGGCAATGTGCGTAGTTTTTTTCGCTAGCAAAATACGCGAGGGATGTCCTTTTTTATTGTATTGAATGTAATGTAGGCCATCGATAAAAGAATCTATTTTATGTTGATCTTTTTTTGGCGGGTTGCTCAAACTTTTTAATTTTAATATAAATAGCAGACTGCCTAAAATTAAAGCAATGAAAAATCCGAGCAGGACTATTTTTTTATAATTCATAATCAGTTACTTTTTGCAGCGAGGATAAGTTCGCAGGCTTCTCTAACGGCCCCTTCACCACCATTTTTATGGGTTATCCAGCTGGCGTGTTGTTTGATAGCATCCGTGGCATTAGCAACGGCAATACTTAAACCCACTTGTTGCATGATGGGTAAATCTGGCAAATCGTCGCCAACGTAGGCGGTTTGCTCATTGGTTAGGTTTAGCTTTTTTAATAATTGTTGAAACAGTGGTAGTTTGTCGCGCACACCTTGATGTACATGTTCAATGCCAAGTTCTTGCATGCGCATGGCCACGACTTTGCTTGAGCGTCCGGAGATAATAGCAATGGTTACCTCAGACTTTTGCAGTCTTTTTAGGCCCAAGCCATCTTGCGTATGAAAAGATTTGTATTCTTCATTATCATTAGTTAACCAAATCTTGCCATCGGTGAGCACGCCATCAACGTCTAAAACTAATAATTTTATCTTGGCGGCTTTTTTTATAATTTCGGTGTGTAACATAGAATTACTCTGTTTTATTTGTTGCGCATGAAAAAATTACGCAATGCCGGCACGTAATAAATCATGCATGTGGATGACACCTGCAAGTCGATCAGTTTCATCGACAATAAAAATGGCGGTAATCTTACGTTGCTGCATGATTGTTAACGCTTCCATAGCAAGTGTACTAGGTTTTAAAGTAACACCTTTGGGCGTCATGACCTGTTTAATTAAGGTGGTGGACAGATCATAGTTTTGGTCCATGGTGCGGCGTAGGTCACCGTCGGTGAATACGCCGAGCAGCTTCTCCTCGGCATCGGTGATGGCGGTGAGCCCTAGGCGTTTCTGTGTCATTTCCAGCAGGGTTTGTTTGAGCGGAGTATCTGCAGTTACCCTGGGTATTTCCGTGCCACTGTGCATAATATCGTCGACGCGTAACAACAATCGGCGTCCCAAAGTGCCACCGGGATGCGAGCGTGCAAAATCTGTAGCGGTAAAACCGCGTGCCTCCAGCAAAGCCACAGCTAAAGCATCACCCATCACCAGTGAAGTTGTTGTACTTGAGGTGGGCGCGAGTCCTAGAGGACAGGCCTCTTGATCGACACTGATGTCCAAATTAGTGCTGGCTGCTTTGGCGAGTGTGGAGTTTTTTTTTCCAGTTAAGCTAATCAATGGAATTTTTAGCTGTTTGAGGTGCGCTAACATCTGTAGCACCTCTGGTGTCTCCCCAGAGTTGGAGATGGCTATGACGCAGTCGTTGGCCGTAATCATGCCAATATCACCATGCACGGCATCGCCAGGATGTACGAAGAAAGCGGGTGTGCCGGTGCTGGCCAATGTGGCGGCAATTTTTCTAGCAATGTGCCCTGATTTCCCCATGCCAGTTACCACCGTACGAGCAGTACAGGACAGTATCAATGAGCACGCCCTGGCAAAGCTTTCATCAATGCGTTGCGACAGCGCTTGAATCGCCTCCACTTCTGCGGCGATAACTGCGCGGCCAAGATCACAGTATTTTTCTTTTACAATCATCGTTCTAAATCTATAGGCAGCAGTAGTTGGTTCCGGTATTATAGCCATACATTCGTATATTTGTAACACATTTGTTTAAAATCGGGGGTGCTATGACAGACAGGCCAGTAACATTAGCAGATGAAAGTTTGATCAAGGTAGAAGAACTGCGGTTTTTTCATGGTGATAAGTGTGTTTTTGATGATTTAAATTTGACGATTCCACGGCATAAAATTACCGCCATCATGGGGCCTAGTGGCATAGGTAAAACGACGCTGCTGGAACTCTTCGGCGGTCAGTTGCAAGCGCAAAGTGGCCGGGTGCTGTTCAATGGGATTAGTGTTGGCGAGCTTTCACGCAAGAAACTCTATGCCCTGCGGCGTGATATGGGGATTTTGTTTCAGCAGGGTGCTTTATTCAGTGATATGAACGTTTACGAAAATGTGGCGTTTCCGTTGCGAGAGCACACGGACTTACCGGAAGATATGATTCGGGATTTAGTTTTGTTGCGTCTGCAAGCGGTGGGTTTGCGCGGGGCGCATTTATTGTCCGTATCTCAGTTATCGGGTGGTATGGCGCGGCGTGTTGCTCTGGCGCGTGCCGTGATGCTTGATCCTATGCTAATGATGTACGATGAGCCTTTCACCGGGCAAGATCCAATTGCTCGTGGTGTTTTGTTAAAATTGATCAAAGAATTAAATGATGGTTTGGGTTTGACCACCGTGTTGGTTTCCCATGATGTCGAAGAATCTGCTAGAATTGCGGACCTTGTCTATGTGCTCTCGGGAGGTAAAGTGATTAGTGCGGGCCCGCCGCAAGAGTTGTTGGTTAGTAGAGAGCCGCAGGTGCGACAGTTTATTCGGGGGTTGCCGGATGGTCCGGTGCCTTTTCATTATCCAGCGTCGAATGATTTGCAGAAGGATTTAGGTATTGGTACAAGCGATTGAAAAATTAGGTGATGCGACGATTGCATTTTTGTCTCGCGTAGGACTATCTGGGTGGTTTTTGCTCACTGTGATAACGCGTAAGCCGAAGTGGCGGCAGGGCTTTCAATTATTGGTTGAGCAGATATATAAAGTTGGCATACTCTCGCTCGTTATTATTTTACTGTCCGCGCTTTTTATTGGTATGGTGGTAGCACTGCAAGGTTTTAATACGCTGGAGAAATTTGGTGCAGCGCAGGAATTGGGACAATTGTTGGCGTTGAGCGTGGTGCGGGAATTGGGACCAGTGGTGGCTGCGTTATTATTTGCCGGTCGCGCGGGCTCTGCGTTGACAGCTGAACTGGGCTTAATGCGAGCTACCGATCAATTAAGTTATATGGAAATGATGGGCGTTGATCCTTTGTGGCGTGTGGTGGCAGCACGGTTTTGGGCGGGGGTTATTTCTTTGCCAGTGTTAACGATATTATTTAACGTCACCGCTATTTATGGTGGTTACTTGGTTGGTGTTGATTGGTTGGGCGTGGATGCTGGATCTTTTTGGTCAAACATGCAAAGTGCGGTTGGCTTTCGTGTTGATGTCGTTAATGGTTTGATTAAAAGTGTGGTGTTTGGTGTGGTTATTACCTGGGTGGCGGTTTATCAGGGTTATTACGCTAAAGGCAATGCTTCAGGCATTAGCCGTGCAACAACCAAAACAGTGGTTTATTCTTCGTTATTGATTCTTGGATTGGACTTTTTATTAACTGCAATGATGATGGGGGGGTGGTAGGAATGCGCAGCAAAAGATTAGCTTTTTTTGTCGGATTATTTATGCTGGCTGCGATAATTGCTTTATTGTTTTTAGCGTTTCGCGTAAGTGGCTTAACGCATATGAGTAAAAGCGATTATTATACAGTGACTGCCGAATTTGATAATATCGGTGGCCTTAAGGTGCGGGCTCCGGTACGCTTGGCTGGTGTGAGTATTGGGCGGGTAGCCAAAATTAGTTTAGACCCGCAGAGCTTTCGTGCACAGGTGACTTTGCTCATTAATAAAAAGGATAATAATTTACCCTTAGATACTTCAGCGGGTATCATGACCGAAGGTTTATTGGGTGCGAATTATGTCAGTCTGACACCTGGGTTTGATACCCAAGCATTAAAGGCGGGTGGAGTCATACAGACCACGCGTTCGGCGCTGATTTTAGAAAATTTAATTGGTCAGTTGCTGTTTAATTTAAAATCAAACAAGAGTCAATAATAAGGGGTGATAGATGCGAACATGGAATAAGTTATTGGTTGCTATTGTAGCGATATTTTCTTTATTGGGCGTTGCTTACGCAGCAAGCTCACCGATTACTATGTTACAGCGAATGAGCAATAATACATTGAAGGCGTTAAGTCGTGCTAATTTACGGTCTGGAAGCTCTGGTAATGCTCAAAAAATACACGCGATTGTTTCTCGTTATGTTATTCCATCGGTGGATACCCATAGTATGGCTGCTTCCGTAGTTGGACGTAATTATTGGAATAAAGCCAGTAGCTCGCAGAAGAAAGCTTTTATCAGCCAATTTATCAAGCTAGTAGTATCGACATATTCAGCAGCATTGTCGCAATTTAATAATGATCGTGTACGTTTCTATCCGCTGCGTGGTCGCCTGAGCTCTGTGGTTACCGTGCGTAGCTTGATTGTGCGTAGATCAGGACACACCATTAGTGTTAATTACACGGTGCGTAGTACTGGTCGTGGCTGGAAGGTTATAGATTTTAATATTGAAGGGGTGAGTATGGTTCAAAGCTATCGCTCTCAGTTTAGTTCGGTGTTAAATTCACGTGGTTTTTCGGGTTTGTTGCAGCGTTTGCAAACACATAACAGGAATTTTTAGTGACGGAAGAACTTTTAACAGCAACAGCAACGGGACAGGTGGTGCATGGGCAAGTGACCTATGCTACGGTGCTTGGCTATCGTGAGTTAGGAGAGCAGGCGATTAATGAAGCGAAGGCAGTTACTTTTGATTTCTCTGAAGCCACACGGTGCGATAGCTCAGTGTTAACTTTAGTATTAGTGTGGCAACGTTACGCCCAAAAGCTGGGCAAGAAAATTTCTTTTATTAATTTACCTAAATCAACGCGGGCGCTTGCTGATCTTTGTGGTTTGCATGAATTTTAATAATAATTAAAGAGTAAATAATCCATGGATAAATTAATTGTGCGGGGGGGGATGCCCTTGCGTGGTCAAGTGCGTATTTCGGGGGCTAAAAATGCCGTATTGCCTATTTTGGCGGCTACTTTATTGGTCGATGGGCCAGTGGTCTTATCTAACATTCCTCATTTAAACGATGTGACAACCATGATGGAATTATTGGGCCGTTTGGGTGCCCAATTGGTTATTGATGAGCGCATGAGCATTGAAGTAGATGCTTCCAAAATTCAAAAATTTGAGGCGCCTTATGATTTAGTCAAAACTATGCGCGCATCGATTTTAGTGTTGGGGCCTTTATTGGCGCGTTACGGTCAAGCAAAAGTATCTTTACCTGGTGGTTGTGCTATTGGGTCACGTCCGGTCGATTTGCATCTAAAGGCGATGGAGCAGTTGGGCGCGAAGATTGATTTAAAAGGTGGCTTTATTACTGGGCAGGTAGCGGGGCGTTTGCATGGTGCTGAAATAAATTTTGCAAAAGTCAGTGTCACAGGTACGGAAAATGTCATTATAGCTGCTGCGTTGGCCGAAGGTAAAAGTATTTTGCGTAATGTTGCCTGCGAACCCGAGGTAATGGATTTAATTGCATTTCTCAATGGCTTGGGCGCCTCGATTCAGTATCTGGGAGATCGCGTTGTTGAAATTAATGGGGTGGAAAAGTTACATGGCGGTTCTTATTGCGTGTTAGCCGATCGTATCGAGGCAGGAACTTTTTTAGTGGCAGGAGCATTAACGCGCGGTTGTGTCAAAGTTTGTGGTATTTCGCCGAATTTATTGGAAATGTTGTTAGACAAGTTGCGCCAAGCCGGTGCGGTTATCACTACGGGAGAAGACTGGATACAATTGGATATGCAAGGTAAGCGTCCCAAGGCAGTAGGTGCTGAGACAGCACCTTATCCCGGATTTCCAACTGATATGCAAGCACAATTAATGGCAATGAATGTTGTGGCTGAGGGCAGCGCGGTTATTGAAGAGCGAATTTTTGAAAATCGTTTTATGCACGTCAATGAAATGCAAAGACTGGGTGCTAATATCGAACTATCACAAAACAAAGCCACTATTCATGGTCAAGAGCAGTTAGTGGGTGCCCCGGTGATGGCAACTGATTTGCGTGCTTCCGCGAGCTTGGTTTTAGCGGGTTTAATGGCCCGAGGTGAGACGGTGGTTGATCGCATTTATCATATCGATCGCGGTTATGAATGTATTGAAGAAAAACTGATGCAATTAGGTGCAAATATAAAGCGTGTTTCTGGAAAAACCTATGCAAAAATGTTAAAGGATCAAGATAATTAAATAGGGATGTTAACTTTATGTCGGTATCATTAAATGAATTAACGAATTATTTGGATGATCTATTACAGGTTGCGCAATTTAAAGATTATTGTCCCAATGGGTTACAGGTACAGGGGCGACCTGAAATCAAAAAAATAATCTCAGGTGTGAGTGCTAATCAAGAATTAATAGAACAAGCTTGTTTGGCTAAAGCCGACTGTCTTTTAGTGCATCACGGTTTTTTTTGGCGCGGCGAATCTCCTTGTATTACGGGTGTTAGATATAATCGGTTGAAAACTTTATTAAAGCACGACATAAGCTTGTTGGCTTATCATATTCCTTTGGATGCGCATATTGAGTTAGGTAATAATGTGCAATTAGGGCAATTACTTAATTTTCGTTACCAAAAAAACTTTGCTATCGCTGATTATACGCATTTGGGCTTTTTAGGTGAGTTAGCACAACCGTTGCCAACGGCGCAGCTGGCAGATCATATCGCAGAAAAATTAGGACAAGCGCCTTTTGTCGTTGGTGATGGTGCGCGCGTTATCAAAACTATTGCTTGGTGCACCGGGGCGGCCCAAGATGCACTTGAAGCAGCTGCTGCACAGGGCGTTGATGCTTTTTTGACAGGTGAAGTATCCGAGCGCACGGTGGCGATGGCGCGTGAATTAAATGTCGTTTTTCTGGCAGCGGGTCATCACGCAACCGAACGTTATGGTATTCAAGCACTAGGCGAGCACGTCGCCGATAAATTTTCTGTTGCGCACGCGTTTGTAGATATTGCGAATGAGGTTTAGATTAAATAGTATCTTTTAGATAAACTAGCAATGTTTTTTATAGCCATAAAAAAAGCACTGACAAATGGCCAGTGCTTTGGTGAAATTTAGCGACAATATTAACTTTAAGTTTCAACCGTATCTTTAATTAAGAGCCGTATATAACGCACCCTTACCGCGCACGAGTCTTAGTAATAACCCCTGTGGATTTTTCAGCGCCAATTGCTTGAGCTGGCCAATTGATTGCAATGGATTGTGCGCGAATAGTATTATATGAAGCATTAGAAGAGCTAATGTAAGCGGGCTTTATATTGTTTGTTTTAATAACTTTATGTGCCATGTTATTACTTGATCTGAGCGGGATTACCTCTCTTAAATAGTAAAGGAGAACACATACCTTTTACTTATTGCTTGAGCAAAATCTAAAAAAGGATTAAACTATGTCCTTTATTTAGGAGAAACAGATGGGAGCTGCACATGCCTTAGCTGTTTATTACACCTTAATTCCAGCACTAGCCGTTTTAATGGCTTTATTTCTAGGGCTATTGGCCCCGCCTAAAGGCTTGATGGTTAATTCTATCCAAGCCCTGGCTGGAGGAACTTTACTCGCTGTTATTTCTGCTGAATTGCTACCTCAACTTAATTTTTCTCACTCATGGCATTCTTTGTCAATAGCAATTCTATTGGGTCTATTACTTATGCTCGCTTTAAGCAAGTTAAACCCAAATTGCTGTAATTACGAAGTTAAAACTGCACCACTGGCTCCCTTTATAGCTGGCTTTGTTGCCGAGTTCTTTGTTAACGGGATGGTAATTGTTTTGTCAGCTTTGGTAGGTCACTTTACAGTGGTTATTACTGCGATCTCTTTAAGCGTTTGCTGTTTTGTTTGTGGCTTATCAGTAACAACCCGCTTCCATAGCGTGGGTTTTCCTGCTGGTAGAAGCTTAGTCAGTGTATTTTTGATGACCTTAGCCTTCCCCATTGGTGGATTGTTGGGCGCGTTATTTTTATCACATGTACCTCAAATATGGATTAAAGACGTCATTGCATTTGGTATGGCCATCTTGTTATATGTTGTAACTTCTGATTTAATAATTGAAGGCTTTAAACCAAAAAGCTGGTGGCCCAAGTTCTTATTCTATATAGGATTTGTGGCAATTTTGTTGATTAAATCAAATTTAGGATAATATAACCAACTTGTTTGGGTTAACATCTTGAGATATATTTTAACATTAATAAGCGATGTAAAGAATTTGAGATGTATATAAACCAAACTAAAGAAGCAGCTCGGATATTTTAAACGAGGATTGTTAGCACAATTAAAAAAGCAGCGCTAAACAGCACTGCTTTTATTCAAATAGGTGGGGGCAGTGTTTAATTAAGAACCGTATATAACGCACCGTTGCCACGCACGACTCTTAGCAATAACCCCTGTGGATTTTTCAGCGCCAATTGCTTGAGCTGGCCAATTGATTGCAATGGATTGTGCGCGAATAGTATTATATGAAGCATTAGAAGAGCTAATGTAAGCGGGCTTTATATTGTTTGTTTTAATAACTTTATGTGCCATGTTATTACTTGATCTGAGCGGGATTACCTCTCTTAAATAGTAAAGGAGAACACATACCTTTTACTTATTGCTTGAGCAAAATCTAAAAAAGGATTAAACTATGTCCTTTATTTAGGAGAAACAGATGGGAGCTGCACATGCCTTAGCTGTTTATTACACCTTAATTCCAGCACTAGCCGTTTTAATGGCTTTATTTCTAGGGCTATTGGCCCCGCCTAAAGGCTTGATGGTTAATTCTATCCAAGCCCTGGCTGGAGGAACTTTACTCGCTGTTATTTCTGCTGAATTGCTACCTCAACTTAATTTTTCTCACTCATGGCATTCTTTGTCAATAGCAATTCTATTGGGTCTATTACTTATGCTCGCTTTAAGCAAGTTAAACCCAAATTGCTGTAATTACGAAGTTAAAACTGCACCACTGGCTCCCTTTATAGCTGGCTTTGTTGCCGAGTTCTTTGTTAACGGGATGGTAATTGTTTTGTCAGCTTTGGTAGGTCACTTTACAGTGGTTATTACTGCGATCTCTTTAAGCGTTTGCTGTTTTGTTTGTGGCTTATCAGTAACAACCCGCTTCCATAGCGTGGGTTTTCCTGCTGGTAGAAGCTTAGTCAGTGTATTTTTGATGACCTTAGCCTTCCCCATTGGTGGATTGTTGGGCGCGTTATTTTTATCACATGTACCTCAAATATGGATTAAAGACGTCATTGCATTTGGTATGGCCATCTTGTTATATGTTGTAACTTCTGATTTAATAATTGAAGGCTTTAAACCAAAAAGCTGGTGGCCCAAGTTCTTATTCTATATAGGATTTGTGGCAATTTTGTTGATTAAATCAAATTTAGGATAATATAACCAACTTGTTTGGGTTAACATCTTGAGATATATTTTAACATTAATAAGCGATGTAAAGAATTTGAGATGTATATAAACCAAACTAAAGAAGCAGCTCGGATATTTTAAACGAGGATTGTTAGCACAATTAAAAAAGCAGCGCTAAACAGCACTGCTTTTATTCAAATAGGTGGGGGCAGTGTTTAATTAAGAACCGTATATAACGCACCGTTGCCACGCACGACTCTTAGCAATAACCCCTGTGGATTTTTCAGCGCCAATTGCTTGAGCTGGCCAATTGATTGAATCGGTTGTGCGTTGGCATCCACAATCACGTCACCGGGGAGCAAATTATCCAATGCACCATTGCTGGTATCGGTGGTGTCAACAACCACAACGCCGGTTAAGTATTGTCCGTCGGTTTCTAATTCTTTAAAATTTTGCAACCGCATGCCAGCCAATAGTGGCACAATTTTTTCTTTTAATTTTTTCGGATCACCGACTTTAGCTGTTAGTGTGATAGTTTTTCCTTGGCGGCGCACTTTTAAGGTGAGCTTCGTGCCTGGGGCTAATAAATTCACCATATTATGCAGTTGCTGTGCGTTGAGGATGGCTTCACCATTGACTGTCTCGATAATGTCTTTCAGTTTTATTTTCGCGTCACTGGCAGGTGAGTAGGGCACTACTTTACTGACTAAGACACCATGAACGCCGTTGGCATTAACGGCTTGTGCTAAATCTGGATTTAAATTTTCTACCATAACACCCAAAATGCCGTGTTTAATTTTACCGTTGACCAGTAATTGTTTAATAACACTGACAATGGTGTTGCTAGGAATAGCAAGTCCGATACCAACGCTAGCATCGACGTTGGAAATAATAGCGGTGTTCATGCCAATTAATTGACCGCGCATATTAACTAAAGCGCCGCCAGAATTACCGGGATTAATAGGGGCATCAGTTTGAATGAAGTTTTGATTGTTATCCGCACCCATGGAGTTACGATCCAGTGCACTAATCATGCCGGAGGTTACGGTTTGATTTAAACCAAATGGGCTACCAATAGCTGCAACAAAATCACCAACTTTTAATTGATCAGAATTAGCAATCGGGATACCGGTTAAATGTTTGGCGTTAATTTTTAACAGTGCAATATCGTAATCTTTGGCTTTTGCCAATAATTTGGCGTGAAAACGCCGTCCGTCTTTTAGGCTGACGATAATAAATTTATTATTAGCTACTACATGATTGTTGGTGACAATCAAACCCAGTTTTGGGTTGATAATTACACCAGCGCCGACGGCACCGATTTTAGGTAATAATTCCGGCGGTAGCATTTTTTCCAACGCTTTTTCTTTGCTGTTAGTAGTGGCAGGTAGCTTTTTTTCGACCATGACATTGACAATAGCCGGGGTTACCTTGCTTAGCATCGGTGCGATGCTGGCAGACGCGCCACCTTGAAGAGGCAGGTCGGCAGCGTAACTGTTGCCAATTATTCCAAAAAAACAAAGAGTTAGGGTTAAAATGCGGTATTTCATAAGCGTACCTGTCTGATTAAATAAGGGCCCATTTTACCTGTTAACGCCTGACTAAGCCAGCCAGATAAGGCTCACCATGCGGCCGCTGGTTTCTTGATCTCCTCGGTAGGAGAAGAACTGCGGATCTTTAACGGTGCAGTATTGGCCACCAAAGATGTGTCGTACCCCTAAGCGTTGGAGATTGCGCCGGGCAATGGCGTAAAGATCGGCTCGCCAGGCGTTTTCAGTAGCTTTAAAGGCTTTGGCATAGTTGGGATCACATTTGATAAATTGCTCGCGAAAAGGGTTATCAACATCCATGGCCGATTGGCTAATGGCTGGCCCTAGCCAGACTAAGAGTTGTTCAGCTGGGCTGGTTAAACGATGGATGGTGGCATCAATGGCACCAGCGAGTAAACCTCGCCAGCCCGCATGAATAGCGCCGACTTCCGTGCCTTGTTGGTTGCAAATCAGCAGTGGCAAACAATCGGCGGTGAGTACGGCGCAGATATGTTGTGGTTGTTCGGTAATGGCGGCATCGGCGTTGGGTTTTTGTTTGTTATAGTCAACGTCAACAACGGTAGTGCTGTGTGTTTGTTTCAGCCAATATGGATCATTCGGTAGGTTTAAGTTTTGTTTGAGCAGCTCGCGGTTTTGCTGGACATGAGTGGGCTGATCGCCGACGTGTTGTGCTAAATTAAAACTTCGATAAGCCCCTTGGCTCACCCCGCCATCACGAGTGCTGGTGTAGGCTTTGACGTTGGTCGGTGCCGGCCAATCGGGTTTAATATAATTAGGCATATTCGGTTAAGTCCTCCTCTAATGCTTGAATCAATTGTTGCATATCATCGGGTATCTCGGCTTGCCATTGTTTGGCTTCTTGTGTGAGTGGGTGAACAAGTTGCAAGCGGCAGGCATGTAAAGCTTGGCGTTTAAATTGTGCCAAAGCCTGGCGCAGTTTGTCTGAAATGGAACATTCCAGTGGGATGTGTTTGCCATAAACAGGATCACCGGCAAGTGGATAACCGATGTGCGTCATGTGCACGCGAATTTGGTGTGTGCGCCCCGTTTCAAGTTTAATGGTAACCAAGGTATGGGCGCGATAGCGTTGTTGCACACGGTAATGGGTCACGGCTGGTTTGCCTGCTGTGGTGACAGCCATGCGCACGCGTTGTTGTGGATGACGACCAATGGGTGCTTCGATACGACCGCCAGCGGTCATCACGCCCTTGCTGATGGCGATATATTCGCGTTGAATCAGACGTTGTTGCATGGCTTCGATCAAACGTTGATAGGTTGCCGGTTGGCGTGCTACTAGCAATAAACCGCTAGTGTTTTTGTCCAGTCGATGAATAATGCCAGCGCGGGGTAACTGTTCAAGTTCTGGCCTGTGATGTAGTAGGGCGTTGACTAAAGTGTTGTCGGGATTGCCAGCGCCGGGGTGTACGACCAGCCCAGCTGGTTTATTGACAATCAGCAGTGCTTCGTCTTCATAAATGAAATTGAGTTCGAGCTCTTGGGCTTGCCAATTAGTGGTGGGCTTTAGTTCTGCCTCAACCACAACGCGCTGTCCGGCCACTGTCTTGGTTCGCGGGCGTGTTTCTGCAGCACCATCAATGCTAACGCAACCCTCACGAATGAAGCGTTGCAGTTGGTTTCGCGAATAATCTGGAAATAATTTAACCAATACTTGGTCCAAGCGTTTTTCAGCCAGATCTTCGGGAATGGTTTCTTGCAAATAAATTTGTGCCATATGGTTGTCAATTATGCCTAAATTTCGTATCTTGAACAGCTTATTAGTCATTTTTGTGTAAATTTAGTAAAATGGGCATCGTTGATACGATGAATCGAAGTGCTTCTACCTAACAAGTGATGGATCTATGAAAAAATTAACAATTATGTTTTCTTTTGTGCTAGTTGCGCTAGTTGTGCTATTGGCGGGTTGTTCTAAGGATACGGATGCTTTGGCCGCTTATCGCAGCCAGCCGGCGGCAACGATTTTTAACAATGGTGAGATGGCGTTAGCAAAAGGTAAATATTCGGATGCTACCAAAGAGTTTGAAGCCTTGGATGCGTTGTACCCATTTGGTGTTTATACCCAGCAGGGGCAACGAGATATTATTTATGCCTATTATATGGATGGTGATAATTTATTGGCCGTAGCGGCAGCGGATCGTTATGTACGTTTGTATCCACAAAGCAATCACGTGGATTACGCCTTGTACCTGCAGGGCTTGGCGAATTTTGTCCAAGGTGGCACCTGGATGCAACGTTTTATGGGCTTAGATATTTCGCCACACGATTTGAGCAATTTAAAAGCAGCTTTTGCTGATTTTAATCAACTAGTGTTGCGTTACCCACGTAGTATTTATACTAAAGATGCTGCGTTACACATGGCGTTTATTCGTAATATATTAGCGCGCCATGAATTACAAATCGCGACTTTTTATATGCAACGTCACGTTTATGTAGCAGCAGCTAATCGCGCGAGCTATGTAGTGCGCCATTTTCAGGGAGCACCGCAAGTGATTCCAGCTTTGCAGTTAATGGTGAAGGCCTATACAAACTTAGGGTTGACGCAATTGGCGGGGCAGAGTGCTGAGCTGTTGCGGGTTAATTATGGTAAGAGCGCTTAAAAAACGTCCTGAGAGAAATGTTTCTTTTCCTCGCTGGCTTTGTTGCGTTATTTTTTAAAAATCCTCACTTATGTTGAATAAGCTCCGGTATTTTAAAAAACAACGCGCCGTGCCAGCAAGAAAAATAAATCATTTCTATTTTGGCTCTT
>CAZGQK010000027.1:19287-24676 GCA_964527645.1 uncultured Legionellales bacterium | reverse complement strand
TAAAAATCCTCACTTATGCCAAATAAGCTCCGGTATTTTAAAAAACAACGCGCCGCGCCAGCGGAAAAAAATAGCCATTTCTATTTAGTCTCTTTTCCTCGCTGGCTTTGTTGCGGGCGGAAGATTTCCCCACCTGCGACGGGGAAATAGAGGAAGCATGGCGCCATTCATGAGTCTATTCGCCAGCACGCTGTGAACTCATCCGTGTGGGCTTGGCGGTGACGTCCTTGTCACCGGCAGCTGTTTCATAGGCCTCATAAATGTCGCTTAAAAATAAAAAAGGAAAAAAGGAAAAAAGGAAAAAAGAGTCCGTGCGGTTAGGTGCGTTTTTATTTAGGTGTTGCGGGCAGGGATTATTTTTTAAAAATTCATGGGGATTTTACATTACCGTCATCCCGCGACTTGATAGCGGGATCCAAAGTTTCTTTTTTATCAATACGGTGATGTAGAGCTTCCTAGCGGCACTCATTTATGTCAATATAAAATCCGTTCCTCGGAAAATACTACGCCTTGTCTTGACGAAAAAAATGTCCCGTGGTTAGCCATGGCTCGTGCCCTCCTCGGGTAGATCCAGTAACTATAAAAAATCTTTCCCCTGCATTAAACTCCTATTGAAATCAGCTTGTTAGATCGACTCTGTCCGTTAGCGCCGGGGAAAAGGGGGTGGCTTTGCTATAATAGCACTACACATTAGATGCTCGGAGGATGAAGTCATGCGTTATGTATTAAGTGTTTTGGCAGCAAGTTTTATTTTGATTTTATTTTTTAGTTCCTCGTATGCTGAAAGCTATAAATATTGCTTGTACCATAATTGCGTAAAGCCCATGGTGTCTGATATTAAATCTAAATTTAAGCCGGGTGATTTCAGCAAGTACAATTTTTACGAAAATTGCAAAAAATACGACAAAAACCCCGGCGCTTGTAAAACCCCATTTTCTAACAAGGAGATGAAGGGTTTTGCCAGTAAGAAAAAATTGATTATGAGTAATTTTTATTATTGTCAGAAAAAATGTATAGAGAAATACGATAATAAAAAGTAGATAACAGAATTGGGATATTTGTCATCTACTTTTTAAGTAATTAGTGGGCTATTGTCGTCATTTCACCGCACAATAAGCAGAGTTTTTGCTTGGCTGGTAGCCGGTGAGCGTAGAACTAAAAACAACTTGATTATTTTTCAATTGGAGGGATTGTGCCAATAAGTAATTTTTTCTGGGAGCAAATTTCAGCACTATAGTTAAGCCGGAGCTGCCCCGGCGAGTCATAGGGATTACCGTTAAATTACCCATGGGGGTTTTAAGCTGTTGCTGACGGCCTTTGTGAAATTGGTAGATTACCCATTTTTTTGTTTTGCTGTCATAGACGGTATATTTAAAGTTAGAGGCTTTGTTTAATAGATCCTGACGCATTTGTAGGACGTAGGATGCTGCGTCAAGTTGGTGACTACCGTGGGTAAATGGCACAGTTAGAGAGGTATGTTTTCTACTTTCGGTAAACTGGCTGCTGGTAGGAATAAATCTTGAGGGGAGGTATTGGCCACTACTGAAATAAGCCATGGAATCTTTAAATGTATGGAAGAAAATTTTTACATGCACATTTGACGTGGATGTAAACTTATAGTGATTTTTGGATAAGGTTAAAGTTCTTGTTAATATGCCCATTGGTTTATTCTGTTTCCCCTGTAGCTGGTATTTAGCGCTAAAACCAGGGAAAGAACACGCTATACTAGTAGACGCGGTGGCTATTAAAATGAGTGTTAACGCGATATTATTACTTAATTTTTTGATAGTTTTCATATGGTTCTCCTGTAAACTGGGGCTCATTCTAGCAAATACTCCAAATTTAATCCATTTAATGGGCCTTATACTTTGGGGTGCTTTACTAGCGGGTGCTAGTTGATTCGGCTTGCATAAAGCCTATCTGCCGCCAGGCTTCGTATAAAATAACGGCTACTGAATTAGATAAATTTAAACTACGACTGTGCGCTAACATGGGGATACGAATTTTTTCTTCATCGGCCGTGTTATTTAAAATGCTATCGGGTAGGCCGCGTGTTTCGGGGCCAAATAGCAAAGCATCGTTGGCATGAAATTTTGCTTGTGTATGGTGTTGTTTGGCTTTGGTGGTACAGGCGAACAGCTGGTTGAATTTTGTATTTTTTAAAAATGCAGGAAAATTTTCATGCTCATGGATATCGGCAAATTCATGATAGTCTAGGCCGGCGCGTCTTAATTGTTTATCATTTATTTTGAAGCCCAACGGATGGATTAAATGCAGCCTCGCACCTGTATTTGCGCATAGACGAATGATGTTGCCAGTGTTAGGCGGTATTTCTGGTTCATACAAAACAACATGAAACACGCATGAGTTCCTTAACTATTATCAGCATCACTGTTGGCACTATCATCAGGGGCTTGCCGTTTATTTAAAACCATCTGACGGTAATCGTGATAAGACATTTTGTTTTTTGCAATCGCTTCATTTCGAGTCTGTAGATAAGCATTACGGACAAAAGCGTACGGATCAAATGCCTGCTTGATCAGTGGGTCTGCAGCCAGTAATTTAGTGCGGGTATTTATTATCCACAAACCGAGTAAGCCATAGCGTAGATCATCTGGCTTGATATAAGGCCAGCCGCTAATAATAAATAAGTCAAATGGTTTACTAAAAGTATCACGAAAAGTGGAGGGACCAAAGAATGGCATGACGAAATAAGCAGATTGTTTGGCTCCCCAAGTTGCTAAAGTTAAGCCAAAATCTTCATTGTGTTTGGGTAAGCCCATGTGTGAGGCAACATCAAAAAGACCACCAATACCAATAGTAGAATTAATTAAAAAACGCCAGCCGTCGGACATGGCAAACATGAGTTTGCCTTGCAATATATCATTGCCGACAACTGTGACTTCGTTAAGATTGCTAAAAGCATTGTTAACGCCGGTGCGAAGAGGTGAAGGAACAAGGGTTTGGTAAACGATGGTGGGTGGACGGATAAATAAGCCATCGATAGCTTCGTTCAAAGCAAAAGTTTTGCGATTTAAGCTTTCATAAGGATCGAGGGGATTGCTGGGTTTATTATTACGTGCACAACCGACTAACAGTGCCATGTTAATGAGGACTAAAGTAATTGCTAGCAGTTTAAATATCCGTTTCATTCGCAACTCCCTGTCGCATTTTCGAGGTTCAAGTGTAACTGATTTCTGCTAAGATGGCCATTGCTCGTGCTCTGAGTGCTTGTTATTGGGATTGGCTGCTGTTGGACGCGATAACTTATGGGTGGGCTAGGGGACCGTATGAAAGCAATACAATTTGATCATTTTGGTGCTACTGATGTGTTGCAGTGGGTTGATGTACCACAGCCGGTGACAGACGATGAACAGTTGTTGATAAAAG
Source organism: uncultured Legionellales bacterium (assembly GCA_964527645.1). Classification (GTDB taxonomy): domain Bacteria; phylum Pseudomonadota; class Gammaproteobacteria; order CAZGQK01; family CAZGQK01; genus CAZGQK01. The sequence continues at coordinate 21,286 of CAZGQK010000027.1, read as the reverse complement.
TCAGGTCAGCTGGCGTTAACCCCATTGATGTTAAGATTCGTGAGGGCAGCAGTTTTGTGGCGCAATCACTAACATTACCAGCGGGTTTAGGTTTTGAGGTTTGTGGTGAAGTGGTGGATTGTGGGCAGCAGGTTAGTCAGTTTAACAGGGGTGACATTATCTTAGGTATGGTGGGTAAATATGATCATCCATGCGCCTATGCGCAGTATTGTCTCGCTAAGCCAACAGATATTATTCTTAAACCAGAAGCTTTGGTTGATGTGCAAGCAGGCGGGCTACCTATTGCTGGATTAACGGCGTGGCAGGCTTTGCATCAACATGGAAAAGTACAAAAAGGTGAGCGTGTGTTAATTCACGCGGCAGCCGGCGGCGTTGGGCATTTAGCAGTACAATTTGCCAAATTGGCAGGTGCTTTTGTTATCGCAACTGCTTCTTCGCCTCATCATGACTTTTTGCGTGAATTAGGTGCTGATGAAATCATTGATTATCGCCAAGTGGCGTTTGAAAAAAAATTACGGCCTATTGATTTAGTGATTGATTTGGTTGGTGGAGAAGTGGGGTTACGTTCATTAACTGTATTAAAATCTTCTGGTAGGATAGTGACGGTGCCAACCATTACGTGTGATCAAATTTTAGAAAAAGCCAAACAACTCGGTGTTGTTGCCATGGGGATATTGGCGCAAACAAATCTTGAGGATTTAAAAAAAATAGCGGATTTAATGGCAAATAAACAGGTGACATTAGCCCTAGCAAAAACATTTTCTTTGGCAGATGCAGCTCAAGCGCATAAAATGTTTGAGAAGAAACACACACAAGGAAAAATTGTATTAACCGCGCAGTGATTTTAAAGTAAGAGACCGCTGTCGCTTGCGGGAGAGTGATTGAAAAATCGGAGTGAGAGGAATCGAACCTCCGGCCCCTGCCTCCCGAAGGCAGTGCTCTACCAGGCTGAGCTACACTCCGGAGCACACAGTTTAAGTGACTCAGCTTATAGATTCCACTACGAATTCCTCATCCGCCATGTCAGCGATTAAAGGAAGTGTTAATGGTAGTGTGCAAATAAAACTAGTGCCTTTGTTGGAGGAGGTTCTTAGGTTGATGTCACCGTGCATGTCTTGCATAAATTTCTTGACGATACGCAGACCTAAACCATTGCCCTTGAGAGTTTGACTGGCGCTGATTTGAGAAAACTGTTCGTAGATAAGGTGTTTTTTGTTCTCTGGGAAACCAATGCCAGTGTCTTCTACGGTAAAGCGTGCCACAATTTGGCGAGGGTTGTTTTGCTTAACAAACTTAGCGGATAAACTGATTTGACCTTGTTCGGTAAATTTGATGGAATTGTTGAGTAGGTTTATTAAAATACGACGTAAGCGGTAAGGGTCGGCAATAACAATTTCGGGAAGGCTTATATCATAATCAATGTTAAGTTTTAAGCTTTTCGATTTGGCCGCTGGCAGTGTTATCTCGATAACAGTATCGAGAAGTTTTTTTAGAGTGAAGCTTTTTTCCATAAGCGGTAAGGAGTGGGACTCGATTTTTGAATAATCTAAAATCTCTTTGCAATATTCCATGAGCCCTCTGGAAGAACGCGCAATCTCTTTGAGCATTATATTTTTTTCCGGATCGGATTCTTGTTCAGCCATTAAATTGGCTGCGTTGTAAATGCCGCCTAAAGGCACGCGAGTGTCGTGTTCCATATTGAGGATAAAATTGGTCTTTGCCTGATTGGCGGCATCGGCTGTTTTTTTGGCTTTAGCCAAAGTGGATTCACTGGCTTTGTATTTGGTGATATCCAGTGAGACACCCGCTAAGCCGACTACTTCATTTTTTTTATTTTTTAATGGTGTTTTGTGGGTTAAATAAACCGCTTGTAATCCGTTTTTGTCAATAAAAGCCTCTTCAAAAACGAGAGTTTTCCCCGATGTTATGACGGCCATATCATTTTTTCGTAATTCTGGTGCGTGATTTTCGGTATCGTGAGAAAAGGCGGGTGTGTCAA
>CAZGQK010000027.1:0-19277 GCA_964527645.1 uncultured Legionellales bacterium | reverse complement strand
GAGGTAGCCTGCACAAAGTGCTTGCTCATGGTTGCAGCCTAAATTAATTAGCTCTTTGTTTCGCCAATAAACATGACCAGGTAATATATCCAGTAAATCGCTGCAGTGGTGTTGGCGTATTTCAGCAGCCATTTCTTGCGTGGTTTGTTTAGAGTCAATATTAAACTTTTGTGGTTGCTGTATTTCTTTAACTGATGATTCGTGAAAATAGTTATAGTAAACGATCAGATAGGTGAGTATACCGCACACCATAAAGCTGATGGCGGTACCGCCTAACAGAATATAATCGTGGTGCAAGGTTGCGTGTAGGATGGTCAGTAGTTGAATCGCGAGAAAACCGGCAAAAGTTAATAAGGATACCTCGCGAGCATTTTTAAAGCGCATTACTTTGATAATTTGTGGCACAAAACAAAAAGCGTTAAATAGAAGAGAGAGCCCAAATAAGGACTCGATAACGTATTTTCCCCACATGGCATCCTCCGAGAGATTATTGATGACCTGAATTTGTGTCTGAATAGCTGATTGTTCCTGCGCTTGGCAATCATTCTCAGCTTATTTGCACCGAGAATCAAGCTTGGAAGGTGAATTTATTAGTTTTTTTTTAAAAAAAATTAATAAAGACAGATCCTTTACTTTTAGTAAAGATATCAGCCAGGGCAAAGGGAAAGGAGGCTGGGACTTTCCTTAAAGTTTTATTATTGCCGAAGGATTTGTTAAAATTATAAACAGAGTGGTTTTTTTTGCTTGCTGTGTTTTGTTGTTGATTGGGCGTGTGAGTGGATTGTATTTAAAAATCTCGAGCAGTAATAAAATCAGCTAAAAATATCAGCGCATCTTTGTAAAGTGAATCTTCAAGTATGGCAATATTTTCTTGGGCTAATTGTGCATAACGTTTGGCTTGTTCAAGGGTGTATTGTAACGCCCCGGTTTTTTGCATTATGGATATAACTTCAGGTAATTTTTGTAGATTTCCCGTGGTAATTGTTTGTTGCATCAATTTTTGTTGCGTAGGTGTGCCTTGTGCAAAAGCGTAAAGAAGCGGCAAGGTTGGTTTGCCCTCAGCCAGATCGTCGCCTAAATTTTTCCCCATCTTTTTTGAGCCACAAGTATAATCTAATAAATCATCAATTAATTGATAGGCAATACCAAAATTTAAACCATAATCGGCGCAAGCGCGTTGTATTTTTGGATTTGGCAGTGCCGTCATTGCACCAATGGATGCGGCTGCTTCAAATAATTTAGCTGTTTTCTTAGTGACTACTTGTAAATAGTTTGTTTCACTTAACTTAATATCATGCATGTTTAATAGTTGTTGCACTTCACCTTCTGAGAGAGCATTGGTGGCATTGGCTAATACTTTCATCACGGGGATATTGTTGCGTTGCGCTAAAATTTGAAAAGCACGGGAATAAAGGAAATCACCGACGAGTACACTTTCAGTATTGCCCCATAAAGCATTAGCAGTTTTTTGACCACGGCGTAATTCTGATTTATCAATGACATCATCGTGTAGCAAGGTGGCGGTGTGAATAAATTCGATAACAGTGGCTAATTCTTGGTGTTCATCACCTTGATAGTCGAGCGCATTAGCCATCAGCAGCACCATCAGTGGGCGTAACCGCTTGCCGCCGGCCGCAGTTATGTAGTGACCGATTTCTTCTATTAAGGGGACTTGGGAACGCAGCTGTTGAGTGGTGAGGGAATTGAGAGCCGTAAAATCATCGGCGATCAACTGATAAATAGTTTTTAGTGTCAGTGTTGGTGCTGTTGTTTCCATAGTATCCATCATCTAAATCGGCTGAACAGTAAAGGTTCATGCTAGGTAGCTGGTTGAAGTGTGTCAAGGGGGATGTTTAACATCACCCAAATATTCGGCGGTGTTTTGTAGGAGAAAGTTTATGAGCGGTGGGTCTCGGCTATCAGCGAAATGCTTGCCAGCGGCGTTGATATTCCGTAGAATGCTCGCTCGCTTGGGCTTAGGGCTTAAGTACTTGATGAGAGGTTATAAAACAATGTATGCAATCATTCAAACTGGCGGTAAACAGTATCGTGTGGCAGAGGGCGACACCCTCAAATTAGAAAAATTAGCTCATGAAGTGGGTGAGAAAGTTGTGTTTGATCGCGTACTGATGGTTGGTAATGATGACCAGGTTCAGGTTGGCACGCCTTTCGTGGCTACAGCCAAGGTTACTGCTGAGGTGTTGGATCAGGGTCGTCGTGACAAGATTTTTGTTTTGAAGTTTAAGCGTCGCAAGCATCATATGAAGCAACAGGGTCATCGTCAGGATTTCACGGCGGTTAAGATCACTGAAATTGCGGGCGCATAGTTAGTCGTTATTGAGGAATAAACAATGGCACATAAGAAAGCAGGTGGTAGTACTCGAAATGGTCGCGATTCCAACCCTAAGATGTTGGGTGTGAAGCGTTATGGCGGCGAATTGGTTATTCCAGGTAATATCATTGTAAGGCAACGTGGTACGCATTTTCATCCTGGCGATAATGTCGGCATGGGCAATGATCATACGCTGTTTGCTTTGATTGAAGGTAAGGTGCGTTTTGCGGTTAAAGGACCGAAGAAGCGTACGTTTGTATTGGTTGACCCGGTTGAGCAGGAAGAGGCTGCTTAGTCTTAAGGGTAGTTTTTTGGTTTTCATAAAAAGCCTCATCTAAAGATGGGGCTTTTTTTTAAGGTAAGACTTGCAACAATAATCAATAGGTTACGGTAATGCGTTTTGTAGATGAAGTGACTATCCGAGTAGAGGCAGGCAAAGGCGGCAATGGCTGTTTGAGTTTTCGTCGTGAAAAATATATACCACGCGGCGGTCCGGATGGTGGTGATGGTGGTGATGCCGGCAGTGTTTATCTGGTAGTGGATCCACATTTGAATACGTTGGCTGATTTTCGTTTCAAGCGTCGTCATCGTGCGCAATCAGGCGCCTTGGGGGCAGGCAAAATGCGCAGCGGCAAGGCTGGTGAAGATTGCTTGGTGAAGGTGCCGCTCGGCACAGTGGTTTACGATGCAGACACCAATGAGTGCATGGGTGATCTGCTGACGGTAGGACAGCGCTTGTGCGTTGCGAAAGGTGGGCATGGTGGATTGGGTAATGCCAATTTTAAAAGTAGTGTTAATCGCGCACCACGGCGCATCATTCCTGGCACCGATGGTGAAGCGCGTAACTTACGTTTAGAACTCAAACTGTTGGCAGACGTCGGGCTGTTGGGTTTGCCTAATGCTGGTAAATCGACGTTGATTCGTGCCATTTCAAATGCTACACCCAAAGTGGCGGACTATCCTTTTACGACATTGATTCCCAGTTTGGGTGTCGTGCGTGTTGATGCTGGTCGTAGTTTTGTGGTGGCGGATATTCCGGGTCTGATTGCTGGGGCTGCCCAAGGTGCGGGTCTGGGTATTCAGTTTTTAAAGCATTTGAGCCGCTGTCGGGTGTTGTTGCATGTGATTGATATGGCGCCGCTTGAGCAGGTGCCACTGGTGGAGAGTGCACGTACGATCTTTGCCGAATTGACACAGTTTAGCGCCGAACTGGCAGAAAAGCCTTGTTGGTTGGTGCTCAACAAAACGGATTTGTTGTTGCCGGAAGAAGTAGAAGAGAAAAAGAATCAAATTATTAAAGAGTTGGGGTGGAAAGGGCCGGTTTTCACTTTATCTGGATTGGCAGCCAATGGCACCCAGAAGCTTTGCTATCAGTTGATGGATTATTTGGAAGAACACAAAGTTGATTAGCCACATGTCCTAGAAAAACGTATTTAACAGAATGAATTTTCTTTATTTTTTTTGTAGTTGCTTAACCTTAGCATTTAACCGACTCTTATAACGAGCTGCGGCGTTCTTTTGTATTAGTCCCTTACCGACAAGCTTATCAATGCTGATAACCGCGACTTTGAGGGCCGCTTGTGCTTTGGCATGGTCGCCACTTTCGATGGCTTTTAGGGCCTTCTTGAAGGTGGTGCGCATAGCTGCGCGTAGGCTGCCAGTGTGAACGGAGCGAACCTGGATTTGTCGAGCGCGTTTTTTTGCTTGTGCGGAATTAGCCAATTTTCATTTCCTTCTTGTCAGTTACCCATTACAATCGTTTAGACGCAAAACTATGCCGTTTTGTGTAGAATTTGTCAATTGAAAGACGATAAAAAGTAGGGATAATGAAACAAAAGCTGCTGCGCTCAACCTCCTCAGTCGCGGGGATGACCTTGCTGTCACGGATCCTGGGCTTGGTTCGCGATGTGATCTTAGCTCAGGTATTTGGTGCCGGGGCAGGTTTTGATGCCTTCGTCATCGCCTTCAAGATACCCAATTTCATGCGTCGCCTGTTTGCTGAGGGTGCCTTCTCCCAGGCTTTCGTGCCAGTTTTGTCAGAGTATCGTGAAAAACGCTCGCCAGCTGAGGTGCGTGAGTTCATCAGCCATGTGGCGGGAAACTTAGGTCTTATCGTTTTGTTGGTCGTTGCGGTTGCTGAGTTGCTGGTGCCCTTGATTGTGATTGTGTTTGCCCCTGGATTTTTACACGATCCGATACGTTTTGGCCTAACACGGCATATGTTGCACATCACTTTTCCCTATTTAATTTTCATCACGTTAACGGCTTTTTGTGGGGCGGTTTTAAATACCTTCCACAAATTTAGCGTGCCGGCCTTTGCACCGGTTTTATTAAATGTGAGTTTAATCAGTGTCGCTTGGTGGTGGGCGCCACATGCGCACACACCGATTTATGTGCTGGCGTGGGGTGCTCTGATTGGCGGTGTTGCGCAACTGCTTTGGCAATGGCCATTTTTAAAACGTTTGCAAGTATTGCCCTGGCCACGGGTTTGTTGGCGTGACCCAGGCGTTAAGCGCATTTTAAAATTAATGGTGCCCGCGTTGTTTGGTGTTTCGGTAGCGCAATTGGGTTTATTGGCGGATAATTTTTTCGCCTCCTTCTTGCCGGCGGGTAGCATTTCTTGGCTTTATTATTCCGATCGGCTCACTTATTTACCCTTAGGCGTGATTGGTGTGGCGTTGGCAACCGTGGTTTTACCGCATTTATCGCGTCATCATGCGAACCAATCCAAAAAACATTTTTCTCAGACCCTAGATTGGGCATTACGTTGTGCTTTATTAATAGGACTGCCCGCGGCGATTGGTTTGTTTATGTTGGCAGGGCCGTTGTTGGTGACGTTGATTCATCATGGTAAGTTCAATAATTTCGACGTGATTATGACGCGGCGTAGTTTAATGGCGTTTGCCGTGGGCTTGCCTGGCTTTATGGGGGTAAAAGTATTGGCGTCTGCTTTTTATTCGCAGCAAAATATCAAACTGCCGGTAAAAATTGCAGCGGTAGCGTTGCTGATTAATATTTTTTTGAATCTATTGTTAATTCATCCCTTGGCGCATGCCGGTTTAGCATTGGCGACATCATTGGCCGCGCTTTTTAATGCCGGCGTCTTGTTCATACAATTGTTACGCCACAAGATGTATCAGCCGCAGTCTGGTTGGGCGCTGTTGGGGTTACGTATTTTATTGGCGGCAGCAGCGATGGTTGCCATTTTGTGGTGGTGGCCGGCACCTTTGACGCAATGGTTAACGTGGTCAATTGCTAAAACTATCGGTCATTTGGCGGTGGTGATTGTGTTTGCTGCGTTGGGTTATTTTGCCATGTTATGGATAACTGGCTGGCGATTTCGCGATTTAGCGCCGCCAACTGGAGAAACCTAAATCATGCAATTAATTCGTGGGCAAATTAATTTACCAGCGTCAACCTCGTCATCTGGGTGTGTGGCAACGTTTGGTAATTTTGACGGTGTGCATTTAGGTCATCAAGCCCTGCTTAAAGAATTAAATTCAATAGCCAAACAATTAAAATTACCGACCACTTTAATTACTTTTGAACCACAGCCACTGGAATTTTTTGCTGAAACAGTTAGCGTTGCACGCTTGACGCGTTGGCGCGAAAAATGGTTGGCGCTCGCATCATTGGCGGTGGATTATTTTTGTTGTCTGCGATTTAATCATGCCTTTGCCGCTTTATCGGCGCGCGATTTTGTGCAAGAAATATTGGTCAGGGGCTTGGGCGTGCGCGCCTTAGTGGTGGGTGAGGATTGTCGTTTTGGTGCGAATCGCCAAGGCGATTTAACACTATTGCGTCAGCTGGGTGAAGAGTTCGGTTTTGCGGTGACCTGCCTAGCCCAGCAAGACCAGCAAGATGAGCGCATCAGCAGTACACGTATCCGCAAGGCCTTGGAAGCTGGGGAGCTTAAGCTCGCGGAGCAGTTGCTGGGTCGGCCTTACAGTTTGTTTGGCAAGGTCGCTTATGGGCACAAGCGCGGCCAACAATGGGGTTTTCCAACCGCGAATATTTATTTGCATCGCCACTTAACGCCAGTTAAGGGGGTGTTCGTTGTACGCATTGATGGTTTGGAGAAACCATATTTTGGTGTAGCGAATATCGGTGTGCGACCAACGGTGGATGGTACGCGTGTGCTGCTGGAAGTACACCTATTTGATTTTTCAGGCAATATTTATTCTCACAACTTATCCGTGGGGTTGTTATACAAGTTGCGTGATGAAATACGCTTCGATTCTATTGAATTACTCAAAGTACAAATCACCAAAGACGTACAGCAAGCGCGTGCGTATTTGGAAATTTAACTATCTAAATTGTAATGATTTAAGAAATCCTTAATTTTTCTCTTGTTATAATTTATAAGGTATAATAGATGTCTATTGTCTATTGTCTATTGTCTATTGTCTATTGTTTTTCTGAGGAGATTAAAAAAGAAATTATTACCTCGGGGGGTAACTGTTTGTGAAGTCTAAAGAAATACAAGCCGGCGTGTATGCTGTGGTTCGGCTAATGGCTGCCCTCGGTGCGTTTCTAGCAACTCTAGCAGCTGTCGCCGAAGCAGCTGTCGCCGAAGGAACTGACCCCGCACTAGACGTCGACGCCGCTGCTGCCTACCACAAGGCAGCAGTTTATCTATACGCCGCTAAAACATTTTTTCATGTTTTATATTTGTATTAAGATTATATAATGGCAGACGCATGCAGGAGCAACTGCAACTGAAGGCACAGCGCTACTAGAAGTTTCACAGCAACCCAGGGTTGTAGCAGGACGCGATGTAGAGAGAGGTTCTCTTTTTGTGGACTTTATCGTCGCTGCTTACTTCTTTTTTGCAACATATTGCTATGCAATGCGTGTTCTTAAGAATGCTTCTGGGGTGCTATGGAATAGCGTAGACACTTTCGCTGGGTTGTGGGTGTCCTACTTGCAATTTCTGCGGGTTAACAAAATTCAAAAGCTTAAAAGACAACAGAATTCAACCTGGGAGGAATATTTTTCCGGAAAATTTTTTTCTGCTTTATATGGGATAATGGTTTTTAATCTTATCGCTAATCTCGGGATGGGGATCCGTTGCGTTATTATTGTGGCCTTAGGGCGTTCCTATGGTGTAGAGGATCAGCTGTGGTTTATGTTGTCAATGATCGAGAATGAGATGGAGGCTTGTTTGAAGTGGCTGTGTCCCCGTGAGCTTGGACGGCTTAGCCTAACTGAAGCCCCTTCTCGGGCGGAGGAGGCAGGTGCTGTTGGTGGAGATGGAGATACCTTCGTTGGTGGTATTGCAGAGTCTAATAAAACTAGTCCTGAGCAAGGGGGTGGAGGTGGTACCAATGAAGAGTTTGTATTAGACAATTCTGACGGTGCTACAGGGGAGCGCGCACAGAACACCACGCCCCCAAATCAACAACACCGGCGCCCTTGACTGTATCGTTATAATGTGCTATCATGCTATTACACGATAACAAATCCATGTGTGAGCATGATGAAAATACGTCAAAAAACAGTGAGTTCGTATCGCACCGCGCGAGTGCGCAAGGCCTTGTTTGAGGCTATTGCCACACTGGATTCGCGTAATGAGGTAGCGGCTTTTTTAGAAGATTTGTGTACGCCAGCGGAACTGGAAGCGATGATTGATCGTTGGACGGTGGTGCCATATTTGCAGCAGGGGTCTTCTTATCGTGAAATTCACAAGTTAACCGGGGTAAGCTTGGTGACCATTGGACGCGTGGCGAAGGCTTTGCAATTTGGCGCAGGTGGTTATCAACTGTTGTTGGATCGGCTGGCCAGCGAACGCGGCTCTCATTAAATTATCTTTTTTACTTCTATGGGTTGCAGATTTTCCGATATTTGCCAGGTTTTATTTTTTAAATGGGTTAAGAGCATGAAAACAAAAAAAGTATTAAGCGTTTTTTCTTTGGTGATGATTAATATTATTGCTGTTGATAGTATTCGTACTTTGCCAATCAGTGCGGAATATGGCTTGTCGGTAATTTTCTATTATTTGTTGGGGGCGGTGTGTTTTATGATCCCCGTAGCGTTAATTGCCGCGGAATTATCCAGTGCTTGGCCAGAAGAAGGGGGCATTTATGTTTGGGTGCGCGAAGCATTTGGTAAAAGATGGGGCTTATTCGTCGCTTGGGTACAATGGGTTTATAATATTGTTTGGTACCCCAGTATTTTAGCTTTTTTAGTGATGACGGTTTTTTATGTGGTGAATCCCGCATTAACTCACGATAAATTTTTATTACTTGGCATTATTATAGCCTTATTTTGGGTGGCGACTTTGTTTAATTGCTTTGGTATGCGTATTGCCAGTTGGACGAGCAGTATCAGTGCCCTGGTTGGGACTTTATTACCTTTATTGGCTTTTATGGTGATGACCATTGTGTGGCTAGTAGAAAAAAGGCCGGTGGCTATTGCGCTTAATTGGTCCTCCTTGCTGCCTAGCTTTTCTGGTGGGAATAACTTGGGCATTTTGACGGGGTTAGTGTTCGGTTTGATTGGCTTGGAAATGTCGGCAATTCACGCCAGTGATGTGGAAAAACCGAAACGTGATTATCCCCGTGCGTTATTAATTTCGGTGGTGTTGATTTTGATTTCGATGATTTTTGGTTCGCTGGCAGTGAGTTTAGTGATTCCTGTGGGGCAATTGAATTTGGCCTCAGGGGTGATCGCCGCTTTTGAGTTGTTTTTAAAAGCCTATGGCTTGGCACAATTTGCACCAGTGATTGCCGGTTGTATCGTTATCGGTGGTTTGGGCGGCGTGGCTGCTTGGATATTGGGGCCGGGTCGTTGTTTGATGGTGGCCAGTCGTGATGGGGCAGCGCCGGCGTTTTTTAATCGTAAAAATAGATTTGGCGCGCCGATTAGGGTGTTGTTAACGCAGGCAGCAATTTTTACCGTGCTGTGCAGTTTTTATTTGTTTTTTCCCAATTTTAATACGGCGTATTGGTTGTTAACCGCGATTACAGCACAGCTAGCTTTGATGGTTTATATGGTATTGTTTTTGGCGGCGATTCGTTTGCGCTTTAAGGCACCGGATCAGCAGCGTGCGTTTAAAGTACCTGGCGGCAAAGTAGGTTTGGTTTTTGTCGGTGGCCTGGGATTTTTGACTTGCTTGAGTGTTTTTGCTTTAGGTTTTATGCCGCCAGAGAATTTGCAAATTCGCCCGTTAGGTTTGTATGAAGCTTTGTTGTGCGGTTGCATTTTGTTATTTGCTGGATTGCCGTTTTGGGTTTACAGTCGAGTAAAAAAACAAAATTCATAACCCAAAAAAATGCCCGCTAACAGCGGGCATTTTTATAGCAGTGTCCCTTAGCTACGTCTATGGTCGTCGCTATTGGGTGTTTCTGTCTCATGATTCCAGCCCTCTCTTGTTGAAGAAAAAGGGTTGTCTTGCCCGCCCGAATAACTGCTCGATGTCGTCTCTGACGTTGTGTGGCTAGTATTCGATTGTGCGTTTTGATTTTCCGATTCACGAGGAGATGAATCCTGCGAACGATTTTCGTTGTTTTCGCTGTTTTCTTCTGAGCGATCACTGCTGGCACGTGTTGCAAAAATCAGCCACACGGTTACAGCGGCAACCACTAAGATAATCCAAAATGTAGGGTTATTCCACATCATTTAGCCCTCCTTAGCTAGTTTGACCTGAATTGGTTGAGTTTGAAGGTGTTATATAACTGCTTTGTTGTTGTGGTGTAGTTTGCGTGTGGCGTGCACTACGCCCAGCAAAAATGAACCACAAGATAACAATGATAATAACGACGATAATCCAGAACAATGGTTTCTTAAACATAACGACATCCCTTTAAGTTGGCAGCATCATGCTGCGAGTTTTCCCTGACGACCGCTTAAGTATACCTAACTTTTTCACCGAGAAGCAAATTTCAGGCTATTTATCATGTGGTTGAATGCCTCTGCCATAGGTGCTTTGCACATGTTATCGATGTTTTTTTCAGCAGTGTTGTCAAAAAGGTGGTAATTTTGATCCATTTCGGTGAAAAATTAGTCATTAACATTGCACCATGATAAGGCTACAATGGTGCCTTATTCACAGAAGGTTAGACAGGCATGTCAGATTATAAAGCAACGCTTAATTTGCCAAAAACGGCATTTCCCATGAAGGCTAACTTGCCGCAACGCGAGCCTGAGGTGTTGGCGCGTTGGCAGCAGTTGGATTTGTACCAGAAGTTGCGGCAACAAGGCACAAAGCGTGAGAGTTATATCTTTCATGATGGCCCACCCTATGCCAATGCCCGTCCACATATGGGCACGGCGATGAACAAAACGCTCAAAGATATCGTAGTCAAATCTAAGACTTTGGGTGGTTTTGATGCACCGTTTGTGCCGGGTTGGGATTGCCATGGATTGCCGATTGAATTGAATGTTGAAAAAAAAGTGGGTAAGCCGGGGGTAAAATTATCCCACCAAGCGTTTCGTCAAGCTTGCCGTGAATATGCGCTAAAACAGGTGGATTTGCAGCGCGAAGATTTTAAACGCATCGGTGTGATTGCTGATTGGGACAATCCCTATTTAACTATTAATCCAAAATACGAAGCCAATTTGGTGCGTGGCTTAGCTAAAATTATGGCCAATGGTCATTTGCAGCGTGGACAGAAACCGGTGCATTGGTGTAGTGCATGTGGTTCAGCGTTGGCAGAAGCAGAGGTGGAGTATAAAGACAAATCCTCTAGTGCCATTGATGTGGCCTTTGAGGTTATTGATACCACGGAGTTGTTGGCTGCATTTGCTTGTCAATCATCCTTAAATTCTATTTTTGTGCCGATTTGGACAACGACACCTTGGACTTTGCCGGCGAATGAGGCGGTTAGTGTGCATGCAGATTTAGCGTATGTTTTATTAAGTTATACGGATGGGGCCGGGGAAAATCAAGCCATGGTGGTGGCCAAAGATTTAATGGCCGCGGTGCTTGAGCGTTATGCGGTTGATGATTATGAAGTGTTGGCAGAAGCTAACGGGCAAGCTTTAGAAAATATTAAGCTACAACATCCTTTTTTGTCGCGTCAGGTACCCATTATTTTAGGTGAACACGTGACCACCGATGCCGGAACGGGTAATGTGCACACCGCGCCAGCACATGGTCAAGAAGATTACGTGGTGGCACAGCAATATCAATTGCCGATTAATAATCCAGTCGATTCGCGTAGTTGTTTTATTGAGGGAACACCTGTTGTTGCTGGCATGCATGTGACAAAAGTCAATGAACCGATTATTGAAGTATTAAAACAAAATAAAAAATTGTTGCATCTAGCTACGATAGAACACAGTTACCCGCATTGTTGGCGGCACAAAACACCCTTAATTTTTCGTGCGACACCACAATGGTTTGTTAGCATGAGTCAAGCAAATTTACAGCAACAGGCGTTAGCAGCGATTGAAAAAGTAAAGTGGTTGCCGAGCTGGGGTAAAACGCGGATTCATAATATGCTTGCTGGCCGGCCGGATTGGTGTATTTCGCGGCAGCGTACTTGGGGTACGCCGATTACTTTATTTATTCATAAAAAAACAGGTGAAATACATCCGCAGATGCCAGCGTTGATGGAAAAAATTGCGCTGTTAATGGATAAAGACGGGATGGAGGCGTGGCACGATTTAGAACTTAAAACTTTATTAGGTGATGAGGCGGGTGATTATGAAAAAACCACTGATACCTTAGATGTTTGGTTTGATTCGGGTATGTCACATGCCTGTGTGTTAGCTGAGCGCGAAGGTTTGGATGTGCCGGCGGATTTGTATTTGGAAGGTTCTGATCAACACCGAGGTTGGTTTCAAACTTCTTTGCTAACTTCATTGGCCTTGCATGCTCAAGCGCCGTATAAAACCGTCTTAACGCACGGTTATGTGGTGGATGCCAAAGGCCATAAAATGTCAAAGTCTTTAGGTAATGTGGTATCACCGATTGATGTGGTTAAGCGTTATGGTGCTGATGTGTTACGTTTGTGGGTGGCGGCGGCGAATTATCGCGATGATTTAACCGTAAGCGATGAAATATTAAAACGCAGTGCTGATGCGTATCGACGTATTCGCAACACCACACGATTTTTATTATCCAATTTATACGATTTTAATCCAGAAAAAGATCAAGTACCTTTTGACGATATGTTGGCATTGGACCGTTGGGTGGTGGATCGAGCGCATAATTTACAACAAAAGGTTATAGCGGCGTATGATGATTTTCAGTTTCATCATATTTATCAAGATATTCATAATTTTTGTGCAGTAACATTAGGCAGCTTTTATTTGGATATTTTAAAAGATCGGCAATATACCTGTAAGTCTGATGGCAGGCCACGGCGTAGTTCGCAAACGGCGATGTATTTAATATTAGAAGCGTTGGTGCGTTGGATTGCGCCTATTTTAAGTTTTACCGCAGAAGAAATTTGGCAACATATGCCAGGTGAGCGTGGAGAATCAGTATTTTTGGATGGTTGGTACAAGGGGTTAAAGGTGTTGCCGGAAACCGATCCCTTAGACGCCGATTTTTGGCAGCAAATCCAATTGGTGCGCGATGAGGTTAATAAAGTATTGGAGGCACGGCGTAAAGCAGGGGACATAGGTTCTGCTTTGGATGCGAACGTGACGTTATATGTCGATGAAAAATTGTTGACGCAGTTACAAGCATTAGGTGAAGAGTTGCGTTTTGTCTTAATTACTTCTGCGGCGCAAGTGTTGCCAGAAAAAGAGAAAAGTGAATTGGCTTGTGCTACTGAAATGCCAGGGTTGAGAGTGCAAGTGGATGTTTCGCGACATAATAAATGCGAACGTTGCTGGCAACATGTTGCTGATGTGGGAGAGAATGCTGAACATGCAACTATTTGTGGACGTTGTGTGGCGAATGTTTATGGTGAAGGTGAACAGCGACAATATGCTTAAGGGGTTTTATGAGTCATTCAATTGCTAAAAATAAAGTATTTCGTTGGTTGTGGTTGGCTGTTTTGGTTATTGTTGCTGATCAGCTCAGTAAATATTGGATGGTGACGCACTTTGAATTGGGAGAACAATTACGCGTTTTTCCTTTTTTTAATTTAGTGTTAGCTTTTAATCCGGGAGCGGCTTTTAGTTTTTTAGGCACGGCTTCAGGTTGGCAGGTAGGTTTTTTTATCGCTATTGGATTGGTGGCAGCGATTATTATTCTCTGTTGGTTGCGACAGCTGCAAGCCAATCAGCAAGGAATGGCGGTGGCTTTGTGTTTAATTTTAGGTGGTGCGTTGGGTAATGTGCTTGACCGTATTCATTTTGGTTATGTTATCGATTTTGTTCAACTGCATTATCAGCAATATTATTTTCCGGCTTTTAATGTGGCGGACTCAGCCATTACCATTGGCGCGATTATTTTGATTTGGCAGTTTATACGGAAAAGTTAAGAGAAGTTGGGAGAGGCATTGACTAAAAAATTATTGTTAGCAAAACCACGGGGTTTTTGTGCCGGGGTTGATCGTGCCATTGACATCGTTGAGCGAGCCTTAGATTTATTTGGTGCGCCTATTTATGTGCGTCATGAAGTGGTGCATAATCGGCACGTGGTTGATCACTTGCGTGAGCGTGGTGCTATTTTTACGGATCACATTGGGGAAATTCCCGAACATTCGATTGTTATTTTCAGTGCGCATGGTGTTTCTCAGCAGGTAAGAGAGCAAGCTAAGGCGCGTCATTTGCGTGTGTTTGATGCTACTTGTCCGTTAGTGACTAAGGTGCATATGGAAGTAGCGCGTTGTGCCAGGCGCAATATTGAATGCATTTTAATCGGTCATGTTGGGCATCCTGAAGTGGAGGGTACCATGGGGCAATATGCCAGCACTGACGCCGGTATTTATTTAGTTGAAGTAGTTGCGGATGTAGCGCGCTTACAAGTAAAAAATCCACAGCAATTGGTTTGCGTGACGCAAACAACCTTATCGGTAGATGATACTGAAGAAATTATTGCGACATTAAAACAGCGTTTTCCTAACATTCAGTGTCCGAAAAAAGCGGACATTTGTTATGCTACGCAAAATCGTCAAGATGCCGTGAAAATATTGGCGCAAAAGAGCGATGTCGTTATTGTTGTTGGTTCGCAAAATAGTTCTAACTCCAATCGGCTACGAGAGCTTGCACAACGTCTGCATTGTCCGGCCTATTTGGTAGATGACGCTGGTGCCTTACAACGTGAATGGTTTGCTGATGTATCTGCAATCGGTGTAACAGCAGGCGCCTCTGCGCCTGAGACTTTGGTGCAAGGGGTTATTGATCAGTTAAAGCGCTGGGGAGCGGATCAGGTTATTGAACTAGCAGGTATTGAAGAGAAAATTGTTTTTGTGTTGCCAAAGGAATTAAGGGAAAAAGAAAAGCTAGCATAGAGAATTATTATGTTTTTTGAACCTTACAACTCATCAAAAGTGGACTCTCATCGAACCTGGATAGCTTTTTATTCAATGTTTGTGTTCTTTTTGCCGGGCTCTGCAGTAGATATTTACGTACCTTCCTTGCCAGCCATGGTCAATTATTTTCATAGCTCAGCAACTATGATTCAGCTTACCGTTGGGGTTTACTTATTTGCCTATGGTGTGTCGCAAATAGTTTTTGGTCCATTATCAGATGCTTATGGTCGTAAACCGGTTATTGTGTTCGGGTTGTTGCTTAGTCTTATCATTAGTTTTTTATTAACCTTCTCGCCCAATGTAGAGGTATTGTTATTTTGTCGTTTTATTCAAGGTGTGTGCATTGCTGCAGTTGGTGCAGCTTCTCGTGCAATACCACCGGAAGTGTTTAGCGGTATGACCTATAAAAAGGTGAGTACTTATGTAACTATTGCTTGGGCGCTGGGGCCGGTAGCTTCGCCCTATATAGGTAGTTATTTGCAGCATTTTTTTGGTTGGTACGCTCCGTTTTGGGGGCTTGGTGTTTTAAGTGCAATATTATTATTAATAGCCATCACTAAATTACCAGAGACACGCGAGCATCGGGGGAAAGTGGGCTTGCGGGTTTTGGGGCGTAATTTTAAAACAGCGTTGACGCATCCTATTTTTATGAGCTTAACGTTAGCTTGTAGTTTGATATACATGGCGCTGATCATCTTTAATGTTCTAGGGCCATTTTTAATTCAGGTGTTGTTGAAAAAGTCAGTTATATATTATGGTCGTATTGCTTTATTAATGGGGCTTGCCTGGTTGTTAGGCAATATTGCTAATAGAATTTTAGTTCATCAAAGTGCTAAAAAGCGCATTGAATTTTCACTCTATATGGTCTCAATTGCCGTATTGACAGGATTGATGCTGGCGTTTGCCGGGATTTTATCGGTCAGTACAATTGTCTGTCCTATTTTTATTATTATGTTTTTTAGCAGCATTATTTTTTCTAACACATACATGATGAGCATGGCGAGTTTGTCAGAACATCCCGGCATCAGTAGTGCTATTGTTGGAACGATGGGGGGGACTGCGGCTGGAATTAGTGCAGCAATTGCCAGTTTATTGAAAACACATACCCAACTACCAATGTTTATTATGTATTCCATTTTAGTTGCTTTGATTCTTTGTGTTTATTGCTTGGTGATAAGACGAGAAAAAAATGTGTGGAATTAGGGGTTATTATAACAGCCGGCTTGTCAAGCACCATGACATGAGGGGTGAATGTTATCAGTAGACTGTTTGCCTAAATGATCTAAACGTAAAGTGCCACATTTATCTATTTTTACCTGTTGTCCCTGTGGTATAGCACTAATTTGAAAACTTGTCTGGCTGGTGTTGTCGATATTTAATTGATAATTATCATTGGCAATATTGGATTTTAATTGCAGTTTATTTAAACTCGCTCCCTGATAAGTGTGATGTTGAGCGTAATAATGTTCGAGAGCAGAAGCTGTTTCCAGTAAAGCGGCACTGGCTTGTTGGCGATGTGAGCGAGCTAAATATTGCGTGTAATTGGGATAGGCAATGCCCAGGAGGATGGTGACGATACTCAGGACAATGAGTAGTTCAAGCAGATTCCAGCCTTGTTGAGGTGCTGTTATGTGAAGGTATTTTATGGTCATGTTTTCGGCTCCTGAGGTTATTTTGTAGGGATAGCCTCTGGTTTGACAATACCGGGATTGCGGGCATCGCTTGTAGGTGTTTCTCACTTGGCAAGTGCGAAACTCCTGTCTTGTTATTTTGGCTAAATCGGGTATCATTTTCCTCTTACCGTTGGGGCCGTTAGCTCAGCTGGTAGAGCAGTGGACTTTTAATCCATTGGTCATAGGTTCAAATCCTATACGGCCCACCATTTCGCTACGTTCATGGACTTTGATATAGCCTTTGTGAGAGAAAATTAACTATGGCAATGTTAGAAATCAACACGTTACTGGAACAAAGTAAAGATCTCAAGGTGCGAGTGGGTGCCTTGCGGAGGTACCTTTGACTATGTGCAGCGTGCGCGTGAGCTAGAAGAAGTTCGTCGGCAATTAGAAGACCCCGCCATTTGGCAAGACCGAGAAAAAGCGCAAAGTTTGGGCAAGCGTCGTGCCGAACTTGAGCAAATAGTGGATGGTATCGATAAAATGTCGCAGCAGTTGCAAGATATCGATGAGATGCTTGAAATCGTCGATAAAGATAACGCGGCTGAGATTGGTGAAATCACGACGGATATGCAGGCTTTAATAGCTCACGTGGAAGGATTAGAATTTCGCCGCATGTTTAGCGGTGAAATGGATCCCAATAATGCTTACTTAGAAATTCAATCCGGTTCCGGTGGTACCGAAGCGCAGGATTGGGCAGAGATGTTGTTGCGCATGTATTTACGTTGGGGGGAAAAGCATAATTTTAGCACTAAATTGTTGGAGGCATCGGCGGGTGAAGTTGCCGGGATTAAAAGCGCTACCATAGAATTCAATGGTGATTATGCCTATGGTTGGTTGCGAACGGAAACAGGGGTGCATCGTTTAGTGCGTAAATCGCCTTTCGATTCTGGGAATCGTCGGCATACCTCTTTTGCTGCGGTATTTGTGTCGCCACAAATAAGTGATGACATTGCAATCGAAATTAATCCAGCAGATTTGCGTGTTGATACTTATCGTGCGAGTGGGGCTGGTGGTCAGCATGTGAATAAAACCGATTCGGCGGTGCGCATTACGCATAATCCAACAAATATTGTGGTGCAGTGTCAAAGTGATCGTTCGCAGCATAAAAATCGTGCTAATGCGATGAAGCAGTTGCGGGCAAAATTATACGAATTTGAAATGCAAAAAAGGCAAGCGGATAAACAAGCGCTAGAAGCAACAAAAAGTGAAATTGGTTGGGGCAGCCAAATTCGTTCTTATGTATTGGATGCCTCACGCATTAAAGATTTGCGTACCGGTGTTGAAACTAGTAACACGCAAGCAGTCTTGGATGGTGATATTGATTTATTTATTAAAGCCAGTTTAAAAAAGGGCGATGACAAACAAGAGAAGTAGCTATGAAATATAAAGCCATATTGTTTGATTTGGATAACACCTTGATAGATTTTAACCTTGCAGAGCAGCGCGGCATGCGTGCTGTGCATGAAAAATATTATAGCTCCGTCGACTTTTCACAATTTAGCACGATTTATCATCGCGTTAATCGTGCCTATTGGGCGCAGGTTGAACAAGGTACTATGACACCGGCAAATGCTGGTTTAGAACGCTTTGTTGGAGTTACGCAAGCATTATCTTTAGATTTAAAGGCGCACGAAGTCGCTAAATTTTATGAATATGCCATTAGTGATCAGGTAGATTGGTTCGCAGGTGTACAGAGTGCTATTTTACAGCTGGCCAAAGCTTTTAAATTAGGCGTAGTGACCAATGGGTTAACTATTGCGCAACGACGTAAATACGACTTAATGCAAATGCAAGATTGGTCGCAGTGCTATTTAATTTCAGAGGAATTAGGGATATCCAAGCCTGATAGGGCTATTTTTCAGCAAGCATTGGCTAGCTTGAACTTGCCAGCGAGTGAGATATTAATGGTTGGCGATTCACTTACCAGTGATTATCAGGGTGCATTAAATATGCAAATGGATTTTTGTTGGGTTAATAAAAATCAATTAGATCTATCTGAAGGCTACCAACCACCGGCATTTGAGGTGCAATCCGTGGTGCAGTTGCCGGATCTGGTGATGGAACCAGTGTCTGTTTAGCTTGTCTATTTTCACCCCTTTCTATATAGTATATATATTGTACAAAAAATAGAGAAAGTAGTCTTATGGCCCTGATGAATAGAAGAAAGGCATGGACCCTATTTGTATTGCTGATCATTGTGGTTGTTGGGTGTTTATTATACTTCAGTAGCCATAAGAAAACACATGAAATCAAAGCTACTGTTGCGGTGACGATGCCGACGGTGTCGATTATACCACTTGCCTATCACGTGATACCGCAATCTGTTACTAGCTATGGTACAACCATTTCTCCTCTATCTGTTAACTTGACTGCACCAACGTCGGGCATTATTTCAACCATTGACTTTGCCGCTGGTCAAAAAGTTAAGCAGGGGCAGTTGCTGTTTACCATTAAAAGTAACGATGTAAATAATCAACCGGCAAAACTTAAAGCGGTTATGTTGACCGATAAAAGCAAATTTGATTTGCTGCAAAAAGTGCAGCAGCAAGTGCCAGGTGCTATTGCGAAACAGGATTTGTTGGCAGCAAAACTTTTATATCAACAGGATCTCGCTGCTTATAGTGCGGCGCTAGAATTGCAGCGCATCATCGCACCTATTAGCGGCACTGTTTCAGCCACTAATTTAGCAGTGGGCAGTGTGGTTAATTTGGGCGATGCGCTCGCTTATTTACATGATAGCGCATCACTGCGAGTAACGTATCAACTGCCAAACCAATACAGCGAACAACTACACCTTGGTCAACCCATTAATTTTTATCCCAATGATAGCTCCAAACATTACGTGGGAAGTGTTACTTATATTTCACCATCATTAAGAACTATGCTCCTTCAGTA
>CAZGQK010000026.1:0-24915 GCA_964527645.1 uncultured Legionellales bacterium | reverse complement strand
GTGCGGAATAATCAAATTCATATCGACCAACTGTTGCAATTTATTTTCATCTTTTGTCGAATCGGTAATATTTAAAACAATATCGTAATGTTGGTGGATTTCATCTAAATTGTGCAGGAAATTTTTATCTAAATTTGAGACGTTAAAGCTGACAGCATAAGGAGGGGGCAAGGCTCTCCGTTGCTGTGTAAGGGTTGGTTGCCAATGGGTGTTTTTATTCTTAATGAAGAAAAAAACGCTAACATGGCATTGATTGGCATATTGGGCCAAGGCAGTTAAAAGGTCTTGAGATGTGTTTGGACTGGTATTTTTGTTGGCGAACAACTGATTCAGCTGGTTAAAGCCGTCCTGAGTTTGCCTGTCATCATTAATTTCAATGGTCATTGCCAGGTGGAAAGGTTGGCGGAGTAATTTATTTTGATTGATACGAAACTTAAGGTAATAATAAGCTTCGTTGAGAGAGTGCGAAAGATCATTGATATATTGTGTGATTTTTTGGTGTTGTACCCTGGTTTTCTCACTATGGGATATTTTAGGGAATAGGGCGTCACTAGTGCTATAGGGAAGTTGTAGCAAAAGTAGCACGAGGATTATTGTTTTTAGGTACCGAATTCTTCCCACAAGCACCGGCCTCCTTTGGCGGTTTAAAAATTCCTTTTACACTTTTTATTTAGGTTTCTCCGTTATTGCGATACAGTTTCAGCAGCAATTTTTTACTTTTATCATGAAGCCTGAACTTTTCTTAATTTTTTCTTAAGGAAACGGGGCCTATGTCTTGAAATGTCTGCGTATATTCACTTATTATCAGCAATATGACATTGCTTGGATTATTATGCAATAGGTATTTTATATGAGAACCCCTAGAATTTTTTTTAGCGCGGTGTTGCGCGCGGGTAGTGAATTAAGCTTAGATGTGTTTACTAGTCACTATGTGGCGCATGTTTTACGCTTGCAAGTTGGTTCAAAGTTGGTTGTTTTTAATGGTGAGGCCGAGCAGCATCAAGCTGAAATTGTGGCCATTAAAAGTAAGCTGGTTTATTTGCGCTTGGGGGAGATTGTCCCCGGGCTTGAGGAGAGTCCGCTTTATGTGCATTTGGCGCAGGGAATTTCTCGCGCAGAGCGGATGGATTATGCCATACAAAAAGCGGTGGAGCTCGGTGTGGCTGAGATTACCCCGTTATTGACTGAACGTTGTGGTGTGAAATTAGACAAGCGCCGAACGGAAAATCGTATAAAGCGCTGGCAGAGTGTTATTGTGCATGCCTGTGAACAGTCAGGAAGAAGTGTGATTCCCCGCTTACACCCACCTCAAAACTATGCCAATTGGTTAGGACAAGACTTTAGCGGTAGCTGCTTTGTGTGTGACCCTATGGCTGAAAAGGCTCTGTCTGCATGCTCAATGAAGTCTAGGGCAACGCTTGTTATTGGTCCAGAGGGAGGGCTTAGCGTGGACGAGATTGTGGCAGCGAAAGAAAAGGCGTTCCAAGCGGTTAATTTAGGACCGCGTGTTTTACGTACCGAAACAGCAGCAGTGGTGGCGGTTGCTTTATTGCAAGGCAATCGTGGTGATTTATAGTTTCCTTTGCTGGTGGAGGGATCTGGAAAGTGTTTACGGCTTGTAGATGAGAAATTCCGTGTGAGATGGCTTTGCTTTTAAGTTTCCTGGTTGAGGTTACTGGTGGTGTTGCGCGTGAGATATGTCTCAATCTTGTGTAAGACTTTGGTACAAAAACAGGCGGAGCCTCAGTTAATTTCACCTTATTTAGTAAAATTAACCTTTAGAAAACTAAGTTTTTTTTATTAATTTTCTGATTATTTTTTATTTTTTTTACTCAAAAAAACATGTTAGCTTCCTTGTTATTCTATTGGTGCATGTTAAATTGTTCCACGTGTTCATGGATGAATACAAAGTCGTGGACACAGTACCATGAATAAATTGAGTGGCCTCACTTTACAGTCTGTCTAGGGAAGACACTAGCATCTAGGGACAGAGCTTCATGGTAGGGATTGCCATTGGGGGGTGATAGAAATATCACCCCTTTTTTATGTATTTTTAAAAACAACCCGTTGCGGCATCATTGCAAGGTTATTTTTTTTACATTCAAAAATCCTTTAAGCTCATTCTTTTTAATATCCTAATTATAGTCGTTCAGTGGAGTTAAGTTGTGGATGAAGATCTAGTTATTGCAAATACCGCAGCGCACGTTAAAGCGTGTTTATTAAACGAGCCTTCTGGCCATGATTGGTGGCATATCTATCGGGTATGGCAGTTAGCACGTTTTATTGCGGAGCAAGAGCAAGCGAATCGTTTGATTGTTGAATTGGCCGCCCTGTTGCACGATATTGCTGACTGGAAGATGCACGGCGGTGATCTGGAGGCTGGGCCGAGAGCGGCGCGTGCGTGGTTAACACCGCTAGCCGTTAGTGAATCCGCGATAGTTGCTGTTGAGGATATTCTACGAACGGTGTCGTTCAAGGGTGCTGGGGTAAAAACCCCCATGTCGACTATTGAGGGAAAGGTTGTTCAGGATGCTGATCGTTTGGATGCTATAGGCGCGGTAGGTATTGCGCGAGCATTTACTTACGGCGGACATGTTGGCCAACCTTTACATGATCCTGATAGGCAAGTGCAACTGCATGGTAGCTTTGCGGAATATAAAAATAATCGTTCGACTACTATTAATCATTTTCATGAACAACTATTATTGCTTAAAGATCGCATGAATACCGATGCGGGAAAAAAATTGGCGCAAAAGCGCCATGATTTCATGCAAACATATATGGATAATTTTCAGCGAGAGTGGTCCGGGCAAATTTGATTTGCTAAATTAACGAATTATAAAGGCGCGCAGTCATTAGCAAGCAAACGCCCAATATAGGGCGTGTGTGGGGGGTAGTGATCTTTTCGGTCTGTAAACAATCGGAGAAACTAATAATAAATAATGGCAAAAATAACGCACGTGGTTAAGGTGCTTATCCAGGATATAAAATATAAAACAAGTTGGTCAGAGAGAAAAAAACTTGATCTAGGTTTTAACGGAAGTTCCTTTTTGAGGGGTTTGGTTTTTATGTTCCATGACAATGGTGAAGATACAACAGCTGATAATCACTACAACGCCACAAACTTGCTCGAATACGGGGGGCAGGTGCCACAACCACCAGTCAGCTAAAAATCCAAATACGACACAGGAATAAAATAATATACTGTTGGAAAGCGCTGAAGCATGGCGAATGCCAAAATTAAGGCTAGTTTGAATAAGCCAAAACATGGGCCCAAGTGCTATCATATAAATGAAATTAATCGTTGAAGTGGGTTGCCAGTTCCAGCCGAGAAAACATCCTGTGACCAGGGTTGAATATAAGAAATAATAAAATAAAATTCGAGGAATGGGTTCGGTTTTAGAAAGCATTTTACTGAGGGTTAAAACAAAGGCAAAGCATAATCCTGATGCCAGTGCAAGCGCAGCAGGGAGAGAGATTAGACCTTTGTCGGGGTTATCGACTAAAAATATACCGGCGAGACCTAGAAGAATTGGCAACCATAAAATCGCTCTCACGCGTTTTCGCCAGAAAATAAAGCCAATAATAGGAATAAATAATGGTGCTGTATTATGTAATAGCACAGCGTTTGCTACTCTAAGGTATTTAATGGATACCCAGCCGGTTATGACCATCGATAATCCAGCTGTCGCGCGTAATGCGTGTAATAGCGGGCGCTTAGTTTGTGTAAGCTCTTTTAGGTTGTTAGCGTGGGTAGCTACAATAATTAACCATGCAACCAGTGATTCAAAAAAAAGGATCATTGAAAATGAAGGAGGATGTTGGCTGTTGGTGATTATTTTAACTAGAGTGCCCATGGAGGTGTAGCACAAACCGGCAAACAGCGTGCCGCACATACCGAAGAGATAATGTTTACGTATCATATGAAATCTCAAGAGGCTACCGTAATTTGAGTATAGCAAGTGCCGTAAAAAAAACAAACCCATCGAAAGTGTTAGCATTTAAAAACGAATTGTTTTGTATGAAACCGCTGGTGAAAGAATCAGCTAGAGATGGGCGCTAGTCTTATACCTGAAAACAAAATCGAATAATATAATAATAAATAATGGCAAAAATAGCGCCTGCGGGTAAGGTAATTATCCAAGACATAAAAATATTGCGAATCACGCCTAAATTTAATGCGCCCATGCCGCGTGCAAAGCCGACGCCCAAGACTGCACCGACTAAGGTTTGTGTGGTGGAAATGGGCAATCCCGCACCAGAAGCGATAACGACGGTGGTTGCGGTTGCGAGTTGTGCAGCAAATCCGCGTGAAGGGGTTAATTGCGTAATGTTTGAGCCGATGGTTCTAATCACTCGGTGACCGTACATGGCTAGTCCCGATACGATTCCAGCCGCCCCGAGAACCATGATCCATAGAGGAATCTGAGATTTAGCCATGATTTCACCGCCAGATTTAACAATACCCACCACCGCGGCCAGTGGGCCGATGGCATTGGCTACATCATTTGAACCGTGGGCAAAAGCCATGGCGCATGCAGTAAATATCATTAGTACGCCAAAGATTTTTTCTAAAGTTTGATAATTGATCTGTCCTTCCGCATCTACTTTTTGTGTGGGGATGCGTCGTAGGAATAGTCCACCGATGAATGAGATAATCAAGCTAATGAGGATGGCAAGCCAAATGCTATCCATCGGCGTTAATTTTAAACCGATATGTTTTAGGCCATTGAGTAAAGTTACTAAACTAATAACAAAGGCCACCAAAAAAATGTACCAAGGTACGTAACGCTTTGCGTTTTTTATGGGGTCGCTCGCATTAAAAATAAATTTCTGTACGCTGCGAAATAAAAGATAGGCCATAATGCCGGAGATGATGGGAGTAAGGATCCAGCTGAGTCCAATATCAATGGTTTGATGCCAGTAAATAGCTTTTGGGCCAAGTACCACGACGCCAAAACCGATGACGGCACCGATAATACTGTGGGTAGTTGATACCGGCCAGCCAAAAAAAGTTGCAATAACTAGCCAGGTGCCAGCAGCGAGTAGTGATGCTAGCATGCCGTAGATCAATACATCAGGGGAGCCACTGAGCACGTGTACATCTATAATATGGCTACGAATAGTATCGGTGACTTGTCCTCCCGCTAACAGTGAGCCGGCGGCTTCGAATATGGCTGCGACAATAATAGCTTGTACAAAAGTTAACGCTTTTGAACCGACGGAGGTACCCATGGCGTTGGCAACATCGTTAGCACCAATGCCCCAGGCCATAAAAAAACCGAAAATAACTGCGAGAATAATGTAGACATGTCCATATACCATCGTTCGCTAGCCCTTTTTTATGTTTTTTAAGGCAGTAAAATAGCACGGCTGTCGTTGGCAATACAAGGAGTTTAGCCTGTAGAGTTAACCGGTAGCTGTTTGAGAATATTTCCTAACAAACTGCTCGCACCGATGCGAAAGTGCGCATTGCTTAGCCAGTCGTCACCCATGTGAGTTTTGCATAACTCTACGTAGGTTTGTGCTTGATTGACTTCACGGACGCCGCCAGAAACTTTAAGCCCGGTGGAATAAGTGGCCGGCATTTCTTTTAAGGTTTGTAAAATAATTTCTGCAGCTTCTACTGTGGCCCCAACCGGTATCTTGCCCGTTGAGGTTTTAATAAAGTGAGCGCCCTGCCCGGCGGCAAGCAAGGTGGCTTCGCGAATTAGTTCGGGTTTAATCAATGCGCCGGTTTCTAAAATAATTTTTGTGGTTTTAGGATTGCATTTTTCTATCGTCGCAGCTAAAAAATTGCGCACTTGTTTTTTTTCGTTTTGCAGAAAGGTTTGATAAGGCATAACGATATCTAATTCATCAGCGCCATCTTGTATTGCTTGAAAAATAGTGCTTATGCATGAATCCAGCGGTTCATCGCCGCCCGGGAAATTAATAACCGTGGCAACTTTGACCGAGCTTTTATTCAGCAGTGCTTTTGCTTGTTTAATAAACTCAGGAAAAATACAAACAGCAGCGACATCACCATAGGGTGTTATAGCTTGTTGGCATAAATGGGCAATCGTTTCTTGTGTGTCGGTAGCATTAAGGCTGGTTAAGTCCAAAAAGCTAATTAATTGTTGAAGAGATGCTTGCTGCATAAAAAAAAATTCTTAGGGAAGTTGTTTAACAAAGTTGGTAATAAGGTGCATTAATTTTTCCGCTGCTTGATTGGCGACTCTGAGCGTCTCATGGTGGCTTAATTTTTGAGCTGCCATGCCGGCGGCCAAATTGGTGATCACTGAGACTACCGCAATTTTCATGCCGCAGTGGCGTGCCACAATGACCTCAGGCACAGTGGACATGCCCACGGCATCTGCTCCCAAGATACGAAAAGCACGAATTTCTGCAGGCGTTTCAAAGCTGGGACCGAGCGTGCCAATGTAGACGCCTTCGTGTAACGTAATGTTTAACTCTTTGGCAACGGCAAACAGTTGTTGGCGTAACTGTGGGTCATAGGCATCTTCAAGGGCAACGAAACGCGGACCAAAATCTTCGTCGTTGGTGCCAACTAATGGATTGGAAAATTGAAAATTGATGTGATCAGAGATGACCATCAATTCTCCGGGCGGCACTTCTTCACGCAAAGAACCCGCGGCATTGGTGGCGAGCAAGGTCTCGCAGCCAAGCAAGTGTAGTGTGCGAATCAGGGACTGTACCACTTCATTGGAAACGCCCTCGTATAAATGCGCTCGACCTTGTAGGCAAGCTACAGGAACCCCTTCGAGTGTGCCTAATAGCAGTTTTCCGCCGTGACCTTCCACTGTGCAGCTGTGAAAGCCCGGTAAGTGGTCATAGGAAATGGCAGTCACCTCTTTGATATTCTCAGATAATCCTCCAAGGCCAGAGCCAAGAATAATTCCCACCCTTGGTTTGAAATTAGGTTTTTCAGCGGCAATGAGTTTGGCGGCTAATTCGGCTTGTGAGCGATTTTTCATGATGTTTCCCCATTCGTCTTTTATATTATGGAAGGTTAGGGGTTTACGAGCACAATCGCAAGGAAAAAAAGAGGCGGTTTTAGTGAGCTAACAAGATCAGCAGTTGATTGCCGGTGTGTTCGGCCTCATCAGCCAGAGAACCTACTTTCTTTATCACATCGTATAGAAAATATACGTCGGTAGGGGGCAGGTCAGTTTCGATGGCATAAAGTGAATCACGCAGCTGCACCTGCAAAACGTCGGTATCGTGTTCGATGTTGTTCAATTCTTCCAGCATCGTTTCTACCAAGCTGACTTCTTTGCCACGAAAACCGCTTTCGAGCAGTTCATCCAATTCTCGGATAGCTTTGTTTGCCTGGCTGACGGCATCGATGCAGCGTCTTAGGTAAGTCATGAAATTTGCATGCAAGCTTTCTGGAATATGTAATTTACGACCCAGGGTTATGCCAGCAATATCTTTGGCTGTGTTGGCAACCGCTTCTTGCTTGGTCAGCAAATTTAATAAATCGGTGCGAGATACAGGTAAAAATAGACCTTTGGGTAGATGTAAGCGCAAATCCTTTTTCATGTCATCGGCATCATTTTCGAGCTGCGATATTTCACTTTGTAATTGTGCTGTTTTCTCCCAATTGTTTTTTATGACGTTCTGGAAAAATGGATCCAGGAGTTTTGCACATTGATTGGCTTTATCCATATGTTTTTGTAAGGGGCGAATAGGTGAGCGGGCAAACATATTGAGAATGGAGGACTTAGGTAGCATAATTTTGAATCCTTGGTCATTGCTTACAGATTAGAATTGCAGTATAAGCAAAGGCAGGCTAGCGAACAAGCATTTGCTACAAGAAACGTGTGATAGGGTTGTTTTCGAGGTGAGGTGATATGTTGGAAAAAAATCAACTACCGCAGTGGTGGGTGATTGAAAAAGCACTGGATGTGGAGGTGATTGATTTTTCTCCAGCCACTTTGCATGGCACAATGACCGGCTATATTGTGGCTAGTCCTGATTGGAGCGCACCAGCATGGATAAAACGTATTACGGGCCATGAAGCGCTGGGAGAAACGCTCAGGGACCTGTACTATCTGAGCGCATTTCAATTAGAGGAAGTTAGCTTTTCATATGAAATATTACTACCGGACGATGATCAGCCTGCTGCAGATAGAGGCAAGGCGTTATCGCAATGGTGTGAAGGATTTTTATCCGGCCTAGGGTTGGGGGGCATCAGTACATTGGAGCATGAGAATGAGGATATTGAAGAGGCTTTTAACGATATCATTGAGATTGCACAATTAAATTATAAGGAACTGGAGGGAGAAGAAGACGAAGAAATAGATTTGATGGAATTAGAAGAGTATATGCGCACTGTAGTTATGTTTATTTATTTAGAATTCCATCAAAAGTCATCAGGGGAAAGTGAAATAACGCATTAAGCAGAACGGTAGAATAATTTGCATAAAAATCCGGTATTCTAATTTCTTAAAAGTTCTTATATTGTATTGCACTCATGTTCTTTTCGGGTGCTTTTTGTCATGTCGCATGTAAAACAACCTTGGCAATATTTTTCACAACACTTTTCTGTGCAAGAAATGTGGCAACAAATTGAGAAATTAACGCAAGACTATTCACACGAGAATCAAAAGCAATTACTAGCCTTGTTAAAACAACTAGTGGGTTCGCTGCAGCAGATGAATGATCGTCTCGAATCTGATTTACCAGATTTGGCCGAGCCCTTGCTGGAGCGGCTTTGTCCGCAATTAGTGCGACCCATGCCGGCGCGCGCGATTATTAGTTTTGCAGCATTACCCGATCGTCTGCAGAGCCCCTACCGCTTGGCGCGTGGTACAGTTTGTTCTGTGCAATCGGCCGAAAAATCAGAACAGAAAATTCCTTTAACCACGCTTATGGATGTCGATGTGCTGCCCCTGCGTTTAACAAATGTTATTTATGCAGAGCAGGAAAATAATTTTCAGCTGGTTATGGATTTTAATAGTGACGCTGATATAAACTTAAAGGATATGCCGCTATCACATCTACCCATTTACATAGCGGGGGATGATAAACTGGCAACCATGGTTTATGGGTTATTGTTAGAAGAAGTTAACACCGTTACTCTCTATCAGTTAAACCCCGGCGGATTCGAAAAAATTTCGCAGGGAGGTTCACAATGGTTGCAGCCGTTAAGTTTTTCGCACACGGGTGGTTTGTATCATAATCAAGCAAAACACCCGCTTTATTTGCCTCAGCAACAGCTTTTGTTTCCCGAGCAGCATCGTTTTATTGATTTTTCAGGGCTTAAAGCATTATTGAGTTTATCTGAAATTAAGAAAATAAGGGTGATTTTTTCCATGAAGCGCCCTCTTCCCCTCTTTTTATCGTTACGTAAAGATAACTTTGTGCTTTATGCCACTCCAGCAATTAATTTATTTAACCAGCAGGCTGAACCTGTGCGCATTGATCATCAAAAGATTTTCTATCCGCTGAGTCTTCATTCATCCTGCAAAGAAGACGTGCAAATATACTGTATTGATGAAGTGGTTGGTATTCGGCAGAATGGAGAGCGTAGGTTATATCATCCTTTGCAGGAGACGGACCATGTAAAAAAACCTTGTTATAGCGTAGCTCGTAACCAGCGCGAGGGTGAAGAGAATTTATATCAACTTGCAGTAGCGGGGGTGTCTTTAAATGAGGCTGAAACACTCAGTTGTCAATTAAGGGTTTTTAATCAAAATAGCCTTATTGAGGAACCAAGTGTGTTGGTTAGCGAAGACACCCCTGCTTTTATTAAGCAAAAAATTATTAGTTTTATGCCAAAGATATATTACCCACCCTTAGGGGGGCAGTATTTGTGGCGGTTAGTTTCATTCTTATCAATAAGTTATTCGTCACTCGATTATAGGTTGTTAAAGGAACTCTTGGCGTTGTTTAATTGGGGGGATGACCCATCCATTAAGAGAAAAATTGATGGTTTATCGAAATTTAAGGTGGAATTTTCTAATTGTATGAAGCGAGGGAGTGTGGCAAGTGTTGTTAAGTTTGTATTAGAGTTTGATGAAAAAAATTACGCGTCCTTAGGAGAGATTTATATTTTTGGACAAGTACTGCATCATTTTTTTTGTTTGCATGTGGAGCTAGGTTGTTTTGTGGCCACTTTTGTTAAATGCTGTCCTTCGAATAAATGGTTTGAATGGGAGAATGGGGTTGGGAAAATGGCGCTGTGGTGAAACAATACTGAATAGTAAAAAAATAAATTTCTTTCAATTGATGATAAGGATATGGAGTAACTATCTGCAGCAGGTTGATTCTGTTGATTTAAATTATTTGCCGACAGAGTGTCGTTTTAGCCAACACTGCGAATTTTCCGCAACGGATATTGATCATGTTGAAAATATTCAGGGACTTTTCCATATAACGTTAAACAGTTACCACTTTGCCAGGGAATATTGTAAGGCACGAAATAAGTGTTCTTTGTTGAAGATAATGAATTATTTTTATCACCACTTGTTTTTTTGTAAACTAAAAACCACACCGATATTGCAACATCATTTTGGTCGGTCTGCTTTAAAATTTTATTTGGATTCGATTGCTGGCAATAAACAAGCAGCGCAAGAAACCATTTTTTCAGGAAAAACTTACCCGTTCTTCGGCCGACGGGAAAATTATTTTTCAATTTTAACCGTCATTTTCCATTATTTCCCCAGCCCTTGTCGAGTAGCTTTATATGGCTGTCCTATTTGGCACACAATTGAAATTGAAAGTAGCTGTTTTATCGGGAAAAAAACTTACCTGTTGGGAGATAATATCCTGTTGGGTGAAAAGCTACTACAGTTAGTGAGTGGCATTGTTATTGACTTAGGTCCCTTTAGTTTGGCGCGGTTGCGATTTGGCTGGCAGCGTTGGTTGGCTTTATGTGCCTATCTGCGCGATTGGTTGCCTGCGCATATTTGCATCGAATTGCGGTTGTCGGCTATGAATACTGAAGTTAGACAACTGCGGTTGGGGGGCTGTATTTTGTTGGGTCGTTATGCTTGGTTGGGGGATTTGCAAAAGCAAGTTTGCGAATTAATCCGAAAGGTTTTATAACCTATTGAGTTAGTATTTTTTTTGGTAAGAGCAGCGTTGACATCTATTAGTGTGGAATAGAAGTGCATTAGCTTATGTCTAGTCAATAAGCTTTGTTGTGAATATCGTCCTTAAATTAACGACTTGCTACGTTACCATTGGTTGGCTAAGAAACTAGGTTGTTTAAAACCAGTACGATCTCTTTCGCGTGCCCAATCTATGCGCAGTTCCTTTTCAATGTCTTCGAAAAGTTTTTTTCCATTCATTTCAAAGGCCGCTTGTGCTGCTTCTCTGTCAAAGTAGGTAATAAAGCCAAAGCCGCGCATTTCTGCCGAAAATTTGTCGCGGATCAAAAACAGGTCCTTTATTTTCCCAAATTTGATGAAAGTATCTTTCAGCGTATTTTGTAGTTCATCTTCCGTTTTATTGATAGGAAGATTGCCGATATATAGCTTGTATCCTGATTGGCTCATGATAAGTTCCCTCTTAGTTGTTCCTTGTCCGGAGTCTGATCTAGTTTTTAGAATCCTTAAAGGTGTTGTGGTACTTACTAAACTGAGTTGAACGCCTCAATATTCGTTTAGAAATACTCCAATTCCTTTTTGAGCTATTTCAGACTAGCAAAAGTCTCTAAGTAGAACAATGAATTAGGAGTTAAATGGGCTCAATCCTAGAAATGTCTTATCTAGGATTGAGACATTGGCTATTATTCTTCGGTGTGATTATGCTTTTCGGTGTTGATGCGATGAGCTTGAGGTCCTTCGTCACCCATAGCAGCAATGAAGCGAACCAGGGTACCGACTTTCAATTGGTTGAATTTTGCGTGTGTTAAGTTGTTTGTGTTGAAATAATATTCCTCTCCAGTATTGGAAGCAATAAAACCGAAATCATCAAATAAGCGTACTATTTTACCTTGCAGAACAGTAGCGTGGGTTTTTATATCGCCGCGGAGCTGTTGCCGATAAGATATCAGCTGATCTCGAATGTTATCGAAAGCATCCCTAATGGAGATGTAGAGGTCTGCAGTTTCGTCGAGGTTAGCCACCAGGACTTCTCCTGGGATCATCAAGCGAATCGTCACTTTGTAGATTCGTGCATGTTGTTGTTTGTGTTGCGGGCTTTCGATGGTTACATCACACGCGGTAATGGAGGGATCAAGTTTGATAAGCTGATCAGCTCGTTTGCGGATTTTTTGTTCAGCGGCATCAGAATGTGTGATTTCTCCCCGAATGCTGATGGTTAAGGGGCAAGATTGGGATTCTTGTGACATAGGCATTTCTCCTTATAAGTAACAATGTAACTGACGGAATATTAAAGAAAACAAGCTTAAACTTCGACTGATTTTACCTATCATGCGCCGATGCTCCTTGGATTGTGATAAGACCTAAGTACATTATAGCCTTGATTTGGAGAAATGGTTGAATTTTTTTCTTCATTTTTTTCTTCAGAAAAAGTTGCTATTGCAAACATAATGGATTGATGGCTATAAGCGGGTTAATTATTTTGCAGATAGCGTTCTACCGTCGTCACGATGGTATGAGTATTGGCATCCAGTTCAATGTTTACTTTCTTGCCAACCCCCTTGTTGGCAAAATTGGTGAGGCGTAAAGTTTCGGCAATGAGATGAATGTCGAACTGACCTTGTGGCGAAGGGTTGCTAACGGTAAGGCTGGAGCCATCTACGGCAACAAAACCTTTGTGCAGGATATATTTCATCCAGGTCGGGGGGCACTGAAGCGTGAGTTTGGTTTGTTCGGAACTTTCAGCGCGCTGTACGACGCTGGCGCAGCCGATAACATGTCCGTAAATACAGTGACCGCCCATTTCATCACCGCATTTTAAACTTCTTTCTACGCTTACTTTGCGACCAACGGTCAGTTCTGAAAGGGTAGTTAATCTTAGCGTTTCGGTTGTGGCTTCGAAGGAAGCTCTATTATTTTGTATATGCACGAGCGTTTGGCATACGCCGTCTATATTGACACTGTTGCCAATAGTTAAGCCGTGTGCCAGGTGATCAGATAGTTCAATCGTATAATGGTATCCGCTATTTTTTTTAATAATTGCTATAACGGGAAACAAGCCTTGAGTAATACCACTGTACATAGAAATTCCTAGATTTATTATTTACTCATAATCTCGGTGCCCGATGTCGTGCCAATGATGATTTTATCAGGCGTTCGTTGCGCAAATAAGCCATGACAAACAATGCCGGCGATATTGTTGAGTTTTTTTTCAATAGTGATTGGATCTGTTAAGTCTAGGTGATAGGCATCCAAGATAACATTGCCATTATCAGAAATAAAACCATCACGATAAGTAGGGTCGGCGCCTAATTTAACCAATTGGCGAGCGACATAGCTACGAGCCATGGGTATGACCTCAATCGCCAAAGGATGTTTGCCCAACACGTTGACTTGCTTTTTGCTATCGGCGATACAAATAAATTGTTTCGCTGCGGCTGCTACAATTTTTTCACGGGTTAGTGCCCCGCCACCGCCTTTGATTAAATAAAAATGCTGATTAAACTCATCAGCGCCATCAACATAAATAGGAATATCACCGGTGCTGTTTAAATCGCATACCGGTATATTATGAGAGCGCAGCAAGGTTTCGGTGGCTTTTGAGCTGGCGACGGCGCCTTCAATTTTATGTTTTATTTTTGCCAATTCTTCAATAAAAAAATTAACTGTTGACCCAGTGCCTACGCCAACGATGGCATCCATTTCAATAAGCTCAATGGCTTTTTTTGCTGCATTTTTTTTCATTTCATCTTGAGACATCTTCGCTCCCATTAAGTGATGCCGGATTGCTTTAATAAGGCATCAGTTTGAGGTTTTCGTCCACGAAAGTCAATAAACAAGTCCATCGGTTCAATGGCACCGCCAGATTCTAAAAAAGTTACGAGAAATTTTTGACTAGTTGGCGGGTCAAAGATACCCTTTTCTTTAAATAAAGAAAAAATATCACTGGACATGACTTCTGCCCATTTGTAGCTATAATAGCCGGCGGCATAACCGCCAGCAAAAATATGCGAAAAACTATTTTGAAAGCGATTAAAAGCGGGGGCGGCGATTAGTTCCATTTGCGCGCGGACTTCGTTCAGAGTTTTTTGCGTTTGATTTTTTAATTGGGGATCAAATTCCATGTGCAGGCGAAAATCGAATAAACTAAATTCAAGTTGACGAATCATTTGCATGGCAGATTGGAAATTTTTTGCCTTAATCATGCGGTTGAATAATTCTTCCGGCAGTGGTTCGTTGGTTTGATGATGTTTGGCAATTAAGGTTAAAACTGATTCTTCCCAGGCCCAATTTTCTAGCAGTTGGCTGGCAATTTCAACAGCATCCCAGGGGATACCGTTAATGCCGGATGCTTGTGCATAGTCTATTTTAGTCAGCATGTGTTGTAGGGCGTGACCAAATTCATGAAAAAGACAGATGACATCATCGTGGGTGAATAATGCAGGCTGAGTATCCGATGGAGCATTAAAATTGCAATTAACAAAGGCAATCGGCAGCTGTAATTCTCCATTGAGGTCGCGCCAGTGGATTTGGCAGTCATCCATCCAGGCACCACCACGTTTATTTTCACGCGCATAAAGGTCAAAATAAACGTAGGCAATGGGTGTTCCGCTATCGTTGGCTAAGGAAAAACAACGGACATCTTTATGCCAAGCATCAAATTCAAATATTTCGGTGATAGATATTTTAAAAAGTTTGTTAACCACGGCAAATAGGCCGTTGATTACTTGGTCTTCTGGGAAATAGGGCCGCAAATCTTCTTGCGAAATACTATAACGTTGCTGGCGAAGTTTTTCACTGTAATAGCTGACATCCCAAGCCTTGAGTTCCAGGTTATCCAATTCGCGTGCAAATTCCTGCAGTTCTTTGAGCTCTTTTTTGGCTTTTTCTAAAGAGGCGCCGACTAATTCTTGTAAGAAATTTAAAACCTCTGTTGGGGAGTCAACCATTTTTGTACTGAGGGAATAGGCTGCATAATTGTCAAAATCCAGTAAGCGGGCTAATTGCAGTCGCTTAGTTAGAATTTCTTGTATCACCGGTTGATTGTCCCAGCTATTTGCTTTGGGTCCTTGATCGGAAGCGCGTGTCACAAATGCCGTATACATTTTCTCTCTTAATTCTCTTGAATCAGCGTACATGATGACGGATAAATAGGAGGGTAGTTCAAGATTAAAAAGCCAGCCTGATTTTTTTTGTTTTTTGGCAGTTTGCTGCGCCATTTTTTTTGCATGGTCTGGCAGGCCAGCTAATTGTTTTTCATCGCTAACCAAATAATGCCAGCCCTGGGTAGCATCTAATACATTTTCGTCAAATTTAGTGGTTAGTTGTGATAATTCTTCAGATAGTTTAGAAAATTCCTTTTTTTTATCTTTAGATAAAGTGACACCCGATAATTTAAAATCACGTAATTGATCGGAAATTATTTTGCGTTGTGCATAATCCATTTGCTGCCAGGTTGGGCCCTCAGTAATGGATTGTACGGCTTGATAAAGAGCAAGGTTATGGCTTAATTCTGTGTAGTAAGCGGTAATCAGGGGGATGCAGTCATGATAGGCTGTGCGCAGTTCAGGGGTATTGGCCACGGCTTTGAGATGACTGACTCGACTCCATAAATGATGTATGTTTTGATCCAGTGCTTCCAGTGGGGCGATGAGGTTGTCCCAAGTGAAAGCCTGCGATTGAGAGAGCAAGTTCTTAATGATTTTTTTATTGTTATCAAGGAGTTCAGCTAGAGTGCGTGGGAGTTTAGCAAAATCAATATTGTTGAAATTAGGTAGATTTGAGGCCATGATCGCTTCTTCGTTAGTTATTAAAGTCAGGTATTTTAGCAGATTTTAGCTTGCGTGTAACGATAGCCTCTGTTTGACTTTGTCATCGTGAGGGCACAGCACTTAACTTAACTTTAGGCGCGGTGGGTTACTAAATAATGGCAAATTTTATCTTCGATTTTTCTGTAAGGCCGTAAGCGGCCAATGAAATTATTGATTAAGATAACGTAAGCGATAGTTTGTTTATTTTTTGTAATTAAATAGCCGGCTAATGTGCTGACGCCGGCCATACTGCCGGTCTTGCCGCGGACATGTTGTCGTGTTGTCAGGTTGCGCATGCGATATTTCAGTGTACCATCCTCACCAGCAATGGGCAGCGACGCCATCAATTCGGGGGCAATGGCAAAGTTGCCATATGCGTAGCTTAGCAGTTGCCCCATTTGTTTCGGAGTAACCAGATCATAGCGCGACAGTCCAGCGCCATCGACAATTAAATTATTTTTAAAATTAATTTTTGTGGACGGGGTGAGAATAAGTTTCATGGCTTTAATACCATTTCTCCAGGTGCCCTGTTTATTGTAATAAAGTTGGCCCATTTTTTTTAATAGTGAGTCAGCAGATAAATTATCAGATTTCTTTAACATATTTTCTACTATATTTCTCAAAGGCAGGGATGAATAATAGGCGAGATATTGTAAATTCGTGCCAGCTCTTCTGATGCTAGCGCGGCCCTTGTATTTAATTTTATTTTTTTTAAGATCAAGGGCAACCAATTTTCTAGCGTAACTTATTGGATTTGTGAGGGCTAATAGGCGGTGTTGTGGGGGTAGCCCAAATTTCAGGCAGCCTTTGATTAAATAATGATTGTTGCCAAAATGATAAATGGCTATCGGGCAACTTCTAGGGGCATATTTAGTGGTGGTGAGTTCATTTTTTATTTGCACAATACCAAGCGGTATTTTTGCTTTTAATAGGGCGGGTTGCCCTAGCTTTTTTGCCGGCGTAATTTTTAGTGAAAATTTGTTGTCATCAACAATGGCGGCATAGATGGGTGCGGCATAGGCATAGCTTAAATCATCCCACATCCAGCCAGGGGCGTAGGGTACGATGCCGTAATCACTATCACTCACATAAACATGCCCTTTGATTTTATTAATGCCTTGTTTTTTGAGTTGTCCTATTAAGAAGCTGAGTTCTTCTCCAGTAAATTCGGGGTCTCCGGTAAATTTGATGTATAAGTTTCCGAGTAGTTGATGATTGACAATGCGCTGAGCAGACGTTAATAGCCAGGTATTAAATTGAAAATCGGGCCCCATATAAGTTAAAGTAGCAATCGCAGGGAAGAGTTTATCAACACTGGCGGGGGCGAAGTAGTGATTTATGTTTTTTTGATAAAGTATTTTTCCATTCGTCATGTTTTTTATAAAAATGCCATAGTTAGCATTAGGTTTGCTGTTTATTGCCTGTTGAATAGTTCGTTGCAAAGTGAGGCGGTTGTCTGTCTTGGGGGCGGAAAATGCTGTTACTAATGGCAAAAAAAACACAGCGACAAAAAAAAGTTTAATTATTTTTTTACAACGCATGGTCATTGTTCCCTTTATTCTCTTTTCACGGTTCATCACTGGTTTTTCTGACTAAAATCCAAATCACAATGGCCGCTATAATAATCAGTGGTATCATGATAAATGGCAAATATGATTTGAGGAGAGCCAGGGTAATAACCAAAACTGCCAAAATAAATCCGACTAGCATAAAGCTTGATTCACTAAAGATACCAGCGATAAAAGTCGTGAGTGCTAATAGTATTAATACAAACAGCGCTCCTTGCGCACTGTTGATAGTACCGACGTTGACTAACACCATGGTTAAATAGATGGCACTCAGTAGTGCTAGCCACAGCAAGATTTGTCGAGAAAAACTACTTTTTGTGTATTGTTTGAAATATTGATGTGCAAAGAGTGCCATAGCGGCATAGGCAATTGCGACAATGCGCCAATAAAGCCATTGGCCTGTTGGGTGAAAATATTCAATAAGCATGCCCAACAGGGCAAGTATTAGCATAATGCTAGCCACTAACATTTTAACCTTGCGGTATCGTGTTGTCTTTTTCTCGTCAATTTGCTCAGACATGTCGGCTCCACAGCTTTAAGCAGGTAAGTATCTTTTGTTATTGACGCTACTAAAAGCAGTCTGGCTTGTCAAATGCTTGCCATTATCAAACGAATGCGATTATCATAGCTTGGAGTTTTATGAATAAAATATTTGAGGTGGATGATGAGCATTTGGGTTATGCCGATATCGATTGAATTGCTGACAGAGCGCTCCAAGAATACCATAGTGGCGTACTTGGGGATTGAATTTACTGAGATTGGTGATGAGTATTTAGAGGCTACGATGCCGGTGGATCATCGCACTAAGCAGCCCTTAGGCTTACTTCATGGTGGTAGCTCTTGTGTGTTGGGTGAAACACTGGGTTCTTCGGCCGCTAACTATTGTGTCGATCAGAAGATGGCGTATTGTATTGGCACTGAAATCAGTGCAACCCATATACGCTCAGCGCGCTCAGGGTTGGTGCGTGGCGTCGCGGTACCTTTGCACTTGGGGCGGCGCACACAAGTTTGGGAAATTAAAAATTACAATGAAGAAGATAAATTGCTGTGTGTGTTGCGCCACACTGTGATGACGTTGCAGCGCGCTGCTGTTTAAATAGGTTTTTAATCGACGGGTTGAGTTTGGTTCAGTTGACCTAAAGCGCGTTGTAGCTGTGGCAAGTTTTGGTAGTGAATACCGTGCCAGCCAGCTTTTTTAGCGGCATTTACATGCGGCAGCGTATCATCAATCATTAGGCATTGATCGGCTGTAGCGTTGAATTCATGCTGCATAAACTCAAATACTTTTACATCGGGTTTTGCCTTTTTAATTAGGTGCGAGGCGTATACCTTATTAAACTGTGAGAAAAACTGAAAACCAATCTGTTTCATGTATTGCCAGTGGCAGTCATTGGTATTAGAAAAAAGTGCCAGATGATATTTTTTTTGTAAAGTTTGTATGAAATTTAAAACGTCCTCATCTTCACCAACAATAACTTGCTGCCAAAACACACGTAGTTGTGTCGGCGAAATTTTATGATCAAGCAATTGTGCGCCTTGCTTAAAATAGGTTTCTGTGTCAATTGACCCCACTTGATATTGTTCAGTAAGATTGGGCTTTTGATCAATGATGTCGCAGTTGTCACGTAGTAGGTGTTTGATTTTTTCGGACGAAAAGCCGCTTTGGCCAGCTAAGTTTTTGATGTAACCTGGGACGTTAATGCGGACAATGACGCCGCCCAAATCAAAAACTA
This sequence comes from uncultured Legionellales bacterium, assembly GCA_964527645.1. Lineage (GTDB taxonomy): Bacteria > Pseudomonadota > Gammaproteobacteria > CAZGQK01 > CAZGQK01 > CAZGQK01. The sequence continues at coordinate 5,749 of CAZGQK010000026.1, read as the reverse complement.
TATGTTTGATCGCCATGTTGATCCTTTTATTTTTTATAAAGATTAAAAATAATACTTAAAACGATGCTAATTATAATACACGTTGTTATCGGAAAGTAAAAGCGAATATTGTTTTTTTTAATAGCAATGTCACCGGGTAGGCGACCCAGGCCTATTTTTTGCAAAAATGGCCACAGCAATCCAGCGACTAGAATAATTAGGCCAAAAATAATCAGTGTGCGTCGCATCCCTACTCCGGATTTTCTAAACTTAAGATACCGCTATTAAAATCGTAAGCAAAAATTTCGGCATAGCGGCTCCAGTCAATAGTAACTTTTAAAACCTCTTCGGCGCCTTCTTCGCTCAGGTGGTCTTCTAATTCACGTAAAAAACGTTCTTCAGATGCTTGTTGTCCAGGGCGCTCATCTAAGACGCGGCGAATGTGTCGCGCCAGTGGTACGTAGCTAATTAAATGGCGTGCGAATATTTTTTTACGATCTAAAATATCGGCATCAGCCACTTGTTTGCCGGCGGGGGTAAGTTCAATGTCACCCTGAGATACTTGTGCAAAGCGCATAATTTCCAACGCTTCTGTAATTGGAAATAAATCATCAACGTCTAAGTGCAGCTCTTCTGCTAATTCAGGTAGGTCAGCTTTCTTTTTATATTCGGGCGAAGCTAGGGTTTCTAATAAGCCCATCATTTCTGAAATTTCAACTTTGGGTAAGCGATGACCCAATGAAATGGTTTTAAAACGTTGGCCAGTTGCTGAGACAACCCCTTCGGTAGGGGTGGTCATTAAGGTGTACACATCATCGATGAGTTTGCGGAACTGGGTGCCCTCTTCGCTGCGTGGATGAGGCATGGTCACTTCCATTTCTGCCCGCACATAGCCGGGCTTGTCAGCAAAAACGACAATACTATCGGCCATAACAGCGGCTTCTTCAATATTGTGGGTCACCAATAATACACCTTGAATTTTAGTTTTATTGGATTTTAAAATATCGATTAAATCGTTGCGTAAGTTTTCTGCGGTTAAAACATCAAGCGCAGAAAAAGGTTCATCCATTAATAATATTTCCGGCTCAACCACTAAAGCGCGGGCAAAACCCACGCGTTGTGACATGCCGCCAGATAGTTCTTTGGGATAAGCTGATTCAAAGCCATCCAAACCCACAATATCAATCGCTTCAAGTGCACGTTTGCGGCGCTCATTTTTCTTAACGCCGAGCGCTTCAAGGCCGAGCTCTACATTTTCTAATACGGTTAACCAGGGTAATAGGCCAAAGTTTTGAAAAACCATGGTAAGTCCAGGTACTGGTTGTGTGATGATTTTGCCTTTAAAAAAGACTTCGCCAGATGTCGGGCGTGTGAGTCCGGCAATGATGCGTAGCAAAGTCGATTTACCCGAGCCCGATTTTCCTAGTAAAGCGACGATTTCATTTTTTTTTATTTCAAAATTAACATTATCGAGGACTACCAGTTCAGGTGCACCACCTTTTTTAAAGGATTTTTTAATATTTTTAATTTCGATTAATGCGGGTGTGTTCATGGTCTTCTCCGATTTATCTGAGCTGAAAGCGGTTTTCAGCTAAATTATAAAGTGGTCGCCAAATTAGACGATTAATTAATAAAACATAACAAGAAAGGATAGCAATGCTCAGGGCAATGCGTGGAAAATCACCTAACGTGGAAAAATGTGAGAAATAAGCACCAATTCCGGTAGCGTAGAGTGTGGTTTTTCCCCAGGTAATCACCTCGGCGATGATGCACATATTCCAGGCACCACCAGCAGCGGTGATGGCGCCGGTAATATAATATGGAAAAATGCCCGGCAAAATCAGTTTGCGCCACCACAGAAAGCCTTTGACATTGAGCGTTTCTACCGCGTAATGTAAGTTTTTAGGCAAAGCCATGGTGCCGGCAATGACGTTAAATAAGATATACCACTGCGTTCCTAAGATCATCAGCGGCGAGCACCAAATATTAATATTGAGATGAAAACGTAAAATCATAATAAAAAACAAGGGAAATAAAAGTATCGCCGGGAAAGCCGCTAAAAATTGAATAATTGGCTGCATAAATTGCGAAGCGCGAGGGTTTAAACCAATCCAAACACCAATGGGTACCCATACTAGCGAGCTCAACACAATTAAGATCATGACGCGCAGAGCGGTAAAGCTGCCCAGAAAAATGACGTGTCCTACTTCGCTTAATTTCACTTCTGTCGAAATAAAATGGATGAGATAAGTGCAGGCAGCGAATAAAGTGGCAATTAACACGCAGTACCAAATAATAGTAAACGATTTTTGCAATTTTTCTGCGGCAGGGAAACGTTTTTTTCTAAAGCGTTTTTTTGTAATTCTAAAATTGACAATTAAATCGCCAACACCGCTTAAAAAACGTGTAATAAATCGAAAGAAGCGTGTGCGTTGAAATAAATTAAGCAACCAAGATTCGGCAATTTCTTCACTGGCACTAGTTTCAGCTTTGAATTTTTCTGACCAAGCGACCAGTGGACGAAACAATAATTGATCGTACAAGGTAATGACAATTAACATGGTAATAATGACGTATAAAATAGCGGTTTTATCGGTTTTAGCAATGGCCAGCGCAATGTAGGAGCCGACACCCGGTAGCGTAATGCTTTGTTTGGCAACAGTAATAGCTTCTGCTGCAACTAGAAACACCCAGCTGCCTGACATTGACATCATCATATTCCAAATTAAACCTGGCAAAGCAAAGGGCACCTCAATACGCCAAAAGCGTTGCCAGCTAGAGAGTTGAAATACGGCACTGACTTCACGTAATTCTTGTGGCAGTGTTTTTAAACTTTGATAAAAACTCAACGCCATATTCCAGGCTTGTGCGGTAAAAATAGCAAAAATAGCTGCACACTCGGGCCCGAGCATGCTGTTGGGAAATAAAGCGATAAAACCAATGATAGTGATGGATAAAAAACCCAGCACGGGTACAGACTGTAGAATATCGATGGCGGGAATAATGATGCGTTCTGCATGCTGGCTTTTCGCCGCCCAAGTGGCAAAGAGGAAGGTAAATAATAGTGAGCAAACCATGGCAATAAGCATACGAATAACAGTACGTAGCGCATAATAAGGTAGATTTTCTGGGCTCAGTGAGATAGCAATGGTTTGCCCAACATGATACTGCCCCACCATGGCTTTGGCACCCCAGGCGAACAAGACAATGACGCTGAAGACCAAAACTAGTGCAATAACATCCCAATGGTTGGGGATAGGCCAACTGGTTGCTTCGCGTTTATCATAAGTGTGTTTTAGTTTTAACATGTTCTTTCGCCGTTATGCGGTTAATAACGGCCGTCCTCAGACGGCTTAACTTGAATTAAGCGAATTTACTGGGTGGTTTTACTCCCGAGTAAAAAAACATGTTAACACCTCTTTGCTAAATAGAGCTAATTGAATTTAAGTGTATGGCACACTACACGCATAAATGGGCCCTGGCAACCCCTTTCCTAGATTTGCGGTGTTGGTGTTGAGACAGACTTGGAATTGCCAAGCCCCTAACTTCGTGTTACTAAGGGGCCAGTAATCGTATTTTTAGGGTGGAAACAGTGAAATTAGCTACTGATCGGTCATTGCAAGGACCTGTTCTATTGATAGTTTTAGGCTTGATCTGGGGCTCCGGTTATTCCTTGGCGCGCTATGCCACTACCCATGGTGTGTCGTCGATGGGCTATGCTTTTTGGCAGTCTTTGGGCCCGGCGGTGTTTACGCTATGTTGGTGTTTGTTGCGTAAAGTTAAGTTTCCTCGAGATAGCCAACATCTGCGCTATTACCTCATTTGTGGTCTGTTGGGCATTGCTTTCCCGAATACCAATATGTATTTTGCAGCTCCACATTTGCCGGCTGGTTTATTGGCGGTGGTTGTTAATACCGTGCCGGTAATGACTTATGTGCTAGCTTGGTTGTTTCGTGAAGAAAGTTTGTTCTCGCTTAGATGTGTGGGGGTAGTGAGTTGTTTTGTGGGTATTATGGTTTTGCTATTGTCGGGTACAAGTATCGCGGGGCATTACACTACACGTTGGGTTTTGCAGGCCTTGCTGAGTCCCCTGAGTTTTGCCATTACAGCGATTTACAGTACACGTGTGCGGCCGCGACAAACCTCATCGCTGGTTTTATCCAGCGGGATGTTAATTGCATCTACGGTATTTTTAGTGCCGATTGTATTATTATCTGGTCAGTTTTATTCATTGTTGCCACCTTGGCATATGGCGGATGGCGCGGTGGTCTTGGAAATGATTTTATCCAGTCTGGGCTATGTGGTGTTTTTTCAATTGCTAAAAGTCTCGGGTCCAGTCTATTATAGTTTGGTCGGCGGTATTGTTGCCATCACCGGATTGTTTTGGGGATGGTTATTGTTTGCGGAGTATTTGAGTCTCTGGTCATCTTGGGCGGTAGTATTAATTATACTCGGTGTATTATTGGTTAGTAAGCGGTCGAGGAGAAGCTAATGGAGTGTATTTGGGCGGGACCTGCATTATTGGGTGAAGGTCCTGTGTGGCACGTTGCAGAGCAAGTTTTATATTGGATTGATTGTGTTAAACCCGCTTTGTATCGTTATGACCCACAAACAGGTAACGTGCAAGAATTTGCTATGCCAGCCATCATTGGTTGTGTGGCGCCACGCGCTAAGGGTGGCTTAATCGCTGCAATTGGTGATGGTTTGGGTGTTATTGAAATCGAAGAAGGTCAAGCGCATGTGGTGATGCAGGCCAATATTGTTGAGGATAAGCGCTTTCGATTAAACGATGGTAAGTGTGATCGGCAGGGGCGTTTTTGGGTGGGCAGTGTTTGTCCGGACATGAATAATCCAAATGCGAGCCTCTATCGCTGTGATCCTGATGGTCAAATCAAAGTGATGCAAAAACAGGTCGGCATTTCTAATGGTATGGCATGGAGTTTAAATAATCGTATTTTTTATTACACGGATTCACTGGCGCGTTGCATTTATAAATACGACTTTGATGCAGCAACGGGTGATATCAGTCATCGTAAAGTATTGGTTGAGCTGGGTGAAGTGGTTGATGGGCCACAAAAAGTTCCCGATGGCTGTACTTTGGACAGCAAAGGTTACCTATGGAGTGCGATTTGGAATGGCAGTAAAATTGTGTGCTACAAACCGAATGGAAAAATTGATCGTGAAATAAAGATGCCCTGCTTGCGACCCACTAGTTGCATGTTTGGTGGTCCCAATTTGGATATTTTATTTGTCACCTCATGTTCGCGTGATTTTCTTCCTGGAGGCACATTAGGATATGAGGAAGAAGCTTTACCGCCGCCGGCAGGTTCGGTATTTGCTTTGGATGTCGGTGTTCGGGGTGTTGAAGAGCCAGCGTATTTGGGTTGATATTTGGCTTGTTAGTGAAGTGATGATTGTGCCTTTAAGAAGTTCCGTTATTGGCAAAAGCATTCTAAGCCTATCTTTGAAGAATTTAAAGTGTGGATTGATCAAAAAATAAATCTGGTACCACAGCAATCCCCCATATTTAAAGCGATGTGGTATGTCATCAAAAACTGTTTTAGAGTACCTCGAAGACGCGAGGCTGTTTGTCGATAGCCCAGTCTCAGTTTTCTTTTAAATCTTGCGCAGTTGGGGTGTTCTACCTGCTTGTTTCTTGCCGCCAACTCTGAGACTTTAATAAAAACCGAATTAATCAATAAGTTAAAACTTCAAAAAACAGCAGAAAAACAGGAAATTCCTGAGATATCGTCTATATTTAGTGTAGGTA
>CAZGQK010000025.1:25063-25137 GCA_964527645.1 uncultured Legionellales bacterium | reverse complement strand
GACTAAATAGAAATGGCTATTTTTTTCCGCTGGCGCGGCGCGTTGTTTTTTAAAACACCGGAACTTACTTGACG
>CAZGQK010000025.1:0-24963 GCA_964527645.1 uncultured Legionellales bacterium | reverse complement strand
CTAAGTGAGGATGTTGAAAAAAATAATGCAACAAAGCCAGCGAGAAAAAGAAACACAATAGAAATGATTTATTTTTTTCACTGGCGCGGCGCGTTGTTTTTTAAAACACCGGAACTTACTTGACGCTAAGTGAGGATGTTGAAAAAAATAATGCAACAAAGCCAGCGAGAAAAAGAAACATTTCTAAAAGTAGTAAGTAACCCCCAACAACACCGCACCCAACTGCGTCCATGGTACTGGTATCCCTGACAGCTCACTCGAGAAAGTCCAATGCTCACTCAATGCAAAAGAAAAACCACCACCCACATATGGAACAAAAGTTTTCCGGCCGCTCTCGTTAGTTAAAATTAGAGGATACAAAGCACCAAATTTTGCATTAACCGCAAAACGATCCCCGATAGGTAGCTGAAATTTAATGGTTGGGGCTACACCAGTAACTCTCGTACCCGACAAAGAATAATAAGGAATATCCACCTGCAGCATTAACCATGGCCAAAAGGCATACCCCGCCCCGCCCATGAGGGCCATACCCCCAGACTCGGAAATATGCACATCCAAAAAACTACCATGCGCAATAGTTGTGCCACCGTTAAGCTGAACATAAAAACCTTCATGAGAATTGAAGTCAGGCTCGTACAAATAAGAGGGTATTTTTTGTGCATAAACAAACGGAACAAAAAAAACTGAGGCCATAATTATAGGGAACAGCGCCTTTTTCATTATCTAATCCCTCGATAAATTCAACATTCCACAAAGGAATATTGACACAAGCCTTTTACGAAGTAAATAGATTCGAAAAAACTCGCTCCAGCGCTTCTCGAGGAGCAACATTTTGGTAAATAATAGCATAAACCTGCGCAACGATAGGCACCTTCACGCCTTCGCGTTCGGCTAACTCGTAGAGTTGCTTTACATTCCCCAACCCTTCGACGACAAATCCAATTTGCTCTTGAGCTTGCTCAATACTAGCACCACCACCAATTGCTAAACCAAAGCGACGGTTGCGCGACTGATCATCGGTACAAGTTAACACCAAATCTCCCAGCCCGGCCAGGTCCATTAATGTCGACGAGTCGCCCCCCAACACCTCAACCAGCGCCCCCATCTCACTTAAACCACACGTGATTAGGGCACTGCGTGCGTTAGCACCAAAGCCTAAACCATCCGAAATGCCAGAAGCAATTGCCAGCACATTTTTAAGCACTCCACCGAGCTGAACACCAATAAAATCGTTCACTTCACGCAAACGAAAGTGCTCACTCGAAAATCTTTTTATTAAATCACGCGCGAATTGACCATTATTGGTCGCTAAATTGACAGCTGTTGGTAATCCGTCAGCAACTTCTTTGGCAAAGCTCGGACCAGAAAGTACAGCGATGGGATACGATTCACCGAACTCTTCAGCAATCAGCTGATGAAGAAAATCTCCTGTCTCACGATCCAATCCTTTGGTTGCCCACAACAGCCGACCTTGCTCACCCAACATTGGTTTGATGGACGTTAACACCGAGCGAAACGCTTGACTCGGAACAACAATTAAAACATCCCGCACATCGCTTAAAGCTGTGGCCAATTCCTTACACACCTGTAAATTATCTGGAAAAACATGTCCCGGAAGAAAAGCTTCATTGGCTCCCGTAGATAACATATCATCTATTTGCTTAACGTCGTTACCCCACAATCGAACTGGCTGCCCATTACCTGCTAATTGCAACGCCAGCGCGGTCCCCCAGGCACCTGGGCCCAATACGGCAATCGGCTCCTCCAATATCGACATATCCACTCCTTTAGACTGGTTGATAATTAATGTTTCGTCGTATCCCCACCCGAACCATCTTTATCATCTTCTAGCGCTACATCAGGTTCCTCATTGGCAGCTCCAGCAGATTGTTGATGCTGCTCAAACAACGCATCAAAATTGACAGGCGTTAAATACAACTGCGGAAAACCACCCTTAATGACCAAGCTGGTAATTTCTTCGCGAGCATAAGGATAAAGCACATTGGGGCAATAACTGCCGAGCATAGGCGCTAATTGATTTTTCGGAAAATTACGAATGGTAAAAATACCGGCTTGATGCACTTCTGCCAAAAAAGCCACTTTTTCGCCAAGTTTTACCGTTGCCGTGACAGTCAATATAATTTCATGCACATCATCTTCAATAATAGAAGTCTTGGTTTGCAAATCAATATTTAACTCCGGCTTCCACTCTTCTAAAAAAATAGCAGGACTATTGGGCGTTTCAAATGAAACATCTTTAATATAAATACGTTGAATTGCAAACTCAGGTTCTTGCCCTGCTGCCTGCGGATTCTTTTTTTGTTCAATTGCCATTGTAATTTCTCCTAAAATCTAAGTTAATTTCAACAAGTAATGGCTTTAAACCACTACTTAAGTAGCTTATCCAATTCTCCTGACTGTTCCAAAGCCCACAAATCATCAAAGCCACCCACGGCCTGATCGTTAATAAAAATTTGTGGCACGGTTCGTTTACCACTGCGGTCCATCATCTCTTGGCGTTTTTCTGCATCCAAATCGATACGAATTTCCGTATAAGCAACACCCCTTTCTTCCAATAATTCTTTTGCCCGCACACAGTAAGGGCAATGCCCACTACTATATACTTCAACTTTAGCACTCATATCACCCCCTAGTTTTTTACCAAAGGCATACCATCATGCCGCCAAGCATCAATGCCACCTTTTAAAGTTGATACTTTTTGGAAGCCCGCTTTTCGCAGTTTATTACAAATCTGTAACGACTTCTGCCCTGAGACATCACAAACAATTAAAGGCGTATTTTGATATTTCTTCAATTTGTTTGATGTGACATCGACATCTGCGCTGGGAACATTGAATGCCCCCGCAATATGCCCCTCACGAAAAGCAGATGCATCACTCACATCCAAAACCGCTGCCTTTTCGCGATTGATCATGCGCACCGCTTCTTGCGTGGATACGCCCGCACCTCCCGCCTTGGCTTTGTATTCTTCCCAAAACAACAACATCAGCAAGACAACAAAAGCGCCTGCTAACAACTGGTGATGCATCAAAAACTGAACGAATTCTTGCATAGTATCTACCTTCGCCGACCTCATCAAAACCGCTAGTATACAGAAGTTTCATCGTTTGCGAATATCCTTGTTGATAAAATCTTGCCTACAAAAGGTAGACTAGGGCTAAAACAACGACAACACCAACCAGCATCAGCGTAAAATAGCTTTTGTTGTTTCCTAGATTTATCGCTAGAATGAGACTTTTTGGAATATCAAATGATGCAAAACACTCATAAACCCTTAACTTTGATTATCTTAGATGGCTGGGGACACAGTGATGAGACTGAGCACAACCCTATCGCCACAGCAACAGACCCCTTTTTTCAAACGCTGTGGCAGGAAAATCCACACATGCTTTTGCAAGCCTCTGGCTCCGCCGTTGGCCTACCAGCGGGACAAATGGGCAACTCCGAAGTGGGTCACCTACATCTAGGAGCTGGGCGTGACGTACCACAATACTTAACGCGCGTTAACCAAAGCATCAAAACCGGTGATTTTAGCCAAAACCCCGCCCTAATCAAGGCACTCAACTACGCACAACAAAACAACAAAGCGGTTCACACCTTGGGACTGTTATCCCCGGGAGGCGTACACAGCCATGAGCAGCACCTGTTTGCGCTGAGCGAATTGCTAGCCTCTCAAGGGATACAAAAAAATTACATCCACCCCATCCTGGATGGTCGTGATACACCGCCACGCTCAGCCATGGCCTCTTTAGAAAAATTACAAGCTCACCTAAGCAAACAAAAAAATGGCAAAATAGTCTCATTGATTGGACGTTATTACGCCATGGACCGTGACCACCGCTGGGAGCGCACCCAGCAAGCCTATGATTTAATCGCGCGAGGAAAAGCCCTATACCATGCCAGTGATGCACAAGAAGCCTTAACCATGGCCTATGAGCGCGGGGAAACCGACGAATTTGTGCAAGCCACCACTATTTTTGCCGATGCCCAACAAGCCGTTAGTATCGAATCCGATGATATCGTTATTTTCATGAACTTTCGCGCTGATCGCGCACGACAATTAACGCAAAGCTTAACCGCCACCACCTTTAGCAAATTCGATCGTAAAGCACACCCACAGCTGCATGAGATGCTCACCTTAACGCAGTATGCCAAAGACATACCCACCACCGCCATTTTTCCACCCGTAGTCTTAAAAAATACGCTTGCCGAATGCTTAGCTAAAGAAAATTTAACACAATTACACATTGCTGAGACCGAAAAATACGCACATGTTACTTATTTTTTTAATGGTGGCGAAGAAGAACCGGTGAGTGGTGAGCACCGTCATTTAATTGCCTCCCCAAAAGTAGCCACCTATGATTTACAACCAGAAATGAGCGCTATCGAATTAACAAATGAACTAACAGCTGCCATTAAAAAGCGCGCTTACGATGTTATTATTTGCAATTATGCCAATCCCGATATGGTTGGTCACACCGGCAAACAACCTGCTGCACAAAAGGCAGTTAGCACCATTTGCCAATGCCTAAAAGAAATTGTTAGTGCTACAAAAAAGGTTGGCGGCGAATTACTCATCACGGCGGATCATGGCAATATTGAACAAATGTTTGACGCCACCACTAATCAACCCCATACGGCACACACCAGCAATTTAGTCCCTCTCATCTACATCGGCCGCACGGCCTGTTTTACAGAGAAGAGTGGAACACTGGCCGACGTCGCGCCAACTATGCTAGCTTTATTAGATATTAAGCAACCGGCGGAGATGACCGGTAAAATTTTACTAAAATTAGGTTAATCAGATGGCAACAACAAGGCATGGAAAGCGCATTAGAAAACTAATAATAGTATTAGTCCTTATATTAGCCAACAACTTTGCAACCGCATCAAACACCAGTAAATTACAACATATCAATAGTAAAATTGCTAAACTCAAGGCCGCACTTGGCCAAGATCAAAAACAGTTACAAAATTATCAAAAAAAATTACAAAGCGCTGAAGTTAATATGAGCAGGGTGTCGCAAAAACTGCAGCGCACCCAAACACAAACAGCCCAACAAAAAACCATACTACACCGCTTACGCAATAGTGCTAGAAAATACAAAAAACAACTGCAAGAAAAAACAAAATTACTGGAAAAACAGCTGCAGGCAGTTTATTTACTAGGCCGCCAGCCTTATTTAAAAATGCTATTAAATCAACAAAACCCCGACCAAATACAACGCATTCTTACTTACTACCAGTATTTAAATAAAGATCGCTTTAATAATATAAAAAAATTACAACAAACACTTAAGCAAGTTCAATCTAACCGGAAATTATTGCAAGTACACACTCAAAAATTATCCGGACTTAACCGGCAGCAACAACAAGAACGTCAACGTTTAGTGCAACTACAAAAAAATCGTCGCCAGGCTATCCGCAAAATCCGCAATAGTATCAATACCAAACAGCAAAGGCTTGATCAACTAATAACCAACAAACAGGCTTTGGAAAAGACCTTGCGTCAACTCGAAAAAACCTCTCAAACTATCGGTGGCAACTTTTCCCGCTTAAAAGGTAAATTGATCTGGCCAACACGGGGTAAATTAAACCAACATTTTGGTACCAAATTTTTCCAAAGCGAGTTAAGATGGAATGGCGTAGTCATTGCCGCACCCGCTAATCAACCCGTGCATGCAATTGCCGAAGGCAAGGTTGTCTTCGCTCGCTGGCTACAAGGATATGGGCTATTAATTATTATCAATCACGGTAACGGTTATATGACAATTTATGGGCGCAACCACGATCTAACTAAAAAAATTGGCGATACGGTCAAAGCTGGTGACGTCATTGCCCATGTCGGACAAACTGGTGGCTTTGAACAACCTAGCCTATATTTCGCCATTCGTCACAAGAATACCGCCTTAAACCCCACTCAATGGTGTCAAAAAAGCTGACCATAACTATTAAAAAAAACAGGGATTTCATTATGAAAAAAATACGCTCACTCATGATTTTTAGCATTCTTTTCACCATGATCAGCTTAACTTTGGCGCCAATAAGCACCTTTGCGCAAGAAAATGTTTTTGAAAAAAAAGCACAAAATCAATTGCCCATGAAAGATATAAAACGTTTCGTAACCGCAATTGCTGTCATTCGACACTATTACATTAAAAAGGTAACTGACAGCACTTTGTTTGACAATGCCATCAGTGGCATGGTCAGCAACCTTGATCCACATTCTTCCTTTTTAAACAAAGAAGATTTGCAAGATCTAAAAATTGCCACTTCTGGGCAATTCGCCGGCATTGGCATAGAAATTATACCCGATCAAGGCGCCATTAAAGTGATCAGCCCCATCGATGACACACCAGCAGCAAAAGCCGGCATAAAGGCTGGCGATCTTATTATTAAAATTAACGAAGATTTCGTCAAAAACATGACGCTACGTGAAGCCGTGAAAAAAATCCGCGGAAAAATTGGCACCAAAGTAAAACTGACTATCATTCGCAAAGGCAAAGAAAAACCCCTCACATTCGATATCACACGCAATAAAATTAAATTACGCACCATTAAATCACGCATGCTAGATAAAGGCTATGGCTATATTCGGCTGGGATTCTTTCAAGGTCCGGTTGATAAACAACTTGATAACGCCATTATTAAGTTAAAGAAAAAATCTGGCGGAAAATTAAATGGCCTAATACTCGATTTGCGCAACAATCCAGGCGGCTTATTAAATGCCGGTGCGCAAGTGGCCGACACCTTCTTAACCCCGCAGGAAGTCAAAAAATATAAGGGATTAGTGGTCTACACCAAAGGACGGGTAAAAACCTCACAAATGGAAATTAAAGCCAAACCACAGAATTTAGCTAAAGGCACCCCGATGATTGTATTAATTAATGGTGGCTCAGCCTCAGCAGCCGAGATTGTCGCCGGTGCATTGCAGGATTACAACCGCGCCATCATTATGGGCACACGCAGCTTTGGCAAAGGCTCCGTACAAACCGTGTTGCCGATCAGCGCAGACAGTGCCATCAAATTAACCACCGCACTTTACTACACCCCCGCTGGTAGATCAATCCAGGCGCGCGGCATTGAACCCGATGTCATTGTGCCACAACTACAAATTAAAGAGGCTGAAAACGATAACTCTGATTTAATCGACGAAGCTGATCTTAAACAACACCTTAAAAATGGTCATAAACGTGATAAAAAGAAAATAGAACAACAAATCAAACAGCAAAAGGCTGAGCTCAAAATTGCCAAAGAAGATTATCAATTGTATGAAGCCTTGAAAATGTTAAAAGGCTTGCATGCAATGAATGTGCAATAGTGATGGGTTTTTTTTATAACTTGGGGGTTTTAAAAATACCGGAGTTTACTTTCCGCTAAATGAGGATTTTTTACCCCCCCACGACAAAGTATGGGGGCCAAAAAGCTATTTCTAAACCGCGATAGGTGCCTTGATTGCTCCATGCGACACATAATTCAACAAAGTAACATCAGTAAAAGTATACCCATCAATCGACTCCCGCGAATTAAGACACAACTGCGGCAGTGGAAACGGTTTACGCGACAATTGCAACTCTACTTGTTCAATGTGATTATTGTAAATATGACAATCACCTCCGGACCAAATAAATTCACCCACCTGCAGGCCACATTGTTGCGCGATCATGTGAGTTAATAAAGCATAAGAACTAATATTAAATGGCACACCTAAAAAAGCATCCGCGGAACGCTGGGTTAATTTACATGATAATTTATTGTCAACCACATAAAATTGAAACAGCAGATGGCACGGTGGCAGCGCCATTTTATCGAGTTCGCCGACGTTCCAAGCACTAACGATTAAACGTCTGGAACTCGGGTCTTTTTTAATCCGTGCTATAACATCATTAATTTGATCAACTGTGCGGCCATCAGCGCCTTGCCATGAACGCCACTGTTTGCCATACACTGGCCCCAAATCACCATTGGCATCGGCCCATGCATCCCAAATTTTTACCCCATTTTCATTGAGATACTTAATATTGGTATTACCTTGCAAAAACCATAGCAGTTCATGGATGACACTACGAAGGTGAATTTTTTTCGTGGTGACCACGGGGAATCCTTTGGTTAAATCAAAGCGCATTTCATAACTAAAGATACTTAAAGTACCGACGCCAGTTCGATCTTTTTTAGCAATGCCCTGGTCGCGTATGGTCTGTAAAAATTCTAAGTATTGTTCCATCTCAATGTACCCCAATGGTAAAAGTAGTTAACAAGACCAACCAAGTGATCCAGATAATTTGCATGGTTCTTGGCATTGATGAGCGCTTGATCGCCCAATAGATACCGGATACCACCAGCCCAACTGCACAGGGAATTAGGATCAAAGCTAACATAGCTTGAATGAGCTGCCCAGTTTTATCATCAGAGAATACTTTATTCAAAACAGAGATTAAGTGCTCGTGCAAGTAAACGGCAAAATTAATAACACTATGGAATTGCGTTTTAAAAAACACAACCACAATCGACAATACAATTAAATATAAAAGTTGTTTAATCATTTCTGTATTCCTTTACGATGATAAGCTATTATTAAAAATAAAATCCCAAAAATAACCATGGGCACGCATAATTCCTGCCCGCGTGTCATCCAACCAAAAGCAACATATCCCAATTGAATATCCGGTTGACGAAAAAATTCCAATACAAATCGAAATACACCATAACACAGTAAAAACAAACCAGAAACCGCTAACCGTGGTCGTGGTTTAGCTGAAAACCACCACAAAATTACAAACAACACCACCCCCTCAAAGAAAAATTCATATAACTGAGAAGGATGCCGAGGTAGTGGACCACCCTTAGGAAAAATCATCGCCCAAGGCACATGGGTCACTCTGCCCCACAACTCACCATTAATAAAATTACCGATACGCCCCAAGCCTAAACCAATGGGTACCAAAGGAACAACAAAGTCGGTTAATTCAAAAACAGACTTATGTAATTTTCGGCTGTACAACCACAAGGCAATAAACACACCCAATAAACCACCATGAAAAGACATTCCCCCATCCCAAACTTGAAACAAGATTAAAGGGTGATGTATAAAATTTGAAAAATCGTAAAATAACATGTAGCCCAAGCGCCCACCAATGACAACACCCAACGCAGCATAGAAAATTAAGTCACTAACCTGTTCACCCGTCCAACCACTGTTGGGACGCTTAGCACGCCAGCGCGCCAAACACCACGCTGCCACAAAACCGATTAAATACATGATGCCATACCAATGCACTTTTAATATACCAATACGAAAAGCGATTGGATTTATTTGTGGATACGTCAACATACAATTTCCCCCTGATCAACAACCGCAGGTTGTTTCCCTATTCATCTCGCCTGCGCAGGAACCCGCACGAGCAGCGACCAAAAGCGGAAGATCACAATCCTTCCCCGATGGAATCCCCCATCGCGTAGGGAGGCTCCGGCTAACGCCGTGGTCTTCAACATTAATATGATTCTACAATAATAAATGCACGCCGACTATCACTAAGAATATGGCAAATATACGTTTCAACCATTTTCCTGATAATCGCCCAGATAATTCTGCCCCCATCGGTGCAAACAAAATGCTGCCACTGGCAACGCCTGCCCATGCAGGCCAATATATATAACCGGTACTAAATTCTGGCAGCCCCGGTTCATTAAAACCAGCCAATACAAACCCCAAGGTGCCCACAATGGCAATGGTAAAACCAATTAAAGCCGTAACCACCACCACTTGTCGCATCGGCAGATTATAATAGGTCAAAAATGGAATCCCCAGCGCACCGCCGCCGATCCCCAACAAACCCGATGATAACCCAATAACAAAAGCAGCTACAAACATTTTCAAGTCCCCAGGTAACTGTCGCTGCACCTGGGATATTGGTCGTAAAAACATTTTAGTAGCAATTAAAAGCGCAAAAATAGCAAATAAAATTTTCAATGTATGTGTTTGCAAATGATCTGCAAGAGCCGGCCCTGCTAGCGCCCCTAACATGAGGCCACCGAATAAACGCTTATAAATAGGCCAGGCCTGATAACCGTGACGTAAATTAGCGCGAAAAGAAACACCGGTAATGACAATCATCGATGCTAGAGAAGTGCCCGCGGCAAAGTGCATCAAATAATTCGCTGGTATATGTTGAGAGGTAAAAATAAACAAGAGCGCCGGCACAACTACCGTGCCTCCACCTATACCCAATAACCCCGACAACAGACCAGCAACCGCTCCGGTAAAAAAATACAATAGTATGCTGAGAATCATATTAATGCTTACCTGCTCGTATTAATCCACCTAATCCTATTTCATCCAAGGCCATCTCCATGTGTCCACGCACTTCTTTAGGATCATCCATTTGCAGCACTTCTTTTACCAAGCCCTGTGCTTGCTCTAAGGTAAAATTTTTAATAATCCACTTAATCCTAGGTAATGCTCGCGCATTAACACTAAGAGAATCAAATTTCATGCCCAATAACAATATTACTGCTAATGGATCACCCGCTAACTCACCACAAATACCCACCGGTTTGTTTTCCTTATGTGCACCATCCACCACTTGCTTTAATGCACGCAATACTGCCGGATGCAAGCCATCATACAAGGGCGCAACGCGCGCGTTATTGCGATCAACCGCCAATAAATATTGAATTAAATCATTGCTGCCAATCGACAAAAAGTCTGCCCGCTTGGCTAGTTCTCGGGTTTGATAAACCGCTGCTGGAACTTCAATCATTAAACCTATTAAAGGCAATTGAATTTCAGGGTGCACCTGCACCAACTCTTCATGCACTTGTTTAATCAACTGTTTGGCAGCTTCCACCTCGCTCACCGAAGTAATCATAGGCAGCATTAAAGATAAATTATTTAATTCGCGACTCGCCAACAACATGGCACGCACTTGTTGTAAGAAAATTTCTGGATGATCCAAGCTAATGCGAATACCGCGCCAACCCAAAAAAGGATTTTCTTCATCTATAGAAAAATAAGGCAACGCTTTATCACCACCAATGTCCAATGTGCGCATAATAACAGGACGAGGAGAAAAAGCATTTAACAATTGCTTGTACATAATGCATTGCTCTTCTTCACTCGGGAAACGATCACGTACCATAAAAGGCAACTCGGTTCGATAAAGGCCAACACCTTCAGCCCCAACACTAAGCGATGAACCCAAATCCGCGGCTAATCCCGTATTGACGTATAAAGCAATTCGGTGGTTATCCTGTGTGATGGCAGGTAAATCGCGCAAGCCTTCCAATTCTGTGTCCAGCTGGCGCTCCTCTAGCGCCAATGAACTAAATTCTTTTTTCAAAGCAGCGGATGGTTGCAAATAAACGTGACCACTATAACCATCTAAAATAACTTCTTTGCCATCCAAATCAGCCAAAGCAACGCCGCGGGCGCCCATCACCGTCGGCACACCTAAAGCTCTCGCCAAAATAGCCACATGAGAATTACGTGATCCACTTGCCGAAACAATCCCTTGCAAGCAACCTTCAGGAACCTCCATCAAAGCCGTTGCGGTCACCTCCTCACTGACTAATATGGTTGATTTAGGATAATTCGGCGCCTGGCGCTCATGCTGTTGCAACTTCCCCAAAATACGCCGCCCTAAATCGCGAAAATCAGCAGCACGCTCTTGTAAATATTCATCTTCCAGCGACTCAAACTGCGCAATATGCCGCTTAATAATTCTTTGTAATGCAGTTTGCGCCCAACACCCTCCCCTAATTTCAACCTTGATTTCCTTAAGTAACGTTTTGCTATCTAAGATATTTAAATACGCGTCAAATAAAAGAGCGTCACTATCAGACAGCGATGATTTAGCTCGCTCGCCAATAGCCTGAATTTCCTTACGCACGGCCTTTAGTGCATTTTCAAAAGCACGTATTTCAGCTTTGACATCTTCCACCGGGCGCTCTGGTACAGCATTTAAATCCGCAGGCGGGTAAACCAATACCGCTTTGCCAATAACAACTCCCTGCGCACCAGCAACACCCTCGATCTGTTTGGTTTTTTTGCTCCCGCGTTTTTGCTGCAACGCTTTAACACTACCGCGGGCATGCGCTGCCGCCAATTTTTCAGCTAATTGCACCGACAAAGTGGTTAATTGAGCAACTTGCTCTTCGCTAAAACGTTCAGCAGCCTTTTGTTGCAGGACAACAACACCCAACAATTCTGCCTGCTCAATAATAGGGACACCCAAGAAGCCGTGATATTTTTCTTCCCCAAGCTCAGGGTAACGGTAGAATTCTGGGTGTTTTGGGGCTCTCTCCACATTCACTGATGCTTCTTTTTCAGCAACCCACCCCACCAGGCCTTGACCAAATTTTAAGCTGGCTTTCCCCACCAACTGTGGGTTAAGACCACTGGTAGCCGATAGAACATATTCCCCACGTTCTTCATTAGTCAGAAAAATGCTGCAAGCATCAACCTGTAAAGCTTGGCATAATTCTTCCACAATAAGCTGTAAGGAGTCCGCCAAATCGATAACGGCTGCGCTCTTCTGGATAATTTTTACTAATTTCACTTATGACTCCAGATGGACTAACCACTCGTTGTATCCACTAAAAGTGCCTCTAACTCACGCAATGCTCGAGTATAAACTTGTTTTTTAAAAGAAATGACATGTTTCGGTGGATACCAATAATCCACCCATCGCCAATCATCAAACTCTGGACGATCACTGCAATCAAACTTAATGCACGAATCTGCGCACTTTAAGCGTAACAGAAACCATTTTTGTTTTTGCCCAACACACAAAGGCTTACTGTAATATCGCCGAAAAGCTTTGGGCAGAGAATAAGACAACCAGCCCTGTGTTACACCCAAACACTCAACATCTTCAGGTGACAAGCCCAGTTCTTCTCGCAGTTCCCGATACATAGCCCGCTTGGGTGACTCATCCTTTAATATTCCGCCCTGAGGCAATTGCCAAGCATCAGCCTTTCCCACTCGACGTGCCCATAATAATTCATTGTCCCGATTGGCAACAATTATACCTACATTTTTCCGAAAACCTTGCGCATCAATCACAGCCAACCCCTCTTATGGCCATTGTTCCATAAATCCAGGCGTTTCGCACTTTTATGCGTGAAGCACTTTGCCTGAATGTAGCGAAACCTTTTTGTGCCGTGAGACATTCACCCTAAAGCTTGCTGATAAGCATCAATTGCATCCCTGCCCAAGAAAAATGAGTGAGTAATTGAGCCCCTGGCAAACTTATCCTAATTTTAGTTTGCAATAATCCAGCAACTAACTGAAAGTAAATAAAATAAATGCGAAAAACAAAGTTTGAAGCCTACTAACAACTTATCCACACTTTACCCCCATGATGTTCTATTGCAATTCCCCAAAAAACACACTATCTTGTGTTATAGGGTAATTATATTACCACATATTGGGGTTACAGGGATGAGATAAGGCCGAATAGGCCACCCCGACAGACTTGCTGGTAGCAATTGTTTCCTCACTCCCACCCAGAAGATTACTTGAGCCTAAGTCGTTAGGCAAAATTAACCGGAGACCATCAAAAAAAGTACATTTTGTGACCAATAAAACAGCGTGCTGATCGAGATTGTAAACCCGTAGGCACCATATAAATTGAGATGGCAGTAATCCGCAAAATTTAAACACTGAAAAGGGAACGAACCATGAGTATATCAACGAACATCTCCAGTAAAGATTTTGCACCCAACGTACCGGCTACGGATTCACCCACGCAAGAACTCTATGTCATTGATCGCGAACAGCAACTGAGAAGTTTTGATGCTGGACGCATCGCCAACGCGCTGAAAAAAGCTTTTTTGGCAGTCGAAGGCGAAGCCGCCACCAATTCCAACCGCATCAATGAAATTGTCGAACGCTTAACTGGTCAGGTCAACCAATATTTTTCTAACCAAGCACACATCATGCGCGAAATCCCTCTGGAAGTGATCCAAAATCAGGTGGAATTTGCTTTGATGATCGCCGGTGAACACAAAGTCGCCCGCGCCTACGTCATTTATCGACAGCAAAGAGAACAACAACGTCAGCAAGCGTTAACTACTCAAAAATCTACTGCCCAGGAAATTCACATTACCCTGCCAGACGGCAAGAAAAAATTGTTGGAGGATAATTGGCTCACGCAAATAGTCGAACATGCCTGCGACTCCATTGAGCAAGTGCAAAGTGAAACCATTGTAAAAGATACCTGCCAAAATTTATTCGACGGTGTCTTACTTAAAGATGTTTATAAATGCCTAGTTATGAGTGCGCGCACGCTCATCGAACAAGAGCCCAATTATACTTACGTAACAGCTAACTTATTATTACATGATCTATTCAATGAAGCTTGCGATTTTTTAAACTTAGAGTACGATTTCACCCAAACTCAAACCCAAACTCAAACATTATATGAAACTTGCTTTCATACCTATATTGAAAAAGGAGTTGAATTAGAATTTCTAAACGCTGAATTATTAACTTTTGATTTAAACAAACTCGGCAGTGCTCTCAATGCCAACCGCGACCGACAATTTACTTACCTCAGCTTACAAACGCTTTACGATCGCTATTTTCAACATTTTGAAGGCACACGCTTCGAGTTACCACAAATATTTTTTATGCGCGTAGCAATGGGACTGGCTTTAAAAGAAGAAAATCGCGAAGAACGCGCCATCGAATTTTATAATTTACTGTCTTCTTTTGACTTTATGAGTTCCACGCCAACTTTATTTAATTCCGGCACTACACACTCACAATTATCCAGCTGCTATCTCAGCACGGTATCCGATGATTTACAAGGAATCTACCAGGCCATTCAAGACAACGCACTGTTATCTAAATACGCGGGCGGGCTCGGCAACGACTGGACACAGGTTCGCGCACTAGGTGCAAGAATCAAAGGCACTAACGGTAAATCATTAGGCGTAGTACCATTTTTGAATGTAGCCGATGCTACCGCCATTGCTGTTAATCAAGGGGGTAAACGCAAAGGTGCCGTCTGTGCTTATTTAGAAACCTGGCACTTAGATATCGAAGAATTTTTAGAATTACGCAAAAACACCGGTGACGACCGTCGACGCACACACGACATGAACACCGCCAACTGGATTCCCGATTTATTTGTCGAACGCGTGATTGAAAATAAAGATTGGACTTTATTTTCTCCTAATGAGACAACTGATTTACATGACCTATATGGTGAAAAATTTAGAAAAGCCTATGAAGCTTATGAGAAGAAAGCAGCGGATGGTGAAATACGCAGCAAAACGATTTCTGCGGTTAAATTATGGCGTAAAATGCTTGGATTACTATTTGAAACCGGTCACCCTTGGTTTACCTTTAAGGATCCTTGTAATTTACGTTCACCACAACAACATGCCGGGGTCATTCACAGTTCAAACTTATGTACTGAGATAACCCTCAATACCTCCAAAGATGAAATTGCCGTTTGCAATCTAGGCAGCGTTAATATTCCAAATCACATGCAAAAAGGCGGCTTAAATAGGGAAAAACTCGCTAAAACGGTTAAAACAGCTATCCGCATGCTAGATAATGTTATTGATATTAATTATTACGCCGTGCCGCAAGCGAGTAATTCAAATATACGTCATCGACCCATTGGGCTGGGCATTATGGGATTTCAAGATGCACTTTATATGCAAAAAATTCCTTATGCTTCCGAAGAGGCCATTATTTTCGCCGATGAATCAATGGAACTCATTAGTTACTACGCCATCGAAGCCTCATCCGATTTGGCGGTAGAACGTGGCTGTTATGAAACTTTCGCTGGCTCACTGTGGAGCCAAGGTATTTTACCAATTGATTCAATTGCCCTGCTGCGTAAAAACCGCGGCCAATATTTACAACAAGATGCAACCCAGCGTTTAAATTGGAAAGATTTACGCAAAAAAGTTAAACGCCAAGGTATGCGCAATTCCAACACCATGGCTATTGCACCCACCGCAACCATTTCTAACATTTGCGGGGTTACCCAATCGATCGAACCTACTTATCAAAATCTATTCGTAAAATCCAACTTATCCGGTGAGTTTACTGTCGTTAATGCACACTTGGCTAACGACCTAAAAGCCTTGAATTTATGGGATAACGTCATGGTACACGATTTAAAATACTATAACGGTAGTGTGCAAAGAATTAATCGCATTCCCACACATTTGAAAAAAATATACGCCACCGCCTTTGAAGTAGAACCACGCTGGTTAATTGAAGCCGCTTCACGCCGTCAAAAATGGCTGGATCAATCGCAATCGTTAAATTTATACATTGCCAAACCCTCTGGCAAAAAACTCGATGGTATTTATCGTGCGGCTTGGTTATCTGGATTAAAAACCACTTACTATTTACGTAGCTTAGCAGCAACTGGCGCCGAAAAAGCTACCATTAGTGATGGCGCATTAAATGCTGTTAGCATCAACACCAATCCCAAAGCTTGCTCAATTGATGATCCCGATTGCGAAGCTTGCCAATAATAAGGAGAAAACTCATGACTGATTTTACTCAAACTCATCCCAACAACACACTAGACCTTAATGCTGCTCCCCTGCCCGCAACCAAATCCTCGGCAGCACTCACCGAGGATTTAGCTAAAAATAACTCCACCCGCGTAACCGGGCTAGAAGCAATTGAAATGGGTGCTGAACGCATCCAAGTAGACGACAAACAAATTATTAATTGTCACGCGGATTTAAACCAGTTGGTACCCTTTAAATATACCTGGGCCTGGGACAAATACTTGGCTGGCTGCGCCAATCATTGGATGCCGAACGAAATTAACATGGCCGCCGACGTTGCTCTATGGCGTGATCCACACGGCTTAACTGATGACGAACGTCTGATTATTAAACGTAGTTTAGGTTTTTTCTCAACGGCCGATTCTTTAGTTGCCAATAACTTGGTGCTGGCCGTTTATCGACATATTACCAATCCTGAATGTCGACAATATTTATTACGCCAAGCGTTTGAAGAAGCACTTCATACGCATTCCTACCAGCATATTATTGAAAGCCTAGGCATGGATGAAGCTGAACTATTTAATATGTATCGAGAAATCCCCTCGGTCGCCAGAAAAGCAGTATGGGCACTGCCTTACACAAAAAGTTTGTGTGATCCCAACTTTCACACCGGCACGCCTGCAGACGACCAACGCCTGCTACGCGACCTTATTGCCTTTTATGTCGTCTTTGAAGCTATTTTCTTTTATGTTGGCTTTACACAAATTTTAGCGATGGGACGTCGTGGAAAAATGGTCGGCACCTCAGAACAATTTCAATACATATTGCGCGATGAATCCATGCACGCTAATTTTGGTATTGATGTGATTAATCAAATTAAAATTGAAAACCCGCATCTTTGGACGGAAGAGTTTCAAGAAGAAATTATCCAGATCATCAGTGAAGGTGTTAATATCGAAATTCAGTACGCCAAAGATACCATGCCACGCGGTATCTTAGGCCTAAACGCGGAAATGTTTAAAGATTATTTACACTACATTGCCAATCGACGCTGCAAACAAATTGGCTTAGCCAAGCAGTTCCCTAACAGCAAAAACCCATTTCCGTGGATGAGTGAAATGATGGATCTTAAAAAGGAAAAAAACTTCTTCGAAACTCGCGTGGTTGAATACCAAACCGGTGGTGCATTAAGCTGGGATGATGAATAATCATCTCAGTTTAATCATCAAATCAGGAACACAAAGATAGGACATCGACCATGACCATTTGCAACACTGTTTTCACTACCGTTGAAAATAAATCTTTTGCACAAGCTCACTCTTTATTACAAACGGGTGATATTTTATTATGCTCAGGCAACGGTATACTCAGTGACATTATTAAAAAAGCCACCAATAGCCCTTTTAGTCATGTGGCTTTAATTTTAAAATTACCCATTACCGGACAATGGCTGGTACTGGAGAGCATCGAATCAAAAGGCGTGCGTTGTGTGCCGCTTGAGCAAGATTATTTAACTAACTACTGCGGCACACACAAACCCTACGATGGCAAAATTCTCATCGCTCGCATACAAGAAATGCAAAGTAAGCGCGACATAATCTCCAAACTTTATCAAACTGCTTTTTCCTTACTGGGTGATGAATACAATCAAGAGGATATTTTGCAAATCGGCGCACGTATTTTTAATCATGATTTAGGCATTAAAGAAGATGGCACTTTATTGCCACATCAACGCTATATTTGCTCGGAATACGTTTATACCTGCCTGCATGCCATTGGCATTCAAATTCCTTTCGACCCAGCAGGATTTATCGCACCCGCGGATATTGCTCGCTATGCGGGCATTCATGCTGTCACACAATTGCAACCCAATGTAACTGCTATCTCCACTCATACATCTGAGTTACTGATGTGATCTAAGGCGCGCCCGAGGCGTGTCCCTAATGAATTAAACCAGAAATTCTGCTAGCATCAACTCTGATGGAGTGTGATTGGAGAAAAGTGCATGCATATTGAGAATGAACCCAAGCTGGCTTTTAAAGACGTTTTAATCCGACCAAAACGCAGCACGCTCAGATCTCGCTCCGAAGTAGATTTGGTACGTCAATTTCGCTTTTATCACAGCCAAAAGACCTGGAAAGGCATCCCCATCATTGCGGCCAATATGGATCACACCGGCACTCTAGAAGTCGCCGCCACCTTAGGCAAACATCAACTCATGACTGCCTTGAGCAAGTTCACCAAACAAGATGCCTGCCTAGAATTCAAAAAACAACACAGCAAGCTAATGAGCTCAGTTTTCATCAGCTCAGGTACCCGTGACAATGACTTTGACAACTTATCACAAATGTTGCACAGAACTGGGGCTGATTTCATCTGCCTAGATGTTGCCAACGGCTATTCCGAGCATTTCTCTGATTTTGTCAAAAAAACACGCGCTACATTTCCAGATAAAATCATCATGGCCGGCAACGTGGTCACTGGTGAAATGACTGAAGAGCTCATTTTATCGGGCGCCGATATCGTCAAGGTTGGCATCGGTCCAGGCTCAGTTTGTACCACTCGCAAAAAAACCGGGGTGGGCTATCCCCAACTGTCGGCAGTCATTGAATGTGCCGATGCTGCACACGGTCTTGGTGGTCATGTTTGTTCCGATGGCGGCTGCGCCGTTCCGGGTGATGTGGCAAAGGCTTTTGGTGCTGGCGCTGATTTTGTCATGCTGGGTGGCATGTTTGCTGGACATGATGAATGTTTGGGCGAGCGATTTGAAAAAAATGGTAAATCCTTTATGCGTTTTTACGGCATGAGTTCCGCTGAAGCCATGGAAAAATACCATGGCAAAGTGGCCGAATATCGAGCAAGTGAGGGCAAATCGGTTGATGTTTCCTATCGTGGTCCAATTGACACCACTGTTTTAGATATTTTGGGTGGGCTGCGCTCGACCTGCACCTACGTGGGTGCAGCACGGCTCAAAGAACTCTCAAAACGCACTACATTCATCCGTGTATCTATTCAAACCAATCCTGTCTTCAATAACGATGAGAGCTAAGACACACCCCAGACGTCAAAAAAGTAAAAAAAAATATTTTTGTTCTATATTCAATAGATTAAGAAAAACCCGAGAAAAAACGCCTCAGAGCGCATTGCAAAACTTTTCACGCAGGCGTAGGATAAAAACGTAGCTGATGACAAAAGAATTTAAAAACTCTTTCCCCCAATAGTCATCCTGACGACCTCAGTTTGACCAGCAGTAGCAAAAACCCCGCTCAAGGCGGGGTTTTTTTATATGACATAAAAAGTGTCAGCTACAAACTATGGGTACTACATCATACCACCCATACCGCCCATACCACCCATGCCGCCCATGCCGCCCATACCGCCGGCCATGCCACCATCAGCAGCACCTTCTTCCTTAGGCAGCTCAGCAACCATGCATTCGGTAGTGATCATAAGACCAGCAATCGACGCCGCATTTTGCAAAGCAGTACGTGTTACACGTGTTGGATCCAAGATTCCCATTTCAATCATATCGCCAAACTCACCTGTGGCAGCATTGTAACCAAAGTTCTCTTTTTTAGAGTGGATCACTTCGTTTACTATGACCGAAGGCTCATCACCACAGTTGGCAACAATCTGACGCAACGGTGCTTGCATCGCACGTTTTGTGATTTCAATACCAACAGTTTGATCTTCGTTATCGCCCTTAAGATCACCAATCTGTGCTAGCGCACGAATCAACGCAACACCACCACCTGGCACCACGCCCTCAGCAACAGCTGCGCGTGTAGCATGCAACGCATCTTCAACACGCGCCTTCTTCTCTTTCATTTCGATCTCAGTGGCTGCACCTACTTTGATCACCGCGACACCGCCAGCCAATTTGGCCAAACGTTCTTGCAGTTTTTCACTATCGTAATCCGAAGTACTAGCCTCAACTTCATTACGAATTTGATCAATGCGTGATTTAATTTCACCAACTTCACCAGCACCATCAACAATCGTTGTGCTCTCTTTGGTGATAACAATACGCTTGGCTGTACCCAAATCTTCCAAAGTAGTGCCTTCCAAAGATAATCCTACTTCTTCAGAAATTACTTTAGCGCCAGTTAATACAGCAATATCTTGCAACATGGCTTTACGACGATCACCAAAACCTGGTGCTTTAACCGCCGCTACTTTGACAACGCCACGAATATTATTCACTACCAAAGTAGCCAAGGCTTCGCCTTCAACATCTTCAGCAATAATAAAAAGTGGTTTACCCGCTTTAGCAACATTTTCCAGCACCGGTAACATGTCACGAATATTTGAAATTTTCTTATCTACCAACAAAATAAAAGGCGCATCAAATTCTACGCTCATGTTTTGTTGATTGTTAACAAAGTACGGTGACAAATAACCACGATCAAATTCCATACCTTCAACCACTGAAAGTTCATCCTCTAAACCAGAGCCGTCTTCAACGGTAATAACACCTTCTTTACCCACTTTAGTCATTGCTTCAGCAATTATACCTCCCACTTTAATATCGGAGTTGGCAGAAATTGTACCCACTTGTGAGATAGCTTTATCGTCAGAACAAGGCTTCGAAAGATTTTTCAATATTTCTACAGCAGATGCAGTTGCCTTATCAATACCACGCTTGATATCCATAGGATTGCGACCCGCAGTAACAGCCTTAATTCCCTCATTAAGCAGAGCCTGGGCTAAAACAGTTGCCGTAGTTGTACCATCACCCGCAGAATCAGAAGTTTGCGAGGCCACTTCTTTAATCATCTGGGCACCCATATTTTCAAATTTATTCTCAAATTCCATTTCTTTAGCAACACTTACACCATCTTTTGTAATAGTAGGTGCACCAAAAGATTTTTCAATGATCACGTTACGACCCTTAGGTCCCAAAGTTACTTTCACCGCGTCCGCAAGTTTATCCACTCCACGTCTTAACAGATTTTGCGCATCCACACCAAATTTACATTCTTTAGCAGCCATAATTAATTTACCTCATTAGTAATTAGTTCCTGAAAATAAAGATCAGCCATTTATTCCTCAATAATCGCCATGATGTCATCTTCTCTCATGATGACAAATTCTTGACCATCCAATTTCACCTCAGTACCTGCATATTTGCCAAACAGCACTTTATTCCCTGTTTTCACTTCAAGCGGTAATAAACCACTATCCGTACGTTTACCAGGTCCCACCGCCACTACTTTGCCACGAATAGGCTTTTCTTTAGCCGTATCAGGAAGCACAATACCACCAGCGGTAGTTTCACTTTCCTCAATACGCTCAAGTAAGACCCGATCATGCATAGGTCGTATATTCATACTTTTCTCCTACATTAACAATGATTAACAAGCCACAAAACACATTACCTGTGTTTCACCTGGCACTCTCAACTAAGAGTGCCAATGATAGTGATATAGGGGCGTTCGTCAAGAATTCAAGCCCAAATCAAGAAAATATTCGAAAGTTAATGATTTCTGGGTGGAAAAATGCGGCTTAAGAGTCATCCTCATGCCTAAACTGGCCCTCAATGACCTGGTGAGGAACTCGACCAGCGCCGGCGGTGGGAGGGGGAGCATCAAAATTCATGCCCTTACGCTGCAACCAGGCTTCAATAAGGTTCCTAACCGGCGGCAACAATAACAGCAAACCGCACAAATCTGTCAAAAATCCGGGTATTATCAATAAGATAGCAGCCAACATGAGCAACATTTGTTGTGCACTCATCGCTGTATACATCCGCCCCTGCTGCATTTGCTGCCAACCGTCATAGGCCGCCGCCATCCCCTGACGACGCAAGAGGGTAAAACCCAAAATACTCGTCCCCAAAATAAGCAATAAGGTCAGTAAAACTCCCAGCAATTTGCCAACCAGGATGAATCCAGCGATCTCTACTAATAACAGTAGCAAAAAACTGTTTTTCATGATTTTCAAAGCACGCATAGATTACCCTGCAAAAAACCCGCGCCGACAAGCGCAAAACATGCATTATAACTGCCCGAGGCGACTAACGGAACTACATTTCGATACTTTCACAAAATAGAATTTCGTCAATAAATTTAATAAAAACAGATAGTTCGGCAAATAAGGGGGCTCGCAGCCAATTATTACGATAGCATCAGGACTTATTTCACTTTTTCTGTGGTGGTTAGCATAACTTCTGTGACAACGTCAACACACCCTTTACCTCAGCAGAACATCTGAGTTAAAGTGCTGTGCATTCACCATGCGAATTATTAGAGGTCATCATGCCAGCAAAAAACAGTTTCAAAAGCTTATCGCAATTATCACTCGGCTCCATCCCCCTTAACTACCACAGCTTACCCGCGGCTGAACAGGCTGGGCTAAAAGGTATTGCACGCTTACCCTTTTCCTTGAAAATTTTACTGGAAAATCAATTGCGCCATGAAGATGGACAAACTGTCACAAAAGATCATATACAAGCATTTGTTGATTGGCTTAAAGAGTCTCGCTCCACATGCGAAATTGCCTATCGACCCGCTCGCGTGTTAATGCAAGATTTCACTGGCGTACCCGCCGTTGTCGATTTAGCCGCGCTGCGCGATGCCATGGAAAACCTGCAAGGTGATGTCAAGCAAATCAATCCCATGTGCGCTGTTGATTTAGTCATTGATCATTCCGTACAAGTTGATAAAGCCGGTAGTAATCACGCCTTTAGTGATAACGTGGCCATCGAAATGCAACGCAACCATGAACGTTATCAATTTTTACGTTGGGGACAACAGGCTTTTGCTAACTTTCGCGTCGTGCCACCCGGTACCGGTATTTGTCATCAAGTGAATTTGGAATATTTAGCCAAAGTTGCATGGCACCAGGATATTGATGGAGAACAATGGGTGTATCCTGATACTTTAGTAGGAACCGACAGTCACACCACCATGATTAATGGGCTGGGTGTACTGGGCTGGGGCGTTGGCGGCATTGAAGCAGAAGCTGCTATGTTAGGTCAGGCAATCTCCATGCGTATTCCTGAAGTGATTGGCTTTAAATTTACTGGAAAATTAAAAGAAGGCATAACCGCCACGGATTTAGTTTTAAAAGTAGTACAAATGTTACGAGCTAAAGGTGTGGTTGGGAAATTTGTGGAATTTTATGGCCCCGGCTTACAAAATTTACCCTTAGCTGATCGTGCCACTATTTCTAATATGGCTCCCGAATATGGCGCCACCTGTGGTTTGTTTCCTATTGATCAAGAAACCATTCGTTATTTGCAATTATCTTCTCGCGATAAAAAAACCGTTGAATTAGTAGAAGCCTATGCTAAAGCACAAGGCATGTGGCATGATGAAAATTCTTCCGAGCCTATTTTTACTGATACTTTAGCACTTGATCTTAGCAGTGTTGTTCCTGGTTTAGCCGGACCCAAGCGTCCGCAAGATCATGTCACTCTCAGTGAATTAAAAACCACGACTGAACAAATTATTCAACAGGCGGGTAAAACCGACAGCATCGATCAAGCGTTTAAAACTAGTGAAGATTTTTCATTGCATCACGGCGATGTCATGATTGCTGCCATTACTAGCTGCACCAATACTTCTAACCCCAGTGTCATGTTAGCAGCAGGATTGGTGGCGAAAAAAGCCGTTGAAAAAGGTTTGCAAATAAAACCATGGGTAAAAACGTCGTTAGCTCCCGGATCAAAAGTAGTAACCGATTATTTGGAAAAAGCACAGCTAATGCCGTATTTAGAAAAACTCGGTTTTTATTTGGTGGGCTACGGATGCACCACCTGTATTGGTAATTCCGGACCCTTATCCGAAGCGATAACACAAACTGTCAAAGACAATGATATTTTTGCCTGCGCCGTGTTATCCGGTAACCGTAATTTTGAAGGCCGCATCCATCCTTTGGTTAAAGGTAACTGGCTCGCTTCACCACCATTAGTCGTTGCTTATGCTTTAGCTGGTACTACGCGTGTTGATTTAAGCAGTGAACCCGTTGCTGAAGATAAATCAGGCCATCCGGTTTATTTACGCGATATTTGGCCCAGCCGTCATGAAATTGCCGAAGCGATGACCAATGTCACGCATGCGCAATTTCGTGAAGAATATGCCGCTGTATTTGATGGTGATGCCGAATGGCAACAAATTAATATCCCCGCTGGCAATACTTATACTTGGGATAATAAATCAACCTATGTGCAAAACCCACCATTTTTTACCAACATGCAACCCCAAGCCGAAACCCCCAACAATATCTCTGGCGCACGTATTTTAGCATTATTAGGCGACAGTATTACCACTGACCATATTTCACCGGCAGGTGCCATTAAACCCGACAGCCCAGCAGGAAAATACTTACAAGAAAATTCTGTGGCAATTAAAGATTTTAATTCCTATGGCTCCCGACGTGGCAATCATCAGGTGATGATGCGTGGTACTTTTGCCAATATTCGTATTCACAACGAAATGTTACCTGGATCCGAGG
>CAZGQK010000024.1:0-27072 GCA_964527645.1 uncultured Legionellales bacterium | reverse complement strand
GTAAATACATCCCTGTAGGCTTGAACGCGACATCCCTGTCGCGAACAGCGCTCAAGCAAACATCACAAATACTGCTTGAAGAATAAAAAAGGAAAAAAGAGTCCGTGCGTTTAGATGCGTTTTTTTAAATAAATTTTGATATAGTTAAAATCGATGGGGATTCCAAGGGGGGGTTATGCAAGGCGCCCTTTTAGTTGCTGACAGCAGCGGTTTCTCCGCGATTATCGGTTAGCCGATTTTTTCATCCCAGCGATTTACGATTTGACAGAACAGTTCCGCTGTTTTTTCTGCATCGTAAAGTGCGGAGTGTGCTTTATCGCGATCAAAGCTAATTTTAGCGCTTTTTAACGCGCGTGCGAGTACGCTTTGTTGATGGGCTAGTGCACCTAAGGTTGCTGTATCAAAACAGGTAAATGCATGGAAGGGATTGTCTTTGATTTGGCAACGTTTAACACCGGCGAGCATAAAATTTAAATCAAAGTGTGCATTTTGCCCGACTAAAACGGCGCGTTGACAATTGTGTTGTGCAACTGCCGCGCGTACAAATTTAAATAATCCTTGTAGCGCTTCGGATTCATCAACGGCAAAACGAAACGGGTGGTCTGGCTTTATTTTGTTAACTCGCAAAGCACTGGGGTCAATTTTTGCACCAGCAAATGCTTGCATATGAAAATGTTCGTGTTCACCAGGCGTCCATTTTTCATTGTCGTCTAAGGTAATAATAATTGCGGCAATCTCTAACATACCGTGTATCTGCATATCAACGCCCGTGGTTTCGATGTCAACCACAACGGGTAATAAACCAGCAAAGCGTTTTTTTATTAATTTTTCTCTTACATTTTTTTCTTCGTTCATTTAATTCTCTACTTATTGTGTTAATTGCCAGGTTAAAGTTTGTTTGCTGGCAAAGGGCCTTAATTGTGTGTTGCCGAAAGAGAGTGTTTCTGGTACCTGCCAGTCTTTTTGTATCAGTGTAATGGTTTCTTGATTTCTAGCTAAACCGTAAAAATCCGCACCATAGATGCTCGCAAAGGCTTCTAATTTGTCTAAGGCGTTTTGCGTATCAAATACCTGAGCATATAATTCGATAGCAGCATGTGCGGTGTAAATGCCAGCACAGCCGCAGGCAGACTGTTTGCTATCAATGCTGTGTGGGGCGCTGTCTGTGCCTAGAAAGAATTTTGCATTGCCGCTGGTAGCGGCAGTTATTAAAGCCTGTTGGTCGTGATGGGTTTTTACAATCGGCAAGCAATAATAATGTGGACGAATGCCGCCGGCTAATAAATCATTGCGATTTAATAATAAATGATGCGCAGTAATTGTTGCTGCAAGGTTCTTTGGTGCAGCGTGAATAAAATCAACGGCCGTTTTTGTCGAAATGTGTTCTAGCACAATACGTAATTCAGGGAATTTTTCTACAATATCCTTTAAGTGATGTTCAATAAAATAGGCTTCTCGGTCGAATATATCGATTTCGGCGGCCGGGGATTCACCATGAATACATAAAACCATGCCGTGTTGTTGCATGGCTGCAAAAATTGGGTATAGCGATTGGATTTGTTGAATACCCGATTGTGAAAGTGTGGTTGCTCCACGAGGATAAAGTTTTGCGGCTATGATTTGCTTTTGTTTGGCTTGCGCAATTGTCTCTGGGGTTGTGCTTTGCGTGAGATATAAGGTCATCAGTGGTGTGAAATTATTGCCTGCTGGCACGTGGGATAAAATGCGTTGGCGATAAGCCTGGGCTTGGGAAGCGTTGATGATAGGTTGCTCTAAATTCGGCATCACTATGGCACGGGCAAAGCGCTGGCTGATATCACCGACCGTGCGCGCTAGGAAATCACCATCACGTAGGTGGCAATGCCAATCGTCGGGTTTTCGCAGTGTGATGGTTTGCATGCTGTCTTTTCCTAAAGTTGTTTGCATTGTAGCAAAGCTTGGCACCAATAGCCCATATTCTTGAGGGAAAAGTTTACAGATAGTAAAGATACTAGACTTTTTGTTTTCTTTTTATACATGCCATAACTGGTTTCTATTATTTCTGGGATTTTAAGCGAATTTTGCATATACTACGTGCTCTTTTAATAATGCTTTTGTTTACCTGTGTGGGTATTGGTATTTGTGGTTCTTTTAGGTAAAAACTTTAACAGCGGAGGTTGCAGTGAAATTTCTTAAGCGTGCTTTGTCAGTACTGGTCGCCCTATCAATCGTGGGTGTTGCTTTTGCCGAGAGCTCAACGGCTAGTTTAGCGCGTGAGGTGCGCTCGTTGAGTCAACAAACAGCAAATTTACAAAAACAAGTGAGTCATTTGCAAGCACGTTTGCATAAGAGGGGAGCGAAGCGTCGTCGCATGGCTCGTGTCTCAAAATCGTCGATAAAAAAACAAATGAAGGGACAATCGGTGATGACGACGCCGTTATTTGGTGTACGTTCAGCGTATAATGCTTCGGACTTGATGGTGAGCTATCCCAGCATGAATGAAGATTTGATTTTGTTGCAGCAGCACGCACATTGGCAGCGTCTTGCGCAAGCTCGAGGCCGTAATTTTCCGGGCCCACGTCCAATTGTATTAGTAAGTGGTAAGGTTGAAGCACAGGCTTTATGGACACACGGCTATGATGCTGGTAGTTCTGTTGCTAGCCGCAGTGCGGGTGATGTTAATTTGAGTAGCGCAGAGCTGGACTTTAATGTGCCGGTCAGTAATTGGGCGGATGGTATGATTTCTTTAGCCTACGAAGATGCTTCGACGATAACAGGTGATCGTAGCTATGATTCGCCTCTGGATATGAATCGAGGCTGTTTGACTATCGGCAATCTTAATCGTTTTCCATTTTATTTTTCGATTGGGCAAATGTACGTCCCGTTTGGTGTTTATTCCAGCGGCATGGTGACTACTCCATCAACACAGTCTTTGGGGCGCATTAATTCACGTACTGCTTTATTAGGATTTAGCCATAAAGGATTTTATGGTTCTGTTTATGGCTTCAAGGGATCCACGCTGATTAATAGCCACGATTCCGGTGAATGGGGAGTTAATCTTGGTGTTAAGCCTCATTTGGGGATCATCGCATCCGATTTAGGCGTTGGTTATGTGTCTAATATTGCTGATTCTCAGGGTATGCAATATAACGCACTAAGTACCAGCAGTGGGGGGACAGAATTTTTAGGTTTTAGTCGTCAGACCGGTTCGGGAGGAAATCCTGAAAATCTATTGCATCGTGTTGGCGCTGTGGATTTACACGATACCATGCAAATGGGGCCGGCAACTTTCTTGGCAGAGTATATTACTTCGCTAGGGCATTTTGATGGGCGTGACTTAAGCTATAATAACCAAGGTGCCAAACCGAAAGCGCTGCAGCTTGAATTAAATTATAAATTTGATCTCGCTAATAAACCAAGCTCAGTTGGTATAGCTTATGGGCACGTTTGGGAAGGATTGGCTCTATTAATTCCGCAGCGGAGTTACAGCGCTTTTTTTCATACTTCCTTGTGGAGAAATACTATTGAAAGCATCGAGTTTCGTCACGATGTTGGTTATGGTTCTACAGCAACCGGGGGTGGCTTTGAAATGAATAACACCTCATTGCTTCAATTGCGGGGGGATAACAACACGGTTACCGGACAGATTGGTATTTATTTCTAAACAAAAAATATTTTCTAAAGGCCCCAGCTAGCTGGGGCTTTTTTTATGAGTCTAAGTTTTTATCAGGAAACTCACACAAATCATTAATAAGGCAATTGGCGCACTTAGGTTTTCTTGCCACACAGGTATAACGACCATGCAAAATTAGCCAATGATGAGCATCTTTTAGAAATTTTTTCGGGATGACGTTTAATAAACCGTCTTCAACTTGTCGAGGCGTTTTGCCTTTGGTCAAGCCAATGCGGTTGGCAACGCGAAAAATATGGGTGTCCACAGCAATGGTGTGTTTACCAAAAGCCGTATTTAATATGACGTTAGCTGTTTTGCGACCCACGCCAGGTAGCGCTTCTAATGCTTGACGTGTATTTGGCACTTGCGATTGGTGTTGGTCGATTAGCGCTCGGCAAGTTTTGATAATGTTTTTTGCTTTGGTGTTATAAAGGCCGATGGTTTTAATGTATTCTTTTAAGCCGTCCTCGCCTAGTTTTAACAGTTTCTCAGGCGTGTTATGCTTTTTAAACAAAACTTTAGTAGCTTTGTTAACGCTGATGTCAGTTGCTTGTGCAGATAATATCACGGCTACTAATAATTCAAACTCACTTTGGTAAATAAGTTCCGTAGTGGGAGTGGCATTGGCTTTTTGCAAGCGTTTAAATATTTCCTGTATTTTCTTTTTGTTCATGCAGTTGTTCCTGTTTTTTCGATCGAACTCTTTGCAGTGCTGCTTGAATGGCTTGTTGACGTGCAGATACCGTGTGTTGACGGGACCCTGGAGCGCTTAATTTAGATTGTTGGTGGCGTTTTTCATGATCCTTTTTTTCTGTCGCCAGTCTTTTTTCCCTTTTTTGATAGCGAGCTTTTGCCAGGTTCGCGCGTTGATAAAAAGCAGTCTCGGCAAGGGGTTCTGCCGCAACAATATCGATACAATCTACGGGACAAGGTTCAATGCATAAATCACAACCGGTGCATTGATCAGCAAAAACTGTATGCATTTGTTTGGCGGCGCCAATAATAGCATCAACAGGACAAGCTTGAATGCATTTGGTGCAACCAATGCATTCGTGTTCGCGAATAACCACTTTGCTATTGGCTTTGGCCTTTTTTGTCAATGCGGGAATGAAAGGCGCTGTTTCTATGGCGAGCAAGTTTCCCAATTTTTTTAAAACATCTACACCACCCGGCAAACAGTGATCAATTTTTTCTTTTTCGTTGACGATTGCTTCTGCATAAGGACGGCAAGCGGGATATTCGCACAAGCCACATTGTGTTTGCGGTAAAATTGCATCAATCGCATCAATTAATTCTTCAGTGTCTGTAGCCATTTTTATTCGCTAGTTAGCTCATCGATTTGTTCTTTGGTGATTCTGGACATTAAAGGGTTAAATAGATTGATGGTGTGATCAAGCAGCGGTTGTGTGCGATCCTGCCATTGCAGTGCATGGGTATTTAAAAATTCAGCGCTTTTTTCTGCGGTTTTAGGTAGCACCGGCTGTAGATAAATCATGAGTACACGAAAGAGATTAATACCTTGCGTGCATATCATTTGTACTTTTTCCGATTGTTGTGGGTCTTTAGCAAGTTTCCAAGGTTTGTGATGGTCAATATATTGATTGGCTTGATCCGCTAATTCCATGATTAGGCGCATGCCACGATTATAATCGCGATTTTCATAACATTCAGCAATGTTCTCACCGGCATCAACAAATTTTTGATATAAATC
Source organism: uncultured Legionellales bacterium (assembly GCA_964527645.1). GTDB lineage: Bacteria > Pseudomonadota > Gammaproteobacteria > CAZGQK01 > CAZGQK01 > CAZGQK01. Next base: position 21,709 of record CAZGQK010000024.1, on the reverse strand, counting down.
AGCATCGTCTAATTGCGTGGCTAATTTTCCTTCCGATTTTTTATGAATAAAGCCAGCGCAGCGGCTAGCAATATTGATAAATTTTCCCACCAAATCTGAATTTACCCGGTACATAAAATCCGTTAGATTTAAATCAATATCCTCGACTTGATGCGTTAGTTTAGCTGCAAAATAATAACGTAAGTATTCGGGGTCGAAGTATTTTAAATAATTGTGTGCTGTTATAAAAGTGCCACGTGACTTTGACATCTTTTTGCCGTTGACGGTTAAAAAACCATGGGCCCAGACAGCATTGGGCATACGAAAATTAGCGCCGTTTAACATGGCCGGCCAAAACAGCGCGTGAAAATAAATAATATCTTTGCCGACAAAATGATACAGCTCAATTTTGCTGTCGGTTTGCCAGTAATCATCAAAATTTAAATCTTCGCGCTGTGCACAAAGGTGTTGCAGGCTGGCCATGTAGCCAACCGGTGCATCCATCCACACATAAAAATATTTGCCTGGCGCGTCGGGTATTTCAAAACCAAAATAAGGCGCATCGCGTGAAATATCCCAGGGCTTTAATCCGCTATCAAACCACTCCAGCAGTTTATGAATAACTTGGGGTTGTAGTTGTTTGTTATCTTTAAGCCATGTGCCAAGAATTTCTTGGTAGTTTTGCAATTTGAAAAAATAATGCAACGACTCTTTTTCAATAGGTTTTTCACCAGAAAGAATTGATATCGGATTTTTTAATTCACTGGGGCTGTAGGTTGATCCGCAGGATTCGCAATTATCGCCATATTGATCTTTTGCCTCACAACATGGACATTCACCTTTAATAAAACGATCGGGCAGAAACATATTTTTTTCCGGATCATAGGCTTGTGAAATGGTGCGTGTTTCAATATCACCCTTGTCTTTTAGGCGCTTATAAATCAAACTAACTAATTGCTCATTCTCCGGTGCATGGGTATTGTAAAAACTATCGAAGTGAATGAAGAAATCATTAAAATCTTGAGCGTGTGCGGCGTAGGTGCGTTGCACTAAATCTTCGGGGGTGATCCCTTCTTTCTGTGCAGACAGCATAATGGGGGTGCCATGCCAATCATCACCGCAAATGAATAGGCATTGATGACCACGCGAGCGTTGAAAACGTGCCCAGATATCGGCTTGCAGATACTCAACCATATGGCCCAAATGGATAGGTCCATTGGCATAGGGCAATGCCGCCGTAATCATGATGTTGCGCTGACCTGTCATGGGTTATCACTTGTCTTATAAGATTTTTTCACTATACCGATTTCGTGTCCTATTTGCACCTTTATGAGCGGTTTTTGGGTTGCTATCGGAGTTCTGCTGGGGGTACCATGAGGCCTTTTAGAGAAGGTTTTGCCATGTCAACACTGGATAAAGATACTTTTTTAGCAGCGCTTAGCCAGTTTACTGATCCCTATTTGCAGAGTGATTGGTCGTCAGCAGGGGCGGTTGAGTCGTTGAGCATCGATGCAGATAGGGTGGTTATGAACGTGGTGTTAGGCTATCCGATCGCTGGTTGTGAGCAAAGCTTCATGGCTGCAGTTGAAAAGGTCGTAGCGCCGGTGTTAGGGCCGCGCAGCTTGCAGTTGAACCTCAGCTCGAAAATAGTTGCCTATGGTTCTCTAGCTGCTGGTGTGCAGCCGCTCTCAGGGGTCAAGAATATCATTGGTATTGCCTCGGGCAAGGGTGGTGTTGGCAAATCGACGACGGCTATTAATGTCGCTTATGCTTTGCTGCAGTTAGGCGCTAAAGTAGGTTTGCTCGATGCCGATATTCATGGTCCCAATCAACCGCATATGTTGGGTCAAACAGAAAAGCCGCAGGCGGTTAAAGATAAAAAATTATATCCAGTAGAAATACAGGGGCTACAAACGATGTCGATTGGCTATTTGCTTAAGCAAAATGAACCGATTATTTGGCGCGGTCCCATGGTGAGCCAAGCGTTGCAACAAATGTTGCGCGATACGCAATGGCAAGATTTGGATTATCTTTTGGTGGATTTGCCGCCGGGCACGGGAGATGTGCAATTAACCCTAGCGAAAAAAACCCCCGTTGCGGCGGCGGTGATTGTCACCACTCCGCAGGATGTGGCTTTATTGGATGCCGGTAAGGCCAGTGCTATGTTTAAAAAAGTAGAGGTGCCGGTGTTGGGTGTGGTGGAAAATATGAGTGTTTATGTTTGTCCCAATTGTGGGCATGAAGAGGCGTTGTTTGGTAGTGCGGGTGGTGAAAAATTGGCGGAGCAATCGGGGAGCTGTTTGTTAGGCAAATTACCACTTGCCCGTGAGATTCGTGAACACTGTGATCAGGGGCGGGTTACGGTGCTTGCCGATCGGCAGGGCAAATTAGCACAAACTTATCAAGAGATTGCACGAAAAATTGCCGCACAATTGTCATTGCTTGGCAAAAATTATGCGGTAAAATTTCCTAATATTGTCATAGAACCCAAATAAGGAGATAACATGAGCATCAAAGCAGACCATTGGATCCGTCGCATGGCGAATGAGTGTGACATGATTTCACCGTTTGCAACGGATCAGGTGAAGTATAATGAGCGTGGCAAAGTGGTTTCTTACGGCACATCGAGCTACGGTTACGATGTGCGTTGTGCGAATGAATTTAAAGTATTTACCAATATTAATTCCGCCATTGTCGATCCTAAAGCTTTTAGTAAAGATAGTTTTTTAGATCTTACCGCTGATGTTTGTATTATTCCGCCAAATTCATTTGCTTTGGCGCGAACCATTGAATATTTCAAAATTCCACGCAATGTGTTGGTGATTTGTGTGGGCAAATCAACTTACGCACGCTGCGGTATTATTGTTAATGTCACACCTTTGGAACCGGAATGGGAAGGGCATGTTACGTTGGAGTTTTCCAATACCACTAACTTGCCCGCAAAGATTTATGCCAATGAAGGTGTAGCGCAAATGCTATTTTTTGAATCCGATCAAGTGTGTGGTGTTTCTTATGCCGATCGTGGTGGTAAATATCAGGGCCAACGTGGTGTAACGTTGCCAGTGGTGGAGGAGTAAATACCCCCCCCCACTTGCGTGGGGAAGAAGATTGGTGGGGATTTCAAAGAGGAGCGGTGGCCACACGAGTATTATTTTGCCGATGCTTTGTCAGCACACCCAGGATTGATTAATAGCGGAAGTTTTGAATTTGCTATGTTAGGAATTAGCGGTATTTGCACAGGCACTTTTGTCGGTTCGTTGATTTATTATTGGCACTGTTTGCAAAGAGGACCTTTTGTTAAGCTGGCAACCTCTTAGTAAGAGGTGGTGATCTAATTAAAAAAGGCAGGTATTCCTGCCTTTTTATTTTCTTTAATCTACCGGGATTATTCTTCGCTCGCGCTTTCTTGCGTATCACTATCCACAATGGCTTTGTGACGAGAGTCGTTAACACGTTCACGTAGCTCTTTGCCGGGCTTGAAATGCGGTGTGTACTTAGCTTTGGTGTACACCCGAATGCCAGTCTTAGGATTGTGGGCTTTCCTCGGTGGACGATAGTGTAGGCTAAAGCTACCAAATCCACGGATTTCAATGCGTTCGCCTTTGCCAAGGATGCTACTCATGTGCTCCAGCAAGAGGTTGACGCCCATTTCCACATCTTTGATGGAAAGCGTGTTTTGCTTTTCAGCAATTTTAGTTATTAGTTCAGATTTGACCATAGCTACACCTATTTATTCTCAATTTATCAGAAACGTAGCTCATTATATCTAGCTTTGCGTAGAAATTCAGCACTTTAGAGGTATTTTTTTTAAAAAAATTTCAGTTAATCTCAGGAATCTGATTAAACACCCAGTGGTGGCTGTTTTTCTAGCAATAGCCCAGTTGCGGCGAGGGCTTCATTGTCAAACAAAACGTGCCGTGAAGTGATTTCTAGGCGATTTTGAGCAATCCATGTTAGGACCTGTGGGTATAATTGATGTTCCAGTTTCTGTACACGTTGTTTGAGCTGCGACGCGGTTTCATTAGGATCGACTGGTAGCTTGGCTTGGGCGAGGATGGGGCCAGCATCTAAGTCAGCCGTTACAATATGTACGCTAGCACCGTGTTGTGCATCACCTTGTGCTAACACCTGTTGGTGGGTATGCAGGCCGCGGTGGAGGGGTAACAAAGAAGGATGTACGTTCAGTATGTGCGGGTGGTATTTTTGCACAAAAGTAGCGCTGAGCTTTTGCATAAAGCCAGCCAACAGAATCCATTGTGGTTGGTAATCATCGATGCATTGTTGTAGTGCTTGCTCCCAGCTGGAGAGATCCACATGGTTTTTACGGGTGATTAGGTGTGTGGGAATATTCGCTTGCTTGGCACGCTCTAAGGCATGAGCTTCATGGCAGTTACTAATAACAGCACAAATTTTTGCTGGCATGTGTGCTGCTTTATCAATGATGGCTTGTAAATTACTACCATGTCCTGAAACAAGAATAACAATTTCTATGGGTTTCATCGAATAACTACTGCGGTTTGTGTTTCGACACCCGTTTCAATATGACCAATCAGCCAAGCGGGTTCATTTATTTGTTCTAATAAAGTTAAAGCCGATGATACCGCTTCCTCGGGTAGGCAAATAATCATACCAACACCTAAATTAAAAGTACGCCACATTTCTTCTTCAGCAATCGAACCTTGATCTTGTAGCCAAGTAAATATTTCTGGAATTTGCCAAGAGCTTTTGTCAATAATTGCACGCAGACCGTTGGGCAAGCAGCGTGGCAGATTTTCTAAAATGCCGCCGCCGGTGATATGTGCCATCCCGAGCAAGGGTAGTTTAGTTTTTAATTGTTCTATGGCGCGGCTGTATATACGTGTTGGTGTGAGTAAAGTTTCAATAAGTGTGTTCTCAGCAAAAGGGGCATCGAGTGAAAGATTATTTTTTTTCAGCACATGACGGATCAAAGAAAAGCCATTGGCGTGAGCGCCACTTGAAGCCAGCGCGATAAGGGCATTTCCATTTTTAATGTGTTCACCATTAATAACGGCGGTTTTTTCCACAACACCTACACAAAAACCCGCCAAATCATAATCTTTGCGTTGATAAATGCCAGGCATTTCTGCTGTTTCTCCACCAATGAGCGCAGCTTTGGCCTGTCGGCAGCCATCTGCAATGCCTGCAATAACACATTTAGCTAACTCGACATCAAGTTGGCTGGTGGCAAAATAATCAAGAAAAAATAAGGGTTCTGCGCCGAGCGTTAAGATATCGTTGACACACATGGCGACTAAATCGATCCCCAGGTTATGATGATGTTGTGAGGATTGCGCCAGTTTAAGTTTGGTACCCACCCCATCTGTGCCGGCGACTAGTACAGGTTGTTGGTAATGCGGGGGGATCTCGAATAAAGCACCAAAACCGCCGATGGCATCCATCACACCAGGACGATGGGTGGTGCGGGCGATGTGTTTGATTTGCGAGACCAGCTGATCGGCTTGTTCAATATCAACACCTGCGCCGCGGTAGGTAGAGGGCTCATCAGTGATTTTTGCTTTTGTCATGGTGTCGCCACTGCCTGTTGAGATTTTGCTATTTTATACTTATTGCGCCTTCGGGTATAGCCATTGCATGGTGTCAATGGAAAGTCAGCTGGGAGCAATTTACCTGACTTTTTGCTATCATAGCCCCATGGTGTATACGATTAAGAGACTAACAGTTTGAATATAAAGCGCTATTTTCAACTTGGCTTATTGCTGTTGTGTGGCTGGTGGTCACTCGCGCAGGCGGTGACGGTCAAAAATTTAGCCGCGTCGCAAGTGCCGGTCGCCGATCGTTCGGCCAAAGTTCAGCAGCAAGCAACGCAGCAAGCAATTGATCAAGTGTTAGTACGTATTAGTGGCAACCCAAGTGTCATGAGCGTGCCTGCCATCCGCGATGCTATTGCTAAGCATTTGTCGGATTATATTCAGAGCTATGCTTATAATAAGGGGACGGATGCACAGCAAGGCTCGCAGTTATATTTGCAGGTGCAATTTGATCAAGCAGCGTTAATGAATTTACTGAAACAATCGGGGCAAGCCATTTGGGGAGCTGATCGCCCGCAAGTACTGGTTTGGATTAATTTATCGCAAAATGGTGATGAACAATATTTAAGTGCTACGAAGAATAATGCCTTATCACAAGCCGTTAACCAGATAGCCCAGCAACGTGGGATACCTTTATTGTGGCCATTAATGGATTTGCAAGATCAAGATCAATGGCAAAATTCAGCTTCAGGTCAAATGGTTACTCCCGCTGTTTTAAATTATTTACAGCAACGTTATGGGGTTGGTGATGTATTAGCCGCACAAGTTGTGCAAAAAAATAATCAGTGGCAGGTAAATTGGTTATTGATGCTCAATGGTGAGCCGCTTAAATGGCAAACAGAAAATGCCGATGAAGCGCAGGCGTTTGTGCAAGGGATTAATTTAGCGGCTAATACCATGGCTGCGCAATTAGCCGTGCTGCAGGGACATGGGATGCAGGCGCAGATAATTTTGCAGATTAATGGTATTCAGGGATTGGGTGATTATGTTGAGGTTATGAAATATTTACGTCAATTAAATCCGGTCTCGCACGTTACGCTACAAGATTTAAATGCCAATTCCATGGTGGTAGAAGTTACCTCTGCGGGAGGTGAAAATAAATTAGTGCAAGCAATTTCAGCGGATCACCGGCTGCAGCAGCTGCCCGCCCCGGCAGGTAATAATCACAAGTTAGCCAATGTTGACTTGCGCTATGATTGGCAAACGAATAATGCAGCAGGAGTGACTCCGTGAGTGAACAACTGGCTTTGCGCGTCAGTCTTTGTGATGAATCCACTTTTGAAAATTATTACGTAGGCGAGAATGCCGCATTAATTGCTACCTTAAAAGATCTTTCTTCTCCATCTGCGGAGCAATTTATTTACCTATATGGCTCCGGTGGCACGGGGCGTAGTCATCTTTTGCAAGCGGTTTGTCATGATTTTTTGCATACGGGAAGGGGCGCTTTTTATTTATCGTTTAAGGATCAGTTGGATTTAGACCCTGCTATTTTAGAAGAATTAGAACAGCTTGATCTGGTTTGTTTGGATGATGTTGATACCTTATTTGGCCGGCGGGAATGGGAAGAAGCCCTGTTTCATTTTTATAATCGAATGCAGACGGCAAAAACGTGCTTAATCGTCAGCGCTAAAACTTTACCTAATCATTCTAATATGCAACTAAATGATTTGAAATCGCGTTTAAATTGGGGGTTAACTTGGCAATTAAAACCACTGAATGACACGCAAAAACTAGCGACTTTGCAATTGCGAGCCGAGCGGCGCGGACTGCAGTTGTCAGATGATGTGGGGAAATTTTTATTACATCGTTATCCCCGTGATATGCAGGCTTTGTTTTTATTGTTAGAAAAATTAGACCAAGCTTCTCTAGCAGCACAGCGCAAATTAACAATTCCTTTCGTGAAAACAGTTTTAATGGGTTAATATGCAGGCCGCATGTTATTTTATCTGAAAATAGTGCAAACAAACCTGGGCGTATTTTTTTGGCACCAGCGCTGGGTAGGTTTTTTCAAAGGTTAATTTAATTGAGCGTACTAATTCACTTTGCGGCAGCTTAATGACCTGCAGTTTTCTAGTGTCTTTCAACGTAAAATATTGTGTGCTATTGGCTGTGTTGAGCTTAAAGGTTTTTAGTCGTTCATGTTGGAAGTAAGTTTGGCTTTTCAGTGTGTCGCCATTGCCAATGATAATTTGGTGAATGGGGGTGGGTTGGTTAAAGCGCACCTCAATCCATGGGTGGTGAAAGTGGTCGTAGCTATTGCTGCACCAGCTGGTCAAATTGGAGGCATAGAGATGTGATGGTCCAAAGCGATAATGATTTTGTGGTTTGGCAACAGAACTGACGGTATAGGTAAGCGTTTTATTCGGCACCTTGTCGTTGTGTGTCCAGCTGGTGGGGCGTCCCTCGCCGGGGGAGCGCAATAACTGCGCAATAATCATTGTGTAAGCAAATGAATTTAGCATCCTCAGCCCCTCCATGGGTTTTGCTAGATAGCCACATGGTAACTGCTGCGGTGGCTGGATTGCAAGCCAGTGAGCAGTGAACAGGAAAAACATGTTCAATTAATGTTGTGTTGTGCGTTAACATTTATTTGTAAAATTAATTGTAGAGAGGAGATTAAAGATTTGTTCACTTCCTCTGTAGAAGTCAGATTAGCCAGCTTGAAAAAAAGTCTTGGAATGGCTCTGGATGCAGAACCTACGGAGGCCCAGATGGAAACTTTTTATAAGCTTGTCGACGAGATTCTTACGCCCCAGAAGGGTGACACGAAGCAAGCAGAGGATGTTTACACCTGGTTTTGCAGAGCAAAACCTAAGGAAAGCCAGGGGGTTGTTGCGGCGGCATGTTTAGTTTAAGGCGGGCGTAAAATTTGAATTTTTCTACCATTGATATTTTTTCTTATAGGGCGATGTTTTTGCATGGCGTTAACAGGGCCTAGCTTTTTGAAAATATTAACAAATGCTTAAATAACCTTAACAGAGCATTAATTATCTAATGTAACTGTCTGTTTATTATTTATATTAATAAATTATTTTTTAACGAATGTTTTTTCTTTCATTTAAGATTCAGTTAATACTTATCTGTTATATTCATAATTAAAAAACAAAATATTTTTTGATAGGTAGGAGGTTGAAGAATGCCAGGAGTAGATTTTGGAGGCGGTGGCGGAGAGGTAACAGTACCTATTAGTATTTCTGGGTTATTAATGGGGGAACCCACGGGAAAGAAGACAGATTTTCTGCCAGGGAGGGTTCATGATGTCGAACACGGTTTACAGATAATGGAGCCTCCGGAACATTTGGAACTGTCGGCAACAAAGGTGATGGCGGGGATGGGTGTTGATGCGATGCTTCGTAACCGTCAGATAGTTAGGATAAGAAACGATGAGGATGAGATTGTTGTTTGCCAATCACTTGGGGATTTGGCGGCACACTTAAACATTGCAGAGGAGGAAGCCGGCAAGATTGTTGCGATGTTTTTTCAATATGAATCTCTTTTGCCACAGGCTATAAACCAGTCAATTCTGGGGATGGCGAATGGAGGTGCGCGGGACTGGCCTCCTTACCGATTGGCTATTGCTTCGGAGGACTTCTATTGTGTCGTTGATTCAAAGGGACTGGTTATCAAGGTTAAGGTTTTTTATGAAAGTGTTACTCAAGTTTCAAAGGTTACTCAAGCGTGTGAGGAGGAAAAAAAGAGAGACTTTGGTACTTTGGTATTCAGCTATAAAAAAACTGATAAAGGGGATGCGTTAGAGAAAGTTAAAGGGTATGAGTTAGAGAAAGTTGCTGCAGATAGTCTTCATCTTTTGGGTGTACTTTGTGGAAGATATGATCAAAAGACCTTGTCACGGGCGCAAGCATTAAGAAAGCCATGGGAAAGCCTCTTGGATGCAGTGAATGCATGCTGGGCCGGTAGAACAGGGGTGCGAATTTGCCACCACAGCGTTTTTTCTAGCGCGGAATGTCCGAAAACAATTAAGTGGATGCGGGCAAGATTGCAGAAACTGCATTTATCACGTTTGGTAGATTGCATAGAGGTGGATATAAGGAAGCTTATGGCAGAGAAACTAGATGGAGATCGAGAAAGTGGGGAGATTCTTCAGGACCTAGCAAAATCCATGGTAACTTTAAAAAGTCAGCTGGAAGAAGGTCAGCGTACTTTAATCGAATTGATTGGTGTGTTGTGCAACAAAATATTACAGCCAAAACTCTTGCGAAGAAAAAAAGAATATTATTCACTTATTAAAAAATGTCTTGAAATGTTAGAATTACCCGATGAAACTGGTTGTTTGTTAGGAATAGTTAAAGATTATTGTGGTAATTGGGTTGGCTCTTCACCAGGCAGCAGTGATCTGTCAAAAATTTTTGGCAATGCTTATAAAGAATTACGGACAAGTTATCTTCGTCCACAACAAATTGCTTTTTTAAACTGTGTTGCTTTGACCTTGTATAGCGAACCTGAGGAGGATGTTCGAAAACGCAAAGCTAAGCATGCACTTTTATTGGCATTAATAGATATTAATGAATCTGGTGAGACAAATAGTAAGCTAAGAGAATTAGTGGAAAGTACACTATACAAGAACTTTTCTATAAAAGCTGGTAGATTAAGCTCAGATTCTTTCTGTCTTGCTGCCGATGAGAAAGGAAAAATTAAAAGAATTAATTGGAAAATTCCTGGCAATGATTCTGATCCAAAAATGAATGATATCTATGACTTGGCAAATAAATTTATTCTTCGAGCGGAAGAACTTGCAAATGAAAGCGAAGCCGCTAGAGAGTTGCGGAGAGGTCTAGAAAGGAGAGTGCTAGCGGCAAAGTCTCATCGCTGATGCAAAAACAATTCACGGTGGTTGAGACAGGATGATGTGCGAGCCCTGCTAATCTATTTTACAGGGTATGATCAATATCAGTTTTCGGCTGACAATAAGTTTCTTTGATGCACAACCAGGTCACTAGCATGTCGATGGGTGAAATCATATAACCAGTTTGGGTCTTGGCATAAGCCTGCTATGATGGGGCTAACCGCCCAAATGGCTTGCTGAGGTGGCAATGTAGGTAATTGCAGTTGCGCTACTTGTGTAATGAGCTGTTTAATCGCATCTGAATTTGCAAAAACATCCATTTTCAACCTATGGTGTATTCAAAAATTTTTCTAAATTTCAAATGTGTCAGTTAAAAGGTAACACCGTAGCAGTATGTATGCAATAATCGATGGTAAGGGCTGAGCTTTTCAATGTTTAAATTTCTGGCAATAGGCAAGGTTTATAACCAGAAAATCAGCACGAAAAATGGATCTAGTTGCACCTTTCTAGACCAAGCTTTACAATACGAGGATTAATACGATTATAGGAGTATCCAGTTGAAGGTCAGTGGTTTTACTTTTATTCGCAATGGCGAGATGCTGGGTTTTCCATTTATTCAGTCAATCTGTTCAGCATTGCCGCTGGTGGATGAATTTATTGTCAATGTAGGAAATTCGCAAGATAATACCTTGGCTATGATTCAGGCGATTAACGATCCAAAAATAAAAATTATACAAACCGATTGGAATGATCATATGCGCCGCAAGGGGTTTGTTTATGGTCAGCAAAAGATGATTGCACAATATTCTTGTACTGGTGATTGGGCGTTATATATCGAAGGTGATGAGCTGCTGCATGAAGAAGATTATGACGCCATACGTGCCGCGATGCATGAGCATCAAAATGATCCTGACATCGAAGCGTTGGTTTTCGACTATAAACATTTTTACGGCAACATCAGCACCTACGCTTGGACGCCGTCATTTTATCGTAGAGCGGCTCGCCTGATAAAAACTTCGGTACGTAGTTTTGCGCCGGATGGCCTATTTTGGGTAGTGTTGGATAAAGATAATAAAAAGGGTCGTTATCCGCAAGCGGCGTTAGCCAATGCAACCATGTATCATTATGGTTGGGTGCGTCCACAAGAAAAAATGATAAAAAAATTAACGCAAGTGGAACATTTTTGGAATAAGAAAAATCAGGCTAAAGGCTTAGCCTATGCCGATATTGATCCGCTGGTGCTAAAGTTATTCGGTGGCACTCATCCGCAGACACTCGATGGTTTTTTTGAGGACAGTGGAGAAATTTTTGCTGCCAATCCCCACCACCAACTCACAAAAAAAGAACGTAAAAATCGCTTAGGCTTAAAATTAGAAAAGCTACTGAGCTTAGAGTTAAGTAAAAAGCATTTTACTTTGGTGAAATAGCTAGAAAGTTTGGCGGCGGTTATTTTGCAGAATTTATTATCCGGTTGTCATGCCAATATTGATTTTCTGTATGGGCCGGTAAAAGAAATGATTGAAGATCTAAAAACAGACCAGCAACAGGTTCGTGATAAACATCATATAGAAGTTTCGCACGTATCAAGTGCGAAACCCCGGTCATCTTGAAAATGTTGCACCAGAGTAGCTTGTGGGCTCCATCTGAATTTATTCCCTAAATTTGGGCAATGTCCCGGGGGCGCAATAGACTTGCAGCTAAAGATGGCAAATAGACCGGGGTAGCATAAGTCTATTTCTATTGCTAGAATGACCGGCAATAGTTATCCCTTAGATATTAGTCCCATGAGTGAGGAGTCCTTATGATCATCAGCCCAAAAGTTCGCGGTTTTATTTGTACAGCGGCGCATCCCGAAGGGTGCCGAGCGTCGGTGTTGCAACAAATTCAGTATGTTAAAGATCAGGGTGCCTTTGCTGGTCCTAAGCGGGTGCTGGTGATTGGCGCTTCTACTGGTTATGGTTTGGCATCGCGCATTGTTTCGGCATTTGGGGCGGGGGCAAAAACCTTAGGTGTTTTTTTTGAAAAACCGGCGAGTGGCAAGCGCACCGCGTCGCCGGGTTGGTATAACACCGTTGCCTTTGAGAAACAGGCGCAGGTGGATGGTTTGTATGCCAAAAGTTTAAATGGTGATGCTTTCTCCAATGAGATGAAGCAACAAGTGTGTGAGACAATTGCAAAAGATTTAGGTCAGGTGGATTTGGTAATTTATTCGCTTGCCGCACCGATGCGTAAAGATCCGGATAGCGGCGAGGTAGCTCGTTCAGCATTAAAAACGGTGGATCAGACTTATCATAGCAAAACGGTTAACACGATGACGCGTGAAATTAGTGAAGTGACGGTTGGTCCAGCCACACCAGAAGAAATTGCATCTACCATCAAGGTAATGGGCGGTGATGACTGGGCGCGTTGGGTTACACAGCTACAAGAAAAGAATTTATTAGCCGATGGTGCCATGACACTTGCGTATTCGTATTTAGGGCCTGAGTTAACTTATCCCATTTATAAAGATGGCAGCATTGGTATGGCGAAAAAAGATTTATACGCAACCGCCGATCGTTTAAATGAAAAATTACAAACTATTAATGGCCATGCCTATGTATCCATTAATAAAGCCGTAGTTACACAGGCGAGTGCGGCTATTCCGGTGGTGCCTTTGTATATTTCTATTTTATTTAAAGTGATGAAAGAAAAAGGCTTGCATGAAGGCTGCATTGAACAAATTGAGCGCTTATTTCAGCAGCGTTTATATACGGGAGGGCAAGTGCCAGTGGATGAGCAGCGTTTAATTCGTGTTGATGACTGGGAAATGCGTGATGATGTGCAATCTGAGGTTGCTAAAATATGGCAACAGGTTACTTCGGATAATATTGATCAGCTATCGGATATACAGGATTATGTCGATGAGTTTTATCATTTGTTTGGCTTTAGATTTCCAGCGGTGAATTACGAAGTGGAAGTTGATCCAAGCGTGGAGATTCCTTCAATAGTAGTGGAGGAGACTTAATATCAAGTTAGGAGAATAACATGGATGTTAAAACGGTTAATTATCGCGGTACACACGCGGATCAAAAATTTTATCAAGCCATAGAACGATCAGGCTTTGCGTTGTTTGAGCATCACCCTCTGTCGCCACGCTTATTGGCGGATTTTTACGAGTTGTGGTATGACTTTTTCCTTTCTGATCAAAAATATCATTACCGTTTTGATACTGGTACCCACGATGGCTATATCACTCAGCAATTATCGGAGCATGCTAAAGATAATTCAGTGAAAGATATTAAAGAATTCTATCATTTTTATCACAATGGTCGATGTCCGCTACAGTTACGTAATGTGACTACAGAGTTATTTGAAGAATTATCTCGCATGGGGATTACTTTGTTAACTTGGCTGCAGCAACAGGCGCCGGAGGCCATTCGGAAAAAATTTTCTATCCCGTTAAATGAAATGGCACAAAAATGCCCGCGAACTTTATTGCGCATTGTGCATTATCCGCCATTAACAGGTGTAGAGTCACAAATTGCCACGCGTGCTGCACCACATCAGGATATTAATTTATTAACCTTAACGCCGGGTGCCACCTCTCACGGTTTAGAAATACAAAAACCCAGTCAGGAATGGTTGTCGGTACCGGTTAGCACTAATTTTTTATTGGCAAATGTAGGGGATATGTTGCAAGAATGCAGTGGGGATTATTTCTCATCGGTTGCGCATCGTGTTGTTAACCCGTCGCGGACAACAGAAAATCGCTCGTTATTATCCATAGAATTATTTGTACATGCGCATGATAATGTGCAGTTATCTGAACGCCACACAGCACAGACTTATAGAGAAGAGCGCTGGCATGAAATTGGCTTAGATGAAACTGTGGCACCATAGCCTATAAGAAATATTTCCGTAATTGTTGACAAGCATTGTCTAAGTAATTAATCTCCATCTTAACTGGGGTGCCTATTTGGCTGAGAGTAAACCCATTGAACTTGATCTGGGTCATGCCGGCGCAAGGAGTTTATATGCATTTTTTAGACCCACTGGGTAGTATTCTATCCGTTATATCTACGATTTTTTACGTGCGCGCTAGTCAATTGGCCTGGCCTATTGGTCTGTTGGCAACCTGTGTTAATGGTAGCTTGTATTTTATAACAGGGCTTTATGCGGATATGTCATTGGAGGGAATTTATTTTATTTCAATGTTTTACGGCTGGTATCAGTGGCGTTATGGTGGCAAAAAAAAGACGGAGAAAAAGATAGGAAATCTCTCGCTGGCACATGGATTTATTTTATTGATCATTGGGTTGGTTACTTTTACTTTGGTCGCTTATCTGTTGGGACATTATACGCCATCAAAAGTGCCTTATTGGGATGCTGGGACGACAGTTATTTCATTGATAGCGCAATGGTTAACTTGTCGCAAGATCATCGAGACCTGGATTGTGTGGTTTGTTGTGGATGGGATGTATGTCTACTTGTATTTCCACAAGGGGATCCCTTTTCATGCGCTACATAGCTTACTTTACTTAGGTATGGCTGTGGCGGGTTATGCTTATTGGCAGCGTTTGCGTGCACGGTCGCCATGAAATAACAAACCGTGTTATGATAGCCCGACTTATGTAGAGGTGTTCTTATCATGAAGATGTTGTCTGTTAAAGATATTCAAGCATTGGTGAAAAAAGTTGGTATGCACGATTTTTTTCAAGGTCTGATTGCTCAGTTGGCCAGTGATTTTGCACGTTGGCAGCAATTTCAAAAAGTGCCTCGCCAAGTTACCCACGTTGATCAGGGTGTGATTGAATTAATGCCTATCTGTGATGACGAGTATTATGCCTATAAGTATGTCAATGGCCATGCCGCCAATCCACAACAAGGTTGTTTAACGGTGGTTGCTACCGGCATGTTAGCAGAAGTGCAAACCGGTTATCCTTTGTTAGTAACGGAAATGACACTGTTGACAGCTTTTCGTACGGCAGCGACAGCAGCCTTAGCAGCGCGTTATTTGGCGCCGACTAAGGCTAAAAAACTTGCTATTATTGGTACGGGGGCACAAAGCGAATTTCAAATATTGGCACATCAGGTTGCCTTGGGTATTGAGCAGGTGAGTTATTTTGATATTTCTGCTGCGGCAATGGATAAATTTTCGAAAAATCTAAGTTCTTTTTCTTTAGATTTACAAAAGGGCAATGATATTTCGACTGCGGTTGCTGATGCTGATGTGGTAATTACTGCTACCGTTCCTGGAAAGTCTGAAATTATTTTACATAAGCAGTGGCTAAAAAACAAAGTTCATATTAATGCTATCGGCGGCGACACGCCGGGCAAAACAGAATTAGAATCTAAGATTTTGCAGGATGCAAAAATAGTAGTTGAATTTTTGCCGCAAACGCAGGTAGAGGGAGAAATTCGCAACTTACCGCAGGTAAATGTTTATGCTGAGCTGTGGGAAATTATTCATAAAGATAAAGCTGGTAGAGAAGAGGCTGACCAAATCACGGTTTTTGACTCGGTGGGTTTTGCACTGGAAGATTATTCTATTTTGAGATATGTTTATCGCTTGGCGCAGCAATATAATATCGGCGATGAGTGTGATTTGATTCCAGCGTTGGACAATCCTAGAGATCTGTTTTCGTTGGTAACTGATTAATTGTTTTGTTACTCAGAAATGCCCAATTTTTTTTCTAAAAAATGAATGTTCATGCCACCTTGCTGAAATTGTGTGTCATTAATCACATCGATAAGTAAGGGAATATTGGTTTTAATGCCGTCGACAACAATTTCTTGCAAAGCATTTCTCATTTTAGCTAGGGCAATGTCACGGGTTGCTCCGTGAGTAATTAATTTGCCGATCATGGAATCGTAATAAGGGGGCACGGTATATCCAGAATATAGGTGTGAATCAGTACGTACGCCAAATCCTCCGGGGGCGTGGTAAACATTTACCGTGCCTGGGCAAGGTAGAAAGTTGTCGGGATCTTCAGC
This sequence comes from uncultured Legionellales bacterium, assembly GCA_964527645.1. Classification (GTDB taxonomy): domain Bacteria; phylum Pseudomonadota; class Gammaproteobacteria; order CAZGQK01; family CAZGQK01; genus CAZGQK01. The sequence continues at coordinate 5,383 of CAZGQK010000024.1, read as the reverse complement.
AGTTATGCGGCACTCGATGGAGTGGCCATTTAATTCGATATCTTTTTGGCGGATGCTTAAGGGTTCGCCCATCGCGATGTTAATTTGTTCTTTAATAATGTCGATGCCGGTAATCATCTCAGTAACGGGGTGTTCAACCTGTACGCGGGTGTTTACCTCAATAAAATAAAATTCGTCGTTTTCGTACAAAAATTCAAAGGTGCCTGCACCAGAATAATTAACATCCAGGCAAGCTTTTGTACAAGTCTTGCCAATTTTGCTACGTTTTTTTTCATCAACGCCAGGTGCGGGTGCTTCTTCAATCATTTTTTGGTGACGGCGTTGTGTGGAACAATCACGTTCACCTAAGTAAATGGCGTTACCATGATTATCAGCTAATACTTGAATTTCAACATGACGGGGATTTTCTAGAAATTTTTCAATATAAACGTCGCCACTGCCAAAAGCTGCTGCCGCCTCGGTCTGTGTCATGGCAATAGTTTGCAGCAAGTCTTCTTTTTTGTGGACTACACGCATGCCGCGTCCGCCGCCACCGTTGCTGGCTTTCACAATAACGGGATAACCAATCTTATCGCCCAGTGCTAAGTTTTTTTCTGGATCATCCGTTAAAACACCGTCCGACCCAGGAATGCAGGGAATCCCTGATTTTTTCATGACTTCAATGGCCGCCACCTTATTGCCTAGTACGGCAATGGTTTTTGCTGATGGTCCAATAAATTTAAAGCCACTATTTTCTACTTGTTCGGCAAAGTCTGGATTTTCAGCCAAAAATCCGTATCCTGGATGAATGGCATCAACGTGCGTAATTTCAGCAGCGCTAATTACTGCAGGAATATTTAAATAGCTCTCAGCCGCATTGGCGGGACCAATGCAAACAGCTTCATCAGCAAGTCTTACGTGCATTAAATCTTTATCGGCAACCGAATAAATGGCAACGGTTTCTATGCCTAAGTCTTTGCAGGCTCGATGTATCCGTAGAGCAATTTCACCACGGTTGGCGATTAATATTTTTTTAAACATGTATTAATCATCCGGGTCGATAATAAATAAAGTTTGATCGTATTCAACCGGTTGTTCATTTTCAATCATGCGTGCACTAATGACACCTGCTTTATCAGCTTCAATAGGATTGTACATTTTCATTGCTTCAATCATGCATAAGGTGTCACCAATCTCGACATGTTGTCCAATTTCTACAAACGGTTTCGCTCCGGGCGTGGAAGCCAAATAAACAGTACCAACCATAGGAGACGTCATCTGATATCCAGTGACAGGGGCGGGGGTTGCAGGTTGTTCAGCATGCCCCCCACTGGGAGCAATTGGTGCAGGCGTTGCCGTAGGCTGTTGCGCAGCTTGCATAATAATAGGGGCATTGGTTGGTGCTGAGTTTTGCTTGATGCATACGGACTCATCGGCTGATTTGACCTCGATTTCACTGACACCTGTTTCTTTGATGAGTTCAATGAGTTTTCGAATTTTCCGAATATCCATGTTGTTCCTCACTCGAGTGAAATTGATGACAGCAAAGCTAAGCAATTAGCCCAGCGCAAATTGTGCCTGAGTTTGTCTAAGTTGTCCAGTTCCTTGGAGTTAGCCATAAGATCAGTACATTTTCGCCACATTTATCAATATTTTAATAGGTTATCTGTGGTAGGTTAAGTAACTTTATTGTCTTATTTTTATACAGAACAGGGTGATGTTACAGCGAGGCTAGTGGTGGAGCCATTTGTTAGTTTGAGGTAAAATTTACCCAGAAATGTGCCAAATAGACAGTCTTAGGTTTTTTTTGAGCCTTGATGATAGACTGTGACTGGGTCTGTGGTGGAGAATTTTATGGCACGTGAAAATAAAACCGAATATGCTCTTTTGGGCATGTTGAGTTTGCAGTCAATGTCAGCGTATGAAATTAAGAAAATATTTGATAAGTCTGCGCGAGAGTTTTGGTCGGAAAGTGATGGTCAAATTTATCCCATCTTAGCAAAACTAGCAAAGGAGCAATTGGTAAGTTTTGAAGAAGAGACAACCAAAGGTGGGCGGCTTAAGAAGATTTACCATTTGACCCCGGCGGGAGAAAAAAAATTATTAGTTTGGCTTAAAAAAGCACCAGATAAAACCAAAATTCGTAATGAATTTTTATTAAAATTATTTTTTTTTGGAAATCAACCCATAGGTGATACGATTGTAGCTATTGAACAAGCAAGAGAAAAACAAAGAGATCAGTTAAGTTATCTGAATAATATTATAGAGTCGTTGCAAGAAAAAAAACCCGGCGTTGATGTGAAGCATGAGCGTTTTTTTTATTTATCGGCAGATTTTGGCAGGGCGATGACTCAAGCAAAAATAGCGTGGTTTGATAAAGTGCTTGCGAAATTTAAAGAAGAAGTTGGAAATTAGGTGTTTTTTTTCTTTTAGCAGGTGGGTGGTTAATAGTGCGATAATAATTCCATAAGACACATTCAAAAAGCGCGCAATAATTAAATTTTTGCGTGGTACATTAAAATGGGTCCGGTTTATAATATGTTATGATGATTGGAGTCCCTATGGATGCTGTTACGCAACACATTCCCGCCGCATTAATTGACTATATTCGCTGTTACAGTGTGTCTGAATCTGATTTATTACGCGAATTGCGTGAGAAAACACGGCAACTAACTCACTTTCGTTGCTCTCCACCAGAGCAAGGGCAATTGTTAGCTTGGTTGATAAAATTAATGAATGCGAAAAAAGTGTTAGAGGTTGGTACGTTGACGGGATATAGTGCTTTGTGGATGGCGCAAGCTTTACCTCTGGATGGCAAGCTTGTGGCATGTGATATTAGTCGCAAATTCACCAATATTGCGCAACACTATTGGCGGCAAGCCCAAGTTAATGAGCGGATTGAGTTACGTTTGGGGCGTGCAGTGGAAACATTGTCAGCCATGTGTGAAATTGAAAAGGGCACCTTTGATTTTATTTATATAGATGCAGATAAAGCGAATTACGATACCTATTATGAGTCAAGCTTGTCCTTGCTGCGTTCTGGCAGTTTGTTAGTTATGGATAATATGTTGTGGCATGGGAAAGTGCTTGAGGAAAATCATGATGATATTTCAACGATAGTTATTCACAATCTCAATGAAAAAATTAGTCAAGATGCACGAGTGGATTGCACTTTGTTGCCGATAGGTGATGGTGTTACTTTGGTGCGAAAAATTTAATACTTAATGTTTTATAATGTCCTTTTTTAAGTTTTCTAAATGCTCAAGCATATCTTTTGCGGATAATTCACCAACGATGCGATAGGTTTTGATCTCTTCACCATGGGTATTAAAAAATAGAATAGTGGGCGGGGCGATGACGTTTAAACTGTGCATTAGCGCTTGTTCTGCGCTATTGTTTCGCGTTATGTCTGCGCGCAGCAACAGAAAGGGGTGCAATGCTTTTTTTACTTGTGGGTTGGCAAAAGTTGTGCGATCCATTACCTTGCAGGATAAACACCAGTTAGCGTAAAAATCCAGCACCACCCATTGATGGTGTTTTTTTGCTTGCGCCAATTGTTGTTTAAGCTGTGTTAAATTATGGATGATGGTAAATTGTGAGTGTGTTTGTTTTTTACCTAGTCTCAGTGGTTGTAGAATATCATTTTGACCTTGTACGGCACCGACGACTAAAATGATGGCATAAACAAAGAAAATAATGGCAATTATTTTTTTGATCAAATGCCGCCAATTTTTTTGTAATTTGGCAAATAGATCGAGTGCAATAGCGCAGCCGAAAAACAACAAAGCCCACAAAATCAATAGCCAGGAAGCTTGATACAAGCGTTGCAAGTTCCAGATAGCTAGCCCGAGTAAAACAACAGCCAAGAATTGTTTAATGGTATCCATCCAGGCGCCAGTCTTGGGTAAATATTTTGCTCCGAAGCTGCCAATCACCAGCAAAGGAATTCCAGCGCCAATGCCCATAGCGAATAAAGCAACGCCACCGGTAAGGGCGTTGCCGGTATTGCTGATATAAGTTAAAGCGGCTACTAGCGGCGGTGTGACGCAGGGGGATAATATTAAAGTTGATAAACAACCCATCAACATGGTGCCAAAAAAAGAGCCGCCCTTTTGATGGTGGCTCAGTTGTGATAGTTTATTACGCCAGCTTTGAGGTAGTTGTATTTGGTAAAACCCCAATAATGACAGTGCTAATAAAGCAAACAAAATACTAAAGGCAATAATAACAGAGGGGGTTTGTAGCAGTGTTTGCAAATTGCTGCCCATAAAACCAAAGAACACGCCCGCAGCGGCATAAGTTAGTGCCATACCGAGAACATAGGCGATGGATAAAGATAAACCCCGGCTAAAACTTAATTTTTTTTGTCCTACTATAATGCTAGATAAAATAGGAATCATCGGTAACACACAGGGGGTGAAGGCAATAAACAGTCCAAATATTAGAAAACCTAAAATCATCAAGGGCCAGCTGTGTCGTTGTAATAAATGGCTGGCAGAGTTATTGGCGATGACAGCAATAGGTTGTCCACTTACGGGTTTTAAATAAGGACCTTTTAAATTTAGCCTTACTGATTTATTTATGGGGGGATAACAAAAGCCTTTACTGGAGCAACCTTGGTAATGCACTGTTAAAATGAGCTGATCGCTTGAATGTTTGATTATCGGGATAGTAATTTTTACGCTATGGGTATAGATTTGATAGTCCCCTAAAGCGGGGTCATAGTTTTCGATGCCATAGGGTAGGTTGGGTTGGCCTAGTCGAGTTTGTTTTGAAGGACTTTTAAAATGAAAGCGTGAGCGATAAAGATGGTAGCCGGGCTTAATTTTCCACATGGTGATAATGGTGTGGTTGTTTTTCATCATCGCTGAAAATTGGAAGGCTTGGTCAGCAGGAAGCGGCTCTACTTGTGAAAAAGCTTGCGTGTTGAGAAGCCCCAAAAAGCAAAAACCAAGGATAATCAAACGTTTTATCATTATTCACCTATGATGTTTGTTGCATTTTTCGCAGTACATACTGCAAAATACCGCCATTTTCGTAATAAGCTAACTCTTCCTGTGTATCAATACGACATAATACAGGAATTTCTTGTTGCTTGCGGTCATTGGCGTTAACACGCAAGATAAGTGTCATACCGGGCTCCATGCCGGCATCAATACCGATGATATCAATGTGTTCCTCACCGGTGAGTTGCAGGTTGTTACGATTATCATCACCAGTAAATTGCAGCGGCAATACTCCCATGCCAATTAAATTTGAACGGTGAATGCGTTCAAAGCTCTCGGCAACAACGGCTTTAACGCCCAATAACAGTGTACCTTTGGCTGCCCAATCGCGCGATGATCCGGTGCCGTATTCTTTGCCAGCAATAACCACCAGTGGCACATTGTCTTGCTGATATTGC
>CAZGQK010000023.1:24330-28082 GCA_964527645.1 uncultured Legionellales bacterium | reverse complement strand
AGCTCAAAGCTAATATTTATCGAATTTTTATGGGTCACGTTAAATCATCCTTGGCTAACGTTTGTTATATTTATGCCGGTTGCTCTGTTTGTCGATTGGCGTTAGCATGTGCACGTGTATCAGCTGCCGCTTGCACAAGGTTTGCCAGTGCAATTTTGACCTCCGGCCAGCCACGTGTTTTTAAACCGCAGTCTGGGTTAACCCATAGTCGTTGTGCAGGAATATAACGCAATGCTTTAGCAAGCAGTGAGTTAATTTCTTCAACACTCGGGACTCTGGGTGAGTGAATATCGTAAACACCGGGGCCAATTTCATTGGGATAAGAAAAGCGTTCAAAAGCTTGTAACAATTCCATATCCGAACGTGAGCTTTCCAAAGTAATTACATCGGCATCGAGAGCAGCAATCAGTTCGATAATGTCATTAAACTCGGAATAACACATGTGCGTGTGAATTTGTGTTTCTGATTTAACACCGCTGGCAGAGACACGAAAACATTGTACGGCCCAATCAAAATAACTTTGCCAATCTTTTCTGCGTAACGGCAGGCTTTCGCGAAAGGCCGGTTCGTCTATTTGAATAATATGGATGCCAGCCGCTTCTAAATCCACCACCTCATCGCGTAATGCTAGCGCTAATTGCAGTGCTGTTTGTGACTCTGGTTGATCGTCGCGGACAAATGACCAAGCCAAAATAGTCACCGGGCCGGTTAACATGCCTTTTACATGGTGCGAAGTTAATGATTGCGCATACTGGCTCCATCTAACAGTCATGGCTTCTGGGCGGTTGATGTCGCCGTAAATAATCGGTGGTTTAACACAGCGTGAACCATAGCTTTGCACCCAGCCGTTTTTAGTAAAAGCCACGCCATCTAATAATTCACCAAAATATTCAACCATATCGTTGCGCTCGGCTTCACCGTGAACCAAAACATCCAATCCTAGCTGTTCTTGTATTTGAATAACGTGCGCAATTTCCTGGCGAATTTTTTCTTCGTAGGTAGAGCTATCAATGGATCCTTTTTTAAAATCACGGCGCAGAGTACGAATTTCGCTAGTTTGTGGAAAAGAGCCAATAGTGGTAGTTGGTAATAAAGGTAAGTTAAGTGCGTCGTGTTGTAATTTAACGCGCTCAGTAAAAGGTTGGCTGCGTTGCGCCAATTCAGGGGTTACACTAGCTAGGCGTTTTTGTATAGTCGGATTATGAATGCGTGTTGATGTGCGGCGTGAAGCGATAGCGCGCGCGTTTGCTGTTAATGCCCCCGCAATTGCCGAGCGGCCTTCTTTTAAGCCTTGGCATAAAGTAGTGATTTCTTCTACTTTTTGTTTGGCAAATGCTAACCAGCTTTTAAGTTCTGTGTCTAATTCTTGTTCTTGATCGAGATCAATCGGCGTGTGTAATAAAGAGCAAGAGGGTGCCAGCCACAATCTTTCACCTATTGTTTTGTAAATGGGTTCTAATTTATCTAATAATTGATTGAGATCAGCGCGCCAAATATTGCGGCCATCAATGACGCCCAATGAAAGTACTTTATTTTCTGGTAATTCAGCTAGTACAGCATCAAGTTGTTCAGGGGCACGACAACAATCGATATGTAATCCGTGGGTTGGTAATTGGCAGGCGAGTTTAAGGTTATCCCCTAAGCTGCCAAAATAAGTGGCTAATAGACATTTTAGACCAGAAAAATCTAGGCTTTTATAAACTTCGATAAATTTTTCTTGCCATGGTTTAGGCAAGTCTAACACTAAAATCGGTTCATCAATTTGCACCCAATCAGTGCCGAGCTGCTTTAATCGCGCAAAAACTTGTTGATAAACGGGTAGCAATTTATCTAATAAATCCAATTTATTAAATTCACTGTTTTTAGTTTTTCCTAGCCAGAGTAAAGATAGTGGGCCTAATAAAACCGGTTTGGTGCGATAACCACATTTTTGTGCGTGCTCCACTTGTTCAAATATAGTCTCTTGCGTAATTTGGAAAGTTTGTTGTGCGCTAAATTCCGGCACAATGTAATGGTAATTGGTGTCAAACCATTTAGTCATTTCACAGGCATGTGCTTCTTGTCCATTGGGTGCCTGGCCGCGGGCCATGCAAAAAATAGTATCAATATCAACTTTGCCATCTGTCTCTTGGCAACGTTCGGGGATAATGCCAAACAGTGCGCTGGTATTTAATACATGATCGTACCAGGCAAAATCACCGACTGGTAAATAGTCTAAATCAGTTTGGGTTTGCAATGCCCATAGCGCTTCTTGAATGCATCGTCCTTGGTGGTGTAATTGTTCGGCGGTGAGTTTGCCTTTCCAGTAAGCCTCTACGGTTTTCTTGGTTTCTCGATTACTACCAATACGTGGAAATCCTAAATTGTGTGCTGTTGCCATCCTTTTCTCCTTAAGCTAATTTTCCTGAAACAGGTTATCTATTCCTTGCTACCCGAATTAAACCAATATCCAGATTAATAGTGTAACTTGCCAATTTCCATATAAAAAAACCACTAATGCCAAAGCATAGTGGTTATCCCCTATCGCTTTAGCTGTATATTTTAATAACAACATGCCCAGCAAGCTGATTGTTCAAATCGACATGTGTTGTCATGCTAACGCAAGGTTTGTTTGAATGCAAGGAAGAGGATTGTTTGCGCAACTTTTCAGGGTTACGCTTTAATTAAAAGCAAATTAATTGGCCGATTTTTTCTCCAACTGATCAATCAGCGCCTTTAAAAACCGACAAGCCTCACCGCCAGTGATGGCGCGGTGGTCAATAGTCAGCGTGACGGGTAATATTTTTTGGATGCAAACTTGTTGATCAACCGCAACAACCGTTTCACGGGTATGACCAACACCGACGATGGCGACGATGGGCGGAATTAAAATAGGATTTGCGTAGCGACCCGTAATACTGCCAAAATTGGATAGCATGATGGTGGTGCCGTGTAAGTCTTCTTGTCGAATGCTTTGAGTTTGTGCTTGTTCTTTAAACTGGTTGATTTGTTCGCGCAACTGCGTGTCGTCTTTATTGGCTGCATCTTTTAGCACAGGTACGTATAAACCGTTCTTGGCGTCTACTGCTAACCCGATATTAATTTCTTGAAAGGGTTTAATTGCTATGCCAGTGCCATCAAAATGACTGTTGAGAGTGGGTTCTTGTTGGCATGCATAATTAATGGCGCGAATTAGACGGATAGTAAAGTTTTGTTTTTCATCCCAGGCATTTATATTGGCATCTTCGCACAACGTTACTGGAACGATTTGTTGGTGTGCTTGCGTCATGGCTATGGCCATAGCCTGGCGAGCTTTATTCAGGGAGGTGTAGCCTTCAGGTAATGGTTGCGCAGCAGATCCTCGTACGTCTTTTTCAGTGATGCTGCCACCAGGTCCCGTTGCTTTAATTTGTGTTAAATCGATCTGTAGTTCACGCGCCAGTGCGCGGACGCTTGGGGAGGCTTGCACGCGTGCTTTGCGGTTTGTTTTTGTGGTAATACCGGTGGCGGATTCGGTAATAATGGCTTCGCTGTCTTGTATTTTGCCGACTACCGTGCCGGTGTCTTTCTTTTCTTTTTGTTGCTCGGTGGTTTCCTCGCCTGCATAGCCGACAAAAGGTTCGCCTGTCTTTAGTGTCTCGCCAATTTTGGCGTACAACTTTTCAATTTTTCCAGCGTAAGGGGAGGGTACATCAACCAAGGCTTTGGCCGTTTCTAGTGAGGCAATGGGTTGATCGACCACCACTTCATCGCCTTCTTTTATGTGCCATTCA
>CAZGQK010000023.1:22004-24320 GCA_964527645.1 uncultured Legionellales bacterium | reverse complement strand
CGTACGGTAGCTTCGGGTAATCCTTCGCCGAGATCGGGTAATTTAAAAATCTTCATGCATACTCCAGGCATAAGTTAACGGCATTTTTAATGCGGTTAACGTTGGGTAAATAATAATTTTCCAGTTTAAAATAGGGCATAACGGTATCATAACCGGTGACGCGTTGAATTGGCGCAGTTAATGATAATAAACCGTATTCAGCAATCTGTGCAGCGATTTCGGCGCCAACACCACAAGTGCGAGCAGCTTCATGAATGATGACACAGCGACTGGTTTTATCAACGGAATTTAAAATGGTGTCTATATCCAAAGGTTTGATAGTGGCGACGTCGATAACTTCGGCACTAATACCTTCGGCTTCTAATTGTTGTGCTGCTTCCAGCGTTTCTTTTAACATAGCGCCCCAGCTTATTAAAGTAACGTCATTACCTTCTTTTAAAACGAAACAGCGATCTAGAGGTAAGGCCTCACCATTATCTGGCACGGCTTGTTTAACGTGGCGATAAATGCGTTTGGGCTCTAAAAAAACCACCGGGTCAGGATCCCGAATAGCGGCGAGTAATAAACCATAAGCACGTGCTGGAGAAGAAGGAATGACTACGCGTAATCCAGGTATGTGTGCAAATAAAGCTTCGGTGCTTTCGCAATGATGTTCGGGCGCGTGAATGCCACCGCCGTAGGGAGCCCGAAATACAATCGGACAGCTTAAGCGGCCACGGGTACGATTGCGTAGGCGTGAGGCATGATTAATGATTTGATCGATGGCGGGATAAATAAATCCCATAAACTGAAATTCTACTATAGGTTTTAATTTTTGACTGGACATGCCAACGGCTAATCCGGCAAGCATGGATTCAGCAAGCGGTGTATCAATGACACGTTGTGCGCCAAATTTATCTAATAAATCTACGGTGGCACGAAATACGCCGCCGTTGACACCAATATCCTCACCTAATAGCAGAACATTTTCGTCTTCTGCCAGCGCGTAAGCTAGCGCTTGGTTAACAGCTTCGATTAAGGTAATCTCGCTCATGTGTCTTTTCCTATGGCATTGCGTTGAGACTGCAGAGCATCGGGTAAACTTTCGTATAAATAATCAAAGCAAGCCTCAGGTGGTTGTGTATCTGTCTCTAAATAAATGTTAACAGCTTCTTCAATCTCATGGGAGCATTGTTTTAATAAGGCCAGTTCTTTTTCTTCTGACCATAAGTTTTGTTGATGCAGATAGTTACGTAATCGGGCGATGGGTTCTTTTTTTTCGATTTTTTGTTTTTCTGCTGCGTCAACATAAGCCGGTGTATAGCGTGATGCGTCATCAACCGTGGTATGATCACACAAGCGATAGGTGAGTGCTTCGATTAATGTTGGCCCTTTGCCTTGACGGGCTTTTTCTAATGCATCCGCGGTTGCTTGGCGTACTGCAATCACGTCATTACCGTCAACTTGTAGGCCGGTAAATCCAGCGGCAATGGCTTTTTGTGCAAGCGTTTGTGCTTTGGTTTGTTTTTCTGTGGGTACGGAGATTGCCCAGTGGTTATTATTGACAATAAAAACAATCGGCAGGTTCCAAGCTCCGGCAACATTAATGGCTTCGTAAAAATCACCTTTGGATGTGGCACCATCACCGCAAGCGGTCAACACGGCGCGCGGTTGTTGGCGGTATTTAATGGCGTAAGCAATGCCAGCTGCGTGTAAATATTGTGTGGAGATGGGGACACAAAAGGGAAAATCTTCGGCGTTGTTCTCAAAGGCATTGCCGCGTTCGTCGCCACCCCAATAATTTAAAATTTCACTCATTTTAACGCCGCGCTGTAGCAGGGTAATTTGTTCGCGATAACAGGGACAGAAGACATCGTCTTTTTTTAGCGCGTGACCAATGCCGGCGCTAATCGCCTCTTGGCCAATAGCAGCAGGGTAAGTGCTCATGCGTCCGGTGCGTTGTAGATTAATGACTTTTTTATCTAGGGTTCTGCCTAACAACATGCAGCGATACAATTCAACTAAATTTTCTGGTTGTGCAAAGTCAGGGAAAGCTTGTGTTGCCTGGCTGTTTTCATCTAAAAATTGCAGGTACTGAATATCAAATTGTATAACTGTTGTTGTTTCAAATGCCATGTGATCCCCGGTATTTTTTATTTATGCTTGGCGCTACTTAGTAGTTCCTTTGCCATTTTTTCAGCAACAATTTCAGTCGCTGTATTGTTTTTTTCTGCTCGCTCGAATACTTCGATAAGCACATCGTACAAATGATCTATTTTTTTATTACCGGTGTCTAAATCAAGCTTGTCATACCTTACAGTTAAATAACGAATTACC
>CAZGQK010000023.1:17666-21994 GCA_964527645.1 uncultured Legionellales bacterium | reverse complement strand
CAAAATCCGGTGCGTATAATATATTTTTTTTAAGTAAAAAACGTCCAATTAAATGGTGTGATAATTGATTATTGGCTGAGCCAGCAATAATAGGAGCTTTGATACGTTCAATGGTGTCGTGATTAATCGTGCCTCCTAGGGCACAGGGAGCAAATACATCGCAGTCAACATCGTAAATCTTAGTTATATCGACATACTTGGCGTCGTATTCTTCTATGGCCTCATCAATTTTCTTTCGATTGTCTTCACGGTCGGTTATAATGAGCTTCGCGCCAAGTTGGTGTAATTCTTTAGCCAATTGACTACCGACGTGACCAAGGCCCTGGATGGCAACCCGTACACCTTGCAGGTCATTGCGCTTGAGTTTGAATTTTACCGCGGCTTCAATGCCGCGCACAACGCCACGTACTGTATGCAGGGCAGGGTCGCTGTGGCGTGCATTAATATCAGTAGCTCCTACAACATAAGGACTGCGTTTAGCAATAATGTTCATGTCCGCTGTGCTGGTGCCGACATCAATGGCGGTAACGTAGCGACCATTTATTTCTTGCACAAAATCACCAAAAGCTTCAAATAAATCTTCGCGTGTATTTTCGATATTGCTAGGTTTCATGATAACGGCTTTGCCGCCGCCGTGAGGTAATTTACAGATAGCTGCTTTTAAGGTCATCATGTAAGACAGGCGTATGACATCTTGCAGGGCCATGTTAAATGATTCGTAGTCACGTAAACGACAACCACCAATGGCAGGACCTAGTTGGGTGCTGTGAATACCAACAATAGCCATTAGGTTGCGTTTAACATCAATTTTATACTGAAGATCTCCAAACCCTAATGCTCTAGCATAGCGGAGTAAAGTGGCATGTTTTAAGTTGCGAGTTTTTTTTGTACCCGCGGAGATAGATAGCATTCCCATATTTAATTTCACCCTGTCTAATTATTGATCAGCCATACATTTTTAGCCCCCATACTAACAAGGTTCTACCCAATATGTAAGATTTATGGCATGGTATATGTAGTTTTGATTTGAGCTACATTAGGCAGTTCTTAGCAAGAGTCTGTTTATTCGTGCCATTTTTGTTAAAGAAAGCGCGGTTACTTAATGATCATTAGAAAGGGTTGTGTATGCGTTTGCCCCATTTAATTGCTCATCGTGGTGCTTCTGGTTATGCGCCTGAAAATACCATGGCAGCTTTTAAAAAAGCGCATGCCATGGGTGCTAAATGGGTCGAGCTGGATGTACGTTTTACACGTGATGGTGAGATTGTAGTTTTTCATGATCGTGGGTTGCAACGTACTACGAATGGCAAAGGGTTGTTGGTTAATACAACTTATGCGACGTTGTCGCGTTTGGATGCCGGCAGTTGGTTTGCTGAAAATTATGCACAAGAGCGTGTGCCTAAATTAATCCAAATTTTAGATTATTGTTATGCGAATCAAATGGGTATCAATATTGAAATTAAATCGCCAGGGACCGTGGCTAAGCGCATGGCCAAGCAGCTGTTGGTGCTGTTGAGTCGGCACTGGGGAGAGAATTTTTCTAACCTATTAATTTCTTCCAGTGTGCTTACGAATTTACAAGCACTGCGAGCATTGGCGCCGCGATTGCAGTTGGCTTATATCACTCACAAATGGCCGAAAAATTGGCAGAAGCGATTATCGCAGTTTGAGTGTGTTTCTTTTCATGTCAAGCATAAGGTATTAACTTCGGCACGAGTCAAATCAATCAAGGCTAACGGTTATAAGGTTTTGGTATTTACCGTCAATCGAGCTGAATTAGCACAAAAATTGCTCAACTGGGGGGTGGATGCCGTATTCAGTGATTACCCCGATCTATTGTAACGAATGGAGAGTGCCGGTGGCGTGACCTATAATGGTTATAACTGCAGGCAACCAAAGGGTGATGCTTATGAACAGGCTATATGGTTATCTTCTTGCTTTTACGGCCTTAATAGGGTTATTGCTGCTGGGTGGTTGTGCCCCCCATTCATCCTCATCATCGGGCTACCATGGTCCCTGGAATCACCCAGTACATGAACTTGAGTTGACACCCGGACAGCATTATAGAGGCCCTGCTCAGAAACCAGCGCCGTTTAATCATCCTCCAGATCCGTCTCCTGATGAGTCAAAAGTACATGGTATGTACCAGAGTGAGTGGGATAGCTTTACTGAGAAGCAAAAGGAAGAATATTTGCGTACGCATAAAGCAGCAGAGTAAACTGTGCGGCGTCGTTATTTGCTATTGGATTATTGCTTATTGTTTTGTTACTTCTGGCGGTAAGATAGCGATGCCAATTTTTACGCCAGTGACCTTGGCTTTAGTGATTTTTTTAAAAGTCTTTGGTGGCAGCACCACTAATCCTTTGAAACGTTTTTTCACGGAATGCAGCAAAGTATAGTTGGTGTCTTTATTGATATTCCAAACAAACACCGCGCCTTTCTTTCGTAAAGCAGAATCGTTGGTCCAGGGACTTTCCTCAGTACTCCAATCCATATAAGGGGTGGGGTGGTCACTGGAATAGACGGCTAAACTCAGCGCTAAATAATGATCTCCAGCAATATAGGGCAATTTTTCATGGTAGCGTTTTTGCCATAATTGCGTGACGTATTTTGCCATGGTTTGATCGGGCAGATAAGCATCGGCTCGCGCTTTGTGGTCAATGAGAGGTTGGTAAGCTAATGCTAGCGCACGTGCTATGGCTACCAAACAAGTTACAATAATGATAGCGGTGAAAAATTTTCGTTTTAACGACTCACTAATGTCGGGCTTGCGCCACATAATTAATAAAATACCCAGCAAAGAAAAATAAGGGGTGGCCCATTTGGAATAGAGATAGAGACCTAATACGCCGGAGATTAGCAGTGTTATAATGAGAGGTCCTAAGCCTAAAGTCGCGAAAAAGGCTTTATCGAACTGGGTAAACTTTTGTTGCGTTTTTTGCTGACGAAAAAACGGTATGGCAAAAAGCATAAAGGGTGCTAATGTGCCGAGCTGTTGTCCAAAAAAAGAAAGGGGAAAAAATACATGGCGGATGGCTCCGGTTAAAGTGGTGCCGTCAACGCGATTAAAGGCATAAGTAATGGCGCTGTAATTATGCTGCATTAACCAAATAACGTTGGGTGTGACAACCAATGCGCCTAATATTGTGGCCGCGTAAAAGCTGGGTTTTTTCCAGCTTTGGCGTCCGAGCTGAGTGAACAGTAGTAATAATAGCATGCAAGCTAAAAATAGAGCGGACTGATATTTGGTGACCATGCACAGGCCACTTAAAAAACCGGTTAATAACCAATAATTAGTTTTTTGGGTTTTAAGGGCATTGTAAAAAGCTAAGGCTGTCAGCATCCATAAAGGTGTCATCAAAGTGGTTGGGTTAAACTTAACGGAGGCGAGGGTGTAATACCAAATGGTTTCCAAAAGTAACACGCTGATGAGTGCTTGGTTGGAATTTAATATTTTTTTCGCCAATTGCCACACTGCCCAAAAGCAAGCAACTACCGCTACTTGGCTGAGCAAGTAAACCGGCCAGCCAATGCTGCCGCCGAGATGGGTAACCAGTGACGATAACCACGCGGCTAAAAAAGGGTGTTTGTTGTAACCCCACTGCCACTGATTACCCCAAGCGATGCCTTCTAATGTGTCAGCTGGAACCGCGTTGCGTGTGAGTGTCGATAGCACGGTCCACAGCAATACTTGTAGTCCACTGAACCAATAGAAATAACGGGCATTGTTCGGCTCTTTATGGCTTATTACTGGGCTATGGTTCACGAAGGCTCTCATCTGATCATTCAATGGGCGCATTATACCGGCCTTCAGGCAAAATGCGAAGTTTTGTTGAATTTGCGCCTGAGCCCTGTGGGGCTAATTATTTTCTAGCATACTGCGTAGCATCCACGCGTGTTTTTCATGTGTTTCCATGCGACGGGTTAGCACATCGACAGTAGGTGCGTCGTGTACTTGTTCGGCAATGGGAAGAGCCTCGCGTGCTGTTTTGATGACAGCTTCGTGGCCTTCAACCAATTGCTTGATCATCGCTGGTGCGTTGAGTACACCAACTTCTTCCTCAATGCGAGTAAGTTTAGCAAACTGTTGATAGCTGCCAGGAGCAGCTTCACCGAGTGCACGAATACGTTCGGCAATTTCGTCAACGGCATTAGCTAAGTCGAGATATTGCTTTTCAAAAAGGTTGTGCAATGTGCTAAACAGTGGTCCCTGCACATTCCAGTGAAAGTTTTGCGTCTTTAGATAAAGCGTATAAGAATCGGCTAGTAACTTAGCAAGTCCATGCGTTATCTCTTGGCGTTGTGAATCATCAAGCCGAGCAATGTTT
>CAZGQK010000023.1:6324-17656 GCA_964527645.1 uncultured Legionellales bacterium | reverse complement strand
TCAAGCCCGATGTTGATCTTCATGCTGTGCTCCTTCTACTTTGGCTGTGCCCTACATAAGGTCTATAATGCCTACATCAATCTGCTGGGGCGTATTTAGTTTCTTGTTACATTTTAGTCAATTTTTAGTGGTTTCGTGGAACAATACAGAAGAAATTGCATGTAACACCATGAATATAAATGAATAATTTTTTAAAAATTTGACAAATTCAAAGCCCTGGTGAGCCTGGTAAGAAATCGTTATACTAACTTTCTTTGAAGTAAGGAGTTGTGAGTGATTGTCTTCGGTTGGTGTATCCTTTTTATAGCGTTGGCGTTTGTGTTGGCTTTTCAGCGAGCAGCTATGATGGTGTGGTCTATTGCTTATGCTATTTTGTTGTTAGTGTTAACAGTTTTAGGGCCGGCCAGTACGACGGCTTGTGTAGTTTTTTGGGCTGTGTTTGTTGTTCTTGTGTTATTTTTACAAGTGCCAATGATACGAATGAGATTACTAACGCGACGTATTTTTCGTATTTACAAAAAATTAAAGCCAGCTATGTCAGAAACGGAGCAGCAAGTTATTTCTGCTGGTCATGTGGGTTGGGAAGCTGAATTATTTACTGGTATGCCCGATTGGGAAAAATTTAATGCCATTACTGCTCCTAAATTATCCGCTGAAGAACAAGCCTTTATGGATGGTCCTGTTGAAGAAATTTGTACAGCAATTAACGATTGGGACATCACCCACAATTGGATGAAAATTCCACCTAAGCTGTGGGACTTCCTGCGGACGAATGGTTTTTTCGCCATGATTATTCCTAAACGTTACGGTGGGTTGGAATTTTCTGCTTATGGGCATGCAGCTGTTATTGCTAAAATAGCAGGGGCGAGCGTTACCGTGGCAACCGTTACGGGTGTGCCGAATTCATTAGGCCCAGGCGAACTTTTGTTGCATTACGGAACAGAAGATCAAAAAAATTATTATCTGCCGCGTTTAGCGAGTGGCGAAGAGGTTCCTTGTTTTGCCCTAACCAGTCGTGTTGCGGGTTCGGATGCTGCTTCTATTATGGATTATGGTATTGTTTGCAAGCGAACCGTTGACGGTAAAGAAGTGCTGGGTATGTCACTTAATTGGGACAAGCGCTACATTACCTTGTCACCCGTGGCAACGCTATTAGGTTTGGCCTTTAAATTATACGATCCAGACCATTTATTAGGTGATAAAGAAGACTTGGGTATTACTTGTGCCTTTGTTCCTGTAAAAACACCTGGGATAACGATTGGTCGTCGTCATTTTCCGTTAAATTCTGCATTTCCTAATGGTCCAACACAAGGCAAAGATGTGTTTGTTTCTGTCGATCAAATTGTTGGCGGACCGAAAAGAACAGGACAAGGTTGGAAAATGTTAATGGAGTGTTTGGCTGCGGGGCGTTGTATCTCCATTCCTTCAACAGTGACCGGTGGGTCAAAACATCGTGCGATTGGTACTGGTTATTATTCTCGAATACGCAAGCAATTTAATGTTTGTATTGGTGCGTTTGGTGGGGTTGAGGAAGCGTTAGCACGTGTTGGTGCTTACACTTATCTTATGGAAGCGTTGCGCACTTTTGCGGTAGGTGGCGTTGATCGTGGTGAAGAATCTGCGGTGGCTTCAGCTATTACCAAGTATCATGCTTCAGAATTGGCGCGCATCATTACCAACGATTCCATGGATATACATGGAGGCAAGGGTATTTGTATGGGGCCACATAATTATTTAGCACGTGGCTATCAAGAAATGCCGATTGCTTTAACAGTTGAAGGGGCCAATATTTTAACGCGTTGTTTAATTATTTTTGGGCAGGGGGCGATTCGTTGTCATCCTTATGTGTTAACGGAAATGTTAGCAGCGGATAATGCCGATGCAAAAGCGGGGTTACGTACATTTGATAAGGCGATTTTTGCCCATTTTGGCTTTATTATCAGTAATAAGGTCCGTGCTTTTATTTTGGGGATCACGAATGGACATTTAGCGCGCGTGCCAGGCGGTAAAGAAAAGCGTTATTTGCAGCACTTTACCCGTTTTAGTTCGGCGTTTGCCTTTCTTGTTGATACCTTGATGATTAGTTTGGGGGCGAAATTAAAACGTATGGAGCAGATGTCTGGTCGCTTGGGCGATATTTTAAGTTATTTATATTTGGGCTCTGCGTTAATTAAATTTTACCAGACTACGACAGTGAGCAAGGAAGATGAATGGCCAGTAGTGGAATGGTTGTGTCAAGATTTATTATTTAAAGTGCAAACAACGATAGATGAAATATTACAAAACATTCCTAATCGACTTTTGGCAGCTGGTTTGCGCTTGGTTATTTTTCCTTGCGGTCGACGTTTTAAACGACCCAGTGATAAGCTGGGCAGTAAAATAGCCAAAAGTATGTTATACCCTTCGTCGTTGAATAAGCGTTTGGCGGAAAATGTGTATATGACTCCCAATGACAATAATCCTATCGGTCAAATGGCAGCGGCCTTGCCGACGATTATTGCCGCGGAAGAGTTGGAAAATAAATTACAACGTGCACTACGTAAAAAAGAGATTAGCGGTGTGACTTATGACCAGCGTGTTGCCGTGGCTTTGGATAAGGGAATTATCAATAAAGATGAAGCAGAGGTGTTAATGGAAGTCTATAAAATACGCTTAAGTTTTACCGATGTTGATGATTTTTCTGATGAGGAATTATCTAGGCGAGGAGCGGCAGCATTTTCGTCTGACATGCCCGAATAGTGATTTTTTTTGAGCTGACCATTCATAAAAAGAGGACTATTGCTAGTGGACAAGATATGGTTGAAAAACTATCCTAAAAAGATGCCGGAAACGATTGATGCCGAGAAGTATAGCTCGTTAATTGATTTGTTCGATAAAAACTGTCAAAAGTATTCCCATAAGTACTTATTAAATAGCATGGGAGTGCGACTTACGTTTAAACAGGTAGACAAACTCAGCCGTCATTTTGCTGCTTTTTTGCAACAGCATTTAGGTTTACGTAAGTCACAACGCTTTGCTATTATGATGCCCAATTTATTGCAGTATCCAGTGGCAATTCTTGGTGCATTGCGTGCCGGCCTTACCATTGTTAATGTTAATCCATTATATACTCCTAGAGAGTTGATTCATCAGTTAAATGATGCCGAGGTTGAGGCAATTATCGTATTAAATACATTTGCCAGTGTTTTGCAAAAAGCGCTGCCAAAAACGCAAATAAAACACGTTGTTGTCACACAAATAGGTGACCTTTTTGGTTTTCCTAAGGGTAATTTAGTCAACTGGGTGGTTAAATATTTAAAACAAGCTTGTCCGGCGTGGGAGATTGAGCAAGCGATTATGTTTAAACAAGCCATGCAGTTGGGAAATGAATTAAAGTTTGAAGCAGTTGCTATCGGCAAAGATGATTTAGCCTTTTTGCAATACACCGGCGGCACAACTGGTTTGGCTAAGGGTGCCATGTTATCACACGGTAATGTGGCTGCTAATGTGGTGCAGGGTAATACTTGGATAGCAGCTGGAGTTTGTGAAGGTAAGGAGGCGGTGGTAACTGCGCTACCGATGTATCATATTTTCTCTCTGACGGTCTGTTTTTGGTGTTTTATTGAATTAGGGGGGGAACTACTTTTAATTGTTAATCCTCGAGATCAGAGTAGTTTTATTAAAATATTAGCTAAAAGCAAACCCACTGTTTTTATTGGATTGAATACATTATTTAATGTCCTAACTAGTAACCCAGATTTTGTTAAATTGGATTTTAGTTCTTATACCTTTACCATTGCCGGCGGCATGTCTGTTAATACAGCGGTGGCTAAGCGTTGGCATGAAGTTACTGGCGTTCCGGTATTGGAAGGTTATGGGTTGACGGAAGCGTCGCCGTTGGCGATTATAAATCCAGTAAATATCAGTGAGTTTGATGGCAGCATTGGTATGCCCATTCCATCAACGGAGGTTGAATTACGTGACAAGGATAATAACCTTGTGGCACAAGGTGAAAAAGGTGAGCTATGGTTGCGGGGCCCGCAAGTTATGAAAGGTTATTGGAATAATGTTGAAGCCACTACGGATGTTATCGATAATGAAGGCTGGTTGCGTACGGGTGACATTGCTTATATGGATGAGCGCGGTTATTTTTATTTGGTTGATCGTGTCAAGGATATGATTTTAGTGTCTGGTTTTAATGTTTATCCCAATGAGATTGAAGAAACACTTATGTCGCACCCCGGGGTTGTTGAGGTAGCGGTTGTGGGTGTGCCTTCAGAGCGTACCGGCGAAGCGGTTAAAGCTTTTATTGTAAAAAACGATCCCAAATTAATGCCGCAAGAAATTGTTGCCTATTGTCGTGAACGATTAACGCCCTATAAAGTGCCGAAGCAGATTGAGTTTCGCGATGAGTTGCCGAAGTCGAATGTAGGGAAGATATTGCGGCGCGCTCTGCGCGAGGCATAAAAACCGCTCTTTTGCACCCATACTTTGTCGTAGGGGTTTTGAAAAATCCTCATTTAGCGTCAAGTAAATTCCGGTATTTTCACCCCCCCCCTTTCGCGTCTTGGTACAAAATAGCCATTTTTAATTATCGGCTCTTTTGCACCCATGCCTTGTCGTAGGAGTTTTGAAAAACATGTGTTGTGGATTGACCGCGGTATCCAGGGGGATATAAAGGAAAAGTAAATTCTGGTATTTTCAAAACCCCCACTTCGCGTCTTGGTACAAAATAGCCGTTTTTAATTATCGGCTCTTTTGACCTATACTTTGTCGTAGGAATTGTGAAAAATTCGCGGCATCCAGCTGCAATTTTTTAGCTATTTTCGATCAAGTAACCCGCTTCTTTCCATGCGCGAAATCCACCGTCCATGGATAAAACATTTTTGTAACCCATTTTTTGTAAATTATCCGCTGCTAATGCTGAGCGATAACCGCCGCCACAATAAAGCATTAGTGTTGAATTTTTGTCGCTGATAGTTTTTTCAATATCGCGTTCTAGGATGCCCTTACTCAAATGTATGGCTTGCGGCAGGTGGCCTGCTTGCCATTCGCTGGCTTCGCGTACGTCGATTAAGTGAAAGCTTGCCTCTTGTTCGAGTTGCGTTTTAACGTGGGTGATGTCTGTTTCTTTAATGCGACTTTTGGCCTCTTCGACAATAGCAACGAAAGCAGGGGCGTGTTGTTTGGCCATTTGTGTCTCCTTTTGGCAATTTTTCAGTGTATTGTACTTGTAACGGCTTGTTTTGGCTATGGTTAGCTTGATCTGGCTAGGCTAACAGCTTAAACTGCCAAACAAACGATCAGGGCTTTGAGGTTTACATGTTACGTCATCCAACCATTGCAGTGCAGGTGGGTCATATCACGATTGGTGGTGGGGCGCCGGTAGTGGTGCAA
This sequence comes from uncultured Legionellales bacterium, assembly GCA_964527645.1. GTDB lineage: Bacteria > Pseudomonadota > Gammaproteobacteria > CAZGQK01 > CAZGQK01 > CAZGQK01. The sequence continues at coordinate 12,280 of CAZGQK010000023.1, read as the reverse complement.
TCGATGACCGACACCGATACCGCTAATGTTGCTGCCACCGTTGCGCAAGTGAAAGCGTTGGCTGATGCCGGCTCAGAATTGGTGCGTATCACCGTTAATGTCGAGGCGGCAGCGCAAGGCGTTGCTGAAATTCGTCAGCGTCTCGATGCGCTTGGTTGTTGTGTGCCGTTGGTGGGAGATTTTCATTACAATGGCCATCGTTTATTAACCCAATTTCCTGATTGTGCCAAAGCATTGGCCAAATATCGTATTAATCCGGGCAATGTGGGTTTTGGCAAAAAACACGACGAGCAATTTTCACAAATTATAAAAATCGCTATCGATCATGATAAACCCGTGCGCATCGGCGTTAACTGGGGTAGTTTAAATAAAGCCTTGGTAACGCAAATGATGAATGATAATGCTAAATTAGATAATCCATTAACGACACAAGAAGTGTTGCGCGAAGCGTTAGTGGCATCAACCTTAAATAGCGCAAAATTCGCTGAAAAATTAGGCTTACCGGCAAGCAAAATAGTGGTTTCCGCAAAAGTGAGCACCGTGCAAGATTTAATTACAGTCTATCAAATGTTAGCTGAGCGCTCTCAATATGCACTGCATTTGGGTTTAACGGAAGCCGGCATGGGTAGCAAAGGCATTGTTGCTTCCAGTACTGCCATGGGAATTTTATTGCAACAAGGCATTGGTGACACCATACGTACTTCATTAACGCCTGAAGTGGGTGGGGCGCGTACGCAAGAAGTGATTGTCTCGCAGCAGATTTTGCAAACCATGGGTATTCGCTCGTTTGCCCCGCTAGTGACTTCATGTCCGGGTTGTGGTCGCACGACCAGTAGTTTTTTTCGTGAATTGGCCGCAAAAATTGAAACGCACATTCGGCAAAATATATCGAACTGGCGCGCAGAATATGTGGGTGTGGAATCAATGACTATCGCGGTGATGGGTTGTGTGGTGAATGGCCCCGGTGAAAGCAAGCACGCCAATATCGGGATCAGCCTGCCGGGTACTGGCGAAGCGCCTACGGCACCGGTATTTATTGATGGCAAAAAAACCATGACTTTGCGCGGTGATGACATTGCTGAGCAGTTTATTCGCGCGATTGAGTCTTATATTGTGTCGCATTATGCGGCGCGGGAAACGGCAGCGGTTTAATTTTTTAATTCTTCCAAATCTTTGTAGTAGTCTAGCGCTTCAGGATTGGCTAGAGCACTGGAATTTTTAACTGGTTGGTTGTGAATAATTTTTTTAATAGCCAATTCAACAGTTTTTCCACTGATGGTTCTTGGAATATCGGCAATCTGAATAATTTTGGCCGGCACATGGTGTGGCGATAAATTTTTACGTATTTGTTTCTTTACATTTTCTATAAGATCAGCTGATAAATGCTGGTCTGCTTTTAACACTACAAACAAAATAATGCGCTCATCGCCTTGCCAGCGTTGCCCAACGGCAGCGGCATCTAAAATTTCTTCAATATTTTCCAGTTGGCGATAAATTTCTGCAGTACCAATACGAATGCCTTTGGGGTTTAATGTAGTGTCGGCACGACCATAAATAATTAAACCTTGTTGCGCGGTGATTTCTGCGTAATCACTGTGCGCCCAAATATTAGGGTAAGTGTCAAAATAAGCGTGTTGGTATTTTTCGCCATTAGGGTCGTTGTAAAAATAAATTGGCATTGAGGGGAAGGGTGCAGTGCAAACCAACTCGCCTTTTTGTTCGCTGAGGGGTTGGCCACTATCATCGAACACATTGACATGCAGGCCTAAGCTTAATGATTGCAGTTGTCCACGATAAACACTTACCATGGGGTTACCAAGCGCGAAGCAGCCGATAATATCACTGCCGCCAGAAATAGAAGACACTTGCACGTTGGTTTTAAATTTTTCATAAATATAATCGAAGCTCTCTGGCACTAAGGGTGAGCCAGTGGTTAAAATAGTTTTCAGGCTATTTAATGAGTGTGTTTTTTTAGGCGTTAATCCTTGTTTGTGCATGCTTTCAATGTATTTAGCGCCGACACCAAATTTAGTGATTTTTAATTCATCAATTAAATCGATTAATACAGTATTGTTGGGATAAAAAGGTGAGCCTTCGTATAAAACTAGCGTTGTGCCCAATGCCAAACCACTGACTAACCAGTTCCACATCATCCAACCGCAAGTGGTAAAGAAAAAGAAGCGATCTTCACGCTTGATATCGGTATGTAATTTTAATTCTTTGAGGTGTTCCAGCAGCGTGCCGCCGGCACCGTGCACTAGACACTTGGGTGCGCCGGTAGTACCTGAGGAATACAAGACATAAAGTGGATGATTAAAAGGCTGTGCGGGAAATTCCAAGGCATCGTCGCCGCCTTGGCAATCATCAAAGGCGATTGAATTATCAGGCAGGCAATCATCTTGTGCGTTAATAATAATAGTTTGCTGTAGGTTTTTTAGCTGTGCTTGTAACTTTTTTATTTTTTCAATGTGGTTGTAGGTTTTGCCGCCATAGAAGTGAGCGGCGCTGGCAAACAATATTTTTGGTTCAATTTGTTCAAACCGCTGTATTAGCCCATCTAAGCCAAAATCAGGCGAGCAAGCCGACCAAATGGCGCCTAAGCTGGCGCAGGCTAGCATAGCAATAATGGTTTCTGGACAGTTAGCTAACATGCCAGCAACGCGATCACCGCTTTGTAACCCTTGTTGTTTTAAATAATTTGCCAGTTGTGTGACTTTGTCGAATAATTGTTGATAGCTGAGTTGTTGACGTTGGCCTTGTTCATCGGCATAAATAATAGCGGTTTTTTCATCGCGAAAGCGCAGTAAATTTTCTGCAAAATTAAGTGTGGCGTTAGGGAACCATTGGGCACCAGGCATTTTGTCGCTATTTTTTAAAATGGTATCGGCGGGTTGTTTAAATAAAATATTGCTATATTCGGCTACAGCTTGCCAAAAGTTTTCTGTGTTTGACAAGGACCATTGTTGCAATTGAAAATAATTGCTTAGTTCTTGCTGAAATTTTTTATTAATCTGTTGCATAAATTGATGCATGTGCGTTTTGCTGATGGCGTTTTCATCGGGTTGCCACAGTGGTGTCTGATTCATATTTACCTCTTATACATAACGTGAAGACTAATTATATTTTTATATTATTGGTGTAAAAATTGTATTATATTAAACCACTTATTAACTAAAAACAAATTCATAAATCAGATGAACAGAATTGAATTATTTTATGAAACTTAAAAAATGGTTTTTTTTGCCGCCATCTCACGCTAGAGTATAAGCCTGCCCGACTTTTGAGCGATAGGGGCGTTTAATGCGTTGACAAATGGTTTGCCCGACGTTAATTAATGCATCGAGATCGATGCCAGTGTCAATGCCTAAACCATTTAATAAATACACTACATCTTCTGTGGCGACATTGCCGCTGGCACCTGGTGCGTAAGGGCAGCCGCCCAAACCTGCGACAGAACTATCGATGGTGGTGATGCCGAGTTCTAAGCAGGCGTAAATATTAGCGAGCGCCTGGCCGTAAGTATCGTGAAAATGAATGGCTATATTTTCTAATGGAACGGCTTGCGCGACTTCACGAATTAATTGCGCCGCTTGATTGGCGGTGCCGATACCTATGGTGTCGCCTAAGGAAATTTGATAACAACCCATTTCATGCAATTGTTTGGCAAGCTCAGTGACGTGTTGCGTGATAATATTGCCTTCATAAGGGCAGCCCAACACGCAAGAAATGTAGGCGCGCACCGGGATATTTTCAGCTTGCGCGGCGTTGACAACCGTTTGAATACGTTCCAGGCTTTCCGCTATTGAGCAATGAGTGTTTTTTTGTGAAAAAGTCTCCGAGGCAGCCGTAAAAACCGCGATTTCATCTGGCTTAGTTTTTAAGGCATTTTCTAGGCCTTGTTGGTTAGGGACCAGGGCTGCATAACTGACGGCCGGATTTCGCGTAATGGCTTGCATAACTTCTGCATGATCTGCCATTTGTGGTACCCACTTGGGTGAAACAAAGCTGGTGGCTTCTATTTTTTTTAACCCAGTCAGTGAGAGTTGATTGATAAAATCAATTTTTGTTGCAGTAGGCACAAAATCAGGCTCATTTTGCAAGCCATCCCGCGGGCCAACTTCAACTAAAGTCACTGATTTTTTACCGGTCATGAGGTTGCCTTAGTGGGTTTAGATTTTGGTTGAAAAGCCTGGATCTTAGCAGAAATTGTCTGTAATTGCTCTAACAAAGGTGCCACTTGCAGTTGTGTAAATTCACCGTCTTTTAATAAATGCTGCCCAGCAATCCAAACATCACTGACTTGCAGACGATTAGTGGCAAAAATAAGATGAGACATCGGATTGTATACTGGTTGTGCTAGGAACGAACTCAAATCTATAGCAATAAGATCAGCGTATTTTCCTGCTTCAAGGGAGCCAATTTCTTTTTCTCTGCCCAATGCCCTGGCACCATTAATGGTTGCCATTTCAAGTACTTCGGCAGCCGGTAGCAAGGTGGGATCTTGATAAAGGCCTTTGCTGACTAATGCGGTTGTGCGCATTTCACCAAACATATCCAAATCATTGTTGCTAGCGACGCTGTCGGTACCTAGTGCTATATTTAATTGCGTTTGCGCATATTTATCCATGGGCACGAATCCGGAAGCGAGTTTCATGTTGGCTTCTGGGCAATGAACGATATGCACCTTATTTTCTTGACACAGTTTAATTTCTGCGTCATTTACATGTACCATATGTACAGCCATTAATTTTGCAGACAGTAAGCCAAGCTGATGCAAGCGCGCTAAGGGTCGCATTTTATAATTGTCTAGGCTGTGCTGAATCTCGGCCTGTGTTTCGTGTAAATGAAAATGCACAGGCAGGTCAAATTTTTCACTAGCTTGCTTGACCGCCGCTAAATCCTCGTTGTTGATGGTATAAGGGCCTTGTGGCGCCAAGCTCCAAGAAATAAGTGGGTTGGCTTGCCACTGTTGATAGAGCTCAATGCCTTTTTGCAATCCTTCTTGGCAATTTTTTGCCCACTGTGTGGGGGTATCCATCATTTGCAGACCTATGCAGGCGCGCATGCCGTTTTTAGCAGCAATCTCTGCTGTGATATTTTGAAAAAAGAAATGATCGTTAAAACAAGTGGTGCCGCCTCTGAGCATCTCGGCGATAGCCAGTTGGCTGCCCAAGGCGACTGATTTTTCGTTAATAAATCGTTGTTCGGTCGGCCACATATGCTTTTGCAACCAATCCATTAGTGGCAGGTCATCAGCTAGGCCACGAAATAGATTCATGGGGGTGTGCGTATGCGCATTAATTAGACCGGGCATGAGCACGTGTGAGTTAAATTGGTGCTGTGTTTTGGCCTGATATTTTTGTTGTGCTTGCGCGATGGGTAATAGCTCTATGAGCCGGCCGTTGTTGATAGCTACAGCATAATCCTCCAACACTTTGTTTTTCGGGGCTATGGGTAACACCCAGCGGGCACAAATGAGGGTATCGATGGTTTTCATGTTCTATTTTTCCTAGTTCAAATTGGAGTTATGGTAGCTTAAAAATTACCTAAATAGAACCCGTCCCTTGCAAGTGCTAATGGTTTGAATATTGTGATAAAAAAGCTGTTTTAACGTGCCAATTTTGCTTGGCTTGTGGTATAATTTTGTGTTGTTAGCGATAGAGATAACTATTTGATTTTTAAAAAGGAAGTAGGTGATTCATGGCCCAGTCTGAGCAGAAACCCGAGCAAAAAATTACGACCATTACTGTTGAAAAAGAACTTAAACAATCTTACTTAGATTACGCGATGAGTGTTATTGTCGGGCGCGCTTTGCCTGATGTGCGTGATGGCCTAAAACCAGTGCATCGGCGGGTCCTGTACGCCATGAGCGTGTTGAACAATGACTGGAATAAAGCTTACAAAAAATCCGCGCGTATTGTCGGTGACGTGATTGGTAAATATCATCCGCACGGCG
>CAZGQK010000023.1:0-6314 GCA_964527645.1 uncultured Legionellales bacterium | reverse complement strand
GCGATACAGCAGTCTACGATACTATCGTGCGCATGGCGCAACCGTTTAGTTTGCGTTATATGTTGGTTGATGGTCAGGGTAACTTTGGTTCGGTCGATGGTGATGCACCAGCGGCGATGCGTTATACCGAAATTCGCATGTCGCGTTTAGCACATTCCTTGTTAGCCGATTTAGATAAAGAAACAGTCGACTTCATGCCTAATTACGATGGCAGTGAATCAATGCCCGTAGTGATGCCTACGCGGGTGCCGAATCTATTAGTTAATGGTTCTTCCGGTATTGCGGTGGGTATGGCGACTAATATTCCGCCGCATAATTTAGGCGAAGTTATTGATGCGACTTTGGCACTAATTGACAACCCTGAGTTGGATAGCAAAGCCTTGTTGCAATTTATTCCGGGTCCGGATTTTCCCACGGCGGGAATCATTAATGGCCGTGCTGGTATTATTAAAGCTTATTTAACCGGGCGCGGGAAAATTTATGTGCGTGCAAAAACCAGCATTGAGATCAACGAAAAAAACAATAAACCATCGATTATTGTCCATGAATTACCCTATCAAGTGAATAAAGCACGTTTGTTGGAAAAAATCGGCATCTTGGTGCGCGAAAAGAAAATTGAAGGCATCACTGGATTGCGTGATGAATCTGACAAACAAGGTATGCGTATGGTGATCGAAATACGACGCGGCGATCAACCAGAAGTGATATTAAACAATTTATTTTCACAAACACAAATGCAAACGGTGTTTGGTATTAACATGTTAGCGCTTAATCAGGGGCGTCCTGAGTTAATGAATTTAAAAGCTTTTATCGATGCTTTTTTGCAGCATCGTCGTGAAGTCATTACTCGACGTAGTATTTACGAATTGCGTAGGGCTCGCAGCAAAGCGCATGTGTTGGAAGGGTTGGCGATTGCTTTGGCTAACATTGATGATGTCATCAAATTGGTTAAAGCAGCAAAAACACCAGCGCAAGCTAAAGAGAAGTTGTTGCAACAATTGTGGGCACCTGGTTCTGTTGGTCAATTGCTGAAGAATGCTGGGGCTGAATTAACGCGTCCAGCAACATTAACTGAAGAGCTTGGCATGCAAAAAGAGGGCTATCGATTGTCGGTAGAGCAGGCGCAGGCAATTTTGGATTTGCGCTTACATCGGTTAACGGGGTTAGAAAAAGAAAAAATTCACAAAGAATATGAAGATTTGATTGTCTTTATCCAAAATTTATTAAAGATTTTGTCCGACCCGGGCGAGTTACATCGTATTATTCGTGAAGAGTTGCAAGAAATTAGAGAGCGTTTTGGCGATAAGCGTCGTACTGTTATTATGGATAATCGCGAAGAATTAGCCGATGAAGATTTAATTAACGAAGAAGATGTGGTAGTGACCTTGTCTAATGCGGGTTATGTTAAAGCGCAGTCGTTGGATACTTATCAGGCACAACATCGCGGCGGGCGTGGGAAAATGGCTACGACAGTGAAAGAAGAAGATTTTATTAAATCAATTTTAATTGCTAACACCCATGATACTATTTTGTGTTTTTCGAGCAAAGGCAAAGTTTATTGGCTAAAGGGCTATCAAATTCCGCAAGCCAGTCGGTCGGCACGTGGTCGTCCTATTATTAATTTATTGCCGCTTGATAAGGACGAAGCCGTTACCGCTATTTTACCGATTAAATTATTTGATGAGAATATTTTTGTGTTTATGGCAACAGCCAGTGGCACGGTTAAAAAAGTTTCTTTAAGTCATTTTTCTCGTCCGCGTAATAGCGGTATTATCGCGGTGGAGTTAGTCGCCGGCGATGAATTAATTGGTGTTGAAATAACCGACGGTTCGCAAGATGTTATGTTGCTCTCCGATGCGGGTAAAGCTATTCGTTTTCACGAATCAACGGTACGCGCTATGGGTAGAACGGCACGCGGTATTCGTGGCATGCGTTTGGCGGATGGGCGAAAAGTTATTGCGCTTATTATCCCTAGTGAGAATGGTACGATACTTACTGCCACGGAAAATGGTTACGGGCAGCGCACTTCGGTAGATGCCTATCGGCCAATAGGTCGAGGTGGTCAAGGGGTTATTGCTATCGTCGTTGATGAGCGTAATGGCAAAGTGGTTGGTGCCGCACAAGTATTTGACGATAACGAAGTGTTATTTATTTCTGATCACGGCACCATGGTGCGTACGCGTGTCAATGAAATATCCGTATTGGGGCGTAATACCAAGGGCGTGCGTTTAGTGCAATTAAGTGGTGAAGACAGCTTAGTAGGTTTGGAGCCAATTGTGGTAATTGATGCAGAGGTGTCTGCTGATTTGGAAAATTAATATGCCGCGAGCTTATAATTTTTCAGCCGGTCCCGCGATGTTGCCAGAATCGGTAATGCAAAGCGCGCAGGCCGAATTTTTAAATTGGCACGATTTGGGCGCGTCGGTGATGGAAATTTCACATCGCAGCGTTGATTTTGAGCAACTATATCAACAAATGTCGGCTAATCTTCGCACATTACTTAACATTCCCAATAATTACCAGGTGTTGTTTTTACCTGGCGGTGCGCGCACACAATTCGCTGCGCTGCCGATGAATTTATTAGGCAAAAATCCACGTGCTGCGTATGTCGATACGGGATTATGGTCGAGCTACGCCATTGCTGAAGCAAAAAATTTTGGTGAGGTTAGGGTAGTTGCCAGTGCTAAAGCCGAACAATACCGCGTTATCCCCACCAGTTCACAATGGCAGGATTTTCAAGATTGTGCCTATTTGCATTATGTGGATAATGAAACGGTACAGGGTGTGGAATTTCCCAGTATTCCTGAGAGCTCCATTCCGCTGGTCGCCGATATGTCATCCAATATTTTATCGCGTCCTTTTGATGTTTCGCGTTTTGGTGTTGTTTATGCCTGTTCACAAAAAAATATGGGCCCGGCAGGGATGACGTTGGTGATAGTGCGTGATGATTTATTAAAACAAGCCTTGCCCAATTTACCCAGTGTTAACTCCTATCAAATGCAACTCGCGCAAGATTCGATGTTGAATACACCAGCGACTTTTGTCTGGTACATGGCTAATTTAGTTTTTGCATGGGTATTAAATGAGGGTGGTGTTGCCAAGATGCAGCAGCGCAGCTTGCAAAAATCAAAAACCTTATACGAATTAATCGATGCTAGCGATTTTTATCATAATGCTGTTGATCCTGCGTGTCGCTCACGTATGAATGTGATTTTTTCACTGACAGATGAAAGCCTTAATATACAATTTCTGGAAGAAGCTAAAGAGCACAACCTATTGTACCTAAAGGGCCACAAAACTCAGGGTGGTATGCGTGCCAGCCTATACAACGCTATGCCACAAGCAGGCGTTGATGCTTTGGCGGGATTCATGCAAGAATTTGCACGGCGTTGTGGTTAATGAATTCCTGTTTTCGCAGGAATAGTGATGGCTACTCTAAGATTTTGCAGCAGCCAACGCCAGAGTTAGGCCTTTTATGATCATTTGGGTGTAAGCTTTTCTTTTTTGCGAATCTTTTAATAGCTCCTCATCGTTAATGCAACCTTCTGTGGCGCCACGAATAAAAGAAATGATTAGTTTCGGATGCAGTTTTGCATTGATTTCTCCATTTTTTTGCAGCTCTTCAATGAGGGGTATCCATTGTAGAGGAGCAACAGGTAATTGAGTGTTGGTGCCGGTAAGCTGTTGCTTAACCGGTTCTAGGTGTTGCCAATTTAAGATGCGCACGACGCCAGGGTGACGGCTAGAGAACTCAATGCGCCACTTAATGACATGGCTTAGAAAAGCTTTAAGGCCACGTTTGGCTGGTGGAAGTTTGAGCTTTGTGGTGTCTTCTTGGCACAAAAACGAGAGTTTCACGGTTTTCCACAATGATTGTTTGTTGTCAAAGTGATGAAAGATAAGGCTCTGATTTACCTTGGATTTTTTAGCAATGGCACTCATCGAGGTGCCATGAAAGCCGTGTTTAACAAACAGCGCTCGGGCTGCTTTGATGATTTTTTTGCGGGTGGGGTCACCGCTGACGCGAGGTTTGCTTGTGGTTTTTTTCATTTTACCTCCAACTTAATTGACCGATCACTCAACTAGTGATAGAGTGTATGTATTGATTGATCACTCAGTCAGTTTATCAATAACTTAGGAAAAAATCAACCCTCTTTTCCTCGCATTTGTTTGAGACTATTATGCAAAAAACATTAAATTCAAAATCAACTTTTTTATTTGGCCTGCTTATCATTGCCATTGGCACCATAGGTGCTTTTATTTCCGATATGTATTTGCCGTCGATGCCAACTATGGTGCACGCTTTGTCTACTTCAGGGCAGGGTATTAAATACAGTTTGTCTATTTATTTGCTTGGCTTTTCATTAACCCAGCTTTTCTGGGGGCCATTATCTGATAAAATAGGTCGCCGCCATGTGGTTATTTCTGGCTTATGTATTTCTTTAATTGGCAGTTTACTATGTGTTTATTCCACTTCACTGTTTATGTTGTTAACGGGGCGTTTATTGCAGGGTATAGGTATGGGTGCCTGCATGGGAGTAACGCGTGCTGCAGCCAGTGATATATTTTCTGGGCAAAAGCTCGCAAGTTTTATTTCTTATGTCAGTGTGTTTGTTAGCTTGGCGCCGGCGATTGCACCAACCTTAGGCGGCTATTTACAGCACTTTTTTGGCTGGCGCGCAAACTTTATTTTTATGTTAAGTTATAGCTTGTTGCTACTGCTTATAGTGCTGTGTTTTTTACCGGAAACCAATAAAAACCGTCAACAATCAAGCTTTAAGTTGCCGTTTATCTTAGAGAATTATAAGACCTTGTTCAGGTCAAGAAAATTCATCGCCTATACATTAAGCTCAAGCTTGGCTTTTGCTAACATGATGGTTTATGCGACTTTGAGTTCATTCTTATTTCAAGATGTTTTTCATATGACGGCCATTGCGTATAGTCACCTAGCTATTTATTTAATGTTGGGTGTTATGTTGGGAAAAATTTTTAGTGCTAAATTATTAAATAAAATAACCATGAAAAGTTCTGTATTAATTGGTTATGTCCTAATGCTATTGGGGGGTTTTTTATTATTGAGCACGGGGATGTTCCATGTTGCCAACCTTATAATTATTTATACTCCCATTGTTATTTTTGCTATGGGCGCTGGATTTATATTTCCAAATGCGGTAGCAGGCGCTTTTATGGATTTTCGTTATATGGGTGGTACCGCCTCAGCTTTATATGGCAGTCTGCAGATTTTAGGTGGATTTATAGCCAGCTGCTTAGTGGCTGTTTTTGTGCAAACCAACCAAGATTTGCTGGCAACTAGTTTTATTATTCTGTCATTGTTAGGGGTGTTGTCTTTTTATATTCTATTGAGAGCACCGGCTTTGTCGGCCGTGTTGCCAAACACGCAATGACCATGCAAAATACCCTGGCAGAAGCAAGTTATTGCGGTGGATGATGAACAAGAGGTGAGTTGTGCCCAATGAGTGATATGTATGCTAAGGATATACCAATAGTGACCATCGATGGTCCCAGTGGCTGTGGCAAGGGTACTACCTCGCAGTTGTTGGCTAAGGAGCTGGGTTGGCATTTGCTCGACAGCGGTGCTTTGTACCGCATTGTCGGTTGGGCGATACATGAGCAAGGCATTGATGCGCAGGATGAGTCCGTTGTGCGAGCCCTCATTGCTGAGCTTGATGTCAGCTTCAAAGCGTCGGAATTTGGTGAGCCAGCGGCGATTTGGAGCCAGGGACAAGATATTACCCACCAGGTTCGCTCTCAGGAGGGCGGGGTAAGAGCTTCAAAAATTGCGGTTTTACCTTACGTTCGTAATTCTCTTTTAGAACTTCAACATGCTTTTGTGCAGCCTCCCGGTCTAGTGGCCGATGGGCGAGATATGGGAACCGTGGTGTTTGTCGATGCGGGGTTTAAGTTTTATTTGGATGCAAGCCCGGTTGAGCGGGCAAAAAGGCGCTATGACCAGTTGAAAGAGAAGGGTATAAATGTTAGCCTGCGCCAGATCCAACAAGAGTTGGAAGAGCGCGATGGTCGCGACAAAGGTAGGACTATTGCACCTTTGCGGCCAGCAGCAGATGCTCTGATAATCGACACCAGTGATTTGTCGATTGATCAGGTCTTTAGTGAGATTTTGCAGCGCCTGCGCGAGCGTTTGCATTAGGGGTTTTCATTGCCAGCGGGGCAATGGGAGCGAAATTAACGATTAACCCGTATACCGTGAGGTATATACTAGGAATTCATTATGAATAAATCCACCGATCCTCAAGAAAAATTTTCTGATTTATTTGCCGAAAGCATTGCCGAGA
>CAZGQK010000022.1:6478-28828 GCA_964527645.1 uncultured Legionellales bacterium | reverse complement strand
TAATCGCACCGATTGCGATGGAACAAGGGCTTAATTTTGCGATACGTGAAGGTGGCCGTACAGTGGGCGCCGGCGTGGTTGCTAAAATTATTGAATAAGGTGGTATAGGTAATGGCGGTTATTAAAAAAAATCAGCGTATTAGAATTCGATTGAAAGCGTTTGATCATAAATTGATTGACATTTCAACGCGCGAAATTGTGAATACAGCAAAACGCACCGGTGCGCAGATTGTTGGGCCTATTCCATTACCAACAAAAATTGAACGATACACCATATTGATTTCACCGCACGTTAATAAAGATGCGCGCGATCAATATGAAATTAGAACACACAAACGGTTAGTGGATATAGTGCAGCCTACAGAGAAAACTGTGGATGCATTGATGAAACTTGATTTAGCTGCTGGTGTCGATGTTCAAATCAGTGTGGATAGCATTGAATAGCAAAATTTAGCTATTTAGTATTGCTAACTGTGCTGAGATGAAGATATGAAACTGGTGTTGTTCGTCTGGAGATAATGATGACAATGGGTTTAGTGGGACGAAAATGTGGCATGACACGCGTATTTACCGACGAGGGTATTTCTATCCCAGTGACGGTAATTGAAATCATTGCTAATAAAGTCACACAAATTAAAACGCAAGAGATCGATGGCTATACCGCCATTCAAATCTCTTCGGGTAAACAACTGGCGCAACGTATTTCCAAGCCGCAGGCAGGACAATACGCAAAAGCGGGCGTGGAAGCAGGACGTTCGTTGACAGAGTTTCGTGTTACGCCAGAAGAAGTGGCCGATGTTCAGTTGGGTCAAGAGTTTACCGTCGAGACTTTCAAAGAAGGTCAGGTGATTGATGTGCGTGGCGTATCACGCGGGAAAGGGTTTGCTGGAGTGGTAAAACGACATAATTTTGGCACACAAGATGCGACACATGGTAATTCATTGTCTCATCGCGCACCGGGATCCATTGGTCAATGTCAGTTTCCAGGACGTGTTTTTAAAGGCAAGAAAATGGCCGGACATATGGGTGCTGCTAGGTGCACAGTACAAAATCAAAAAATTGTTCGTGTAGATGTGGAACGTAATGCGATTTTAATTAAAGGCGCCGTTCCAGGAGCACCGAGTGGTGAGGTTATTATTTTTCCTTCCGTGAAAAAGCAGGGGGATAAATAATGGAACTGCAAGTAGTTGCTCAAGGTAAAAAAACTAGCTCGTCGTTGAGTGTTTCGGATCAGGTCTTTGCTTGTGAATATAATGTGTCATTAGTCCACCAAGTGGTGACCGCCTTTTTGTCGGGTGCGCGTGCGGGAACAAAGGCACAAAAAAATCGCTCAGCCGTAAGTGGCGGTGGCGCAAAGCCTTGGAACCAAAAAGGCACGGGGCGTGCTAGAGCAGGTACCACGCGTGGGCCGCTATGGCGTACCGGTGGTGTTACTTTTGCAGCAAAGCCAAGAAGCTATAAGCAAAAAGTAAATAAAAAAATGTATAACCGTGCGATGGCTTCTATTGTGTCGGAACTTGCGCGCGAAGAGCGTTTGTTAGCGATCGATAAAATTGAATTAAGTGCGCCGAAAACCAAAGAGTTGGCGCAAGTGTTGCAGTCATTAGAAATAAAAGACGTATTGATTGTGGTAGACAGTGAAAATACTAACTTAATGTTAGCTTCAAGAAATATGCATCATGTAGCAGTTTGTGAAGTGAATAAATTAGATCCTGCTAGTTTAATAACATTTGAAAAAATGTTGATAACGGTAGATGCCCTGAAGAAGTTGGAGGAGAGACTGGCATGAAGAAAGAGCACTTATTAAAAGTTCTTTTGTCGCCGCATGTTTCTGAGAAAACCAGTGCAACGGCAGGTGAAAAAGAGCGCCATGCCTTTAAAGTATTATCGGCTGCAACTAAACCAGAAATTAGACAAGCCGTAGAGCTTTTGTTTGAAGTAAAAGTGGATCATGTAAGAACATGTAATATGAAATCAAAACCGACTCGATTTGGCCGTATTTTAGGAAAGCGTAAACCTTGGAAAAAGGCTTACGTTACCTTGCAAGCTGGCCAGCATATTGAGGCAGGTGAAGTTGAAGCGTAGAGGAAATTGTAAATGCCTATTGTAAAATCAAAACCAACTTCTCCAGGCAGACGCTTTTTAGTCAAAGTGGTACACCCACATTTGCATAAAGGTGAGCCTTATGCTCCGTTACTGGAACCGAAAAAACGGATTAGTGGTCGTAATAATCATGGTCGCATTACGGTTCGTCGTCGTGGTGGCGGGCACAAGCGTCATTATCGTATTATTGATTTTAAGCGGAATAAAGATGGCATCTTAGGTAAAGTTGAGCGGATTGAATACGATCCAAATCGTAGTGCGCATATTGCCTTAGTGTTATACGCCGATGGCGAAAGACGATATATTATCGCACCCAAAGGTATTGCCAAGGGATCGGAAATCTTATCAGGTGAGCAGGTGCCCATTAAACCTGGCAATTGTATGCCATTACAGAATATCCCGCTGGGTTCATTAGTTCATTGTGTGGAGTTAAAGCCAGGAAAAGGCGCTCAACTTATGCGTAGTGCAGGAACATCGGCTCAATTAGCCGGACGTGAAGGCACTTATGCCATTTTACGATTGCGGTCTGGTGAGATGCGCAAAATATTAGTGACTTGTCGTGCGTGTATCGGTGAAGTATCAAATTCTGAGAATAATTTAGGCTCGCTGGGTAAAGCGGGTGCTAATCGTTGGCGAGGAAAACGTCCCAGTGTCCGTGGTGTTGCGATGAATCCGATTGATCATCCGCATGGTGGTGGTGAAGGAAGAACTTCTGGTGGACGTCACCCGGTAACGCCGTGGGGTGTTTCTACTAAAGGGTATAAGACCCGTAAAAATAAGCGTACGAATAAAATGATTATTCGTGACCGACGTAAGAAATAAAAGAGGTGATAAGTGCCAAGATCAGTTAAAAAAGGACCGTTTGTTGACCATCATTTGCAAAAGAAGGTCGAAGTGGCGCAGAAGGGTGGTAGTAAGCGTCCTATCAAAACTTGGTCGCGTCGCTCTATGGCAACGCCTGAATTTGTAGGTCTAACAATTGCAGTGCACGACGGGCGTAAGTTTGTGCCAATACTTATTACAGAAAACATGGTGGGCCATAAGTTGGGTGAATTTGCACCCACACGTACTTTCCGTATGCATGCTGGTGACCGTAAAGTAAAGAAGGGGACTAGCTAATGGAGGCTATTGCAAAATTACGCCATGTGCGAATTTCAGCACAGAAAGCACGATTGGTCGCCGATCAGGTGCGTGGTTTGTCCGCGGAAAAAGCGATGCAGCTATTAGCGTTTAGTAACAAAAAGGCAGCTGGGTTGATTAAAAAGGTGGTGAATTCGGCCATTGCTAATGCGGAACACAATGAAGGTGCCGATATTGATGAGTTGAAAGTTGCGAAAATTTACGTAGATGAAGGCCCGAGAGCCAAGCGTTTTCGTGCGCGGGCGAGAGGACGTAGCAACGTTATCTTAAAAAGAAGTTGTCACATTACAGTTATTGTGGCCGATGGTGGTGAGGGGAAATAACGTATGGGACAGAAAGTACATCCAATTGGTATTCGTCTTGGAATTGTTAAGGATTGGAATTCAAAGTGGTTTGCACAAGGTAAAGATTATGCTGACTATGTGCAAGCAGATTCAGTGGCGAGAAAGTTTTTAGAAAAAAAACTAGCGGGAGCTTCAGTTAGCCGCATTAAAATTGAGCGCTTAGCTAATGAGGCGCGAATTATTATTTGTTCAGCGCGCCCAGGTGTCATCATTGGTAAGAAGGGTGGCGATATAGAAGCGCTACGTGTTGAATTGACAGAAATATTAAAAGTGCCAACCCACGTGACCATTGAAGAAGTTCGCAAGCCTGAAATGGATGCACAGTTGGTAGCAGAATCCATCGCACAACAACTCGAGCGTCGGGTGATGTTTAGAAGGGCCATGAAGCGTGCGGTTCAAGGAACCATGCGTAAAGGCGCTCAAGGGATTAAAGTGAATGTTAGTGGGCGTTTGGGTGGTGCTGAAATTGCACGCCGCGAATGGTACCACGAGGGTCGTGTACCTTTGCATACATTGAGAGCTGACATTGATTATGGTGTTGCTCGAGCTCAAACTACTTACGGCATCATTGGTGTCAAGGTTTGGATCTTTAAAGGAGAGATCATGCCAGAAGAAAAAGTAGTAGAAATTGAAGAAACAAGTAGTGAGGCGTAGAGGAATAAACAATGCTGCAGCCAAAGGGTAGAAAATTTAGAAAAGCATTTAAGGGACGTAATCGTGGTATTGCGACTCGCGGGGATAAAGTGTGCTTTGGTGAATATGGCATGAAGGCAGTTGGTCGTGGTCGAATTACTGCTCGTCAAATTGAAGCAGCACGTCGTGCTATTACGCGCCATGTAAAACGTGGCGGTAAAATTGTTATTCGCATTTTCCCTGACAAACCTATTTCTAAAAAGCCTTTAGAAGTAAGACAAGGAAAGGGTAAGGGTAGCGTGGAATATTGGGTAGCCGAAATACGCCCCGGAAGAGTGTTGTTTGAGATTGAAGGGGTGTCGGAGGAATTGGCGCGTGAGGCTTTTGCCCGCGCTGCAGCAAAATTACCCTTAAAAGTGATATTTACACAAAGAGTGGTGGCGTAATGAAAGTAAGTGAAATGAGAAAAAAGTCAACTGCAGAGTTGCAAAAAGAATTGGAAGCTTTATTACATGAGCAATTCAACTTGCGGATGCAAAAAGGCATGGGGGAAGCGTCACGACCTCATCAGTTTAAGCGGGTACGTCGTGCTATAGCGCGGATTAAAACTGTTATGGTGGAGATGGCAAATGAGCAATAAGCAGGAAAGTTTACCTCGTACATTAACGGGGGTAGTGGTTAGCGATAAAATGGAACAAGGCATTGTCGTTTTGATTGAACGTCGGGTGAAGCATCCACGATTTGGCAAATATATTAAGCGCTCTACTAAAGTACATGCGCACGATGTGAAAAATGCCTGTAAAAAAGGCGATGAGGTTATTATCCAGGAGTGTAAGCCCATTTCTAAAACAAAATGTTGGGTCTTGATGGAGATAAAAGCCAGAGCGGCTTAGATTAAGAATGAGGTTGGCAACGGCATAAATAAAATTGGCGGTTGTGACGGAGAATAAGTAAATGATACAGACAGAATCGATAGTAAATGTTGCAGATAATAGTGGCGCTCGACGTGTCATGTGCATCAAAGTGTTGGGTGGCTCAAAACGTCGCTATGCCGGCGTGGGTGATATTATTAAAGTGACCATTAAGGATGCTATGCCAAGAGGCAAAGTGAAGAAGGGAGAGGTCATGAAGGCCGTTGTAGTGAGAACGCGCAAAGGTGTGCGTCGTCCAGATGGTTCACTGATTCGTTTTGATAGTAATGCAGTGGTATTGCTTAATAATCAATTGCAGCCGATTGGCACGCGTATTTTTGGTCCGGTAACTCGTGAGTTACGTACCAGTAAATTTATGAAAATAGTTTCATTGGCACTTGAAGTGCTATAGATGGGTGGGAATTTAGTGATGGCGATGAGCAAGATAAAAAAAGATGATTTGGTTATTGTTTTAACCGGAAAAGACAAGGGCCGGACGGGTAAAGTTTTACGTTGGGCTAAACGTGATCGTGTGGTTGTCGAGTCAATCAACATGATTAAAAAGCATGAGAAACCAAATCCGAATAAAGGGATACAGGGTGGCATTATCGAGCGTGAAGCAGCGCTGCATGTATCTAACATTGCCATTTATAATCCGCGTAGTAAAAAAGCTGATCGGGTTGGCTTTAAATTTTTGGATGATGGCACTAAGGTTCGATATTACAAATCGGACGATGAAATGATTGATGTGTAGAGGCTATTAATAATGACGAAGTTTCAACAACAATATAGAGAACAAATTATTGGCGAACTGAAAAAGAAGTTTGGCTATAGCAGTGTTATGCAGGCGCCGCGAATTACCAAAATTACTTTAAACATGGGTGTTGGTGAGGCTGCTGCGGATAAAAAAGTGATGGCTCATGCAGTGGACGATTTAACAAAAATTGCCGGCCAGAAGCCGCTTATCACTAAAACGCGCAAATCGATCGCCGGGTTTAAAATCCGTGATAATTGGCCAATTGGTTGCAAGGTAACTTTGCGTCGTCAACGCATGTATGATTTTTTGCAACGTTTGATTTGCATTGTTATTCCACGTATCCGAGATTTTCGTGGTTTCAGTGCTAAGGCGTTTGATGGCAGGGGTAACTACAGCTTGGGTATTAAAGAGCAGCTGGTATTCCCAGAAATTGATTACGACAAAATTGATGTTATTCGAGGTCTCGATATAACAATTACAACATCGGAGGGATCTGATGCTGAGGCAAAGGCATTGTTGAAAGCGTTTGGTTTTCCATTTAAAGATTGAGGTATTTTAATGGCTAAAAAATGTTCTGTAGCTAGAAATAAAAGACGTATTAGACGTTCAAAGGTTGTGCGTGCTTTGCGTGAAAAAATCAAAAGCATTATCCGAGCCAATGGTGATGATCGCGATGATGCTGTTTTAAAGTTACAAAAATGTAAGCGCGATGATAGTCCTGTGCGGGTGAGAAATCGTTGTCGGCAGTGTGGGCGGCCTAATGGCACGTATCGTCGTTTTGGTTTGTGCCGTCTTTGTTTGCGTAAAGCGGCTATGAAAGGTGATATTCCTGGCTTAAAAAAGGCAAGTTGGTAGGAGAAATTAATGAGTATGCAAGATCCAATCGCTGATATGTTTGTTCGAATAAAAAACGCGCAGGCTGTTGGTAAAAAGATGGTAGTAATGCCCTCTTCAAATACAAAGCAAGCGATTGCAAAAGTATTGGATGACGAAGGTTATATCGTTGACTATAAGGTTAGCGAAAAGGGCCATGAGCGGATTTTAACTATTTTGTTGAAATACCACAATGGGGCGGCTGTTATTGAAAAATTACAGCGGATTAGTCGTCCTGGTCTAAGAATTTATCGTAACAAGGACGAGTTACCAAAAGTTAAAAATGGTCTTGGTGTGGCTATTATTTCAACTTCAAAGGGCGTGGTTTCAGACCACCGAGCGCGTAAGGCGGGAATAGGTGGTGAAGTATTATGTTATGTTTGTTAGTGGGAGAATTCGGTGAGTAGAGTTGCTAGTAATCCTATACCTGTTTTAGATGGCGTAGAAGTCAAGCTGGATGGTCAGTTAGTGACTGTCAAAGGCAAATTGGGTCAATTAACGCGTGAAATGAATGCGGGTATTGCTATTACACAGAATGAAAAAGTGCTGCAAATTTCCTATAAAGAGGTTGCTAATAAAGCGCAGGCAGGTACAGAGCGGGCCCTTATTAATAACATGGTTGTTGGTGTTGCTGAAGGCTTTGAACGTAAACTTGAAATGGTTGGCGTTGGTTATCGCGCGCAAGTTCAAGGGAAGAAATTAAATATTACTGCCGGTTTTTCGCATCCCGTTTCCGTCAACATACCTGATGAGGTGAGCATAACAACGCCATCACAAACCGAAATTGTTATCAAAGGCAAAGATAAACAAATAGTTGGCCAGTTAGCGGCAAACATACGTGCTATTCGTCCTCCTGAGCCTTATAAGGGTAAAGGTATTCGCTATGCCGGTGAAGTTATTGTTCGTAAAGAAGGTAAGAAGAAATAATGGATAAGAAAAAACAAAGTCGCTTGCGTAGAGCGCGGAAAATTCGAGGGAAAATAAGGAAAATGCGGGTGATGCGTTTGTCAGTAAATCGTACGCCGCGTCATATTTATGTGCAATTAATTGATCCTAAGGGGGCGGTGTTAGCACAAGCCTCTACACTGGACAAAGAAATTGCAGCTGAAAAAAATTATTCGGGTAATCAAGAGGCCGCAAAAAAAGTCGGCGCTCTGATCGCCAAGCGTGCGCTTGAAAAGGGCATTAAGTCGGTGGCTTTTGATCGTTCAGGTTTTTATTACCATGGCCGGGTTAAAGCGTTAGCTGAGGCTGCGCGTAAAGGCGGGTTGGAATTTTAAATAAAGGGTAAGTTTATGAAGAAAGCGGTAGAAAATGAAAATGTTGCGGCAGACCATATCGTTGAAAAATTAGTTAACGTGCTACGTACAGCTAAGGTTGTTAAGGGTGGTCGTGAGTTTCGTTTTTCTGCATTAGTAGTTGCTGGTGGCGATGGCAAAATTGGTTTTGGTATTGGTAAGTCAGCAGAAGTACCGGCTGCTATCAATAAAGCCACTGAAAAGGCTCGTCGAGATATGTCAGAGGTGTATTTGAAAGACAAAACCATACAGCATGAAATTATGCACACACTTGGAGCTGCAAAAGTGTTTATGAAACCCGCTTCTCCGGGTACAGGTGTGATTGCAGGAAATGCGATGCGTGCGGTATTTGAAGTTGTGGGCGTGGAAGATATTTTAGCGAAGTGTATTGGTACCACGAATCCTGTCAATGTAGTTAGAGCGACTATTCAAGCACTGAAAGGCATGGCAACACCGGAATCAGTCGCTGAAAAACGTGGCAAGTCGGTTGAAGAAATTTTAGAACATGTGGATGCATAATTATGGTGGCAAAGAAAACAGTAAAAGTGACCTTGATTAAAAGTAAGTTTGGTCGATTAAAGCGTCACAAAGATTGTGTGCGTGGCTTAGGGTTGCGTCGTATTGGGCATAGCGTTGAATTAGAGGATACACCTTGTGTTCGCGGTATGATTCAAAAAGTACATTATTTATTAAAAGTTGAGGATGGTAGCAATGCGTCTTAATACGATAAAGCCAGCAGCTGGATCACATAAAAAGAAAACCCGTGTCGGACGTGGAATTGGATGTGGTAAAGGAAAGACTTGTGGTCGTGGTCATAAGGGTCAACACGCGCGTTCAGGTGGTTATCACAAAATTGGATTTGAAGGTGGGCAAATGCCGTTGCAACGCCGTGTGCCGAAGTTTGGTTTTACTTCGCGCAAAGCACTGCGCAGTGATGAGATTCGTTTGCACGAACTCAACAAAATCACCGGTGATGTTGTCGATATGGCCAGCTTAAAGGCAGCCAATTTGATTGGTGAGGGGACTTTACATGTCAAAATTATGCTCTCTGGCGAGTTACAAAAAGCGGTAACTGTTAAAGGGATACGAGTAACGAAAGGCGCGCGGGCTGCGATTGAAGCGGCAGGTGGAAAGGTAGAAGAGTAACATGGCAACGATGAACGCAAAATCAGGTGCAGGACTGTCACAAGGGGGCTTGGGTGAACTTAAGCGTCGTTTGTTGGTTGTGCTCATTGGTATTGTTGTTTTTCGTCTGGGTGCTCACGTGCCAGTGCCTGGCCTAGATCCTGCTCGATTGGCTGACTTTTTTTCCCGTCATCAAGGTGGTTTGTTGGGATTGTTAAATATGTTTTCCGGTGGTGCACTATCACGGGTGACGGTTTTTGGTTTAGGCATCATGCCGTATATATCGTCCTCCATTATCGTGCAAATGTTTGGTGCTATTTCTCCTACTTTACAAGAGCTAAAAAAGGAAGGGGAAGCGGGCCGTCGAAAAATCAATCAGTACACACGTTATGGCACGGTATTTTTAGCCGCGATTCAAGCCTTCAGTATTGCCAAGTGGTTGGCTAGCAGTGGTATCGCCATTAATCCAGGCTTGGCCTTTTATTTTGTAGCGACGATTACCTTGATGACCGGCACGATGTTTTTAATGTGGATCGGGGAACAAATGACGGAACGTGGTATTGGCAATGGTATTTCTTTGATTATTTTTGCGGGTATTGCTTCACGGTTGCCTGGGGCTATTGTGAGTGTATTAACGCAAGTTCGCCAGGGTCAGATGCAGCCTTTAACCTTAATCCTGATCATTGTAATTATTTTGCTAATTACGGGGGTGGTGGTTTTCTTTGAAAGAGCACAGCGACGCATTACTATCCATTATGCTAAGCGACAGCAGGGGCGTAAAATGTACGCTGCACAAACGAGTCATTTACCGCTAAAGATTAATATGTCGGGTGTCATTCCACCTATTTTTGCTTCGAGTATTTTGTTGTTCCCGGCGACTATTGCACGGTTTTTTAGCGCTACCAAAGGGATGGGCTGGTTGAATACGGTTTCGACCGTTTTGAGTCCAGGTCAACCGATGTGGGTATTGTTGTTTGCTGGGTTGGTTATCTTTTTTAGTTTCTTTTATGCAGCATTAATGTTTAATCCGAAAGAAACAGCGGATAACCTTAAAAAATCTGGGGCATTTATTCCGGGGATTCGACCTGGAGAGCAAACAGCTCGTTATATCGATCGTGTCATGACTAAGTTAACCTTGGTTGGTTCGCTGTACTTAGCTGCCGTGGCCTTGTTTCCTGAATTTTTAATTGTCATGTGGAATGTGCCATTTTATTTTGGTGGTACATCCTTGTTAATTATTGTGGTTGTGCTAATGGACTTTATGGCCCAAGTGCAAGCACATCTGTTGAGTCAACAGTACCAATCCTTAATGAAAGGTAAGGGTGGCAAGGGCTCAATCGGGTTGATTTAGATTAGGAGTGAGTGGGTGAAAGTAAGAGCATCTGTGAAAAAAATGTGTCGTCATTGCAAGGTAATTAGACGTAAAGGCGTGGTTCGTGTGATTTGCAAGGACAAGCGTCATAAGCAACGTCAGGGTTAGAGCAGATATGGTGATACAAAGCACAGATAGGGTTATACTAGCCGGTTTAAAAGCCGCTAACACATTGATTTTTTTGCTAGTGGGCGTTATGCTAGACCACTTTCGCAAGAGATGGCAGTTTTGTTTGTAACATATTGATTTTGGGGAAATAAATGGCAACAGCAGCACGTATTGCAGGTATTAATCTGCCGGTTCAGAAGCATGTTCGTATTGCGTTACAGTCTATCTACGGGATTGGTGATACGCGGGCACGTGAGATTTGTGCGGCTGCGGGGGTGTCAACTTCCACTAAAGTGAAGGAATTGGCTGAAAGTGAGTTAGGGGATTTGCGTACGGAAGTTGCTAAATATATCGTTGAGGGAGACTTGCGTAGAGATGTGTCGATGCATATCAAGCGTAAGAAAGATTTAGGGTGTTACGAGGGGTTGCGTCATCGTCGTGGATTGCCGGTGCGTGGGCAGCGAACAAAAACGAATGCACGAACTCGTAAAGGTAAACGTAAACCGGTTCGTGGATGATTTTAAAGAAGGTAGTTTAAATGGCTGTGAGTAAAAGCAAAAGTAAAAGCAAAAAAGTGACTAAAGGTATCGCTCATATCAAGGCTACTTTTAATAACACGTTAGTTGTCATTACAGATGGTAGTGGTAATGTTTTGAGTCAAAAGGCTGCTGGAGCTTGTGGTTTCAAGGGAGCGCGCAAAAGCACACCGTTTGCTGCTCAAGTCATTGGCGAGAGAATTGGTAAGGAAGCAAAAGAAAATTTTGGTATGCAACGTATAGAAATTCGCATTAAAGGTCCGGGGGCAGGGCGGGAATCTGCTATGCGTGCTTTGCGCGGTGCTGGTTTGGATATTACAAACATTATTGATGTCACACCCATTCCTCATAATGGTTGCCGTCCACCGAAAAAGCGTCGAGTTTAGGAGTAGTAGAATATGGCAAGATATTTAGGTCCAAAGTGTCGGTTATCGAGACGAGAGAAAACTGATTTACAGTTGAAGAGCGGCATTCAGCCGATTGATAGCAAGTGTAAGTTAGATCGAACTCCTGGCCAGCATTGGCAGCGGCGTTCACGCTTAACCGATTATGGTATTCAATTGCGCATGAAGCAAATGATCCGTCGTTATTACGGTGTGATGGAAAAACAATTTCGCAATTATTATAAAAAAGCAGATCGTCTGAAAGGATCGACGGGTGAGAATTTATTAAAATTGTTGGAAGCTCGACTGGACAATGTGGTTTATCGTTTGGGTTTCGCTAGTACACGTGCTGAGGCAAGGCAATTAGTAAGCCACAAGGCGATTTTAGTAAATGGTGAGGTTTTAAGTATTCCTTCTTATCACGTTCAAGCTGGAGATGTTGTGCAAGTGCGTGATAAATCTAAGAAGCAACTGCGGATTCAAGCGGCTTTGGAGTTGGCGCAGCAACGTGGTGCATTCTCTTGGTTAGAGGTTGAGGTGAAGCAAATGCAAGGGACTTATAAAGATTGGGCCCAAATAGATGAGCTCCCAGCAGAGTTTAAAGTTAATTTGGTCGTTGAATTGTATTCAAAATAATAGAGGTGAGATGCGGATGGATATCCAAGACATTTATCAAGATTTTTTGACACCCCAAAATATCAGGGTGGACATGATTAGTCCGGTTCATTCGCGGATTAGTCTCGAACCGCTGGAGCGTGGCTTTGGTCATACGCTAGGTAATGCGTTGCGCCGTATTTTGCTATCGTCCATGCCAGGGGCAGCCATAACGGAAGTGCAAATTGAAAATGTATTGCATGAATACAGTTCTGCAGAAGGTGTGCAAGAAGATATTGTTGATGTGCTACTCAATTTAAAAGGCATTGCCATTAGGTTGCATGATCGTAATGAAGTCACGTTAACGTTAAGTAAAAAAGGTCCGGGGCAGGTGGTGGCGGGTGATATTGAATTGGATCACGGTGTTGAAATCATGAATCCGGATCATGTCATTGCTAATTTAACCGCCGATGGCGTGCTTAATATGACGCTCAAGGTCTCCATTGGACGTGGTTATGTCCCGGTAGCTACGCGTAAAGTTGAATACGGCGAAGCCAATGTCGTGGGTGCCTTAATGCTGGATGCTTCTTTTAGTCCGGTACGTCGAGTTTCATATGAAGTTGAAAACGCGCGTGTTGAAAAGCGTACAGATTTGGATAAATTAACCATTGATCTGCTAACTAATGGTACCTTGGATCCAGAAAAGGCTATTCGTTATGCGGCTACTATTTTACAACATCAATTGGCTGCTTTTGTGGAGCTGCAGCGTGAACCAGTGTCAGGTGTACAAAGTAGCGATAATCAAATTGATCCACTGATGATGCGTTCAGTCGATGATCTAGAGCTTACGGTGCGCGCGGCTAATTGTTTGAAAGCTGAAAACATTTATTATATTGGTGATTTGGTACAGCGCAGTGAAAATGATTTATTAAAAACACCTAATCTTGGCAAAAAATCCTTAACGGAAATTAAAACCGTGTTGGCGCAAAGAGGATTGGCATTAGGTATACAGTTAGAAGGTTGGCCACCAGCTGATCTATCCGAAAAATAGAAGGGTTAAGCTATGAATCATCGTAAAAGTGGTCGTCATTTAAGTCGTACAAGCTCTCATCGCAAAGCGATGCTGCAAAACATGGCAAACTCATTAATGCAGCATGAGTTGATTAAAACAACGCTGCCTAAGGCGAAAGAGTTACGTCGCGTGGTTGAGCCATTGATTACTTTGGCCAAACAAGATGGAGTGGCTAATCGACGTTTAGCGTTTGCACGCCTGCGTGATAAAGCCATAGTGGCCAAATTGTTTACGGTACTAGGTCCACGCTACAAGGCGCGCCCTGGCGGTTATTTGCGTATTTTAAAATGTGGTTTTCGCCCGGGTGACTGTGCACCGATGGCCTACGTGGAATTAGTGGATCGGCCTGAATCAGGGGCAGAAGCGAATACTGAGAGTGCAGCCTAGATAGCTAAGTTTTCGAGAGCGATTTGATTGAGCCCCGGCAAGTTCCCGGGGTTTATTTTATGTGCTAATAAATGAGAGGTAAAATATCCATGCAAGACGATAGCCAAAAATTAATTCACATGTATTTAAATTTTCCTTTTCATCGCTGGCTGGGTCTTAAATTTCAGGAGCTTCTGTCTGATCAACTGATACTTACTTTTGATATGCGGCCTGATTTTATTGGCAATGTCATGAAAGGTATCTTAAGTGGTGGCATTACTTCTGCTGTTCTTGATATTACGGGTGGTTTATTTGGCCTGCTGAAAGCCTTAGAAAAAATGCATGATTTAACTGAAGAAGAAAAATTGCAACGTTTGGCGGCAGCCAGCACGATTGATATGCGTATTGATTATCTCAAGGTGGGCGCTGGCAAAAGTTTTACTCTGAAAAGTCGAGTATTGCGTAGCGGTCGGCGTATAACAGTTACTCATACGGAATTATTCAATGAAGCAGGCGATTTAGTTGCCGCGGGAACGGGTGCTTATTTAATGGGTTAACTTGTTAGCGTAGCAATTGCCCCAGCTCTAGCTGACGTTGTTTCACGTGGCAGAAGAGATAAAACAGAAGGGGCAGTTCTCCGTATTTAATAGCTGTCAGTATTATGTCAACGTAACAGCAATGATTCTCTGTGACCCAACAGCCAAGGACTATTCTCTACTCATTTAGGTGTAAGCGTCGCATCTAGCACGGTCTCGCCCAGGGAAAGTTTAAATTTGATTATTGAAATATATGCGACAGAACCAATTTTGTTCACGTGTACTAACTCGAGTGTAACCAATTTTCATTTAATAATCCTATTTTACTGGAATAAATAAAGTCGATGAGGGTTAAGAGTTCGCGAAATCCAACAAACGAAGCATTCAGTAGACTTTGATTTCGAAAACCAGTATATTTAACCATAAGTGGGGGCTTTATGGCACCAAAAAATTGAATGCATGGGGTTCAATAAAACCCTTGTTTTTTTGGACCGTTAAATATTAACGAAATAGGCAACCCTTCAGGGGGAAATAGATCTGACAGGGATTAATTGATGAAAATACTACGAATTTATTCGATAGCAATCATCGCACTATTTGCGATTAATATGACTCAAACGATTTTTGCAGCACCAATCCATAACAATGATAAAGCGCAGAGCGAGTTAACAACAGTTGAACCAGGCATTAAGCTTTATTCTGAATATTACCCAAACCCAACTGCAAAATTTAAAGGAACAATTGTTTTTATCAACGGCAGTGGAACCAGCATGGGAGAATGGGGTCAAAATAAGAAATTTTTCCATTGTGCAAAAAAAGCCGGATCACTCTTTTTTTACGACCGTAGCGGCTTAGGTAAAAGCCCAGCAAACTTCAATTACTCTGAAAAAAACTTTATCACTGGAAAGCTTATCAGTAACCAATTATTAATTCTCTTGAAAAAACGCCGTGTTCCAGCACCTTATTTAATTGTCGCGCATTCTTATGGATCTATATATGCAGGATATTTTGCTTTAAAAAATCCGAAATTGGTAAAAGGAATTTTGTTTGTTGATCCAGTTCCACGTGATTTTCAATTTTCGGATAAGCTCATGAAACCTTATAAAAAAGGGATAGGTGAAGCAATAAAGAATCCTGCTAGCGCCATTTATAAGAAATACAATGGCTCAGAAGTAGAGGCGTTTTATCAGATGCTGGGTTTCACAGAATCAAAAAAACAGCTTAAAGAATTAGGCGATATTAGTAATTCCATTCCAGTTATCATTATTTCATCAACCGGTATGGAATATAAGGTAAAGCCAATCAAGGAAGATTGGTTCACCGCTCAAAAACAATGGCTCAATAAAAATCCACATAGCAAAATTTTACAAGTGAAATCTGGGCATTTTATTCAAATTGATAGACCAAATATTGTTTGTAGGCAGCTTGTTAACGATTTATAACATGGGTTTAGCACGAGATACTTGGAACTGCTTTGGTCTGGGCTTAGTTTATAAGTGTCCGATTGTCTCCCCCAAGGACCCATGGTGGTCACATCGATAGTTTTTTTGCTGTGATTAATAAGTTTAAACTCGATGCTAGTGGTGGTGTCTTTAGCATCCCCCTCCCCCCCTTCGGGTTCTTCCTCCTGGGGCTCGTCCTTCACTCGGGGCACTTCCTTCACTCGGGGCTCTCCCTCTCGGGGCTCTCCCTCTTATCCGGAGGCCGTCTTCCTCTCCCCCCCACCCGCACCATAAGCGGAAAGGATAACTTTGTCTTTGGCGAGCTGATTCTAATTTTTCAGCAGCAATGTTATCTTGGTTGTCTGTTTGGGAGTCAACACTGGTGGGGTATCGTAGCTGCCTAGCCAGGTTTGACGACTCTTCGGCAGCAATACTGGGGAAGTTGTACAGTTCTACATTCGCAATTTCTTTAGGAAAGTCTTTTTTAAGTTTCTCCAAATTTATTTGCGATTGTGGTGGTTTGTGGTATAAAAAAGCCAAAACACTCGTGTGTTTACTAGCCACTGTCTGAAGATTTATTAGTACTTCAATGAGGTTACATCCTGGCAGTTTTAATTGATTTAGCAAGCTGGAATAAGCTTTTATTTTTTTTCTAACGGCTTGATTCATGTATGGGTTTTTCATTCGACTCATTTCGAGCTCAAGGAAATCCCTAAGCTTGTCGTTTCTTACTGCGTTTTGGGATCTTGGTCTTTTGGAATATTTTTTATGTTGTGTATATCTAAGATTATATTGGAATACATTTTCTTGGCAATGATTGATTAGATTTTTGGTGCCATCGTTAAGATTATCAGAATTAAAATTTTTGAGTTCTCTAGCAGAGGCGCTGAGAGCCAGGGCTGTTAGCTGTGTCTCACTCAATTGGACTAATCCTTCAGCAGCGCGCCTAGCAGCGACCTCTTTTGTCGTTTCCTCCGCAAGTTCGGCAGTTCCAAATACTTTGGCTAAAGTCCCCTCTTCAAGTCCGTACTGTTCATGGTTGACCTGCATGTCTTCCAGCTTTTTTGTCATAGCAGTAACTATTTTTTCTCTCGCGTCTAGATTTTTGAGTTTTTGCAAGATCTGTTTGGCATGGCATGATGCTGTTACTCGCACAGCTTTAACCTTCAATAAGTTCCTAAGATATTGTTTGTGAGGTTTTGAAAATGTCAGGAGGCCCCCAAAACAAGATATATAATCGGTGGGGTCCCACAGACCTATCCGATCATGGTGTAGCTCTACGACTTCGTTGGTATGGATTGTTACTTTGCCACGAAACCCTCGCCAACTTGCTCCAGCATCAATTCGAACAACGGCTGTGTTATTGATGACCATAAAGTTTCCGCTGTGCACGCTCGGGTCATCTGTAATAAGCTTAAAGGCGATAGCTTGGCCATATCCACCGAAGTTTTGTACTGCTTGGGTGGTTCTTTTGGTAAAGGAGCAAAAACGTTCTCGTAACCAAGACCGTATTCTTCCCCAGCCCATGCGTTCTGACAATGTGGTGCCTGTTATAACAGGAAAGAGAATAACTACGTCACCATTCTCTACAGACCTTGGTTGATCTGACTTATCATGAAATAGTAGTTCTGGGAGGGGCTCTGTTTTGTCAAGTTCTAGGTGTGTAGTGAAAATATGTAAATAAAGTTGGGCCATATATTCGCGGATGAACTCATCGGGATCGGTGATTACTTTACCTAAAACCCTATCTTCGCCATTGTCGCCTTTGACGCGCTGGAGAAAGTCTGTTCCAGATAATCTTTTAGTGTCTACCTCCCCCCGGTTATTTTTTCCATCTAGCTTAGCCCTCTCTCGGCTTACCCGTGCAGGGTTGTCATAGGCATCGTAGTATTTGAGCGCTTCAGAAGGTTGTGGCATTGATTTCCTTATGGTTTCTTTTTGCAAGCGGCCATGTTCAAACACAGCAAGCACTTCCTGCTTTTCCAAAGGTCGCTGGCATAATTTAAATGATTGTGATTATCAATTACTTTTAATAATTATTTTCATTAAGGCAAAAAAGAGAAAAAAATATTCCGGCATAAGCTGCGAAACAATCACCCCTCGCACACGCCTTCTTATAAAACCTGAGAAAAGTGTGCTTGCATGCATCAAATGAACGCAGGGACACGAGCCCCCCCCACTGCGTGATGTATAGTTACCGCTATTGCTCTATCGTTGGCGATGAGTCAGACTGAACCTAGTCGCAGAACTCTGGTTAAATTTTTAATAAAAAAAGGTTCGCGCTCGTTCTTGGGCAAAGGGGGCGCTTATGGAAGAAGGTTGTTAGGAACTAGATGATACTGTTGAAGAGATAATAGGGGTAAAGGTTGGTTATGTGAAGGCTGCTATGTTGCCTGGGCTTTTTATATTTGTTTGTAAGGTTTTTGATTGTTGTGCGGCAGGTGCTCAATTATCTCCTGAAAAATTGGATGTGCCATCATCACCTCGATTTTTAGCAAAAGTCTTTAACTTCACTTTTCCATTAATAAAAATGATGGTGATGGTTGTCTTTTTATCTTTCCAGGTTGAAGCACTACCCGAATTTCCCATAAATTGTGAACTTGATTCATTATCGGGGTTACCTAAAATAGAATAGACTTGTGCTTGCGACATGCCTTTTTCTATTTTTTGATAATTGGATTGTGTGAGTCTATCAGCGCAGCCACTTAGGACAAGCAACAGGGCGCATAGGATTGAGATAGATGCTAGGCGTAACAGTCTTCGCATGGTGGGCTCCTATCTTTAGATGACTGGTGGTAATTATAGTACAAACTGGATAGAAGTGTGGTGATGAGCCTTGGAATGAAAACTCCCATAAATCCGTTAGTTGCCTTGTGTCTGGCACTAAATCTACTTAGACTAGGCGCATGTGTGCGAAAACTGCAAGCAAATTTCCTTATACGACGCATGGTGGCGGCTTTGGTTACTGGTTTCGTCGACTGGTGCACGTTGCCATGGGCTCGATTCCTTATTTTTATTATTGGCACGGGGGTGCGATCGCGGGATGGTTGTGGTTATCGCCACAAAGCTTATTGATCGTTATTTTAGTAGGTAACGCAGCCATGGAGACGTTGCGTCTACAGCAGGGTTGGTTGTATTTTGGGCATCGTCATTATGAACGTCGACAAATTTGTTCGTTTGCTTGGGGAATAACCGCGATTTGTTTGGTATTGTTGTTAGCGCCTGGAGGTTTTAGCCGTGGTGTGCAATATGGGCTGCCGATTATTTGGGGATGCGCGCTTGGGGATCCGATTATAGGAGAGCTGCGGCGTTTTAGTTTGCCGGCGAGTCTAGTGCACGTGCTGGCCCTAATCGTTTTCTTTCTAATTTGGTTGGGTTGTCATCATTGGTTAGGAACGCCGTTGTGGTTGGCTTTTGTTATGTCGCCACTGACGCTCGTTGCTGAGTTACCGAGTTGGCACTGGATTGATGATAATGCGTTGATGCAATTATCTCCGTTGCTGTTGTTGTGGATTTTTAAAGGTTTGGGTTGGCTTTAGGGGCACGTCTTAGCAGATAATTAGGTGTCACGGCGCATGCGCAAGACATAAAACAAGTTGCCATAATGATTATTAGCACTCCAGGCATACCAGCCTTGTGCGCCGGCGTCGTGTACCGCGCGAATTTGCGCGTAGATATATTTGGTTTTTTGTTGGCGCGAGAGTGGAAAGCGATAGTTGTATAATTCAATATAAGTGTAAATTTTAAAGGGTGGCTTGCCGTGGAATTGATTTCTTAAAGCGATTATTGAATTGTAAACAGTTTGGTAAGGTGTGCGAGCGTGTTTGCGAAACGGCTCAAAATGCGAAGGGTATAGCATTGGGCAAACAACATCGACGGCATCGGCAAACAGTAAAACATCTTGGCCAATGTGGCGAGACGTTCCATAGGCGGCTTCACCAAAGATGGCAATTTGCAGTGGGATGCGGCGTTTGTTGAGTTGTTGTTTAAACCATTTGATCACGGCATAAATGTCTTTTGAATTTTGGTTTGAGCCTTTGGTGCTGACACGATAACGAATATAGTCGAGTTGTATTTCTTGAGCGCCATAATGCAGAGCTAAATTAACCAGCTTGAATTTTTTTTGCCAATAGGCTGGCGAACGTATTTGTTTGTAAGTGCCACCATATGGAAAAACAATGATGCGGGCGACATAGCGAATATGATATTTTTTAAGTAAAACAATATTTTTTGCAAAGCGTCGACTGGGACGCTGCATATCGACCACAAAAGTATTGATGTGAGTTTTTTGGCTTTGTTGTAAAAGATAGGTAATTTTACGCGTGTTTTCAAGTGTTGGTTGTGTAATGTAAATGCCGCGCTCAAAGGCGATGCTTTTTAAGCTGAATGTGCTAATGAGAATAATTAGCACCCATGTGCAAAAATTTTTAAACGACATAATGTAGCCATCCTTGGCTTTTTGTATCGCTTTTACTGCTGTTGCAGCCCAGCGATGCTTCTAGGAGTATGTCCTAGAATGGAATGTCATCCTCTAAATCAGTAGTTGCAGTTGTTGTACCCGCTGCTGTTTTATTGGTATTTTCAGCTTGGTTAGAGTGTGTATTGCTACTGCTACTGCTACTGCTACTGCTACTGCTATGGCTATTGTTATTGCTGTGTCGAGAATCTAAAATTTGCATTTCAGTGGAAATAATTTCCGTTGTATAACGATCAGTGCCGGATTTATCTTGCCATTTCCGTGTTCGTAAGCTGCCTTCAATGTAGACCTTGGAACCTTTGTGTAAATATTCACCAGCCACTTCTGCAAGACGATTAAAAAAAACAATGCGATGCCATTCTGTACGTTCTTGTAGTTCACCTGTTTGTTTATCACGCCAACCTGAAGTGGTTGCAATATTTACATTTGTTACTGCACTTCCATTGGGTGTGTAGCGAACCTCTGGGTCGTTCCCTAAGTTGCCAATTAAAATAACTTTATTGATTCCTCTTGATGCCATACCTTTCTCCTACTCCATATCCCATCCTATTCACTGTGTAGACTACCTGCTTCTAATGATTTTCGCAATTTTTCAATGTCTATAATTTTTTTATCGACCTTAAGGTGGATTAAGTGCTCATTATCCAGAATTACAGCTTCAGCGATACCCGGTATTTTAGCGAGGTATTGGTTGAGTTGTGTGTGTTTGTCAAGATAGTGCGCAGGAATAGGGAACAGCAGTGTTGACAGGTAGGGAGGTTGTTTCATGCGAGCGGCAATGAGTAGCCAGAGGACAACCAGTAGTAGGCAAAAGATATAGATGCCATGAAGCTGATAGCGCCCGAGTAGCCAGCCGCCGAGGCTACCACCGATGAAAATACCAAAGAATTGTGAAGCAGAGTAAACGCCCATTGCTGTTCCTTTGCTGCGGATGGGGGCAATTTTAGAAACCAAGGAGGGCAGCGATGCTTCGAGTAAGGTGAATGCTGTGAAAAAGAGCACCAAAGTAATCCCGACACTCATTAGGCTTTGGTGGCTTTTTAAAAAAATCAACTGTGAAACACCCAGGATAGCGATAGCGCCTAAGAGAATTTGTTTCATGCGGCGTTTTTTTTCAGCGATGATGATCCACGGAATCATAAGCATAAAAGAAAGAAATAAGATCAATAGATAAAAGAATATTTGGTGAATTTGGCTTAGTTGCAAGAAATGCGTGAGTAAAATCGGTATACCCAGGAAGGTGGCTGTCAAAATGGCATGTGAAGCAAAAATACCAAAGTCTAGCTGCAATAAAGCCTTATTTTTGAGAACACGTTTGAATTTTATACCAATAGATTCAGTATGCTGGATGGGGATCCTTTTTGGGTTGGGTACGGTTGTGAACAGCAAAACGATGCCAGCTAGCGCTAAAAAGGCGGTAAAGTAAAAGATGCCTTGTAAGTGAAACCAGTGATTGATTAGTGGTCCAAGGGCCATGGCGACAGAGAAGGCTAAACCAATGGTGAGGCCAACACCGGCCATGGCTTTGGTGCGATTTTCATCGCGGGTTAAGTCAGCCACCATTGCTAAGGTGGTGCTGCCGATGGCGCCGGCCCCTTGTATGGCGCGGCCGAGGATGATGCCGTAAATTGAATGTGAAAGTGCAGCGACAATGCTACCCACGGCAAATAGCACTAAGCCGGTGGCAATGATGGGCTTGCGTCCAATACGGTCGGATAAGCTACCGAAGGGTATTTGCAAGACCGCTTGCGTTAAGCCGTAGATGCCGATGGCCAGCCCGATGAGTAGGGGTGTGGCGTAGCGAAATTGGGTGGCGTAGGTGGAGAACACGGGCAGGATCATAAACAGACCCAACATCCGAAAAGCCATGATGGCACCTAATGAGAAAATAGCGCGTTTTTCAATTGCTTGCATGTTGACCTCAGCCTGAAAAGTATTTAGTAGTTTGGTGTTAAAAGCACTATAATGGAGAGTGCTTTTTAGTTAATGCATATTACCTCGCTTTAGTGAGGATTACTAGCTACGAGCTTGATTACACATATGATTAAAGATATAAAATTAAAAGGGGTTTGCACCCATAATTTAAAGAACGTTGATGTGACGTTGCCGCGCGACCAATTAGTGGTGTTAACGGGCATTTCAGGGTCAGGAAAGTCCTCGTTAGCTTTTGATACTTTGTACGCAGAGGGGCAGCGTCGTTACGTGGAGTCTTTGTCGACTTACGCGCGACAATTTTTATCTGTCATGGCAAAACCTGACGTGGATGTCATTGAAGGTCTA
>CAZGQK010000022.1:0-6468 GCA_964527645.1 uncultured Legionellales bacterium | reverse complement strand
TCACCAGCAATTGCCATTGAACAGAAAGCCACCTCGCATAATCCGCGTTCGACAGTGGGCACTATTACTGAAGTGTACGATTACCTGCGGTTGTTATTTGCGCGTGTTGGCATCCCTCACTGCCCGGTGCACGGCACTGCGTTGCTTGCACAATCGGTTAGTCAAATGGTGGATGAGATTTTGGCGTATCCATCCGGGTCGCGTTTGATGTTATTGGCGCCGGTAGTGCGTGGGCGTAAAGGCGAGCATCAGCAGGTAATCGAAAAATTAATGGCACAAGGCTATATTCGTGCGAGAATTGATGGTGATGTGTGTGAATTAGAGCAAGCCCCCAGTTTAAATCGACGGCAAAATCATACGATAGAAGTGGTGGTTGATCGTTTTAAGGTGCGTAAAGATATCCAGCAACGCTTAGCGGATTCTTTAGAAACCACGCTGCATTTAAGTGAGGGTTTGGTATTTGTTGCTGATATGGATGGCAAACAAGAAGAGCGTGTGTTTTCCGCAAAATTTGCTTGTGCTGAATGTGGTTACAGTTTGCAAGAATTAGAACCACGGTTGTTTTCTTTTAATAATCCATTGGGCGCTTGTAGTTCTTGTGATGGTTTGGGGGCGGCGCAATATTTTGATGCTGAGGAAATTGTTACCGATGATGAATTAAGTTTAGCCGGTGGTGCGATTCGTGGTTGGGATCGACGGCATTATTATTTTTATCAATTATTATCTTCACTGGCACAACATTTTGGTTTCGATTTGGAAAGCCCGTTTCGGCGGTTGAGCAAAAAACATCGCGATATTATTTTATACGGCAGTGGCGAGGAATCACTTGAGTTTCGTTACAAAAGTCCGCGTGGGCGCTGGGTTAAACGGCGACATCCCTTCGCCGGTGTGATTCCCACTATGGAGCGGCGTTATCGTGAAACCGAATCGCAAGCGGTGCGCGATGAATTGGCAAAATATTTAAGTGTTCGGCCCTGTATTGAATGTCAAGGTGGTCGTTTGTGTGAAGCGGCGCGTCATGTATTTATTCATAAAAAAAACTTAACCCATGTGGTTGAACTGTCGATTGTACAAGCGCAG
The DNA here is from genome assembly GCA_964527645.1 of uncultured Legionellales bacterium. Taxonomy (GTDB): domain Bacteria; phylum Pseudomonadota; class Gammaproteobacteria; order CAZGQK01; family CAZGQK01; genus CAZGQK01. The sequence goes on along the minus strand of CAZGQK010000022.1, from coordinate 5,388 downwards.
CAGTTTTTCGAAAAATTAAAGTTATCGGGCAAACGTGGCGCAATTGCAGAGAAAATTGTTAAAGAGATTCATGCGCGTTTGAGTTTTCTGGTCAATGTCGGTTTGGATTATTTAAGCCTATCCCGCAGTGCAGAAACTTTATCTGGCGGTGAAACACAACGCATCCGTTTGGCGAGTCAAATTGGTTCAGGCTTGGTGGGTGTGATGTATATTTTGGATGAGCCTTCGATCGGCTTGCATCAGCGAGACAATGAGCGTTTATTAAAAACCTTATTGCATCTACGCGATATTGGTAACACGGTGATTGTGGTGGAACACGATGCCGAAGCTATTATGGCTGCTGATTTTGTTTTGGATATTGGCCCTGGCGCTGGTGTGCATGGTGGTGAAATTGTCGCGCAAGGTTCGCCGCAACAAATTATGAAAAATGCACAATCACTGACCGGAAAATATTTGTCTGGCAAAGAAAGCATCCCGCTGCCGAGCAAACGGCGGAGTATTGCGCCAGAAAAAACCATCTGTATTAAAGGGGCTTGTTGTAATAATTTAAAAAATATAACGGCGAAAATACCTTTGGGCGTGATGACCTGTGTGACCGGGGTGTCAGGTTCGGGAAAATCGAGTTTAATTAATGATACGTTGTATCCACTAGCGGCCAAGCTATTAAATAAAGCAGGTTTAAAAACACCGGCGACCTACCAAGAAATCATTGGGCTTGAGCACTTAGATAAAGTGGTGGCAATTGATCAAAGCCCGATTGGGCGTACGCCGCGCTCTAATCCAGCCACTTATACAGGCCTTTTTACACCGATTCGTGATTTATTTGCGGCTACTGAAGAAGCGCGTGTGCGCGGCTACAAAGCCGGGCGCTTTAGTTTTAATGTCAAAGGCGGTCGTTGTGAGGCTTGTGAAGGGGGCGGGGTTATTAAAGTGGAAATGCACTTTTTGGCTGATGTTTATGTGACTTGTGATGTGTGCAAGGGCAAGCGTTATAATCGCGAAACCTTAGAAATTAAATACAAAGGAAAAAACATTTACCAGGTTTTGCAAATGACCATTGAGGAAGCGATGGCGTTTTCTCACGCTGTGCCAGTAGTTAAGCGTAAATTACAAACCTTGATAGATGTTGGTTTATCTTATATCACGTTGGGGCAAAGTGCAGTGACCTTGTCAGGCGGTGAGGCGCAGCGAATTAAATTATCGCGTGAATTATCCAAGCGTGATACTGGCAGCACTTTATATATATTGGATGAACCGACAACCGGTTTGCATTTTCACGATGTCAAACAATTACTGCAGGTCTTGGAGCGTTTGCGCGATCGGGGCAACACCATTGTCGTCATTGAACATAATTTAGATGTGATTAAAGTTGCTGATTATATTATTGATTTAGGACCTGAGGGTGGTGCCGGTGGCGGTGAAGTGGTGGTGGCTGGCACACCGGAAGTAGTTGCGCGCTGCAAAAAATCTTATACCGGGCAATTTTTGGCGCCATTACTCAAAAATAACCCAGAAAAAACAAAAGGAAAAAAGACATGAAAAAGCCCTTTCGTCTGGTGCAAGCCCTATTGCGGCAACCGGTGGATCGCACACCGATTTGGATTATGCGCCAAGCGGGGCGTTATTTACCGGAATATTTACGCCTGCGCGAACAAGAACCCGACTTTATGGATTTTTGCAAAAACACTGAACTAACCGTTGAGGCGACTTTACAGCCATTACGCCGCTTTGATTTAGATGCGGCCATTGTTTTTAGTGACATTTTAACTATTCCTGATGCTATGGGCGTTGATTTAAAATTTGTTAAAAACCAGGGGCCAGTCATTAACAATCCGATCCGTTCGCAACGGGATTTAGACAGCTTAAAACCGGTTACGGTGGAAGAAGATCTTGCTTATGTGATGGATACTATTAAGGGGGCAGTACAGGCATTGGAGCAGCGGGTGCCGGTTATTGGTTTTAGCGGCAGCCCGTGGACATTGGCCTGTTATATGGTCGAAGGTGGGGGCAGTAAACAATTTTTCACCATACGTTCTATGTTGTATAGTCAACCTAAATTATTAACGGCTTTATTGCAGCGCTTAACGAGCTCTATTATTGATTATTTAAACGCACAAATTGCCGCGGGTGCACGTGCGATTATGTTATTTGATACGTGGGGTGGGCTGCTTTCGAGCGAGGATTATTTATATTTTTCTTTGGCTTATATGCAACACATTGCGCAACATGTAACGCGAGAAGTTAATGGTGAAAAAATTCCGATTACTTTTTTCACCAAAGGTGGTGGTTTGTGGCTGGAATCAATAGCACAAGCTGGTTGCGATGCAATTGGTCTTGACTGGACAATTGATTTAGCACAGGCCAAGCAGCGCGTGGGTGATCAGGTGGCGCTGCAAGGCAACCTAGATCCTGCACTATTGTTATCAGAGCCAGTTGTCATTGAGCGTGCAGTTACAAAAATAATGCAGGCTTATGCTGGTGCGAGTGGGCATGTATTTAATTTGGGGCATGGGATTGATCGTCATACGCCGATAGAAAATGTACAAGCGATGATCGCGGCGGTTAGAAATTATTCGCATAAAGTGGTGAACTAATGCAAGAAGATCCCATCGTTATTATTGGCACAGGTTTGGCCGGGTACATGCTGGCGAAAGAATTTCGTAAACTAAATACGGAAAAACCGCTTATTATTATCACTAATCAAGCAGGTCGTTTTTATTCAAAGCCACAACTGTCTACTGCACTAGCCAATAAAAAAACCGCTGAGCAATTAACAGTAGCCGATGCTATGACCATGGCCGAGCAATTGCCAGCAACTATTTATACGTTTACCGAAGTTAATCAAATCCTGCCAGAAGAAAAAACAATTGTTGCCGGGGACAAAAAAATTGTCTATGAGAAATTAGTATTAGCTTGTGGCACTGAAGTGATAAAGGCACCTTTAGAAGGCAATGCGGCGGATAAAGTGATTTCGGTGAACGATTTATCCGCGTATGAATTTTTTCGCGAACAGCTGCTGGATAAAAAGAAGCTATTAATCATGGGGGCGGGTTTAGTCGGTTGTGAATTTGCCAATGATTTAATAGGTGCTGGTTATCAGGTTGATGTGGTGGCACCTGATATATACCCCTTAACGCGCTTAGTGCCGCCAGCCATCGGTGAAGTGCTTTACCAGGCCTTAGCTGAAGCTGGTGTGAATTGGCATTTAGGCCAATTGGTGCAAGCGGTGAATAAAGTCGCATCCGGTTATGTGGTGAAGACATCCACTGGCGAAGAGAAGTTAGCCGATTTAGTTTTTTCAGCGATTGGTTTGCGTCCGCGGCGGCAGTTGGCAGCAGATTCAGGTGTTGCTGTGGATACGGGTATTTGTGTCGATGAGTATTTACAAACCGATAAAGCTGATATTTACGCGCTCGGTGATTGTGCCGAAGTGCAGGGACAAGTGAAATTTTACGTTGCCCCGTTATTACAATGCGCACGTGCATTAGCAAAAACCTTAGCCGGGGAAAAAACCGCGGTACAATATCCGCCTATGCCGGTTGTGATTAAAACATCGGCTTGCCCAATCACGGTATTGCCTCCTCCAGCCGAACAAACGGGTGAGTGGCAAATCAGCGGTGTAGGAAAAAATAAACAAGCGTTATTTGTCGATAAACAGGGCGCGCTGCATGGCTTTGTCTTGACCGGTGAAAAAGTGAAATTGCGGGCTGCGTTGATTAAACAGTTGCTTACTTAAGACAGGAAGTTTGGCTATAGACGATTAGAGAGAAATTTTGCCAAGTAGTAGTTGCAGCAAGGATCTGCGTGTTTTTTCGTTATTTTTTAGTGCATTAAGTATTTTTTGATTTTCTGTAATCTCGGCATCAATAGCGCGATAAGAATATTCGGGGTGTACGCCGGTTAACAGTGCTTTGCCTTTGCCGTATTGGCACTCGATGATGGCGGCAGGGTGATTAGGTAATTCATCATAAGTGGCTAAGATGTTGCTGTGCTCGAAACGATCGGCGTTAGCAAAATAACACCCGCCATTATAATATGTGGTGTACGTTTTAAACGTTTCGTTATCTATCCAAGAGATGGGTGCCAGGTGTGCACCGGCTTGACTGTTATATTGAAATTCTTCTGCACCATAAGCGGGGCCTATTGCTGTGCCAGGAAAAAAGTCTAATTCGCCGTCGCGACAAACTTCCAATGCATGACCTTTGGCAAATTCGGTGCGTGCACAGGCATAATAGCCACCACCACAAATACCCAAATAACGTCCGCCTTGTTTGACGTAGTCACGAATGCGTGCGTTGCCATTGGCGGAGAGTTTTTCATAATAAAATTGACTGCGCCCACCGGGGATTATCAGCAAAGCGGTGTTAGCAAACCAATCCGCTTGTTTGATGTAATCGCTGTCGACGGTTTGTACGCCAAATTTACTTTGATCCACTTCATCAGCGATGCGAGCTGGTGTCTCCTGCGCACAGCCCGGGCTGACGCCGGCATCTAGGTAGATTAAGATCTGCTTTTTCATCATCTTGAGTTTGCGTTATACTGGATCCTGATGTTAACACGAGGGTAGAAGCCGTGACAATCTATACTGCCATCATTACGTTGATCTTGGTGATGGATCCTTTGGGGAATTTAACGGTCTTTTTAACAATTTTAAAGCGCTATAGTCCAAAACAGCAACGCCTGATTATTTTGCGTGAAAGCGCGATTGCTTTTTTAATTATTGTTTTATTTTTATTTTTTGGTCGTTATATTTTGCATGGTCTTAATATTTCACCGCCAGCGTTAAGAATAGCCGGTGGTATGATTTTATTTATTATCGCTATCGGCATGATTTTTCCGCAACGACAAGCGTACACTGCTGATGCCAATGAAGAGCCGTTTATTGTGCCGATGGCAATTCCATTAATTGCGGGGCCTTCTGCATTAGCAACCGTTGTTTTGTTTGCTACCCAAGATCCGCGTCATATGGGCACTTGGTTTTTTGCTGTGATTTTTGCTTCATTGATTTATACTGTCATTGTGTTATCAGCCGGCAGTTTAATACAAATATTAGGCAAGCGTGGCCTAACGGCAATGGAGCGGTTGATGGGAATGATTTTGACGACGATTTCAGTGCAGATGTTTTTGCAGGGGATACAGCAGTTCTACAATATTTCTCATTAGAAACGTCTCTTTTCTTCGCTGGCTTTGTTGCGTTATTTTTTAAAAATCCTCACTTATGCCAAATAAGCTCCGGTACTTTAAAAAACAACGCGCCGTGCCAGCGGAAAAAAACAGCCATTTCTATTTAGTCTCTTTTCCTCGTTGGCTTTGTTGCGTTATTTTTTAAAAATCCTCACTTATGCCAAATAAGCTCCGGTACTTTAAAAAACAACGCGCCGTGCCAGC
>CAZGQK010000021.1:2786-31443 GCA_964527645.1 uncultured Legionellales bacterium | reverse complement strand
ATTTAAACCTAAGTTCGGGTCTGCTTTAAAATTGTCCCAGTTGTTTACTGTCGTGACCGAGGACACGCTGCATGTTCCATTCGATGATGTTAACGACATGGTTGGTGACATGGTTGGTTGAGCAACGTCAACCCCAGGATTGCGGATACACACTACTGATTTACCTGCCTCATCAATTGTTACATTTTCTACGGTATGATAGCCAGTTTTAAGAAAACTAAAGATTGCTTCTTGACTCTTGTTAGATGTTTTTTTTGAAATTGATTTATTATTATCCAGCATTGTAACAGTAACAGCTGGGCTCAAGGTAGTACCGGTAACGATATTTCCCCAATACATTCCATCCGTATGAGCTAATATAGGATCAACAGCAGCTAGCATTTCTTTAACATTTTTCTCAGTTATTTTATCGTTATTATCAAAATATTTATTGGCCATGTAAGTTAAATCAATAGGTGAAAATTTATGTAACACGGGTGTTGTAGAAGCTATATATCCTTGTGCGCCTGACTGTTCAATAGACTTTTTAATTGGATCTAGCATGACGTCACAGGCATTCGTGGTGATTACTGCGTGACCATCACCTAATTTATGCCCATACTTTTGTTGATAGTTTGAAAAATAATCTGATGGTAGCTCTCCGTCCTCGGCCAAAAATCCATTCGAGTCTCCATGTGTATTAAAAACCACTTCTTTAACCTTTGGACAAGAAAGCCAATTTTTTTCATTTTCAATGCTATTTATAAGATTTAACTGAGATGCATGATTCCATAACAGGACAGTTTTACCTTTGCCCCACTTAGAGATAGAAAGTGAAACTATTTTATTCATTGCCTGGGTGTCGTCATAATCTGATGGATTCGTAGGATCATAAAAATATGAAGCTATTACAGCCTGAACGCTTTCATTTGGACAATGGGTGGGATGTAAATTTTGCCCTTGTTGCGCCAAGTCTACTTGAGTTAGATGGTAAGGCCGAACAACTGAGGTGAATGTTAAGTTTGGACTTAATGTTATCTTGGCTGTGGTGAAACCATTTGTTTTTTTATTAAGGAAGTATATCAATAAAAAATTACGCCCATTTTCTTGAACAGGCTGCACTAAAATACGATAAAAAGTTGAATGTTGTGTTTGGTATATACCTGAATCCATAAAGTCACGCTTTAGTTTGGAAACAGTTAACCGGTGTATTATGCTGCCAGAAGATTGACTAGGGATTATTTTTATCTGGGGTCCATTAGGTAATTGTAACGCAGAAGCGTAAAGAGTGCTAAGCGTAAGCAACAAGCACACAGCAGCTATTACTAAATTAATTTTTTTACTATACATAATATTAATCCTCCTTTAAAAGTTAAAAGTAACAGCTTAGACAACACCGTCCCTTGAAAATAACCAAAGGTATATTAATTAGCTAGATAAAATATATCTATACTTAATATTTCCTTAATCTAAGAGATAAGCTAAAATTTTTAAATTGGCAAACCATTGTTTAGGGATACTGGATCCCGCGATCAAGTCGCGGGATGACGGCGCAAGAGTGTCCCAAGTTGAAGGCTCGGCGGCCATATGTATTGCATGTACTATTCAAGATCGGCTTAGGCTATTTATTCCAGTATCCGAGAGTATGGTCCGTCTTATGATATAATTTAAGTTGCATATAAGATAATTGGCTTTAAATTAACAATAAGTTATTAAAGCGCATAAAGATTGTTTTAGTGGTGCCAAATAGACATAAAACATAGGTAGCTAATGCACTAACGCGTTTAAAATAGCTTTAATGAGCTTAGGGCCTTGATAAACAAGTCCGGTGTAGACTTGTACCAAGCTCGCACCTGCGCTTAATTTTTCTTGGGCATCGCTGGCTGAGCAAATACCACCAACGGCTATGATGGGTAATTGGCCTCGGGTTAATGTGGCAATGCGTTTAATAACTTCGGTTGAACGTGAATTAAGCGGTGCACCACTCACACCGCCCTGCTCTTTGCCGTGTTTTAGCGCGGCTAATTGTGGTTTAAGATTTAATGAAGTATTGGTCGCAATAACACCGTCGATATCGTGTTTAACAATGGCTGCAACCATCTCTTGCAGTTGTTGATCATCAACGTCGGGCGATATTTTAATCAGTAATGGCACATAGCGTTGCCATTGTTGCGCCAGGTGTTGTTGTGTGAGTTTCAAGCGAAATAACAAATCATTAAAATAAATCGCTGATTGCAGTTCACGCAATCCCGGTGTATTCGGTGATGAGACATTAACAGCAATATAGCTAACATAAGGATAGATTTTCGCTAAGCAATAGTTGTAGTCATCTATGGCATTTTCTAGCGGTGTATCCCGTTGTTTTGCAATATTTACACCAATAATGATTTTGCTATGCCGTTGGCGCAGTTGATGGGCGAGATATTTTACCCCTTTATTACAAAAACCCATGTGATTGATCAAGGCCTTTTTTTTACGCAGCCGGAATAAACGTGGCTTAGCGTTACCGGGTTGCGGTTTTGGTGTGACACCCCCAAGTTCAATAAAACCAAAACCCAAACCGGGCAATTGATTAAGTGCATCGCCATTGGAATCAAAGCCTGCTGCTAGACCAACCGGGTTGGGAAAATTCAAACCTAAAACTTGCACGCGATGTTTAGGAAATTTTCTCTGCTGACGCTGTACCCACCAATTTGGCAGAGATTTTAATAGCTTCAGCGTTAATCGATGTATCGATTCTGGGTCAAATAAAAACAGAATGGGACGTAATAAGGCGTACAACATTAGTTATTGTTGTTTGGTGATTGTACGCACAACAAGGCGTTGGCTTGTGGGCGTCTGGAAAATTGTGATGGTAGAATTTTGATTTGATAGTTTTGTTGCTGCAGTTTGAGTAGTACGGGACCTAATGTGTCTTGTACCTCATTGTCAAAACCATGCACTGAAAAGATACGTGCCTCTTTGGCAATGCGAGCAAGCTCACTGACCAGCTGATAGAAGTCTTGTTCACTGACAGTTTTTTGATAAACGCACAAAGCCAGCTCAAAATGCTGGTCGCCAACTGGCAGTTGAGGTATTTCCATGGCTTCATAGCGAGCTTGGATTTTGCCGCTGGGATAATCTTGCAAAAATTGTTGGGCATGTCGCTGCCAGTGCTTGATGTGAACGGAGGGAGAGGTTTTATCCTGGCTGTTTTTAAGTTTTACCTTAATTTTTTCTAGTAAGTCTTTAACGTAGCTATCTATTTCGCCAGGAGTGAGTTGATAATTCCCATCGGCACTGACAACAGACTTGCCCAACAAAGCCATTTCAGCATTGAATGTAGCAATTCCTGCTGGGAAATTGAATATTTTTTTGTTCAAATCTTGTTCAGTTAGATTAAACATACGTTGGTAATCCACAAGGTTATACATCCCTGCCACTTGCTCCAACTCTTCTATCATTGTGCTATCCCTCTATCCGTGGTTACAATAGCATAAAATTGAATGGCTTCAGTGGAGTGATTATAACATGATTCAGGGTCCAAATTTCCAGCTCAATGAAGAAATTTCTTTATTACGTGATGCATTAATTCCTTTCGTGCGTGACGAGATAGCACCGCGCGCAGCTGAGATTGATCAAAGCAATGTGTTTCCGCGAGATTTATGGCCAAAATTAGGACAAATGGGTATTCTAGGTATTACTGTCGCTGAAGAGTATGGCGGTAGTAACATGGGATACATGGCGCAAGTGATTGCCATGGAAGAAATTAGCCGTGCTTCTGCATCTGTTGGTTTAAGTTACGGTGCGCATGCGAATCTTTGTGTTAACCAGATTCACCGCTACGGCACGGATGAGCAAAAAAAACGCTATTTACCAAAATTGGTCAGCGGTGAATTTGTGGGTGCTTTAGCGATGAGCGAGACAGGCGCTGGCTCAGATGTGTTGAATATGCGGCTTAAAGCTACGCCAAAAGACGGTGGCTTTGTGCTTAATGGTTCAAAAATGTGGATTACCAATGGCCCAGAAGCCGATGTGTTAGTGGTCTATGCGAAAACGCAACCCAATGAGCGCAAAGGGGTGAGTGCTTTTTTAATAGAAAAAGGCATGCCAGGCTTTACTACCGCGCAAAAATTAGACAAACTTGGTATGCGCGGCTCGGATACCTGTGAATTGGTTTTTAAAAATTGCGAAGTAGCGGCTGAACAAATCCTGGGTACGCTTAACGGCGGTGTAGAAGTCTTAATGAGCGGTTTGGACTATGAGCGCGTGGTATTAGCCGCTGGTCCAGTTGGCATTATGCAAGCTTGCTTGGACGTGGTTTTGCCCTATGTACAGGAGCGCAAACAATTTAATCGCCCTATTAGCGAATTTGAATTTATTCAGGGCAAGGTTGCTGATATGTATACCTTGCTCAATGCCTCACGCGCGTACTTGTATACTGTGGCGCAAAGTTGTGATCGCGGCGATGTACGTGCAGAAGATGCGGCTGCTGTGATTTTATTTGCCGCTGAAAATGCGACACAAATGGCCCTGCAAGCCATTCAATGTTTGGGTGGTAATGGTTATATTAATGAGTTTAGTGTGGGACGCCTGTTGCGCGATGCTAAATTATACGAAATTGGCGCTGGTACTTCCGAAATTCGACGCATTGTCATCGGTAAACAGTTATCGCGCAGATAGCATAAAAGAGGAATGATCACGATGCAAGATCCTATTGTTATTGTTGCTGCTAAGCGTACCCCTTTGGGTTGTTTTAACGGCGTTTTTAAAAAAATTAGCGCACCGCAATTGGGGGCAACGGCTATTAAAGCGGCCCTGGAACAAGCGCAGCTTAATGTTGATGACATTGATAATGTACTGATGGGTTGTGTTTTGAGCGCTGGTTTGGGTCAAGCCCCAGCACGACAAGCCGCAATAACAGCGGGCTTGTTGCCACAAACACCCTGCGCAACCATCAATAAGGTCTGCGGCTCCGGCATGCAGACGGTTATGTTTGCCCACGATGCGCTGTGCGCGCGCGACGAGATTTACGTTGCTGGCGGCATGGAAAGTATGACACGAGCACCTTATCTATTGAGTAAAGCACGCTTTGGTTATCGCCTAGGTGATGGCTGCTTACAAGATCATATGTATTTGGATGGACTTCAGAATGCATATGATGAAAATGAGCTAATGGGTTGTTTTGCGGATAAATGTGCGTCTAAATTTAAAGTATCACGTGAGGATCAGGACAAATTTGCAATTAAATCTTTAACAAGAGCAAATAACGCCATTAAAAATAAATATTTTAATGATGAAATATCCCCGGTTACCCTGCCCTCCTCTAGCAGTGAAACAATCAGTGAAGATGAAGGGCCCAGCAAATTTAAGGCAGAAAAAATCCCAACCTTAAAACCTATTTTTAACCCACAAGGCAGCGTTACCGCCGCCAATTCCAGTGCTATTGCCGATGGTGCTGCCGCCTTGGTGCTAATGCGCCGCTCGCGTGCGCAAGCACTTGGCATCAAACCACTGGCCACCATCGTCGGCCATGCGGTTCATGCGCAAGAGCCCGAATGGTTTACCACGGCACCGATTGGCGCCATTGACAAGCTTTTAAAAAATGTCGGTTGGCACCTTGATGAGGTTGATTTGTTTGAAATTAACGAAGCTTTTGCGGTGGTCAGCCTCGTTGCCATGAACGAATTAAAGTTGCCCAGCGAAAAAGTCAATGTGCACGGCGGCGCGTGTGCGTTAGGTCATCCTTTAGGGGCCACCGGCGCGCGGATTTTAGTGACCTTGCTGTACGCGTTAAAACAACAACAAAAGCAGCGCGGTGTTGCTGCTTTATGTATTGGTGGTGGTGAAGCAACCGCAATTGCCATTGAATTAGAGGCTTAAGGATTTAACTATGAGTCAAATAAAAACTAAAATTGATCCTAACAGCGACGCTTTTAAACAAAATGTGGAGGTCATGCAAAAAGAGATCGACGCCTTGGAAAAGGTGTTAGCGCAAGTTGGTGAAGGTGGTTCGAAAAAATCACGACAACGACAACGCGACCAAGGTAAATTACTGGTGCGTGAACGTTTAGAATTATTGCTGGATCCAGAGACCACATTTTTAGAATTCTCCCCGCTTGCTGGTTATCAATTGTATGACGATGCCGTGCCTGCCGGCGGTATTATTACGGGTATTGGTGAGGTCAGCGGACAAACTTGCGTGATTGTTGCCAACGATGCGAGTGTTAAAGGTGGGACTTATTATCCAATAACCGCCAAAAAACATTTGCGTGCGCAAGAAATTGCTGAAAAAAATCACCTACCCTGCCTCTACTTGGTTGATTCCGGGGGTGCTTATTTACCGAAACAAGATGAAGTTTTCCCCGACCGCGATCATTTTGGTCGTATTTTTTACAATCAAGCGAATATGTCTGCGAAAAACATTCCACAAATCGCCGTGGTGTTAGGTTCTTGTACCGCGGGTGGTGCTTACGTGCCGGCGATGGCAGACATTGCGATCATGGTGCGCAAACAAGCGACTATATTTTTGGCAGGGCCACCTTTGGTGCAAGCGGCAACGGGTGAAGTGGTTAGTGCCGAAGAATTAGGCGGTGCCGATGTGCATTGTCGTCAATCCGGCGTTGCCGATTATTACGCGCAAGATGATAAAGAAGCGTTAGCGTTTGCACGCGAAGCGGTGAAAAATTTAAATCGCCCGTTTAACTGCCCTTTGCAACGACGTGAAGTGAGTGAGCCGGCTTACGATACCAAAGAACTGTTAGGCATTGTCAGCGCCGATGCGCGTCAACCGTTTGATGTGCGCGAGGTGATTGCGCGGATTGTTGACGCTTCTGAATTTGATGAATTTAAAGCCCTTTACGGTCGCAGTTTGGTTTGCGGTTTTGCACATATTGATGGTTATCCAGTAGGAATTATTGCCAATAACGGCATTTTGTTTTCAGAATCGGCATTAAAAGGCACGCATTTTATTCAACTGTGTAATCAGCGCGGCATTTCTTTGGTCTTTTTGCAAAATATTACCGGTTTTATGGTGGGGCAAAAATACGAAAACCGCGGCATTGCCAAACATGGTGCGCAAATGGTGAATGCGGTGGCGTGTTCACGTGTGCCGAAGTTTACCGTGATTATTGGCGGCAGTTACGGCGCGGGTAATTACGCCATGTGTGGACGGGCTTATGATCCCAATTTTTTATGGATGTGGCCCAATGCGCGCATATCCGTGATGGGCGGTGTACAAGCAGCCAGCGTGTTGGCGCAAGTCAAAGTCCAACAAATGCAGCGTCGCGGTGAACAATGGCCAGAAGCTCAACAGAAAAAATTTATTGATTTGATTCGCCAGCAATATGAGCGGCAAGCTAATGTACTTTATGCTGGCGCACGGTTGTGGGACGATGGCGCGATTAATCCGCTGCAAACACGGCAGGTATTGGCGCAAGCGCTGGCCGCGAGTTTACATGCCCCGATAGCACGCACGCACTATGGGGTTTTTAGGACTTAAAGGCAGGATCAAGCATTCAAATGGTTAAATTTTCAGGTAGTCATTTTTTATGAAAAAAATAAGTGATAATTTATCCGGAGTGATTAAGCTATTAAGCGATGGCGAGTTTCATGACGGCACTTCCATGGGTGAGCAGTTTGATATAACCCGCGCGGGCGTTTGGAAATTGATAAAAAAGCTGCAAAGTTATGGTATTGCTATTGAATCGGTGAAAGGTAAAGGCTATGCGCTTGTTGATGAACTGGTGTTGCTGGATAAGCGAAAAATAAAGCGTTTAATGCACGCTCAATCGGTGAGCATCGATTTGTTTGAACAAATTAATTCAACCAACGGCTACTTAAAAGATTTCTGTTATGGCGAGAAAATACGCGTTTGCTTAGCAGAAAGTCAAACGCAAGGCCGAGGGCGTTTTGCGCGCACTTGGCACTCCCCTTTTGGGCAGAATCTTTATCTGTCTTTGTTGTATCCGTTTAATAAAGATATGAGTGCATTAGCTGGTTTAAGCCTGCTTACTGGCCTAGCGATCTGTCAAGCGATTGAAAAACTATATCAACTGCCAAAACCCGTCGGGATTAAATGGCCCAATGATCTGCTGTGCGCGCAGCAAAAACTAGCCGGCAACTTAATTGAAGTACAAGCCGAAGCGCATGGTCAATGTTACGCTATTATCGGTATGGGTATTAATGTCAATATGTTAAATGTTAGCAAGCGCGACATTACGCAACCCTGGACTTCCATTCGCCAACTAACCAACAGCTACCAAGATCGCAATGTGTTAGCTGCCGCTTTAATCGACCAATTAATAACTTCGATTAAACGTTTTGCCAGTGACGGGCTGGAAGTGTTTTTAGAGCAATGGCAAGCAAGAGACTGCCTGCGCGGGCAATCCATTCGCTTGCAAGTCGGCAATCAAGTGTTGCAAGGCAAAGCCATGGGCATTAATAGCCAAGGACATTTGTTGTTAAAATTAAAAAATGGCGAATTGCGCGCGTTTTCAACGGGTGAGGCGACGTTGGTTAGAAATAAAAACTAGCTTTAAACTGAATATTTATTTTTTAAATGCAGCCACAAACTTTCCTGTAGATATCTGGCGCGGGAGTAAATGCTCTGTCCCCTCCCCCTTAGTAAACGATTCTGGATCTGTCCCCTTAGCAAACAATCCTGGAAATGTTTTTCCGTTAAGCAACTTTATTTTATTATCTACAATACTAATATCATCAGGTGCATATTCTGTAGGTGTATATTCTGTTGAAACATTAGCTTCAAGGTCTAGGGATTTATTAAGCAATGAGCATATTTTCTTTTTAGCTCTAACTTCGTAAGGTTCGGGAAAAACTTTCAATAAATTGTAAACACCATAGGGCCCCGCTTGTAAAGCTGCCAAGCCAATAAAGGCACAAAAAGAGACGCTTCCGGTTTCTTTGCTATAGATTAGATCGTGAATTGCAATAGAGGTAGAAATGACATTTGCAATTATATCAATCATCCAATTTATAATATAACCGAGAGAAAAGAAGGGCTTTTTCTTTGCTCGTTGGAACATAGCCTTAGTTCCTTCAGCCGTAAGATTAAAAATGAAGGAGGAGTTTCCTAGGGTTAACGGCAGGCCGATACCAATAGCTATAACGCCCGCGATTTTAGCAAAAAGTTCTCTTTGTGACTCGCTCACGGGCAGATTGTTGCTGGTAGCATAGAGTTTAATAATAAATGAAAGAGCGCCGCCCCCATACGCAAAATTGAGGGAAGCGTAGGTAAATAGATTCTCTAAAACAAGCCCAACCTTTAATCGTTCTATGTTTGTCTTTTTCCCTGTTACAGTCTTACGAAATTTCACGATTCCTTTTGCGGTATGAAAAGCTCGATAATAGAGAAATGAAACTCCTGACAAAAGAGCCAATAGCCAAAATCCCCAATATTCAAGTTGATATGGATTTGTACTAGTAACATAGGTATCAGGATCTTTGGTACAATTAGGGTTGTTCTTTATTATTGAACCATCAAACAATACTGCACCGAGAAATACACTACACATATCACCAATTGCACCTAAACTACTCCAGATAATTAGGGAAACAGCAACTGGCTTAGACATATCTGATCTGTCTGGAAGGTAATGAGTTCCTGTCGTTGTGGTATCTTTAATTTCAAGAATTTTACGGATGTTACTTGGCACCGCGAATAAATCCATGCCACGACTTAAAAACGTTTGTACAAAGACACCTGCTGTGAGGATATAAGCCAAATTTTTATCGATCCTACCTGCTGCCAATAAAAAGAAGGCAAGAGATTTTGCAACCGACTTTGCAGGAATAGAAGCGACCTTTACAACATCAGTAGCGATCTTCCTAAATGCTTGAATGGTGTTACTCCTTCTAAAATAATTCCACAAGCTTCCCCTTAATTGAAGCCACCATAAATTGACCAGGTTTAAGTCAACTATTAAAAAAATATAAGTTTACTAACAATGATAGCGACTCTCAGCTATAAATAAAAGAAAAGAATTCTTAAGGAAAAATTAGGTTATTAATGTTAGGGAAAGTTTGTGCAGCAAGCGATTAAAATTAATCATTTAAAATTAATCATTGCTTGTTAATAAACAGCCGGTTCTCCTGGCGGACGTGCTTTGAAACGTCGATGTGTCCAAATATATTGCTCGGGATAGGTGCGAATTATCTCTTCTAGAAATAAATTGTAGCGTTGTGCGTCTTTTTTATCATCACCACTGGGGTAGTTGTCCCAGGCGGGATAAATTTTTACTCGGTATTTACCCTTTTTTAACCGTGCAATAAAAAAAGGTATAACCAGGCAATTAGTTTTGCCAGCAATGCGTGATAAAGCCGTGGTGGTTGCGGTGGGCACGCCCATAAAAGGGACAAATACAGCATGATCCGTACCAAAATCTTGATCGAGAATAAAACCGACCCATTCTTTTTTTAATAATTTTTTATAAATGGTTTTTAATTGTTGTGCGTGCAGGACTTCTACTCGATATTTTTGCCGCGCGCGATTTACTAAGGTATTAAATAAAGGATTGTGTTGGCGTTTGGCGGCTGTGTTGGTTTTAACAGGTAAGGGTTGGCCATAGAAAAAAGGGATGATGAGTTCATTGGCGATAAAATGCCCGGTTAACATGACCACCCCGCGCCCAGATTGCACCGCTTGGTGCAAATGCTCTGCACCGTCAATTTCAAAACGCTGTTGCAAGCGTTTTTTGTTGCCCCACCACGCCATGGCGGACTCTAACAAACCCATGCCAAAAGATGCCCAGAAACGCCGCGCCAATTGTTCTCGCGTGGGCAGGTCCAATGCGGGGAAGACCAATTTTAAGTTGGTTAACACAATCTTGTGGCGCTTTTTGCCCAGTTTGCTGAGAAGGTAGCCTAAGCCTTTGCCAACCTGCAACATCATCGGATAGGGTAATTTGGATAATCCCCAGAGTAATCCCATACCCAGCCAGGTCGGCCAAAACTTTGGATGAAGATAGGCCCAGCTCATAGGTGCTTTTGGGAGGTTTTGTTGGCTTGATGGCATGTATTTTTACCAGCTGATTGCTTGAATCGCAGTCTAGCAGCCCTTCGGGGTTTTGTCATCTCGAGCGCCTTAGCGTGGGTTGTGGCATTACCCAGCTTCGTCACCCCGCGGTTTAGCCGCGGGATGACGGTGCGGGGGCACAGGCTATTAATAAATCGCGGTACGTAGGTGAAAAGTGAGCCTATCTTTTCTTATCTCGCCTTTCATTGATGGGGGTTATACTGGCTTTTTTAGCAATAATCCGAGCAGGCGGTTTTGCGACATTTAAATCTTGTGAGGGTGGTTCGGTATAAATAGGCTCTCGTACAAATTTAGTGGTTGTGTGGCGTTTAATACGCCGTATTTCCCAAATACGATATTCAATTCTATCCATAAGCTCCACTAAGGTGGCTTCATCGGCAACACAATGAATACCCAATAAACCTTTTTTAGGATCATAACCATAATAAGACATGGGGGTTAGCAAACAATAGTCAGAAAATACCATGGCATAAGCAAGATCAATGTCAGTTGCCATAATGGCAGCTTGTTGTTCATATTGTTGCAGACTACCGGGGGTGGGTGAAGGTAATAAGTGACTAAAATCGGCAATGATATACCCTCCTCCGTGCGCGCTGTAGCACGGTACTTGTAGATCTTTTAAGCGGTTGCTAATGTAATCGATACGTGATTGATAATATTGCTCCACCTGATCCAGTTCTTCGCTGCACATGTGCGTAAAACCGTTGGCATAAGCAATCAATAAGCTCGGTGGTATCGACATGAGATTAGGCGTCATATAAGCCAAATATTTTTGCTGCCATTCAGGGTTAAGAATGCAGACCATATGCAATTGATTGGCTTCTGCCGATAAGCAACCGTTAGCTGAACGCAAGATAATAAGCCGTTTTCTATTTTCAGGATAAGCCATTAGCAGTGATGCTAATGAATTTATTTTGGGGTGTAATTCTAGCAGGCTTTCATCGATAATAATGGGGGTATCAGGAAATTTAGCCAAACAACTATGGATCAATTGAGCGCCTTGCTTGGTGAGCACTGTTTCAATAAGTGCGTTGGGGTGAGCGATGAAGAATGCGCCGGGCTTGATATCCTCATTGCACAATGATTGTAGCCGTGATTGCAGCACGCTGGCATAACTTTCACCTTTTAGTCCGATAGATCCCAAGGCATATACCGATTCATTAGCGTACGGCCAATAATCCCAGGGCAAAAAGGTAAATAGTTTGGTTTGTGGGAAAAAATGTTGCATTAATTTAATTAGACCGTTAATAATAAGTGGTTTGTGGCAAATAAAATTTAATTGTTCGCCGTCAATGTTTGTGCCATACTCAAGTGATAATTTTTCAGCAATTAACTCACTAGCTTTTATTTTTTCATCCCCTTCTTCCCGACTATATGAGTCAGATAAAACTTCTGCGGCTGTAGAAAAATCTGAGATTGAAGTTGGTTGTAATTGTTGCTGCCAATATTGCGATAGGAATTGTAGGGTGGATTCTGGCAAAGGATGCGAGGGTTCCACCTGTGTTACATCGATAAATTGTCGTGTGGATTGCGCCTCACGCGCTAAACGATGGGCGCTGGCAAATAAATGGCGTACAGCATGTTGATTGGCTACGAGTGAGTTTGTCAATGACAGTTCCTATTTTTAATGTATTTTTTCATGATATCTGGGCTGCCACTTTTGCAGGCATGACCGTGCTGGTTGGATCCCACCCTGCAGAACACAGCAAAGAAGAAATGCTCCCTTTCACGCTCTTCGCTTGTCCAAATCACCTTTTCTACCCTTTTTTTATCCTATTTTAATAAGACTAAGTTTAAGCTTTCTCAGCTTTTTTCGCTACAGTAATAATTACAGTAATTGTGTTTCTCTCAGCTGGCTTTATAACGAGTTTTTCCAATTATCAAGCGATTAGACACCGTTGTTGAGAATGGGTACAATGCCGACCTATCATATAAGAGGCCAGCCATGTCCGAGTTGCTCAAACAAATAGAAAAACGGCGTACTTTTGCCATTATTTCGCATCCCGATGCGGGTAAAACGACCCTAACAGAGCAGTTGTTGCTCGTCAGTGGTTCTATTCAAATGGCGGGGACGATTAAAGGACGCAAGGCGACTAGGCACGCAACCTCAGATTGGATGGCCTTGGAGCAACAACGTGGGATCTCTGTTACCACGTCGGTGATGCAATTTCCCTATCGCGAGCGTATCGTCAATTTGTTAGATACCCCGGGGCATGCCGATTTTACCGAAGATACTTATCGCACGTTAACGGCCGTTGATTCAGCCTTGATGATGATTGATGCTGCCAAGGGTGTTGAGGAACGAACAGTTAAATTGATGGAAGTGTGCCGTTTGCGCACCACCCCCATTATGACTTTTATCAATAAGCTAGATCGTGATGGACTCGAGCCTATTGAATTATTAGACAATATTGAATCTGTATTAAATATTCAATGCGCGCCTATTACTTGGCCCATTGGCATGGGTAAATTGTTTAGAGGTGTCTATCATTTGTTAGAAGATCGTATTTATTTATACGATTCTTTAAATAAAACAAACCTAGAAGTGGTAGATGGACTGGATAATCCGCTATTGGATGAAAAATTAGGCCAGCAAGAAGCGCAAAGTTTGCGTGAACAAATAGAACTGGTACAAGGGGCTAGTCATGCGTTTAATTTACAAGCGTATTTAGCAGCGCGATTAACGCCGGTTTTTTTTGGTAGTGCGCTGAATAATTTTGGTATTGCGCACTTAATGGATTTTTTTGTCAAACATGCACCTGCCCCACAATCACGTCAGGCAAAGCAGCGCGAAGTGAGCCCAGCAGAGAGTAAATTTTCGGGTTTTGTGTTTAAAGTACAAGCGAATATGGACCCGGCGCATCGGGATCGCATCGCTTTTATGCGCATTGTCTCCGGGCAATATCAAAAAGGCATGAAAATGCAGCACATACGTTTGCAACGCGCCATGGCGGTCAATAATGCGCTTACTTTTATGGCCGGTGCACGCGAGAGCGCAGAACAAGCTTATGCGGGCGATATTATTGGCTTGCACAATCATGGCAATATTCAAATTGGTGATGCTTTTAGTATAGGTGAAACACTTAAATTCACCGGCATTCCCAATTTTGCACCAGAATTATTTCGTGTAGTCCGTCTAAAAGATCCACTCAAACAAAAAGCCTTACTAAAAGGTTTAATTCAGCTTTCAGAAGAAGGGGCCACTCAAGTTTTTCGCCCCCTACAAGGCAATGATTTAATTTTAGGCGCCGTTGGTGCCTTGCAATTTGATGTGGTTGCTTTTCGTTTGCAACATGAATACCGCGTTGCTTGTTATTATGAAAGCGCATCGGTAGTGTGCGCGCGTTGGGTAGAAAGCGATAATAAACAAAAATTAGAGGAATTTAAACAAACAGAACGTCGTCAATTAGCCCGTGATAGCGGAGATTATTTAACCTATTTAGCGCCTTCGCAGGTGAACTTAGAACTCACCTGCGAGCGCTGGCCGGAAATTACTTTCCAGCCAGTGAGAGAACATTAGCTTCCGCGGAGCTGTCGGGCACCACCGTACCCGTTGCACACGCGTACACCGCCAGAAGCCCGCCTAGACGACGAGATTTGCGCCTTGGACGTTGCCCGCCTGCTCGTCCTCCTGCCGAGCTTGAAGAACGAGCAGAGCGGCAGCGGCAGAAGCGGACCCATTGGGCAGCACCGTACCCGTTGCAGCCGCGTAGCACGCTCTGAGCGCGGCTTCGTTCGGATCACCTACTGTTGCGGTGGCGTCCCATATCTCTACTACGCTAGCTATCAACCTCCTCTGCGCCTCGCTGCCCTCCAGTGGGGTACCGGATGAGCGCGCGCGCCGCTGCGCCCACTGCGCCGCCATAAGTCTTTCTGCTCTCCCCTCGGAGTTGGGATGTCCTAGCATGCCTCCCTGACGATGAGTTGCCAGCCACTCGCTTACGTCGAGCCTAAGAGCTGCCCCAGCCCTTCCCGACGCAGCCTGCACCGCATCATCAGCGCCACCATCATTACCATCAGCACCACCCGCATTCCCATCAGCACCACCAGCCCTATCATCAGCACCACCAGCCCTATCTTCAGCACCACCAGCCCTATCTTCAGCACCAGCGTCATGGCGCTCGCTCTCGTTGAACCACTTCGTCACTCGTTGAGCCTCTAGGATCATCTCGTGCTTAAGGCTTAAGTAAAGGTCTCGTTGTTGAGTAACCGTGCGGCGGTACATGAGAGTTAGGATGATTAACGCCATAACGCTAGCTCCAACAATTAACCAAGTCAGGTATTGATTCATGAGCCATTTACATGCCTGCTGTAAATCATCGGGCTGGTGGAATCTGTTGTTACACTTTTCAGCCGACAGGACGTGAGCATATACCTCTGACGACGGAGTTAGGTGACCGTCAACCTCACAAGGACGCTCCGGGCCCCACGCGTCCTTACATCTCTTCACGGAGGCCTTAAAAACCACATCATATAGCGGCTTGCTCATATGTTTTTGTAATGGGGGGTATCCGAGCTTAAAGAGTGTGCCAGCAGTAGCAGCTAGCGCCAGCGCCCAAGTCCAGGGCACGTGACCACATTCCATAAATATTTTACATTTCACCCACATGCGCATGAATTCTGTGGTTAATGGAGATTTTAGACGAGACCTTAGGAACTCGGTCAAGCTACCCCGGGAAGGTTTAGAGAGGGCGCCGGTAATGGCCTTCCTGAGTAGATAGCCATCCTGCATATACCACGGCGCTTTCGCTTCCACGTGCCTAAGCGGGTTGTTAGCTCTAGCTGCCTCATTCCCAAGCAAAGGCGCTTCGTGGCCCGCGCCAGCATTCCAGCTTAAGCCACATCTCAACGCGCTATATGGTAACAAGCAGATCGCAGCAACTACTACTACGCCCCCCTCGAGAGCGGCAAGGCTCGCCTCTGCAGCCTGGAGAAGAGCCCGTGCCGGCAATGCAAAGCGCGCTGCTGGATTCAGGTATATTGCGGCGTCACCGGTGTTATAGTCGGGCGGCGCCTCCTGGCCCGCCCGCTTGGAGACAAGCAGAGTGACACGCGGTGCACTCGCATCAAGTACTCGCATTACCGCGTGCGGCGGCATCGGCCCAATCCAAAATGGATTTCCTTCAATGTACATAATTATACCCTTTGGCGCCAGCCTCCCAGCTAGGAGCGCCATGGCGGCTGGATTGGTTCTAATGTTATTGGCTACGTCGGGCGGTAGCCCCCCTGCTTCTAGGTCATGCATAATTCACTCCTTATTGATTTTCATGGTTTATTTTTTTTAAATCACAATTAATTATTATGATCCCTGTGTTTATTTGTAAAAGTGCTACTATAATTAACCTCAACTTTACACCTGTCATATGAGTTAACAACACTCTGACTACCTGTTGCGCAGTATGAATTCTGTTGGATTGTATGTATTGTCCCTCCCCCCGGCACCCATTGTCCCCAATCAAAGCTTGATGGAACCGCTGCTTTAATCAAGTAACAAGGAAAGGCTAACCCTCCAGATTGACAATTTCCTGATGAATACGCACAGTAAACATAATTATTATATTTAATAGTAAACATAAGGTATTTTGGTGTTCCATCATCATTGTACTGTTTCATGGGGAGAGCATGGGGATCATTCTCTAAAATACTTTTAACTTTCTGATAGCCGCTGCTCATAGCGGCAGCGTAGTTTACGGGATAAAACTTAGTTACTATACTATAGGGAATAGAGGGTGGCGACGAAATAGCTTGGCTTGTTACTCTCGATTGATTTACTATAGCCGTACTTTGACCGTCAGGACAAAGCATATTGTAGCTGCCTGGGAGTACTTTAATGCTATCTTCCAGGGAAGAACTGCCACACCCTGCCACGTTACATACCTTTAAATTTATAGGGCTAGGGTTATCTGCAAGTGCAGTTGGCGTACCCGAAAGTACGGATGCCATGGAACCACTTGCCTGAGAAATTGTTAACCCAGGTGGTAAATTGGGTACGGTGGGATTTGTATACTCCGTTCCTGAATTTGTACAATTATCAGTGTTGCCCAATGGATTAATACACGTCTGCCCATAACCTACAGCATCGCTCAGTGGGTTGTTAATTTTTGGTGAAGCTACCGCAGGCATACTTACTTCAGTATTAGTTGCAAATGCCTCGTTTAATGGGGTCAAATCTGTAAAGCTGGGTAAATCTGCGGGGTTGGTTATGATTGAATATTTAACGTCTACAATCTTTGGCGCTGCGCTACTGCCACTATCACCGGTGATGGTGATAGCCGCCGTTTTGTTGCCACTATCAATGTCTGGATTAAACTCAAAATTCAATGGGCAGGTTTTTCTTTCTGTGGGAGTACTGCCTGATTTTGTTATACAGTAATTAATGGGGGAAGCTTCACCCAATGTGCAGGCGCCCTGCGCACCATTAAAGGTGATACCAGAAGCAAGTGTGGATGCGTTGGTACAAGTGACAAAATTCTGGCAAGACAAACCAGTCTGGCCATTATCAAAGTCACAGGTCAAGCACGGTGCATTACCACTTGTTCCACATTTGTCACTGGTTAATAAATTAAAATCTTGTCCCGCCTTATGGGCGTTGAAAATTGCTGTGGGCAACGTCGAATTTAAATGAATCGCTGTTACCGTTTGTTGGGTAACCTCCACCTGATAAGTGGTATCAACAGACGCCGGTGGTTGCGCCGTTGATCGATCAGAACATCCTTGCGCGTTACAAACATAGGTGGTGAAGGTGAATTTTTTAGGCAAAGTCGTTGGTGAAGGTGCAGTATATAAGTTATCTGTTATATTGGTGTCCCCGGCCGCTCGCGTAGCTGCAAGCGGAAGCTCGAATTCCTCAGGCAAGTTTGTTCTGTCCTCTATTTTAAAGCTTAGATCAGCTGCGGGATCTTGCGCATAAGGTTTTCCTGCTTTTTGTATTGGATCAACAATCGGTGAGGAAGACGCGGGGATTAAAGATACCGTTTTTGTGTTCACCACGGCATTTGGGAAAGGATTGACGCTAATTGGGGTATTATTCGAAAAATGAGGATAAAAGACTGGATTCGACGTTCCATGGATGTAAAAAGGCAGAAACATGGGGGTACCACTATCATTGGTAGTACAAACCTCACCACTGGGTTGTTCCACACAAGCGGTTAGTCGGAGCATTGTGCTAAGTCCTGGAGGCGTACTGTTTTGCTGTGGATGATAACCATTTGGACAAACCCAGGTATCCACATCATTGGCACCATTATTCAGTTGAGCTTTTTTCAGAGTCACTTTTGCTGTAGACGAACTATTTGCGCCACATATTTCCAAATGACCGCCTAAGCTGCCACCCACTTTGGTAGAATCCAAAGTTAAAGAATTTGGCATGGTTCCTGTCTCACTAAATTTTAAATTTTCATTTGCACAATTAGTCCATTCATAGGTACTGCTACCTGTTTCTTCCTTACACTGCAGTCGCGTATTATTTCTTAGGCTTGTTTGCAAGGTATCATTGTTGGCCGCTTGTTCTTGCAAAGCTTCAACATCAACCGTTGCAGGTTGAATGTTTGCCTGTGTAGGGACAGCACAAGGAGTTGTTCCACTTGGACAGGTCGCGCCGGCAGGAGGTGTATCGATAAAATTTACTTCCGTGATTGCCCCTATAATCGGTATATTAACAATAATTTTGTCTTGAGAGGGTAGTGGGCACGCGCTTCCTAAAGTTGAACTCGCTGATATTGCTAGCTGGGCTATACAAGATTTACCTAGGGGACAATCGTTGGGTAAATCTACTGGGCCGGTGGAGGTAATTGTAATTTGATTACCAATAACGGTTGCTACTAAATGCGCGTCTTTAAAAATGGACTTCTGTGTGTCCGGTATAAGAACTGGCGTGGCTGTCAGCTGAGCTATAGCACACCCTTGCGCAATGAACCCCTCTGGTAGGCTAAAGTAGGGATTTTTAGCTTGATGACAATTGGATGGGATTTTAGGTAATACTATTGGATTGGCTGGAGTGGCATTTGGAAAGGAACCTTTAGGCAGCGTTAGAGTTATAGCATTATGATTACTAGAAGAATAAGTAGTGCCAGCCTCTACAGAATATGACTCTAGGGAATCATAACATGTTGTCCCTGGGGTACCGGCGTTTGTTAATGTGACACAACCCTTGCCAACCGCTATTGCACACGATGAAGCTACCGATCTGTTGCTTATAACTAATAAAAAAACAAACGAACAAGATAAAATTATTTTTATAAAATTATTTTTCATCCTAAGAATCAACCCCAAAGTTAAATTAATTACTACGTTAACACCCATAACCATCAGGTATATTAATGTATTCAGGTTGCAATAATAGCTGGCCTAAAGAAAAAAATATATGACTAATTTTTCCTTAAGGATGCAATGTTATTTTTCTTAACAATATATTAGGAGGTGGGCAGAAGTCATCACTTTAACACATATGGATGATTATTGCTTTATTTGAAGCCTGGCCAGGATTAAGTACGGAAAAACATTCTTTAAAAAAATGCAGCAATAAGCAAGGAAAGAAAATTATTTTAACGGGGATTTTTTCGTTGCCCCGCATTTTCTGCAGGGCAACATTTATTATTTCGAAATAAAGTGTAACGCACTAATTAAACAAATGGTATTTGCAGTGTGATGCCCACAAATGGTATAGCCGCCGTAGCATTTGCTAAGTGAACGCCAACCCCTTTTGAGGCCTCAATGATTTTAGGACGATACCCCCAGTAATCCAAGCCGCCGTCCAAAATAACCGCAGGAGAATTGACAGCGTGAGTTAGCTTTAGTTTCATGCCCAAGTCGAGTATGCCGCGATAAGTATACTTCGTAGCGGAAGTTCTAACGGATAAATTCCAGTCAGGTTGCCCCCCTGTCAGATATTGGCTATTATCATGAACCTCGAGCGTAGTTTTGGCATACAAAACTTGTAGCTCTAGTCCTAGAAAAGGTGTGAATTGCTTGGTTGCTAAATAGTTAAACTGATCACCAATGCTTAAACCATAATAATAGGTGTTGGTTTTTTCATCACGATTTACTGTCTGAACAGGCGTAGAGCTCACGGTGTAGTTGTAGTGATAAGTATTATCTTCCTTTATGTAGTTGAAAATCGCTCCGATACTTGGCTGCATCTCCACCCAAGTGTTCTTAAACATTTTGTTACCGCGCCAATAAATCCCACTCCCTATATAGGTTTGTTTGGTTTCACCTTTAACAGAATTGAGCACATAGCCTGTGGGGATGACTGGAGACTCCCCTGCTCCATTTGAATTCCAAATAGTATTATCATCTGCATTAGGTGTTTTTGTTTGCTGATACTTATAGAGGCCAGTTTGTACGCTTAATTCGATACTATTACGATCACCAAACAAGCTTCTTAAAAATGAATGATTAGTGAAATAATGACCAATCTTTATGCTAGGGAGAACCAGAACATTTTTCGGCTGATAAGTGAGGGAAGGATGATAGGTACTACCTGAATAAGCTAAAGTATGAACGGGTAAACTCAAAAAACCAGCAGCCACACCAATACTAAAATAATTATCCGCCAATGTGGCTGGATAAGCAGAGCCAAATTGAGTTAATAGCAATTGACCGGTGTTATAACGACACCATTTGCCTGCCACACGCTTTGCTCCATACATGCATTCATGTCCACTCCAGTAATAGTAAACCGCATTATCCTTTACTGCGAAAAATTTAGGCCCTTTGCCATGGGTAGTGTGATAAGTTTGCGCAGATTCAAGCGGCTGACCTGTTACTTGGTATTTACTAGCTATCTGCCCCCAACTGGTGGCATGGCCCATTGTATTAGTTTGGGAACCTTCTTGCGGGCTGAATTTAAAATGTGCCCGCGGGGAAGTGTTAGCAGCAAACGTTGTACTCAAAAATACGCCACAAACAAACGCCGTAGACCCCACAATACTAAATTTAACTGACATGCCATCTCTCCTTACTTGCGGGTTAGCGGTGATACATCACACTGGACCCAATTGTTAAACTCGTCATTTTGTATAAAAATAAACCATAAAAGCAACAGCAAAAAAATTGCCACTTCCTTGCAAAAAATATCGCTTATAACTTTACCCAGAGTCCCTTGAGTTTCTAATTTTGAACATTAAGTAAAAAAATAAATGTCCATTAGGATTGGGATATTTACATACTTTATTTTGGCATGCGAATAGTATTTATCCAAAAGTGCATAAAAATAACAAGTTTGTTTCTTTATAAAAATGTTTAAATACATTACATATCATGCTGAAAAAAATCATTATATTGATATTTTATGCCATCAAACGTTTATATTTAATTTTTCCTTAAGCTTGTTTTCCCCACATAAGTAGGTAGTTATTACGAGCATAGCTATTTGCCTTTGCCCTATTCCTTAATGAAAAATTAAGTAAAGAATTAATAAAATAGTTACTTTGATTCAAGGTTTTTTATAAGTCAGATGAAAAATTCACCCATACTTAAGCTTTACTTAAGGTTTATCTGCGCAAGGTTTTTTATAAGTCAGATGAAAAATTCACCCATACTTAAGCTTTACTTAAGGTTTATCTGTGCAACGCAACCAGAAAATTAGATTAGATTGGTTTGGTTAGTTTTGTTGGTTTGTAGTAAGATGAATACGTGATGTGGGTCATCATATACTCAATCTAAAAACTATCTATGGAGAAAAAATAATGACTATTAAAAAAGTAATACTTATGGCTATCTCAGGCCTCACTATGTTATCAACATCAACATGGGCTTTCGCAGTAGCACACAATCAGAATACCAGTGTGAAATCGACGTCCGTGCGATTTCAGAAATCCAAAACCATGTCTAAATACAATTATTTTAACGTAGCCGTGGATCTTCGTCCCAACGGTGGAAGCAGCTACTCTGCCGATAATCAGGCGATACCGGTCAAAATGTTTGCCAAATATACCCAGTATCTTGCGGGGACCATTAATCCCATAATCGCAGTTGGTGTAGTAGATGAGTGGAAAAAGCCTCCTGTCCTGACGTTTTCTTTTTACAAAAAAAATAAGGCTAAAAATGCTTTAAAATGTCCAATTGATATTGGAAAGCTCAACGCAGGTTCCAACCTTATCAAATTACCATGCGCAAATTAAAACGTTATTGTAAGAAATGTGGATGTAAGTAAGCGTCAGTTGATCTACAGCCTTGATAACTACTTGTTAAGGCTGTGGTCGATTTGACGCTTGCAGTTCTCTCCATCGGCGCTTTTAATGACGGTTGTCGACCTCTGCAAATTATAAACAAAAAGAAGGCTGGCCAAGACCCCCCAACACTAGCAACTGGCTAACACGGCCTTTAATACTTCTAGGCTAATATTCCCGCCGCTTAAGACAACAACCACATTTTTACCTTGAAAATGCGCTGCATTTTTTAATAGTGATGCTAGCGCAACTGCTGCTGCACCTTCGGATAAAAGATGTTGGGTTTTAATTAAAGTAATCATAGCGTCATTAATTTCTTGCTCGGATACTAAAATATAATCGTTCACTAGCTTGTTGCATAGATCAAAAGTAATAGCGCCAGGTTCTATACCACCGGCAGTTGCATCAGAAAGCGTTGGTTGCGTGTCCATTTCTAGTATTTTTCCAGCCTTAATCGACTCAGCCATTACAGGCGAATTTTCAGGTAAGCAACCAATGATTGTAGTTTGCGGGGAAATAGCCTTAAGATAACCGGCAATCCCAGATATTAGTCCACCGCCGCCAACAGGAACAAGTACTACATCAATAGGACTTAATTGTTGTGCTAATTCCAAAGCAACTGTGCCCTGCCCAGCAATAATTTGCGGATCATTATACGGGGAAATATAAGTCATGTTATGTTGCACGGCATACTGGCGGGCATGTATTTCTGTTTGCATACAGTCTGTAGCATAAAATTTTAAAGTAGTATCGTAGTTGCGAATATTGTCAATCTTTGTAGTTGAAGCATTTTCTGGCAGAAAAATAATGCCAGGAATTTTTAACTTGTTGAGAGCAAATGCAACTGCAGCACCATGATTTCCAGTTGAAGCAGTTACAATGCCTTTTTGG
This sequence comes from uncultured Legionellales bacterium, assembly GCA_964527645.1. GTDB lineage: Bacteria > Pseudomonadota > Gammaproteobacteria > CAZGQK01 > CAZGQK01 > CAZGQK01. Next base: position 8,370 of record CAZGQK010000021.1, on the reverse strand, counting down.
GACTCTGATTTAGTTAAAGCAAGTAACTTATTTAGCGCACCGCGTACTTTAAAAGCCCCCGTGTATTGGAGATTTTCACACTTTAAATAAACATTGCTGCTAGTGATTTTGCTCAAGGGTAAAGAATGGTCTAATGGCGTTTCGCGTAGGTATGATCGAATTCGACTTTGCGCAAGCTCAACTTCATTTTTAATAGCTAACATCTTTTGCTCCTTGCAATGTTTAGTTCCTGGTAAATAAACACCCCAACGAAAACACGTTATCTAATCGTAAAAGCAGAAGTTATAAATTATGAACCAGGCGCGCACGCGCTTATTTTTCATCAAACAGGCTTTGTACACGTTTGAGATCTGCTTGGGTATCAACACTGATGGGTGGCTGGCCGTCCACTGGCACCATATGAATGCGCCCGCCCCCCCAAAGGATGGAAAGCTGTTCTAATGATTCAATCGGCTGTAAAGGTGAACTGCACCAATCCATATGATCTTTCAAAAAACTGGCTCGATAACCGTAGAGTCCTATGTGTTGGAAATAATTGTTATTCAAATTAATAGAGGATTTTTCTTGAAATGTATTTAAGTTCCAAGGAATAGGTGCTCGACTGAAATACAGGGCAAAATTGCGTTTGTTCATCACCACTTTGACAACATGAGGATTAAACAGTTCCTCAACATCGGTGATGGGACAGCACGGCGTGGCCACTTTTACATTGTCGTATTTAGCAAGATCGGTCACCACTTGATGAATCAGCTCAGGTTTAATAAGAGGTTCATCACCTTGCAAGTTGATAATAATGGGATCTTCGTCTAGATCCAACGCTAACAAAGCCTCGGTAATGCGTTCGGTCCCGGAGGCATGTTCATCCGAGGTCATGCACACGTTGGCACCAAAAGCTTCAGCAGCTTCAGCAATACGCTCATCTTCGGTAGCAATGGTGACACTTTCAGCGCCGCTGGCAATAGCATTTTCATGCACGTGCTGGAGCATGGATTTGTTGGCTATTTGCAATAACGGTTTGCCTGGCAATCGGGTTGAGTGATAGCGAGCTGGAATGATGATGTGAAATTCTTCCATTGTCATAGAAAAATCCTACGGTTGCGTTAGTTTTTCCGCTTCTTCAATAATCATAACTGGGATGCCGTCGCGAATCGGATAAGCCAATTTATCAAACTGGCAAAGAAGTTTTTTGCCTTTTGGATCCATCAACAACTTGCCCTTGCAAACAGGGCAAGCCAATATTTCGGTGATTTTGTTCGTCAAAATAGCTACTCGCGAGTGATTAATACTAAGCTTACGTTAAGATTCAATCTATCGCATTTTTTCGGTAAAAATCAAGTAGGGAATTCCAGTAATACTGTAAAAGGTTGGCGCAAGGATAGTAAGGATGTCGGGACGGCAGGATTTGAACCTGCGACCCCTTGCACCCCATGCAAGTGCGCTACCAAACTGCGCTACGCCCCGTGTGTTATAGTATTGTGGCTCGAGCTTTTAAATTATTGCTCTGCTTGTTCCAGCTCTCCGAGTAACTGCTCAAGATCTGCAACCACACTTTGAACAGGAGCGGTGACTTTTTGTTTGCTCTGTTTTTTAGTGCTGGTCTCTAATTCAGCTAATCGTTGTCTGGCGCCTTTAATAGTAAAGCCTTCCTCATAAAGCAATTGACGAATACTACGTATCAACTCCACATCTTTGCGTTGATAGTAACGGCGATTACCACGACGTTTATTCGGATGGAGTTGTGAAAACTCCTGTTCCCAATAACGCAGGACGTGTGGTTTTAAATCACACAGTCGCCCCACTTCACCAATTGTAAAATACAATTTGTCCGGAATTGCCGGTAAATTACAAGTCTCCGTCAGCTTCCTTCTGTTCCTCTGGTTTGGCATGTTGTTCCACCCTGGATTTGAGTTTATGACCAGCACGAAAAGTAACCACTCGGCGTGCTGAAATTGGTATTTCCTGACCTGTTTTTGGATTCCTTCCTGGCCTTTCCTTTTTATCACGTAAATTAAAATTGCCAAAACCAGAAAGCTTAACAGTCTCCCCATTTTCTAGAGAATAACGAATTTCTTCAAAGAATAACTCAACAAGCTCTTTGCCTTCACGCTTGTTCAGACCGATGACATTGTACAGGTGCTCTGCTAAATCAGCTTTGGTAAGTGCCATTGAATCATACCCTCAAAATTGCGTTTAACTCTTTTTTCAAACCATCGACGATAGTTTGAACAATTGCATTGATTTCTGCTTCTGTAAGAGTGCGGGATGGGTCTCGAAATATCAACCCCATAGCAACACTTTTTTGCCCCACCTCAATACCTTGCCCCAGATAAATATCAAATATTTGCACATTGTTCAATAGCTTGCCCCCTAATTCACGAATTTTTTTACACATTTCCTGTACCAAAAGGCTTTTTGGCACAATAAAGGACAAATCTCGGCGAATCATCGGGAATTTTGAAATCGATTGGAACTCACTGAGCTCGGTATTTCTAAGCTCCTCAAAATCCAGCTCAAAGAGATAAAGCGGCACCTTGATACCCAATTGTTTAGCAATCCGTGGATGCAGGGCACCAACCACCCCTAGTTGTTCACCCCCTAAATAAATCGACGCGCTTTGTCCCGGATGCAATGCCGGGTGCTCGGTTCTTTGCCATTCGCACAAAGTGTTTTGTTTGGCGCGCCGCAACAACGCCTCAATATCACTCTTAACGTCGTAAAAATCCACGGGACGCGATGTTAATGCCCATTGTTGTGGATGCGCCTCACCAGCAATTAAACCGCCTAATTTGGCGCTCTGTTGCCACTGCTTGCCTATGCGTGGAAACGTTAACCCGGTTTCAAATAAGCGCAACGTGGTGCACTGACGTTTGAGATTAAAACAAGCGGCCTGTAACAGTCCGGGCCACAAGCTAGCGCGCATCACGCTCATCTCTTCGGCCAATGGATTGGTTAATTTCAGGTCTTCATGTTTTGGATGCAATAATTGTTGCAATGCTTTGTCAACAAAGCTGTAAGTAATGCTTTCACGGTATCCACGTGCGGTTAGCACGCTACAAAAATCGGCTTCGTTCAGTTGACTTTCTGAACACGGAGGAATGTTTAAAACGGCATGTGCTGCCTGACTTGGAATATTGCTGTAACCGTAAAGACGGGCTACTTCCTCAACAATATCGGCCGCTTGTTCAATATCAAAACGATAACTCGGCACGTTCACTAACCAACCTTGCTCTTGTGAGATCACTGTAAACTGCAGCTGCTGCAAAATAGCCAGTACCACGTCATCGTCAAGTTCAATACCTAAACTGCGGCTAATGTCACTACGCTGAATGGCAATGGCGTTGCGTTGCGGTAAGTATTTTTCTGCTATGTGTTCACTAACGGGTCCGGCTTGGCCGCCGACAATAGCTAACAATAATTCGGTGGCCCGCTCCAGTGCTTTTAACGGCAATTGATAATCCACACCGCGCTCAAAGCGATACGAAGCATCCGTTTGCAAACGATACCCGCGTGCTTGCAGGGCAATTTTAACCGGTGAGAAAAACGCACTTTCCAAAAAGATACTGCTGGTCGTCTCGCTAACCGCAGAGCTCTCTGCCCCCATCACACCAGCGATTGCTTGTGGTGCCTGGTGATCGGCAATGATTAACGTATTTTTCTTAAGTTCAATTTCCTGAGCATCTAATAAAGTTATTTTTTCACCAGCTTTGCTGTGACGCACTTGAATCCCACCGTCTAATTTTTGCAAATCAAAGGCGTGCAACGGTTGCCCCAACTCCAACATGACGTAATTACCCACATCCACCACTGGGTTAATGCTGCGAATACCGCCGCGTCGCAGGCGCTCTTGCAGCCAAAGTGGTGAACTGGCTTGGTTGTTAATACTACTAATCACTCTACCACAATAAGTTGGACACTCTTCTTCAACTTTCACATTAATCTTAAAGTTGTCTTTTATGCTAGGAGAAATGCTATTTATTTCAATAGGTGTCATCTCTACTTTATTAATAGCACTAACTTCTCTTGCTACTCCCTTAATACTTAAACAATCGCCACGGTTAGGCGTTAATTCAATGTCAATAATCGTGTCATCGAGTTGCCAATAATCACGCAAGTCCTGCCCTAGCGGAGCATCAGCAGATAATTCTAAAATACCTTCGCTTGCATCGGCCAGTCCCAGCTCGCTGCTTGAACAAATCATGCCCTCAGAGGGCTCACCGCGTAATTTACTTTTTTTAATCTTAAAATTTTCACTGAGTTTGGCGCCCACCAGAGCCACCGCCACTTTAATGCCAGCGCGTGCGTTAGCGGCACCACAAACGATATCCAGTGTTTTATTACCTACATTGACTTTACAGCAGCGCAAACGATCCGCATTGGGATGCTGTTTAGCCTCTAGGATTTCGCCAACGACCACTTGGGTAAAAGCATTAGCTGCTGGCGCCACACTGTCGACTTCCAAGCCGGCCATGCTCAATTGCTCAGCTAATTCAGCGGTGCTAACCTTTGGGTTGGCCCATTCTCTTAACCATTTTTCACTAAATTTCATTTAATTAACCCAACTTTTTATTGTTTAACCTTAAAATTGACTCAAGAATTGTTCATCATTCGTAAACATCAAGCGTAGATCGGGAATTTTATAGCGTAGCATCGCTAAGCGATCCAAGCCGATTCCAAAAGCATAGCCATTGTATTCATTGGGATCGATATTGACGTTGCGCAGCACATTGGGGTGCACCATGCCGCAGCCTAAGATTTCCAACCAACCGCTATGCGAACAAACACGACAGCCCTCACCTTGGCAAAGCACGCATTGAATATCCATTTCGGCAGAAGGTTCGGTAAAGGGAAAATACGATGGGCGTAGGCGCGTTTTTAAATCATCACATTCAAAAAACCGTTTAACAAATTGTTCAAGCACATTTTTAAGTTCGACAAAGCTTGCTGTGCGTGAAACGGTTAAACCCTCAATTTGATGAAACATGGGGGTATGTGTCGGATCGGAATCGCGGCGATACACGCGCCCCGGCGCGATCATACGAAAAGGTGGTTCGTGTTCCTGCATATAACGAATCTGCACCGGTGAGGTGTGCGTGCGCAGCAAAGAGCCATCTTCACAGTAAAAGGTGTCGTGCATGGCGCGCGCTGGATGGTGCTCCGGAATATTGAGCGCGTTGAAGTTGTGTTGTTCGTCTTCAATTTCGGGTCCGGTGACCACTTGAAAACCAATCGCTGCCAGCAACGCGATGGTGCGTGCTTGCGTACGTGAGACCGGGTGGCGAGAGCCGTATTCGCTCAAGCGTCCTGGCAAAGTGACATCAAGCGTCTCCTCGGTTAATTTTTTGGCCAAAGAATCAGCCTCTAATTCTTCGTTTTTTGAATCAATTAGCTTACTTATCTCAGATTTTGCTTTATTAATTAACTGCCCTGCTGGGGCGCGCTCTTTGGCGTCTAATCGACCTATGCTTTTCAACAATTGCGTCAATTCACCCTGCTTACCCAAGTAATCCACCCGCACTTGCTGCAGCTGTTGCAAGCCCTCGGCGGCGGCAATGGCCCCTTTGGCCTGCTCTACGATTTCATTTAC
>CAZGQK010000021.1:0-2776 GCA_964527645.1 uncultured Legionellales bacterium | reverse complement strand
TGTGCATCCGTTAGCCTGTGTTAATTCACTGTTTTTCAGGAGTTTTATCGTAGAGGAGTTGGTGCGCGCTGGCAAGAGGGAAGAGATCTTTTTTGTGAAGTTGGGCCGTCTCAAACTAATGTTTCCATCATAGTCGTTTTATTTTCTGCTTGGACTTGAGGGTGGCTTGCTTTAGCTACGGGATAAAACCACTTCCGTCACCCCGTGGTTTCGCTGCGGGATCCAGTTTTTTAATCTTCCCGGATCCCGTGATCAAGTGCAGGATGACAGGTAGGACACTCCCCGCTTCCCAAAAGGACAAAAAAAAGCCGCAATGTGCGGCTTTTTGTTTTAATCGGATAGATGATTAAAGCGCGGCTTTGGCAGCCTCAACTAACTTGCCAAACGCTGGCATGTCATGCACGGCTAGATCAGCCAACACTTTACGATCAATGTCGATGTTTGCTTTGTTTAAACCATCCATAAAACGGCTATAAGACATATCAAATTCTCTTACCGCCGCGTTAATGCGAATAATCCACAAAGAGCGGAATTGACGCTTGCGTTGCTTACGACCGATGTAAGCGTATTGCGCCGCTTTAATAACCGCTTGCTTGGCCACACGATACACACGACTGCGCGCGCCGTAATAACCCTTGGCTTTTTTCATTACTTTTTTATGACGGGCTCTTGCTGTAACCCCACGTTTTACTCGTGCCATGATAGTCTCCTAAATTATTTGTCGCGCAACAGACGTTTTGCTGAATTAACATCCGCCTTATGGACATCTTGCATGCCGCGCAATTGGCGTTTGCGCTGCTGTGCCTTTTTGGTCAAAATATGGTTACGATTGGCCTTGCGATGCTTTAAGGCACCCTTGCCTGTTGTTTTAAACCGCTTTGCCGCTCCCCGGTTGGTCTTCATTTTTGGCATTAGTTATTACTCCACATTACTCGTTTATTGTTTCTTTATTGGCGCAATCACCATAGATAATTGTCGCCCCTCTAATCGCGGAAATTGTTCCACTTTCCCCAATTCACTGATATCTTGCTCAACTCGTTTGAGCAAGTCCATGCCTAGTTCGCGGTGCTGCATCTCACGCCCACGAAAGCGGATGGTAATCTTAACTTTATCGCCGTTTTCTAAGAATTCGGTAATTTTGCGCAATTTTACCTTATAATCGCCAACATCGGTAGTAGGACGAAACTTTATCTCTTTGACCTGGGTAACCTTTTGTTTTTTCCTCTGTGCGCTCTTGCGCTTCTTGATGTCAAACAAGTATCTACCATAGTCCATGATACGACAAACGGGCGGCTCTGCATTCGGTGAGATTTCCACTAAATCCAACCCATCTTCCTTTGCCTTTAGCATGGCTTCTGCCGTGTTCAATATGCCGACCTGCTCCCCTTCTTTGTCAATCAAGCGCACCTTAGGAACTCGAATATCATTATTCATGCGCGTTTTTTTTATGGCGATGTTAGCTTCCCCCTGTTCTCAGTTAACCTTTCGACTCACTCAATACCTCTTGCTTGAGACGACTTTGCAACTCTTGCAGAGTCATTGTCTCTGAGCGATCTTCCTGTGGCAAGCGCAACGTCACCGTCTGTGCCTCCATCTCACGATCACCCAAAATCAGCTGATAAGGTATACGAGCAATAGTATGTTCGCGAATTTTATAGCCGATCTTCTCATTTCTCAAGTCTGTTTTGACACGAAACCCATTGTTTTGCAAATTATTTCCAATTTTTTGGGCATATTCCCCCTGACGCTCACTAATTGGCATCACTACGACCTGAATTGGCGCCAACCAGAGCGGCAGGCGTCCTGAGTATTCTTCCAGCAAAATGCCTAAAAAACGCTCGCAAGAACCGAGAATGGCTCGATGCAGCATCACCGGTGTTTGTTTTGTGCCATCTTCGGCAATATAGGAGGCGCCCAAGCGCTCTGGCATGGAAAAATCCACTTGAATCGTGCCACACTGCCAAACACGACCAAGACAATCACGCAGCGAGAATTCAATCTTAGGTCCGTAAAAAGCGCCCTCACCTGGTAAAAGATCCCAATCCAAACCACTCGCATCAACCGCTTTGATCAAAGCCGCTTCGGCTTTGTCCCAGATAGCATCGCTACCAACGCGTTGCTCAGGTCGGGTTGATATTTTGTAAATAATATCTTTAAAACCAAAGTGTTGATAGACTTCTTGCAACTGATGAATGAAGTCCAACACCTCATCTTGAATCTGTTCTTCGGTACAGAAAATATGGCCATCATCCTGCACAAAGCCACGCACACGCATCAAGCCATGCAAGGTGCCAGAGCGTTCATTACGATGACAGTGCCCGAATTCTGCGAATCTAACGGGTAGATCACGATAACTCTTCAAACCTTGCTTGAAGATCTGCACATGGCACGGACAGCTCATCGGCTTAACGATAAATTCATGGTTCTCGGATTCGCAAGCAAACATGGCATCACCAAACTTTGCCTTATGACCAGATTGCTCCCACAAGCTACCATCGACCAGTTGTGGGGTGTTGATTTCCTGATAACCACTGGCCAACTGCACTTCGCGCAAATACTCACGCATCAAGCGAATCACCGTCCAGCCGTTAGGATGCCAAAACACCATGCCCGGCGCTTCCGGTTGCAGGTGAAACAGCTCCATCTTCTTAGCCAACTTACGATGATCGCGCTTTTCGGCTTCTTCCAAGCGCTTTAAATAAGCCTCCAGGTCTTTTTGATTGGCCCAAGCCGTGCCGTAGATGCGCTGTAGCATTTCGTTATCGCTATCGCCACG